>NZ_JAUETE010000017.1:0-151751 GCF_032484535.1 Bradyrhizobium sp. SZCCHNS3016
CTCTGCTGCGACAATTTCTGAGCCGCCGTCATTGCCGCGATGTTCTTTTCCACTGACAAGTCTGCGGAGCTTCCGGCACGAGCTTGCCACATCACAGCCGAGGGCGATCCAGCCGCTTTGTGCGGAATGAAAAAGCAACTCCGCCACCTTCAAAACCCCGCGCGCGTATTCGCGAACTTGCCGGGCACGCTGGCATTCGCATCCAGCAGCCAGCGCGCCCGCGGGGCGGCGTCCATGCCGTCGACGAGGCCGAGCGCGAGGCGCTCCAGTCCGGCCCAGGCGATCATGGCGCCATTGTCGGTGCAGAGCGCGGGCGGCGGCATGATCAGCCGGGTGCCGGCCCGCTGCGCGACGTCGTCGAGCGCGCCACGAATCGCCTGGTTGGCGGCAACGCCGCCGGCGGCCACCAGCGCGGTCGGCGCGCCAAAACGCTGCTTGAACAGATCGAGGCCGACGCGCAGGCGATCGGCCGTCGAGTCCAGCACCGCCGCCTGGAAGCTGGCGCAGAGGTCGGCGATGTCCTGCTCGCTCACCTTGTCGAGCCGGCCGATCTCGTTGCGCACGGCCGTCTTCAGCCCGGACAGCGAGAAATTGGCATCGCTGCGGCCCAGCATCGGACGCGGGAAGGCAAAGCGCGCGGCGTCGCCATTGCGCGCGGCCTGCTCGACCTGCGGTCCGCCCGGATAGGGCAGGCCCAGCATCTTCGCGACCTTGTCGAACGCCTCGCCCATCGCGTCGTCGACGGTGGTGCCGAGCCGGACGTAGTCGCCGACGCCGGCGACTGCGACGATCTGGGTGTGGCCGCCGGAGGCCAGGAACAGGCAATAGGGGAAGTCGATTGCATCGGTGAGGCGCGGCGTCAGCGCATGCGCCTCGAGATGGTTGACCGCGATGAGCGGGGTATTGTGGACGAGAGCAATCGCCTTGGCGGTGGTGAGGCCGACGATGACGCCGCCGATCAGGCCCGGCCCGGCCGCCGCCGCGACGCCGCCGAGCGCGGCATAGTCGATGCCGGCTTCGCGCATCGCCGCGTCGATGAGATGGTCGAGCATGTCGACATGGGCGCGCGCGGCGATCTCGGGAACCACGCCGCCGTAGATGGCATGCTCGTCGGTCTGCGAGCGCACCACATTGGAGAGGATCTGCCCCTTGCCGTCCGAATCACGCGCCACCACCGCCGCGGCGGTCTCGTCGCAGGTGGTTTCGATGCCCAGCACGAGCGTTTGCGATTCGTTACCCAATCTCAACCCTTTTGGTCATTATGAGTGCGCAGAACCGCCTAACACCACGAGGTCGCCAGGTGCAATCGTCCGTCCGTTGCAGCCCGGCCGATCCGTGTTCGACGGGAGCATAGCACATGGCCGTGCTGGTGACCCGTCCCGCCCCGGACAATGAACGCACCGCGAGCGCCCTGCGCGCGCGCGGCTTCGAGGTGCTGCTGGCGCCGATGCTGCGCTTCGAGCCGGTCGCGATGCCGCCGGACGTCGGCGGCGATGCCGCCGGACTCATCGTAACGTCATCGAACGCGCTGCGCGCGGCGGCGCCGCAGCTCAGGGCGTCCGCCTTGCTGCGCCTGCCGCTGTTCGCGGTCGGCGACCGGACGGCCGCAGCCGCACGCGAGGCCGGCTTCACACAGGTGATCTCGGCCGCGGCCGATGCGACGGCGTTGCGCGACCTGATCGCAGACAGCGGCGTCGTCGACGCCAAGGCCACCCTGCTCTATCTCGCCGGCGCCGACGTCTCGCGCGACCTCGCTTCCGAGCTCGCCGAGCGCGGCTTCGATGTGGTCACCCAGACCGTCTATCGGATGGCGCCGGTCGCGGCGCTGCCGCGCGACGTCTGCGCGGCCTTCGCAGCCAACCGAATCGAGGCGGTGCTGCATTATTCGCGGCGGAGTGCCGCGGCATTCGTGGCAGCCATCCGGGCCGATGGCGTCGAGATCTCGGCGCTGGCGGTGCCCCATGGCTGCCTGTCGGCCAATGTCGCCGAGGTGCTGCGCGAGGCCGGCGCCACCCAGGTCACAATCGCGGCGCATCCGGATGAAAACGACATGCTGGAGGGCCTGACCCGTGCGCTACGGTCGTGAATGGCGTAAGAGGGCCTGCTCAATCTTGCCTCAGCCAGGGAACTTACACCATGGTCGATGAACCCGACACCGCTGCACCGGCCTCCGACACCGGGCGGCCGAAACGGCCACCGCCGACCATCGACCTGGAGCCGACCTCACGCGAGGAGCGCCCGTCGGCCAGCGAGAGCGCGGCCGAGCGGCCGACCGCCTCGCCATGGTCCGCGCCGGCGGCAGCCATGGCCGAAGGCTCGTCGGAGACCGCCGCCGAATCGCACCCTCATATCGCGCCGGACGCCGAACCGGCCGCTGCCGCCGATGACAGGGCCGAGGAGACCATTGCTGCGGCCGAGCCGCCGCGCATGACGCCGCCACCCTCCCGGCCGGTGTCGCCCTGGATCATCGCGCCGTTCTCCGGCGCGGCCGCGGCCGCGCTGGTCATCGGCGTCGGCTGGATGCTGGGCTGGCCGCAGGTCGCACCGCCGTCGGCGATCTCGCCGCAGGCCACGGCGGTCGACGAGCTCACCTCCCGCGTCGCCGGGCTGGAGCAGCGCATCGGCAAGCCGGATGGCGCCGTGACGGGCCGGCTCGATGCCGCCGACAAGGCGATGGCAGCGCTTCGCAACGACGTCGCCGGCCTGCGCGCGCAGGCCGACAAGACCGTGGCCGCCCTCAACGACGTCCGGGCGCAGCCGCGCGACGGCTCCGCGCCGGCGCCCGCACCCGAGCCGGTCGATCTCTCCGGATTGACCGCCCGCATCGACGCGCTGGAGCGGGCGAGCAAGAGCCAGAGCGCGGCGCTGGCACAGGAGCGCGCCAGGATCTCCGAGGCGGCAGAGGCGGCCAAGCCGGCCGACGACGCGCCGTTGCGCCGCGTGGTCGCCGCGACCCTGCTCGACGTCGCCGTCCGTCACGGCGATCCCTATGGAGCGGCGCTGACCACCGCCAAATCTCTGGCGCCCGACGCGGCCGCGCTGAAGCCGCTGGAGGCGTTCGCCACGACCGGCGTGCCGAGCCCCGCGGCACTGAGCCGCGAGCTGCTCACCATTGTGCCGAAGCTCTCGCCGCCGGCGCCCGAGAGCACCACCGGGACCTCGATCCTCAACAAGCTCTCCGCCGGCGCCTCGAGCCTGGTCAAGGTCGAGCGCACCGACGGCGCCGGCACCGATCGCGGCGCGGTCGTCGCACGGATCACCGCGGCGGCGCTGCGCAACGATTTCGCCGAGGCCCGCCGCGAGCTGAAGGGTCTCTCGCCGGAGGATCGCGCCCCCGCCAATGACTGGCTCGCACGCGCCGATGCCCGCGACGCAGCGCTGTCGGCCGCCCGCAAATTCGCCGACGACGCGATGACCGCGCTCGCCAAACCCGCGCAATAGGACGCCCATGTTCCGGATCGTCATTTTCCTCATCCTGGTCGGGCTCGCCGCTGCGGGCTCGGCCTGGGTCGCCGAGCAGACCGGCGACGTCGTCTTGAATTGGGGCCCGTGGCGGATCGCCATGACCTTGCCGGTGTTCGTGCTCGCGCTCGGCCTCACCATCGCCGCCTGCGTCGCGCTGTGGAACCTGATCAGCGCGCTGCTGCGGGCACCCGGCCGCATTCGCAAGGCGCACCGCGCCCGCCGGCATCAGCGCGGCCGCCACGCCATCACCCACGGCCTGCTGGCGATCGGCCAGGGCGATTCGACCGCGGCGCGGCAGCACGCCGACACCGCCAAGCGGCTGGCCGGCGATGATCCGCTGACGCTGCTCCTGCACGCCCAGGCGGCGCAGCTCGAGGGCGACCGCGACGGCGCCCGGCGCGCCTTCCGCGCCATGGCCGAGCGCCACGACACCCGCCTGCTCGGCTTGCGCGGCCTGTTCATCGAGGCGCAGCGCGCCGACGACGCCTATGCCGCGGTGATGATTGCCGACGAGGCGCTCAGGCTGGCGCCCAACGCCACCTGGGCCTCGCATGCCGTGCTCGGCTTCCGCTGCGCCGAGGCCGACTGGGACGGTGCGCTTTCGATCCTCGACGGCAACTACACCGCCGGCATGATCGACAAGCCGAGCTACCGCCGTCAGCGCGGCGTGCTGCTGACGGCGCGCGCGCTGGCGCTGGAGACCGGGGATCGCGACCTGTCGCGCACCAGCGCGATGGAGGCGGTGAAGCTGGCGCCGACCCTGGTGCCGGCCGCGGTGCTGGCGGCAAAGTTCGAGAGCGAGGCGCACCAGGTGCGGCGCGCGATGAAGATCATCGAGGCGGCCTGGGCGGCGTGCCCGCATCCGGATCTCGCCGATGCCTACGCCCATGTGCGGCTCGGCGATTCGGCCACGCAGCGGCTGGCGCGGGTGGAGAACCTGGCCGCGCGGACGCCCGGCCATGTCGAAGGCGCGCTGGCGGTGGCGCGCGCGGCGATCGACGCCGCCGAATTCGGCCGCGCCCGCGAGGCGCTGGCGCCGTTCACGGAGGACCCGACCCAGCGCGTGGCGATGCTGATGGCCGAGCTGGAGCGCACCGAGCATGGTGACGCCGGCAAGGCGCGGGAATGGGCGCTACGCGCGGTGCGTGCCCGCCACGACCCGGCCTGGACCGCGGACGGCTACGTCAGCGATCGCTGGCAGCCGATCTCGCCGGTCACCGGCCGGCTCGACGCCTTCCAATGGCAGACGCCGGTGGCGAGCCTGCCCTCGGAGCGCAGCAGCGTGATCGAAAGCTCGGCCTTCGCCGAAGCCGTGCTGGCGCCGCCGGTCCGCCCGGCCATGGCCGAAGCCGCGGTCGAGCCGCCGCGCGAGGCCGCACCCGCGCCCGTGGTGATCACGCCGGCCGTGCAGGACAACGAGCCGCCGCGGCCGGCGGCAGCCGCCGAGCCCGAGCAGGCCGAAAAGCCGGTCGAGACAGTGGACAAGCCTGTCGACAAGCCCGTGGATATCGCTGTGGACACGGCTGAGGACGGCAGGCTGATCGAGGCCACGGCCATCGCCGCCGAGCCGGCGCCGCCGCTGCAGGCCGCGGGCCCCGCCGAGGCCGAATCGGAGCCGGAGGCCGAGCCGGATGCCGTGGCCGCCAAGCCGGCCGAGACCGCGGCCACCGCGCCGACGCCGCTGTTCCGCACCCGCAACGATCTCGCCCGACCGGCGGAGACGCCGATCCAGGCGATCGTCCCGATCATGCGACCGCCGGACGATCCCGGCGTCGACGACGACGACCAGCCCCGCGACGAGTTCGCCGAGCAGCTCGCGCCCAAGGCCCAGGCCGGCGGCTGGCGCGGGTTCTGGTCGCGGTTCGGCGGCTGAGGGCAACCAGCCCCGCCGTTTTGGGCCACACCGGTTCGTTTCCGCGCCGCGGCGGCGCGCGTTGTCCTTGCCAACGGGCCGTCCGCCCGATATCAGGAGCGCGTTCGCGTCGTCCGTCCCCGTGCCGGGCGCTCGCCGCTATGGTTCGCCGCAATAGCTCAGCTGGTAGAGCACGTCATTCGTAATGACGGGGTCGGGGGTTCGAGTCCCTCTTGCGGCACCACCCCCCCTCCGCAGCCGTCCTCCCTCGTTCGTTTCTCGCCGACAAGGTACTGAAAACAAAACATTTTCGGTCATTCGTGGCCGTCACGGTTTGTTCTCGTTCGTTGACAGCCGATGAAATTGTTGGCCTCCTTGTTGGCCTTTCGGGCGATGTAGCTTTGAAAAGGCCAACAGTTGGTGCGTGGCATGGCGAGTGGAAAACTTACGGACGCTGCCGTTAGGAACGCCAAGGCTAGTGGGCGGCTAGTGAAGCTCTCGGACGGGGGCGGCCTGCAACTGTGGCTTACGCCAAGCGGTGGCAAACTCTGGAATTTCGCGTATCGGTTCGGCAGCAAGCAGAAGAAGCTCGCCCTTGGCGAATACGGCAAGGCCCCGGCCGGTGTGCCACTGGAAGCTGCCAGAAGGCTAAGGGACGAAGCTGCGGGCCTCTTGCGGGACGGCATCGATCCCGCCATCCGGAAGCGCCAGGTGAAGGCGGCGCGCGCCGAGGCTCAGGCCAACACGTTCAGTGTTCTGGCCGATGAGCTGCTTGCCAAGAAGAAGCGGGAGGGCGTTGCGACTGCGACCGCTGGCAAGCTGGAATGGCTGCTCGGCCTGGCCAAGGCCGATCTGGGACCGCTGCCGATCGGCGACGTCTCCGCTGGCGAAGTCTTGCGGGTGCTGCAACCACTGGAAGCGGCCGGCAAGCTCGAAACGGCAAAGCGCCTGCGGGCGGTCATTGGTGCCGTATTTCGATATGCTGTCACGACCGCCCGTGCCAATGCGGACCCGACCCAAGCGCTGCGCGGCGCAATCGCAGCTCCAAAACCGAAGCACCGGGCGGCGATTATCGAGCCTGTCGCGTTCGGCGGCTTGCTGCGGGCGATTGACGGCTTTCAGGGCCAGCCAACGACGAAGGCCGCGCTGCAACTGATCGCCCTGCTAGCGCCGCGGCCGGGCGAGCTGCGCCACGCGACATGGGCTGAGTTTGATCTGGACGCTGCCGTGTGGAACATCCCCGCCGAGCGGACGAAGATGCGCAGACCTCACCGCGTCCCGCTTCCAGCGCAGGCTACCGCCATTTTGCGGGACCTGCATCCGATCACAGGGCGAGGCGTGGCCGGGCTTGTCTTCCCGGGCCTGCGTTCGGTGACGCGGCCGATCAGCGAAAACACGCTGTGTGCGGCGCTGCGCCGTCTCGGCTATTCGAACGACGAGATGGTCGCTCACGGTTTCCGCTCGACCTTTTCGACCCTGGCCAACGAAAGCGGAAAGTGGAGCATCAACGCCATCGAGGCTGCGCTGGCGCATGTTGAGCCGAATGCTGTGCGCCGGGCCTACGCCCGCGGCGACTATTGGGATGAGCGTGTGAAACTGATGACGTGGTGGGCCGACTATCTCGATGCGCTGCGCCAGGGTGCGCGCATATTGCAATTCAAGGAAGCGTCAGCGTGAGCAGTGGTGGGCCTAGTACGTTAAGATCGTGTGCGGGGATAGGAAGGCTATCCGATAATCCGGTCAGCACCTCCGGGTACACATCGATTGGGGTACGACACGAGTGAGCTTATGGCGGCGGCCCTTTTGGTGAACAATGGGACGCCGGCATTTCACCAAGAACGGATCAGAAAACGCGGAGTTGGCTGCGTGGAGAAGCCCCTCTATCAGCGCAGGACAAGCCTGTTGCTATCAGCGCAGAACTAGGACCGATTGACGGCCCAATCAGCAACGGGCCGAAGACGCGCCTCTCTAAGGAATAGGGCAAGCTGCCGCCACGGCGGACGCGCGCGTTGTTGATCATGCGTTTCGAGGACAACGACGATTGACGTTCATCTTCTCGTCACCGGACTTCACCGAGCGCGCCCCTCGGTCGCCACGAGACAGGATCTGCGATCCACCGGTTGATTTCGGATTCATGCCAACCGCTGCCATTGGTGCTGATCTTGATCTGAACCGGGAATGTGCCCTCGGCGATCTTGCGGTAGATCGTGGACCGCGACAGCCCGGCCCTCGCGAGAACGGTTTTCAAACGGATGATGCGGTCCGCTTCGCGCATGGCCGGGCTGCCTCCTGCTGGTTGGTTCTGACGGCTGCTGAGAGAAGAGAGGCCACCGTCTGGCGGGCGTGCAATTGGGTTTTCGACTTGTCGGGGCGTGGCGCCCAAGCGGCGGCAGATAGGCCTAGTCAGCGTTCGAGGCCTCGGTCTTTTCCAAGGCCGATACCGTGGGCAAGGGCTAGCTCCTGGCCGAGCCGGCGGCCGGATTCGAACGCGATGCCGAGGTCGTTCTTGCGGCCGGCGAGGATGGATTCCAATTGCGGATCGCGTTCGAGGCTTTTGGCCATGTCGCCCATTGCCGAGCGCGCAGCCTTGTAGCCGGACATGTCGCCAGCTTGGTATAGGCGCTGACTGGTGTGGCCAAGCTTGTGCCAGCGCTCCACAAAGCGATCGGCGCGCCGGCTTGGATCGGTGCGAAGTTCGGTCTCGATCTGGAGCGCACGGATGGCGGGGCTGACCTGACCGGCCGCCGCCTTACGGGCGAGCTCCGGGTTGTTTCGGTAGGCGGCTTCGGCGTCATGCGAGCCATAAGGCCGCACCGCCTCGAAGGCATGGCGGGCCGTCTGTAGTTCTTTCACCTGCTCCGGACTTGCCTGCCTGCCTATCTCCCGCTCCGCGAAGATCGCATCCACGGCGCGGGCATGGCGCACGAGCGCCCGGGTCCGGACGCGACGTGCTTCCACCTCGGGATCTTGCGCCACGTTCCTTGCCGGCACTTCGGGTTCACGCCGGTCGGTTGCCGTACCACTCCTTTCCCTTTCCGGCGACCCGGGCTCGGGCCGTTGTCCGCCATATCGGTCGGACACCTCCCCAGGAACGCGAAGGCCGTCGAACATGTCGCGCAGCTTCTCCGGCATGACCTTGCGTACGATCTCGGCCACGCGCTCGCGAAACGTGATCCCACGCCGCTCGGCGTAGCTTTGGATCGGATCCGCACGGTCGTAATCCGAGGCCATGTCCTTCGCGCGATCGCGCGACAGGGCGCGGGTGAGCCGGTCCGCATTGGCAAAATCATCGCGACCATAATGCAGGTCCACCTCCTCGCGGTGCCGCGACAGGGCGACATAGCTGCTGTGGGCGTCCATGCCCGGCGTCGCCAGGATATGGACGCGGTCGACCGTCATGCCCTGCGCCTTGTGGATCGTCGCCGCATAGCCATGGTCGAGCCGATTGTAATCCTTGAGGTCGAAGCGCACGGATCGGCCATCGTCGGTCTTCACGGTCGTGGATTGCGCGTTCACCTGTTCGATGGTCCCGAGCGTACCGTTCTTGACGCCAAGCCCACGCTCGTTCTGCAGGAACATGACGCGATCTCCATTCGCGAATGCTCTCGCGCCGCGCTCGACGGTCACATGCACCTCGTCGCCAAGATCGCCGGCGGCTCGCATCCGTTCGCGCGCTGCCTCGTTCAGGGCTTCTACCTCCGCGTTCGTGTGGGTGAGGATGATCCGGCTGCGATCCGGCGAGGCCTGCCGCTCGCTATCCCAGCGCTCGATCAGATCGCTGCGCGCCTGCTCCCGGGTCCGCGCCTCGTGCACCCTGCCGTGGGAGCGGTAGGCCTCGAGCGCATGACCCACCTTGCCGGTCGCTAGATCGCGCGTGGCGTCGCGCTGCCAGTCCTCCCGCTGACGGCGCACTTCGCCGATCTCGGCGCCGCCGTGACGCTCATAAATCGACCGGAATGCCGCTCCCGCTTCGATCGCCTGCAGCTGTTGCGGATCGCCGACGAGCACCACCTTGGCTCCAGCCTCGGCGGCATGGGACAGCACGCGCTCGAGCTGCCGCGTGCCGACCATCCCCGCCTCGTCGATGACAAGCACATCGCTCGATTTGAGCAGATCACGGCCCTGTTCCCAGCCATGCTCCAGGCTGGCAATCGTGCGCGACGCAATGCCCGATCCGCTTTGAAGGTTTTCCGCGGCAATGCCGGACAGCGCCACGCCCCGGACCTCGAAGCCTGCTGCTTCCCACCCCTCCCGCGCCACCCCCAGCATCGCGCTCTTTCCCGTCCCGGCATGGCCGACCACGACGCTGAGATCGCGTCCATCCGTGACGTGCGCCAGCGCGTCAGCCTGCTCGGACGAAAGCACTAGGCCGCGGGCTTCCGCACGCGCCAAAGCCGCCCTGCGCTCCGCATCGCTCACCTGATGGCGCTCCCGGTCTGCCATCAGTTCGGCGGCATGGTACAGGCGCTGGTCCGCTTCGATCATTCCGCGGGTGGTGAACCGGTCCTCGCCGCGGGTGTCCTTGCCGAGTTCGACCAGATCGGGCGCTCCCTGCATTGCGCCCACCACCTCATTGAACTGTTCGAGCCCGTCGCTGTGCCGGTGCGCGAACTTTGCCAGGTCGCGGCGTGTGAATGTCGATTGCTGCTGGGTAATCGTGTCCAGTCCAAGCGAGGGATCGGCAATGATCCGCGCGCCATTATCGCGCGCGATCTCGCGGTGCATCTCGGCGCGATCGGCCTCGCCGCCTTCGCCTGCGATGCCTCTAACCTCGATCCGTTTGGCGGGCGCGCCGATTTGGCTTTGCGGCTCCAGCGCAATGCCCTGGGCTTCCATACTGCGATGGTCGATCCTGGCGTCGATGTCGAGCTCGGCCAGCCGCGCGTTGGCAATCTCCGCCCAGCGTTGGCGCCAGCGCTCGACCATCTCCGTACGGTTCCAGTCCCGTACCTTATTGCCAAAGCCGCTCTCGTCGACCGAGCGCATGGTCACCATGACATGGGCATGAGGTTTCGGCAGTCCGTCCCCCGCCCTGTCCCAATGCACATTGAGATCGGCGATCATACCGAGACCCACGAACTCGCTCCGAACGAAATCGCGGGCTAGCTCGATGCCCTGCGCCTCACTCATCTCGCGCGGAAGCGCAAACTCCACCTCGCGGGCCAGCTGGGCATCTTTCCGGATTTCGTGCGCTTCGACGTCATTCCAAAGCCGCTCGCGGTCGCTCCATGCTTCCGGCACGTTCTCCGGCAGCATGACCTCGGAATGAACGACGCCGCGCTTGGCGGAGAAATCCTGATCGCGGCCGAGCCGCTCGTCACGCAGCCGCGAGCCGGAGCGGTAAGCCGCCGATGCTACCGCGCTGCTCCCGGCCTTTCGGCCAATGACCTTGACGTGAAGATGATAGATCGCCATCGCGACCAGATCACTGGCACAGCGAAGCGCACGTCGGAACGACGTATAAGCGCGCCCTCCTCGAAAAAATCTCGGGAGGGACTACCCCGTCTCAGCTCGTCCTGATGACCTTACAGCATTCTGCGGTGTGCTCGCCTATTATTTCTCCATCGAGCTCATGGAGACGATGATGCGCAAGCCACGAGACTTTGATGCGGATCTGAAGGCACTCGAAGACAAAGCGCGCGGGCTGAAAACTCGAAAGGTGCGCCAGCTCGGCGAATTGGTCATCGCGACCGGAGCTGACACACTGACGGCTGAAGAACTGGCAGGCGCGCTGATCGTGCTGGCCGAGACAAAGGAGGCCGGGAAGAGGGAGGCATGGGCCAAGCGCGGCGCCGCGTTTTTTCAAGGACGGACGCGCTGAAATGCGCCAGCAACTGACCGCAACACGGACGGCGCTCCTGGGCAACCGGACGGCGCGCAACCGGCATCAAGCCGCAAAAGCGCGACATGACATGCGCGCGTGGCAGGTCGAACGCCGCAAGCGCACCCGGCACCTCATCGAACTCGGCGGCCTCGTGGTCAAAGCCGGCATCGTGGACCTGACCGGTGACGACCGTTCCACGATCTTGGGCGCGCTGCTTTGGATGGCTGACAAGCTTAAAAGCGGTGAGGGCGAACGGGCACGTGAGCTTTGGGCCGCGAAGGGAAAACAAGCGTTCGAAACGGACCCTGCAATGGAAACGCGCACAGTTCGTAGAATGCGCGACAATCGCACGTTGGCCGACTAGCGCTTCCGCAGCAGCCCGCTCGGTGAATTGCACGATCCTAATATCAACTGCAAAGTTGGTTTGCCGCTTTACTGCAGCTCCCTTGCGACAGGAATTGAGAGCAAGGCAAACACAATTGCACCAAGCACAAGCGTGATCGCACCGACGAGAAGAAAAGCGGGCGGATACAGGCCGCTACCGCCCAGATTCAGGACGGCTCCTATCAGCGCGATGCCGAAAGCAAAGCCCACCTGACGCATTGTGACACACATGGCGGCAGCCGTCGCCGCTCGATCGGCTGGAACCGAGGAAACCGAGAAGGCCGTGATCTGAGCGTTGAACAGTGCGCACCCCGCTCCGCCCAGGAGCAGCATCGCGCCCACGGCCCACGTCGCTGCCGAGGTGGATAGATCCCTTGAAATGGCTCCCAGGAACAATGCCGCGACGCCAACCACCGTCAGTCCTCCCCCGAAGTAGAACCGTGCCGGCATACACTGCGACAAGCGCGCGCCCAGACTAGGCAGCAGGAGCATTGGTATGGTGAGCGCGGTTAGCAGCAATCCGGAGCGACTTGCATCGAGCCCCATCGGCCCGCGCATCATCTGCGGCAGATGGACGAGCAAGGACCAGTAACCGATCGAACTTGCAATAGCGGTGATACAAAGGGCAAGGAACGGAACCGACGCAAACAGTCCGAAATCAAAGGCCGGCCGCGGGTGCCTGCGCTCTACGACCCAGAACGCACAAGAAGCGAGCACGGTTGTAGCCAATGCTATCCCACGAAATCCGCCTGATGAGAGGAGCGCGTACGCTGAGGAACCGACGACTAGCGCTAGCAGGTTCGGCCCGAGCCAATCCATTGGCGGTTGAGAGCCGACACGTTCCGATTCCGCCAGCGGCGAGGCGAAGACCACGAGCGCCATACAGAGCGGAAGATTGATCCAGAAGATCCACGGCCAGCCAGCATAGGAGGCAATGATTGCTCCGAGCGGTGGTCCGACGACCATTGAGCCACCGATGACCGTACCCCAGATGCCGAAGGCCCAGGCGCGTCGCTTACCCGGATAAGCGGCCGCGAGTAGCGCCGCAGCCGCCGACGTGATCGCAGCGCCTGCGACGCCTTGCAGCACGCGCCACGCCAGTAGGCTCTCGAACGTGGTCGACGCCGCAGACAGTGCCGAGGAGAGAGCAAACAAGACGCCGCCGCCAATGAACACTCTTCGCCGCCCGTGTCGGTCTGCAAACGGACCGGCAACCGGAAGCGCGAAGATGAGAGCGAGGCTGTAGATGTCGATAATCCAGGCCTGGTCTTGCACCGGGACCCCTAAGCTGCTGGCGATGTCCGGTAGCGCTGCGGCCAGGCCCGTGAGATCGACCTGGAACAGGAATCCACTGACACTCGCCGCAAGAAGCGCAAACCGCGGCAATCGTGAAGAAGAACCGTTATCCGCGATTGTCGGATCCTCAACCAGCGCAATTTCGAGATGTTCTGCCATCGCCTTAGGCTGGCGGAAAAACGGCTTGGCAGCGAATGAAGCATTCTCAAAATCTCATGAAACTGTATCATGGGGTTCTTATTGATCACTTTTTGCTCCGATGGTCCGTCGCCTTCCACCGTTTGCTCCATTGGTCGCGTTCGACGCCGTCGCGCGCCACCGCTCATTCACTCGCGCGGCCGAAGAACTTGGCGTGACCCAGAGCGCGGTCAGTCATCGAATTCGGCAGCTCGAGACATTTTACGGGACGACTCTGCTGCGCAGACTCAATCCCGGGGTCGAGCTGAGCGCCGAAGGAAGTCTGCTGCGAGCCGAACTTGCGATGTTGCTCGACACCATGGCCGGACTGGAGCCTCGTCTGCGCCGCCGCGCCAGCCGCCAAACCGTCAGATTGGGTTCGGGCCCGGCATTCGCCGCGTGGTGGCTCGTCAGGCGACTTCCATCGTTTCAGTCGGAGCATCCCGACATCGATGTCGAGTTCGAGCCAATCCAAGCGGAGCAGGAGGCGGCGAGTTCAGTCGATCTTCGTATCGTCTGGACGTCGCTTGCCGAAGCACGGCCCAGTTCGACCCAAGCGCCATTGTTTCAGGAGCGCGTGGTTCCGGTGTGCGCACCTCGTGTGCTGCCTGAAGGCAAGCCGCTGGCGAATCCGGCCGGTCTGATTGAGCTTCCGCTGATCCGGAAGGGGAGCGATCCGGCCGGTGAGTGGAGTTGGGAATTCTGGTTCAAGACACTTGGCGTGAACCAGGCCGTCTCGCGCGGGCCGGTTCTGCGTGATATCGGGCTTTGCCTCACCTCTGCCGTCGAAGGCGGTGGGGTCGCGCTTGGGCGCTCGCTTCTGATCGCCGACGCCGTCGCCGATGGCCGTCTCGTGCCGGCGTTGTTGGCGACGCCTCACGTGTCCTCGAGCAAAGTCCACGTGGCACGTTGGCGTCCAGAACTCACTGGTGATCGAGCTATCCGGACTTTGGTCAATTGGCTTTCTCGAGAAACATCGGTTACGGCAACTGCCCCTCGGCTCGGACACGATGCGCAGAACGCAGACCTCTGAATTGCTCCGCAACTACGGTGCACCCAATCGAGATGGCGCACCACGGCCGATGAAGATGGGCACTACTGCTTCGCTATACCCCTATGATGCAGCGGCCGCCAAAGCGATCCGGCCGGATAACCAGCGACGGACTACGATCTTACGCTACGCCTCATGGGCGGCTGTCTTCCCGATTCCGCTGGTGGTCCGGTTACCCCTCGATAGCGGCCCTTTCGATCAATCGCAGGATCGACGTGATGGGCCACCAGCAGACATTCACAGTCTCTTAAGCCCGTAAGGACCAGCGCCGATTGGGCGTATTCACAAGATAGTGCCACTTTGATACTCCTCGCGGCATTGAGCAACTCCATAGGGATTTGACTTCGTTCTCTGCCTGCGGGTGCAAATGTGGTTCAGAAGAAAGTCGCCCCTCGTCTTTTTGTGATATTTGCGCGTGAAGCACATGAAGCCGTCATCTTCCGTCGGGGCCCGTCGGACTGGTTTCATATCGTTCGCTGGGACACCAAGAACGATAAGTTCCATCCGGGCGCCTGGCTGAAAGGACGCATCTATCCTGAGAAATGCGATTTGTCGCCTGACGGCAAATTGCTTCTGTCGTTCATCCATCAAGGACGCAAACTGAAAACTGACTACAGGTCGGCGTGGAGCGCTATCAGCCGGAGTCCCTGGCTTCATGCCCTTGGGCTGTGGCCCCAGGGTACGACGTATGGCGGAGGCGGACGCTTTACAGACGATCGAAGCGCCGTCCTCAGATTTTATCCGGTAGCAGCACATCCAGATCACCCGGGAGCTGGGCTCAATGTCAGCTTCATTGCCTTCGACACGAGTTTTGAGAGAAAATACGATCTTGCTCCCTTACATCAGTCGACCCAGGAAATTGAGGGAGCTGAGTGGACCGGTCGAGATCAACGCGGCAGATTAATCTACGCGGCTGATGGCAAGCTCATCTGCGCGGCTACAAAGACACGGGAAGCGATCTGCCTCGCCGACTTCAACAATCTCGTTCCGGACCCGCAACCGCCCCCTTTCTCCGCAACTGTGCCGCTCGGAGCGAAAAAGCTTCAGCGACGTGTCGAACGTAAACAAAGATAGCAGCATCATCTGGACTTGAGATCGTATATCAACGCGGATGGATTCTCTTTTCTCTTTTGGTAGAAGGCGCAACCCAGTAGCTCGTTCGCTAATATCCGCTCTGGGGTCAGTAGGCGACTTGGGTGCTCTCGTCTACAATGACGCTGACGTTAAATCCGGTTGAGCTTGGAGCCGGTCCATGATGTTGCTGAGATGCCGCTCGCTACTGATTGTGGTCACCAGCCTTTTGTTTATGTCAGGATGCATTGCGGGTGACCACGTGGTTGTGCTCACCGGCGCGACAGTAGGTCGCGACGAGAGAACAGGAAGGCCAATCCTGAACTTGATCTTCGCGGAGAAATCCAAGGAAACATTACGCATTATTAGCAACAGCAATCTTGGTCGGCCGCTCGAGATTCGTGTTGCGGGACGTACGTTTCTGACCCCGGTACTTCGAGAGCCAATAGGAGGTGCGACTTGGCAGATCAGTGACCGCGATTGGACCGATCAAGAAGTGAATGGTCTGGCGGAGCAACTTAACAATGCTCCAAAAGGCGAGATCGAGTTTCGAGCGGCGCAACCGCCGAAGTAGTCTGTTTCGGGTCATTCGCGTCGGCATTGCCATGTCCGCCTTCTGGTCCGCTATCGACAATAGCCGACCTTACCGACCGAGAGCTGGGTGTGGATCTCGACCGATTAGGACTGCCGTCCGTAATCGGCCTCACCGTCCGTCAGCTGACGCGACTGCGGCGGCCATGCAGAATGAGCGCTCTCGACCACACAGGAGGCCCGCAAGGGAGTTCTTGTGCGGGCTGGATTGGATGTCGGCATGGATCGGACCGCGATTTGCATGGTCGACGACAAGGGCGAAGTGCTGCTGGAGGTCGCGGTGATGACCGACCCGAATGCGGTCAAGGGAGCACTGTCAGCGTATCTTGGCCGGCTGAGGCGGGTCGGTCACGAGGCCGGCGCGCTGTCGCCGTGGCTGCATCCCGAGTTGCTCAAGCTTGGCCTGCCGGCGATCTGCCTGGAGACCCAGCATGTGCGGGCGGCGCTGAAGGCGCAGCGCAAAAAGAGCCCGCGCTGGCGCGGAGCAGGCTGAGGGTGCGCTGAATCGGGCTGGGCCGAGCATCACACCCCAGGCAATCAAAACTTTCGCCAACCAGGCCCGCAGACGCATGAGGACTGACTCGAACAGCTACCGCCGCGACTACCTCCGCGCGCTCGCCCAACGCGTGGAAGTGGACGCGAAAGAGCTTCGCTTCATGGGATCGAAAAGCGCGCTCCTCCGCACGCTGGTCGGTGCCTCGGGCGCAAAGACGGCCCAGTTTGGTACCGAAGTGGCGCACGCGACACGATTCGAACGTCTGGCCTTCTCGAACGTCTGGCCTTCGCCTTCGGAGCGGCACCCGCATCGGTGTTCAATCCGCCACACGCACGCGCAGCGACAAATCTGCGCGGCGGTCGGGATCGTTCGGCCAAGGCCGCAAAAAATGTTGGCCTTTTCGTTGGCTTTCGTTGAAATCGCACAAAAATACATAAGCTAAGTCAGTAGGATGCGCCTATAGCGAGGCGCCCTCTTGCGGCACCAGCCTCTCCTTCCGTCCCCATCTCTCCTTTCCTGACGCGCCCGCTCGCCGCGCTCCATTTGCCGGTTAAGAATTGCTTAACCCAAATCGCGCCATCGTTCGGCGCGAGCGGCGGGATGAATTGCCCGCACTGGCGGCTGGCGGCGATCCGGACGAGCGCGTCCGTCGCGTTCGAATCCCGCAGGTGCCGGTTGCGCTCGGGCGTACGCCAGCGGCAGGGCCGGTGGCGATCAGTATCCAGAGGTCATGGTCGGGACGTCTCTCGCGGGGCCGCAGCGCCCGTGCGCGTGATCAGTCGGCCGCCGCTGGCGATGCACCGGCCGCTGGCAGCAGCGCCGGACCGACGGCCGAAGACGCAACGCGAGACAAAGGCGAACCCGCGACATGAGCACGACTGCCCTCGACAACCACACCCAGTTTCAATCCATCGTCGGCCAGATCCGGACGCTCGCCTACAAATACATCGAGGACAAGGACTTCGTCAGCGCCCAGCTCGCGTTCCAGAAGCTGCTCGAGCTCGACCCCAAGGACATCAACGCGCGCTTCATCTATGCGCAGCTGATCGACGACGGCTCGCACAAGAAGCGCGCCGAGGCGCGCGACATGATGCTGGCGATCCTCGACGAGCATCCGGAGATCTTCGACGAGCCGAGCGAGGGCAACCTGCACCTGATCCGCAGCGCGGCCGTGCGCTGCAGCCATGTCGGGCCGTTCACGCGCTCGATGGAGCTGTTCCGCAAGCTCGCCCGCGCCTCCAACCAGGCGGCCGACTATTTCTCGCTCAGCGAGATCCTGACCCAGGGCAACGAATTCGAGGAAGCGGTCGCGGCGCTGGAAAAGGCGATCAAGCTCAACCCGGCCTATGACAACCCGATCAACCGCGAGACGCTGGAGCTCGCGCGGTCGAACGCCAAGAAGGGCAAGGCCAAGGAAGCCAAGGGCCGCGCCAAGGTCGGACGCTATCCGGAGACCAAGGACTTCCTTGGCGACCTGCAGACGCTGATCACCAGCCACATCGCGGTGAACCTCGCCGCCGCGCCGAAATTCCTCGACAAGAGCACGCGCTTCTTCACCATGGGCTCGTGCTTCGCGCGCAACCTCTCCAAGAGCCTCACCGACAGTGGCTATTCCAGCCACCACATGGAGATCTCGGAGTACATCAACACGACCTTCGCCAACCGCGTGTTTGTCGACTGGCTGCGCGACGCCAAGATCGATCCGGAGATCCGCGAGCGCATCGTCGAGCTGCTGCCGCCGGGATCGAGCAAGGAGAACACGCTCGCCGTCATCAAGCAGGCCGACGTCTTCATCCTGACGCTCGGCGTCGCCGCGGCGTTCTTCGACCGCGAGACCGGCGCCTTCGTGCTGCCGCGGCCGACCGCGCTGAACTCGCGGGCACTGGCGGAGAAGTACAAGTTCCGCACCGCCAGCGTGCAGGAGAACGTCGACAACGTGCTCTATCTGATCGAGTTCATCCGCAGCATCCGGCCAGACATCAAGGTGATCGTCACCGTGTCGCCGGTGCCGCTGTTGACCTCGTTCGAATATGAATCAGTGGTGCAGGCCGACTGCCTGTCGAAGAGCACGATGCGGCTGGTCGCGCACGAGGTCGTCAACAACTCGAACCTCGAGGACATCTGGTACTGGCCGTCGTTCGAGGTGTTCCGCTGGGGCGGGTCGAATGCGTCGAGCTTCTTCGCCGCCGACGACGGCGCCGCCTGGCACGTCTCGGAGGACAAGGTGTCCGCGACGGTGCGCGCCTTCGTGCAGACCTTCTCGCCGGCCTGAGCGCGCGAACGGCTGCCTCAGGGCAGCCGCTTCCTCCAGAGGCGGATGACCAGGATGCCGGCCTGGGCGTAGCCCGGCGGCGAACTTTCGGTGCCGAACGGCGTCTTCGAATACAGCGAGCTCGAGACCAGGAAGCCGCCGACATACGGCTCAGGCAGGCCCGACAGCGCCAGGAAGCAGCGGTGCGTGAGCAGGCCGTCCTCCGGCAGATTGCCGCGCACCAGCCGGCAATCGCCGATGCCGGTGAATGCGATGCCGTTGAGCTGGCCCTCGGTGTAGGTGCCGAGCAGGGTCGGATCCATCGCCTGGCCGATGCAGACCCGCATCTCGCCGATGCTCTTGTCGCCGGTCTCGGTCATGCGGCCGTCAGCCGGCCGGACCCCGACGGCGCGGATCGAGAGCTGATCCTCCAGCGCCGGCGCGAAGCCGGTCTTGGTCGGCGCGCAGAAATCCGACGGCACGACGCGGCCCTGGCGCACGCTCCGCGCGATATAGATCTCCTCGACGCTGTTGTCGCCGGACTGCGCCCGGCCCTGCCCGCTGGCGGCCAGCAACGTCACGGCCGCCATGAACATCGCAACGATCACCCGGCCCATGCGCGCATCCTTCCTCCGAATCGATCGCCCTGACTATCGGGTTCGGCGAATCTTCTGAACCAGCACCAACGAACAGGACATATACATACAATCATACCTCAATCTTGGGTCGCCCTTGGCGCATGAAGCACCGCGTCGTGACGGTCATTTGGTCGCAAAAGTCAGGTAAGCAGGACTGCCGCGGGCGCCACCGCGCAAATGCTGCAGTCGGTCGCTTGTCCGGCTGGGCTCGTCCCGAGCTCCCGCGTCCTGAACGGAAGTCGCCGCGGCGGCGAAAAGGGTTCGAGAAAAATGGTGCGCCGGTCCGCAATGACGTGTGCCGAGATCCCGGCTCCATTCGCGCTTGCAGGGCCGAGCGTGACCGCGGTCACATCGGACGGTCGCGCCGGCGTCTAAACCTCCTCTCAGTCAACGAGGGGAGCTTTCACGATGCGCAAGATGATCCTGATCGGAGCCATGATGCTCGCGTCCGCCGCGGCCGCACAGGCCGAGGGAACGCGCAGCCTGTCGATGACGTCGAGCGATGCCGCCGCTCCGGCACCGCGCCCGAGCTATGTCCAGCAGGCCGGCGAGGTCACCGTCACGCCGGCGCCGGTGCCAGCAGCCGCGGTCCAGGTCCAGCCGATTGCGCAACCGGTTGCGCCTGCGGCTCCCGCGGCTCCGGTCGCCGCAACGACTCCACCACAGCCCGCCGTCGCCGCTGCGACGCCGGCGCCCGAGCCGACCCGCTCGGTGCAGAAATCATCGCGGCGGTCGAAATCGGCGCGCGCCGACCGGACGCGCCGCAAGAGCTGGACTGAAGCCCGGATCGTCCGCGAGCTGCATCGCCACGGCATCTATTGGTGAGCGGCCGGCAACAGGCGACAAACGAAGAGGGCCGGGCGAATGCCCGGCCTTTCGCGCGAGGAGACCCTGCAGCGGAGCATCACTGCGAGATGGTCTGGATCACGCTCGAGATCGGCCGCGCATTGGTCATTGTCGTCGGCAGCTTCGGATCCTGGCCGATCATCGCGTCATACTCCGGCAGCGTGTCGAGCGTGCCCTTCGGCTTCATCGCAACCACCTTGTAGCCGCCGGCCTTGAGCCGCCGCAGCAGGGTCGGCAGCGCCAGCGCGGTGTTCTTCTGGAAGTCGTGCATCAGGATGATGCCCTTGCCCTTCTTGTCGAGCCCGGTCATCACGGTGTTGACGACCTGGTCGGCATCCTTGGAGCGGAAGTCGAAGCTGTCGACGTCGCAGGAGAACATCGCGACATTGCGGCTTCCGAGATAGGCCACGGCAGAGGGCCGGTGCTGCAGTTGCGGGAAGCGGAAGAACGGCGCCGGGTTGGTGCCGAGCGCGAACTTGACCGCGCTGAAGCCCTTCTCGAGCTCCTCCTTCGCCGTCTCGTCGGTCATCTTCTTGCCGTTCAGATTGGCGTGCGACCAGGTATGAACGCCGACGACATGCCCGGCGGCCAGCACCTGGCGCAGGATCTCCGGATGATAGGTCGCATGCTTGCCGATCGTGAAGAAGATGCCGGTGGTGCATTCGTCGGCCAGCGCCTTCAGCACCGCCGGCGTGTTGACCGGCCACGGGCCGTCGTCGAAGGTCAGCACCACCTCGTGGTCGGCGAGGAAGTCGAACTGCTTGAAGTGATCGAGACCGAAACCGGGGCCGCCGGAGGTGTCGACCATGACCGTACGCGAGATGCCGAGCGCGTCCGGATTGGCGCAGGTCGATTTGGGCTGCACGGGCGCCGGCGCGCTTGCCGCCATGCGCGTGGAAATCGTGCCGGTAATCTCGACATCGTCCTTGGCGCCGGCCTTGGCGGCGACGCGTGCCGGAGGGGGCGGCGCCGACTCGGACGGCCGCGCCGCTGCGCTCTGCGCGGCGGCCTTGGCGGCGCTGGGCTTCGATACGTAGTACCAGACACCGGTGATCGCCAACGCCGCGACGACGGTGGCCAGCAGCAAGCCTAACGCATTACGCATGGTTACTCTTCCCGAAAGCGCGAGACACTCGATGGCGGACGCAACGCTGTCCGCCTCCTTCAATTAGCTTCCATTAGTGCCAACGATTCCTTAACGCGGTGCCAACACGACCAGGATCGGGCAAGATTTCCAGGATGATGCCGGCGCCGAAGCGGCAGTTCACCGGAGCGACATGTCGCCGCGGCCATCGGCCTGCCGGAACTGCCGGCCAGGGTTGAACCGCCGGATCTGGCGTGACCCGCATCACGGTCGCCAAATGGGCGTCCCGCCAAGATGGGCGCATTGAAACACGCGGCCCCGCCAACACGCGGCGCCAATGGGAGCCAGCCATGACGAACTCGACCAGTCTTCTGCGCAGGACCGTTCTGACGGCCGCCAGCCTTGCCGCCCTCTCGACCTTCTCCTCGACGGCGAGCTTCGCCTTCAGCGCCGAGGCGCAACAGATGTGCACCGGCGACGCGTTCCGCCTGTGCAGCAGCGAGATCCCGAACATCCCGGCGATCACCGCCTGCATGATCAAGAACCGGTCGTCGCTGAGCTCCGGCTGCCGCGTCGTGCTCGACCGCGAGATGTCCAAACGCAGCGGCAAGGTCGCCGATGCCAACGACGCCAATTGAGAACGCTTCCGGCTCCCGTCTGCGCGCCCCGGCTGCGACCGCGGCGCTTGCGACGGCCGGTTGTGACCACTAAAAGCGCCGCCAAACCTTCAGTCCCGGGAGCGAGGCGCCAATCATGAACAAACTCTCACTGATCATCCCTCTCGTCCTGATCGCGTCGACCGCCTCAGCCCAGCAGCAGCCCGGCCAGGATGCCTGCGCGCGCGACGTCTCGCGGCATTGCCGCGCGGTGATGAACAACGGCGATCAAGCGGTGCTGGCCTGTCTCAAGGAGCATCGGGCCAAGCTGTCGAAGGCCTGCGAGAAGGTGCTGACCGAGCACGGGCAGTAAGGTCCGTCCCGCAGCACGGACAGCAATTTTCGCGAACTGGTGCGGCCCGCCCGAAGGCGGTCGGAAGCGTCTGACTACGCGAGGCGGAACTGCTTGCGCAGGGTCTTGTCGAATAGTCCGGCGGTTGCGAACCGGCGCAGCAGACTGACCGTGCGCGCCGCATTGCCTGCGGTGTAGCGCCGGCGCGGGACCTGATCGCTCGCCGCCTTGATGATCACCTTCACGACGACATCCGGCAGGTCGGCCTTCGGCATGACATCCCGCAGCAGCGCCGCGACAGCCATGCGCGCCTGATCGTATTCGGCTTTCTGCTGGTCGGGCTCCATGCCGTTCTGATCGAAAACGGTGCGGACATAGGCCGGTTCGATGACGGAAACGCGGACATTGAAGGCCCGGACCTCGTGGTCGAGCGATTCCGAATAGCCCTCGATCGCATGCTTGGCAGCCGAGTAATGCGCCGAGTACGGCGCCGGGATAACGCCGAGGATGGAGCCGATGTTGAGAATGCGGCCGCCGCCTTGGCGTTTCATCGCCGGCAGAACGGCATTCGTCATCCGCATCACGCCGAAAACATTGACGTCGAAGAGCGCCTGCGACTGCGGGATCGAGGACTCCTCCGCACCTCCGAACATGCCGATGCCGGCATTGTTGACGAGGAGATCGATCCTCCCCACCCGCGAGACGACGTCTGCGATCAGCGCGGAAACAGACGCCTCGTCGGTGACGTCGCAGGCCAGCATTGTGACCCCCTGGGGGCCGTCATTGGCGATTTTCCGGCTCGTTCCGAACACCGTGAAACCCGCACGAGCTAGACCTTCGGCGGCAGCGTAGCCGATGCCGGAGGATGCCCCGGTCACGATCGCAGTTCTAACGGCGGCCATGTCTTTTCCCTCAGGTAAACGTCTCGGACTCTCGCCAGAGACATATTGCATTATGATCGTTTATTTATATTATGACTGTAATGCAATAGGAATTCGGGCGAAGGCGTCATGCGATACGAAAAGGGCCGAAAAGACACGTCGCGCCGCAGGATCATGGACGTCGCTGTCGAGCGCTTCCGCACGGATGGAATTGCGGGCTCCGGTCTGGCGACGATCATGAAGGATGCCGGCCTGACGAACGGCGCCTTCTACCCCCACTTCCCTTCGAAGGCCGATCTCGTCCGCGAGACGATCTCCGACTCCCTCGGCAGGCAGGCCGTCTGGCTGCGCGAGGTGCTGGACGAAGGGGGGCTCGATCGCTTGATCGACATCTATCTGTCGCCCGAACACCGGGACCATCCGGGGCAGGGCTGCGCCTCTGCGGCACTGTTACCGGAGCTTGCGCGGCAGCCGGAAGAGACGCGCGGCATGTATGCCCAACAGTCTCGCGCCCTTGTGCTGCTTCTCGCGGAAGCACTTCCGGCAGAGGTCGAAGCGCGGGAAGATGTCGCATGCGCGATATTTGCGACCCTGATCGGGACGCTCCAACTGGCCCGCGCAGTCGACAAAGAGGCGTCGAGCGGCATCCTGCGGAGCGGAAAGCGCGCGATCCGCACCTTGGCTGGCCTTACGCGCGCACCCGCTTCTCAAGCCTGAATGAACGCCCGATGCGCGCGTCGTGTGCGTTCGGATGACGTCACGCGCGGCGCCATCAGCCTCGACCTCACCTGAATTTGTGCAGATCGCACGGCGGAAGCCAAACCTTGCCAGGCAAGGAACACAGACCGGAGAGTCCCAGTGAAAGCCTACGTCGTCGAGAAGTACAAGAAGATGGGCCCGCTACGCCTCGTCGAACGGCCCGATCCGCAGATCCAGAACGCCGACGTCCTCATTCGCGTTCATGCCTCGGCCGTGAACCTGATCGACTCGAAGGTCAGGGACGGCGAGTTCAAGATCTTCCTGCCCTACCGTCCGCCCTTTGTGCTCGGTCACGACGTCGCCGGGACCGTCGTCAAGGTCGGCGATGGTGTCAGCCGCTTCAGGGTCGGTGACGAGATCTATGCCCGGCCAAGAGATCACCGCATTGGCACCTTCGCGGAATTCATCGCCATCCACCAAGACGATGTCGCACTCAAGCCCCGCACACTGACGATGGAAGAGGCGTCGTCCGTGCCGCTGGTCGCGCTGACGGCGTGGCAGGCTCTGGTCGATGTCGCGAAGGTGAAGCCGGGCGAGAAGGTCTTCATTCAGGCTGGCTCCGGCGGCGTCGGTACGATCGCGATCCAGCTTGCCAAGCATCTGGGGGCGACGGTCGCGACGACGACGAGTGCGAAGAACGCCGCCCTCGTCAACAGCCTCGGCGCCGATGTGGTGATCGACTACACGACCCAGGACTTCGAAAAAGTTCTCTCCGGCTACGACGTCGTGCTGCACAGCCAGGATCCGAAGACGCTTGCGAAATCCCTGAACGTGCTAAAGCCGGGCGGCCGCCTCGTCTCGATTTCGGGGCCGCCCGACCCGGCCTTTGCCACGGCTCTCGGGCTGAACGCCGTTCTGAAGCTTGTTATCCGGCTGTTGAGCCGCAGCGTGCGCAAGAGGGCAAAGAGCCTCGGCGTTGACTATTCATTCCTGTTCATGCACGCTGATGGCCGGCAACTCGAGCAGATCGCCGGGTTGATCGATAGCGGCGCGATTCGCCCCGTCGTCGACAAGATATTCCCCTTCACCCAGACGCCCGAGGCGCTAGCCTATGTCGAGACCGGCCGTGCAAAGGGCAAGGTCGTGATCAAGGTGCAGTAGCGGGTTTCTTGATTGCAGCTGAGAGCAGCATCCTAAAGCGGGCCTACCTTGCGAAGGCTACGCTTGCCCTCGCCGTTCTAAGGCCCGCTGCGGGCACCCGTCGCAACGGCCGGCGCCTGCTCGGCGGTGCGGTCGATGTCGTCCCTGGCCCGGACCGAGCCGAACGGGCGTTCCAGCATGCGGCGGATGCGCACCGGGTCGGTGCCGATGTGGAAGTCGATCGCGCGCTTGTGCAGCTCGCGCTCGGCCCGGGTCGAGCGGTTGCGCTGACGCAGATAGTCGATCCAGGTCGGGCAGTGATAGCGCTCGGTCCATAATTCGGGGTCGGCGATGTCGCGTGCGATCGACCAGCCATAGGCGCCGTTGCGCTGGCGGCTGAGCTGCACGTCCTGCATCAGGTCGTGAAACGCGCGGGCATTGTCTTCAGCGACGCGGTACTCGATCTCGACCACCAGCGGGCCCGAGCGCGGCGTCAGCTCGAGCTGCACCTCGGGGTCGGCTAAGGTCTCGCCGTCCTCGTTGCGGGCGCCGATCGGCGGCATCCGCAGCCACAGGCCGAGCAGCGGCGACACCATCATCAGCGCTCCCGACACCAGCAGCGCGACCTCGACGCCGGCGGCGTCGGTGAGGCGGCCCCAGCCCCAACTGCCGATCGCGATGCCGCCGGAGATCGCCGCCTGAAATGCCGCCAGCGCGCGGCCCGCGACCCAACGGGGCGCCGAAAGCTGCACGCCGATGTTGAACAGCGCCACCGCCAGCATCCACACCGCGCCGGCGATGACGAGCGCCGCCGCCGTCAGCACCGGCGCGGTGCTGAGTGCAACGGCTGCGGTGGCCGCGCCCAAGGTCAGCGCACAGGTGCGGATCGCGGCCTCACCGGACAGCCGCTTCCTGATCTCGCCGATGTTGAGCGCGCCGACCACCGCGCCCATGCCGAAGGCGCCGAGCATGATGCCGTAGGTCTGCGCGCCGCCATGCAGCAGGTCGCGCGCCACCAGCGGCATCAGCGCCGAGATCGAGCCGCCGATGATGCCGGTGACCAGCGTGCGGATCAGCACGATGCGGATCGACGGCGAATGGATGATGTAGCGGACGCCGGAGACGATGGCGCGGTTGAGCGGCTCGCGCGGCAGGCGGCTCGGCTCGACGACGCGCCGCCACAGGAACAGCGCGGCCAGCAGCGGCAGATACAGCAGCGCATTCGCCGCAAAGGCTGCGACCGCGCCGGCAGCGGCGACCACGACGCCGCCGATGGCCGGGCCGAAGCTACGGGCGATGTTGTAGCTGATGCCGTTCAGCGCGACCGCGGCCGGCAGCGTCTCTGGCGGCACCTGCTCGCTGACCGAGGATTGCCACGCCGGCCCCATCAGCGCCATGCCGCTGCCGATCACGAAGCACAGCGCCAGCAGCCGCTCTGGGGTCACGAGGCCGAGCCAGGCCAGCACGGTCAGGGTGGTGGCGCCGCCCAGGGCCACCGCAAGCGCAACCAGCGCGACGATGCGCCGGTCATACATGTCGGCGATGGCACCGGCCGGCATCGAGATGAACATGACCGGCAGCATCAAGGCGGTCTGCACCAGCGCCACCTTGTCGGCCGACGACGTCATCTGCGTCATCGCCCAGGCGGCGCCGACGGCCTGGATCAGCAGGCCCAGATTCGACAGCAGGCTCGCCAGCCAGATGCGGCGGAACACCGCGTGCCGCAGCGGTGCGGCGATGCTCTCGGCCGCAAACAGCTCACGTTTCTGCGGCGCATTCATGCTGTTCCGTCCACGTCGCCCGTTCGCATTGAACTATCGCTTGATTCCGCCCGGACGTATGTGATGCCTGCGAATGTCCGCCGCTGTCCAGTGCTCGCTATCCAGCGCTCGCATCATGGACCGCGGCCAACGAACACAAAATGAATGAGACGAAAGGGAGACCGCCGATGAAGCTGACGCGCCGCACCATTCTGCAGACCATGGGAACCCTGCCCCTGCTCACCAGCGGTCTGACCTTACCTGCACGTGCGCAAACGGCGGCGGCGACCACATCGGCAGGCGAGATTCCCCCGATCCTGTTCGTGCATGGCAATGGCGACCACGCGGCGCTCTGGCTGACGACGCTGTGGCGGATGGAATCCAACGGCGTGCCGCGAACGCGCCTTGCCGCGCTCAACTTCACCGACCCGCTGGCGCGCAATGACGACGCCGTGGCGCAGCCGGGTCGCTCGTCGACCGACGACCAGCGGCGCGAACTTGCCGAAGCGATCAAGGCGCTCAAGGAGCGCACCGGTGCAGCACGGATCGCGCTGGTCGGCAGCTCGCGCGGCGGCAACGCGATCCGCAATGTGGTGAAGAACGGCGGCGGCGGCGATGTCAGCCATGCCGTACTGTGCGGCACGCCCAATCATGGCGTGTTCGACTGGGAGGACAGTCCCGGCAGTGAGTTCAACGGCCGCGGTCCGTTCCTGCGCGGACTGAATGCCGGTGACAGCGAGGTGACCGCGGGCACCGCCTTCCTCACGCTGCGCAGCGACGGCCTCGACAAATATGCCCAGGCCGATGGCCGCCTGGTCGGCAAGCCCGGCGTGCCCACCGGGATCACCGCCGAGGGGCCGGCGTTGAAGGGCGCGACCAATCTCGTGCTCGGCGCGCTGGACCATCGCGAGGTCGCGTTCCACCCGCGCGCGTTCCGCGAGATCTACAAATTCATCGCCGGCCGTGAGCCGACGCAGATCGCGATCCAGCCCGAGCAGCAGGTGCGGATCAGCGGCCTGGTGACGGGCACGCCGGGCGGCGCGCCCACCAATCGCCCAGTCGCGGGCGCAAGCGTGGAGGTCTATCGCGTCTCGAGCGAGACCGGCGCACGCAACGGCGAGCCTGTCTATCGCGGCCAAGCCGGCGCCGACGGACGCTGGGGTCCCGCGGAGGTCGATCCGACATCCTATCTCGAGATCGTGCTGACCTCGCCGGGCGCGCCGATCACGCACTTCTACCGTTCGCCGTTCCCGCGTTCGTCCGACGTCGTGCATCTGCGCGCGGCGCGGCCGCTCGGCCAGGCCGATGCCGGCGCCGGAGCGATTCTCATCATGATCAGGCCGCGCGGCTATTTCGGCCTGCCCCGCGACATCGTGCTGCTCGACGGCAAGGAACCCGGGGACGTACAGAAGGGAATACCGACCGATGCAGCGACGACATTGCGGCTGCCGGCGGGCGACGTCGGGCGCAGCGTCATCGGACTGTTCAACGAGGAACGCATCGCCGCCCGTCTTTGGCCAGCATCGGAGAGCAGGATTGCGATGATCGAGCTGACTAATTAGTTGCTGGAGTATGATGTTACACCACGGCGTCGGAGAGCGCTGAATCGCGCTCTCCCACGCACGTTGCAAGCGAGGTGACCGAATTACCTCTGGCAGGAAACCGCCGTTCCGCGGCCGGCCGGTTCGTCCTACAGCAGCCGGCGCTCGGCATGCCGCCGTGCAGCCGGTCCGCCGTCCCCCGCTCACGACAGCGTCGAGAGGCAGTGAATGAGTACCGCCGAAGTCCACTACCTGCCGCAGGCACGCGTGCCACTGGTCCCTCCAACGCCGCCGCGGGCGCCGGACAGCATGAGCGCGCTGCGCCGCGTGCTGATGATGGGCGACAACGCGATCGCGACCTGGAGCCAGCGCGCCTATGAGGACGACATCATCCGCGGCCGCTTCTTCGGCAGCTCCAGCTACATTCTCAATGCGCCCGATACCATCAAGCATGTGCTGATCGACAATTGGGAGAACTACGTCCGCACCGTCGGCGCCATCCGCGTGCTGCGTCCGGTGCTCGGCGAGGGGCTGCTGATCGCCGAAGGCAAGGCGTGGAAGCACCAGCGCCGCACCTTGGCGCCGGCTTTCACGCCGCGCGCCGTTTCCGGCCTCGTTCCGCACATGGTCGCGGTGACCGATGAGACCGTTGTCCGGCTGAGAGAGCAATGCGGTCAGCCGCTCGACCTGCGCGAGATCATGCAGCGCATGACGCTCGACATCGCCGGCCGCACGATGTTCTCGTTCGAGATGGGCCGGCACGGCGCCACCCTGCGCGATTTCGTCTACGAGTATGGCGCGCGGCTGGCCAGTCCGCATCTGCTCGACATCGTGTTGCCGCTGTCCTGGCCGACGCCGCGCGACTTCGCGCGCCGACGCTTCCGCAAGCGCTGGACCGATTTCGTCGCCATGCTGATGGCCGAGCGGCGCGCGGGCGGCAAGCTGGAGGATGCGCCGCCGCGCGACCTGTTCGACCTGATGGGCGCGGCACGCGATCCGGAAACGGGCGCTGCGTTCACCGATGCGCAGCTCGCCGACGAGGTCGCGACCATGATCCTCGCCGGGCACGAGACGACCGCGACGGCGCTGTTCTGGGCGCTGTATCTCATCGCGCTCGACCCAGCCAATCAGGACAGGCTGGCGCAGGAGGCGCGCGCCGCGACGGATCTGAGCAATCCGGATCAGTTGCCGTTCACACGCGCGGTGATCGACGAAACGCTGCGGCTTTATCCGCCCGCCTTCCTGATTGCGCGCGCCGCAAGCGGGCCGGACCGTATCGCCGAGTTCCAGGTGAAGCGCGGCGACGTCGTGCTGATCTCGCCCTGGCTGCTGCACCGGCACGAGAGGCTGTGGCAAACGCCCAACGCCTTCATACCGGATCGCTTCATGCCGGGCGCGCCGCCGCCGGAGCGCTTCGCCTATCTGCCGTTCGGAGCGGGCGCGCGGGTCTGCATCGGGGCTCATTTCGCCCTGACCGAGGCGGTGCTGGCGCTGGCACGGCTGGTGGCGGCCTTCGACATCGAAATGCTCGACGCCGCACCCGTGATGCCGGTCGGCGTGGTCACGACCCAGCCGGATCGCTCGCCGCTGTTCAAGCTCACGCCCAGGGCGGGCGTCTGATCCCGGCGGCGGCCGGGCCATCGCTTCGTCTCTTGCTTGTGGGTTTGCTAGGCACCATCTTAACACGCCATGAGCGACATCCAGGCCCAGCTTTCGGTTCTGAAGCAGACCGCCGATCCGGCCGTTGCGGACGCGATCACACGGTTGATTGAGGCGGGTGAAGATCACGAACTCAACCGTATCAATGCCCTGGAGTTCTCGGCGCGCGCCGGTCTCGATGAAGAACGGGTTATTTCCGGGTTCCTGCATGCTGCACGGATCGGCTTGTTCGATCTGACCTGGAACGTGCTCTGTCCTGGCTGCAGCGGCGTGCTGGATGCGCACGCCACGCTGAAATCTCTCCGCCATGACGATTACCATTGCGGACTATGCGCTTGCGGCTACGAGCCTTCCATCGACGAGCAGGTCGAAGTTGCTTTCACCGTGAGCTCCAAGGTCAGGAGCATCGCCGCTCACGATCCGAACACGCTGCCGCTCTGGGAGTATTACAAGCAGGTCTTCTGGAGTTCCGGGATCGACCTCGACCGGGAGTCTTTTGCCTCGCTCAGCGAAGAAGTGACGCTTGATGCGCTCGAGCTGCCAGCCGGTGAGAAGGCCGTGCTCTCACTGCAGCTCCCATCCGATTTCATCATCATCTTCGAACCGGTGACGCATTCTGCGCATTTCATCGACGTTCAGGGCGAGCCCACCAGGGAGCGCCAGCAGCTCGGACTGCTATTCAACAGGGCGCATCCTCCGACCGGATCGATCACGTTGCGTCCAGGCCCGCTGCGACTGGCGCTCGACAATCAGGCCGGCGTACGGACGCTGCCGACCGTCTTCGTTGCCGGCGATGCGCTCCACCATCTCCTCGGCAAGCGCCGGCCTTTCCTGACCGCCAAGCGCATATTGTCCAACCAGACCTTTCGCGACGTGTTCAAGGCGGACAATCTCAACATCGACCAGCGGCTGAAGATCACCTCTCTCACCTTCCTGTTCACCGACCTCAAAAGCTCGACGGCGCTGTATGAGCGCGTCGGCGATCTCGCGGCATTCGACCTGGTGCGCGCGCATTTCCGCGCACTGCTCGAGATCATCAATGCCGAGAAGGGCGCGGTGGTGAAGACCATCGGCGATGCCGTGATGGCGACCTTCATCCAGCCCGAGCATGCGCTGTCCGCGGGCCTGCGCATGCGCGCGGCGATGCAGCGGCTCAATGCCGAGCGCGGCACCGAGGATCTCGTGGTCAAGATCGGCATCCACGAGGGGCCGTGCCTCGCGGTGATGTTGAACGACCGCCAGGACTATTTCGGCCAGACCGTCAACATCGCGTCGCGCGTGCAGAGCCTGTCGACCGCGCAGGAGATCCATCTCACCGCGCCCGTGATCGAGAGCCCCGGCGTTGCCGACATCCTGCGGAGCGCGAAGATCGCGCCCATCCAGAAGCACGCCGCGCTGCGCGGCATCGCCGACCGCATAATGGTGTACGAAATACCCTGAGGCTTACCGAAATGTCATGCAGTCCAAAGGTCGCAGCGGATTGCCGGCGCAGCGTGGCATTTGCATATAATGAGCATTCGCCGGCCGGTTTGCGGTCCGCTTCGGATCTGACAGCGAAGGACGCCATGCTCGAAGGACTGCGCCAATTCATCGCTGACGTCGTTTCGCCGCAGCAGACCCCGGCGTTCGACGACAATGGCTATCAGCTCGCGGCGACGGCCCTGCTGATCCACGTCATCTCGCTGGACGGCGAGCCGAGCCAGATCGAGCGTCGCAAGCTGCACGGCCTGATCGAGCTGCGCTTCGGGCTCGATCCCGGCAGCGCCGACCGGCTGATCGCGCAAGCCATGCTGGCGGAGGGCGACGCAGTCGATCTCTATCGCTTCACCAGCGTCATCATGCGCGAGGTCGAAGAAGCCGGCCGCCTGCGCATCGTCGAGATGATGTGGGAGCTGGTCTACGCCGACGGCAAGGTGACCGAATTCGAGGACAATGTGGTCTGGCGTGCCTCGGAGCTGCTCGGCGTCTCCACGCATGACCGCCTCGACCTCAAGCACCGGGTGGCGGCGCGCAAGTCCGGCGCCCCGGCTTGAACCGCGTCGCTCCGGGTGGAACCGACTTTCATGCGGAGATGAACAAACTTTAATTTTGCTCCGGACACCCCCGTTCATGTAAATCCACGTGAATCTGAGGCTGTTGCCGCAATCCAGCGCAAGGCCATGCATCGCGGTGTCTTGCATGTTCCCGTCCCACTATGCTCTCGTCCGCCGCAATTGGATGATGTGCGAATTGTGATCGAAGAGCAGGGATCGTGGGTGAACGTGTCACGCTCGTAACGGGTGCCTCTGCCGGAATCGGCAGCGAATTGGCGCGCGTGTTTGCCGCGAACGGGCACCGGCTCGTATTGACGGCCCGGCGCGAAGACCGGCTCGAGGCGCTGGCGCAGGAGATCGCCGCCAAGGGCGGCCCGGCGCCGCTGGTGATCCCCTGTGACCTCACCTCCCCCGACGCCGGCGCGACCATCGAGGCTGCGCTGTCGGCTGCCGGCCTGGAGCTGCAATATCTCGTCAACAACGCCGGCTTCGGCCTGTTCGGCAAGGCGGTGCAGCTCGACCGCGCCGAGCAGCTCGACATGATCTCGGTGAACGTCCGCGCCCTGACCGAGCTGTCGCTGCGCTTTTCCGACCAGTTGATCCGCAACAAGGGCGGCATCCTCAATCTGGGATCGGTGGCCGGGTTCCTGCCGGGGCCTGGCATGGCGGTCTATTACGCCTCGAAGGCCTATGTGATCTCGTTCACCGAGGCGCTGCGCAAGGAGCTGGCGCCGCATGGCGTCCGGGTCACGGTGCTGTGTCCCGGTCCGGTGCCGTCGGAATTCCAGGACCGCGCCGGCTTCAAGCCGGGCGTGGATTCGGTGATCCTCAACGTCTCGCCCAAGGCCGTGGCGGAAGCCGGCTATCGCGGCCTGATGGCCGACAAGCGCGTGGTGCTGCCCGGGCTCGGCATCAAGATCGTGCCGTTCATGCTGCGCTGGTTCCCGCGCGGCTTCATCCTCGCCGCGGTCGGCCGGCTGCAGCTGAAGCGGACCTGATCGCGCTGGCCCGGCGCTTGCTTTGCAATGTGCGCTCGCTCACGCGCCGTTAACCTTTGCTTAGCTATGATCGCCAGGTGATGCTCAGGCAAGACCCTTCGCTCCATCCGAACGGGACCCAGGCGGACGTTCGGCATCTCCACTCGAAGCTGGCCCCGGCGGCTGCGCCGCAGCGGCCCGTCCTCATCATCCTGCATCAGGAAACATCGAGCCCTGGCCGCGTGGGCAACGCCCTGCGCGCCCGCGGCTATCCGCTCGACATCCGCCGGCCGCGGTTCGGTGATCCGCTGCCGGAGACGCTCGATGGGCATGCGGGTGCCGTTATTTTCGGCGGTCCGATGAGCGCGAACGATCCGGACGACTTCGTCCGCCGCGAGATCGACTGGATCGAGGTGCCGCTGCGGGAGCAGCGTCCGTTTCTCGGGATCTGCCTGGGCGCGCAGATGCTGGCGATCCAGCTCGGCGCCCCGGTTGCGCCGCATCCAGAGGGGCGCGCCGAGATCGGCTATTATCCGATCCGCCCGACCCGGGCCGGGCGCAGGCTTTGCCCGCATTGGCCTGATCACGTCTATCATTGGCACCGCGAGGGCTTCGACCTGCCCGATGGCGCCGAGCTGCTCGCCGAGGGCGGCGACTTTCCGGTGCAGGCCTATCAATACCAGAACGCCACCGGGCTGCAGTTCCACCCCGACGTGACCTACGCGATGATGTGCCGCTGGACCACCCGCGGTCATGCCCGGCTGGACACCCCCGGCGCCCGTCTGCGCCACCATCATTTCGAGGGTCGCGCCGTGCATGATGCCGCCGAGCGGGCCTGGCTGGCACATTTTCTGGATGGCTGGCTGGCGCGCGAGTCGGTGGCGGCGATGGCCGAGGCGGCGGAGTAGGATCGGCGTCCCGGTCAGTCCAGTGGCTTGGAATGTTCAGACTTCAGCCCGGCTTCGCCAAGAGGCTACGCCGGGCACCACGCTTCGCCTTTCAGGCATTGCGTGGCCGCGCCACGCGTAGCCTGAAAGGCGAAGCGTGGTGGAGCCAGGCGGGATCGAACCGCCGACCTCGTCATTGCGAACGACGCGCTCTCCCAGCTGAGCTATGGCCCCGTAACACGACCGCTTTGATGTTGGGAACAGGCGGCCGGCAGATCGGGCGCCATTTACAGTCGGTGCCCTGGTCAAGTCAAGAACGGTCACATCGCCTGTTAGCCTTGACGGGCACCGTCCCTTGTTTGCGCCGGGGGGAACCGATATCTACCGGTCGTCACAGGTCGAATTCGCGACCTCGCCCCCCGAGTGGACCCGCATGCGTGCCGTTCTCGACATCGTTCTGATCGTTCTCGACCTCTATGTCTGGCTGCTGATCGCCTCGGCGATTCTGTCGTGGCTGATCGCCTTCAACGTCGTCAACACGCGCAATCAGTTCGTCTCCGCAGTGGCCGAGTTCCTGTACCGAATCACCGAGCCTGTGTTGGCGCCGATCCGGCGCATGCTGCCCAATCTCGGCGGCCTCGACATCTCGCCGATCATCCTGATCCTCATCATCATGCTGATTCAGCGCGTGATCACCTACTACATCTACCCATTCGTGTTCTGACCGCCTCGCCGTTCGCCATGGATCCCTGGCGCGCAGCCGCTGACGGTGTCATCATCGCACTGCGGGTGACGCCGCGCGGCGGCCGCGACGCGATCGACGGCGTCGAGACGCTGTCCGACGGCCGCAGCGTGCTCAAGGTCCGCGTCCGGGCCATCGCGGATGGCGGCGAGGCGAATCGCGCCGTGACCGAGCTGCTGGCCAAGGCAATCGGCGTGACCAAGGCCTCGGTGCGAATCACCTCGGGCGCCACCTCCCGGCTCAAGCAGGTCGCCGTCGACGGCGAGGCATCCGTGCTCGATCAGGCCTTGCGCGACCTCACCACAGCCCATAAGCCGACCCGGAAACAACGCGAATAGACGCAAGAAGCGCGAGCCGAGGCCTTTCGGCTTCGCAAGCGGCGATCTTCACCCTCCCTGGAGGGGGAGGGTCGCCTCACGGTGAGCGAAGCGAGCGTGAGGCGGGGTGGGGTGATCTCTCCACCGGCACCGGCATCCGTGGCTTCACCCCACCCCCGCTCGCCCGCTTCGCGTGCGATCGCCCCTCCCCCTCCAGGGGAGGGTGGGAGCACGCGGCCGAGCATCTTGCTCGATGAACAGTCTTTGAACCGAGGATAGAGCAAAATGACCGCGCGCATCATCGACGGAAAGATCATCGCAGCCGACCTGCGCGCCCAGGTGGCCGCCGAGGTCGCGCGGGTCAAGCGCGACCACGGCCTGACGCCGGGCCTCGCCGTCGTGCTGGTCGGCAACGATCCGGCCTCCGAGGTCTATGTCCGCAGCAAGCACACCCAGACCCAGGCCGCCGGCATGGCCTCGTTCGAGCACAAGCTGCCCGCCGACGTCTCGCAGGACGCGCTGCTGGCCTTGATCGGCAAGCTCAACCGCGATCCCGCCGTGCACGGCATCCTGGTGCAACTGCCGCTGCCGAAGGGGCTGGAGACCGAGGCCGTCATCAACGCCATCGATCCGGCCAAGGACGTCGATGGCCTGCATCCGCACAATGCCGGCCGTCTCGCCGGCGGTCAGCCGGCGCTGGCGCCGTGCACGCCGCTCGGCTGCATCATCCTCAGCAAGACCGTGCATGGCTCGCTGGAGGGCATGAACGCGATCGTGATCGGCCGCTCCAATCTGGTCGGCCGTCCGCTGGTGCAGCTGCTGCTCAACGAGAATGCCACGGTGACGATCGCGCATTCGCGCTCGCGCGACCTGCCGGCGCTGACCGCGCGCGCCGATCTGGTCTACGCCGCCGTGGGCCGCCCGGAGATGGTGAAGCGCGACTGGATCAAGCCGGGCGCGACCGTGATCGACGTCGGCATCAACCGTATCCCAACGGCTGACGGCAAGACGAAGCTGGTCGGCGACGTCGCCTATGCGGAAGTGGCGGAGGTCGCCGGCGCGATCACGCCGGTGCCCGGCGGCGTCGGCCAGATGACGGTCGCGTGCCTCTTGGTCAACACGCTGCGCGCCGCCTGCGCCATTGCCGCGCTGCCGAAGCCGGCGGTGTAACCACCTGCGTCACGCCGGGGCGATGCGCCGCATCGAACCCGGAATCTCGAGATTCCGGGTTCAGCCGCTGCGCGGCTGCCCCGGGATGACGTCAATCATTTTCACTTCTTCGCGGCCTTGGCGCGCGCGATGCCCTCGGCGATCAGCTGGTGGGCGTCGTCGGCATTGCCCCAACGCAGCACCTTCACCCATTTGCCGGGCTCGAGATCCTTGTAGTGCTCGTAGAAGTGCTGGATCTGCTGCAGCGTGATGTCGGGCAGGTCCGAATAGGTGCGGACCTTGTCGTAGCGCTGCGTCAGCTTCGAGGACGGCACCGCGATGATCTTCTCATCGCCGCCAGCCTCGTCCTCCATCAGCAGCACGCCGACCGGGCGCACGCTCATGACCGCGCCCGGAACGATCGCGCGGGTGTTGGCCACCAGAACGTCGCAGGGGTCGCCGTCGTTGGACAGCGTGTGCGGGATGAAGCCGTAATTGCCGGGATAGCGCATCGCCGTATAGAGGAATCGGTCGACGAACAGCGTCCCGGCTTCCTTGTCGAGCTCGTACTTGATCGGCTCGCCGCCGACCGGCACTTCGATGACGACGTTGACCTCGCGCGGCGGATCTTTCCCGATCGGGATGGCGTCGATGCGCATGGATGCTCCGTAGAACTTGAACGTTTGAGAACTTGAACGTTGAGGGTCGGACGCTCGACAGGCGAGCGCTGGCATTCGCAGTCGCAAAAAAATCGCGGCCGCGCAACAGCTACCTCAGGCCAACACTTTCAGTTCAATTCGAGGGCGCGTTAACGCCTAACGCGCACAGAGCACAGCCGGTCCAGGCTCAGTTGGTCCAGGCAAAGGCGACCTTGTCGAGCGACTTCGGCCCGAAGCGCTCCGACGACCGCGCGACCATGCGGCCGCCCAATGCGCGGTAGAACTCGGTGGCGGGATCGTTGTCGGACAACGCCCACACCACCATGCTCTTCAGGCCGCTCTGCGCGAGGTCGCGCTTGGCGGACTGAAAGAGCCGGCGACCGAACCCCAGCCCCTGAAATTCCGGTCGCAGATAGAGCTCGTAGACTTCGCCGTCAAAATGCAGGCTGCGGGCGCGATTGCGGCCGTAATTCGCATAGCCTGCGACCTTGTCGTTGAACACCAGCACGCTGACGCGGCTGCCTTTGCGGATCGCGCTGTCCCACCATTGGGGGCCGCGCCGGTTGATCAGCTTCTCCAGCTCTGCGCCAGGGATGATCCCCTGGTAGGCGGAACGCCAGGCTTCATCATGGGCTGACGCCACCGCAGCCGCATCTGCAGCCTTGGCCGGACGGACTTCGATCAGGGTTGTGCTCATGAGCGGATCAAAGCAAGTCGGCGGTCCGCCTTCAAGGTGCCACGTTAAAGATCGGTTAACCTGTGGACTTTCGGCATCACCGTGGCGGAAAGCTGTGCCGAAAAGGGACAATTTCGCAACATTGTTGAGGGTCGACGGTGCCCCGTCACCGCAGGTTCATACCACGAACTAAAAACTGCAACTCACTCGCGGTGGGCTCGGCTAGTGTGGCCGGAGCTCAACAACTTCCCGCCCGGCTGAATGCTGCTGCTTCGCTGCCTCTCATGGTTGATCGCGCTCGTCCTCGCGGGATCGAACGCCTGGGCACAGACATTCGGCCCGGCCTCGCCGGAAGGCGAGCCGGCCCGGCTGCAGCAATGGCTGGTGCCCTCGACCGAGCCTGGACTCCCCGCGCATGCGCTGCTGTATCGGCCTGCCGGTGACGGACCGTTTCCGCTGGCGCTGATCGCGCATGCCTCGACACAGAATGCGTTGCGGCGCGCGCAGATGCCGCAGCCGAGCTACACGGCGATGGCCAGCGAGCTGGTCGCGCGCGGCTATGCGGTGCTGGTGCCGGAGCGGCTCGGGCATGGCCGTACCGGCGGCCCCTATGTCGAGGATCAGGGCGCGTGCGAAAATCCGGACTACGAGAAAGCGGGACGTGCCACCGCCGCGCAGATTTCGCGCGCGCTTGCCTTCATGCGCGATCAACCATTCGTCGCCAAAGGCGGCGCACTTGTGGTCGGTCACTCGGCCGGCGGCTGGGGCGCGCTGGCGCTCGCCGATCAGCCCCGGCAGTTCGTTTCGAGCATCATCGTGTTCGCGCCCGGCCGCGGCGGCCACGCCGACGACGTGCCGGGTCGCATCTGCGCGGAGGATCGTCTGGTCGATGCGGTCAAGGCCTTTGGCCATGACGCCGCACGGACGCGGCGAAGAGTGGTTTGGTTCGTTGCGCGGAACGACAGCTATTTTCCGCCAGCATTCTCGCAGAGGCTCGCCAACGCTTTCCTGCGTTCAGGAGGCATTGCGTATTTCTTGCCCCAGGGCGAATCCGGGGATGACGGACACTGGTTGATCGAGCGCGAAGACCGCATCAAGGGGATGGTCGAGACGATGCTGCGAGTTCTGACCATGAGCCCCAGGAGCGGTTGCTGCAGCAACGGCCCTCATGGCGGCCTCAAAGGTCTAATAGGGACCGCGCCACCGCTGCTGGAAGGCACCAGACGTGACGTTGTATTTCCTCATTAAGTATCTGCACGTGCTCGGCGCCATCGTCATTCTCGGCACCGGCACGGGGATCGCGTTCTTCATGCTGATGGCGCATCTGAGCGGCGAGGCCGCGTTCATCGCGCGCACGGCCGGCGTCGTGGTGATCGCGGACATGCTCTTCACGCTGTCGGCGGTGCTGCTGCAGCCGGTCACCGGCGGCACCTTGATGTGGCTGTCGTCCACGGCCGTGAGCGAACGCTGGCTGCTCACCTCGCTCGTGCTGTATGCCGTCGCCGGGCTGTTCTGGGTGCCCGTGATCTTCATGCAGATCGAGCTGCGCGATCTCGCGCGCGCCGCCGATCACAGCGCCCATGCGCTGCCGCCGCGCTACTTCACCGTCTTCCGCCGCTGGTTCCTGTGCGGCATCCCCGGTTTCGGCACGGTCATGGCCATTCTCTGGCTGATGATCGCAAAGCCGTTCTGACGAGACGCGCATGATCACCTCGACCAACCACCGCATCCTCGTGCTTGGCGCTTCCGGCCTGATCGGACGCTTCATCACCGACGATCTGCGCCAGCGTGGCTGTGCGACGGTCGGTGTGGCGCGCGCGTTCTCGCCATCACAACGCGTGTCACCGTTCGACATCGAGCTGCCGATCATGGCGCTCGATGCGCCGGCTCTGGCGAGTCTGATCCGCGCCCACGAGATCGATGTCGTCGTCAACTGCCTCGGCGTGCTGCAGGATGGCCCGGGCAGCGACACTACGGCCGTGCATCGTGAGTTCGTCGCGCGCGTGCTCGCAGCGATCACGGCCTGCGGCCGTCGCGTGCGCTTCATTCACATCTCGATCCCCGGTACGGCCGATGAGGATCACACCGCCTTCGCTACGACCAAGCGCGAGGCGGAGCGGCTGATTGCATCCTCAGGTATTCCCTACGCCATCCTGCGCCCGGGCTTCGTGATCGCGCCGTCGGCCTATGGCGGCAGCGCGATGGTCCGCGCGCTCGCGGCGCTTCCGGTCGACCTGCCGGCGAAGGATGCGGCGACACCGTTCCAGCCGGTGGCGGTCGCGGACATCGCCGCGACCATCGCCTGGCTCGCGATGCGGCCGATCGATGACGAGGCGACGCGCGCGGTGAGCTGGGACCTGATGCAGCCCGAGGCGGTGACGCTTGGCGACGTCGTCGGTGCGTTTCGGCGCAGTTTCGGCACGATGGATTGGCCACGCGTTGCCGTGCCCGCGCCGCTGATCAATCTCGGCGCTTTCGCCGGTGACCTCTGCAGCCGGCTCGGCTGGATGCCGCCGATGCGCACCACCGCGATCGCCGAGCTTCGCCGCGGAGTGCACGGCGATCCCGCACCGTGGATCGCGGCAACCGGCATCACACCCGGGACGCTGGACGCCGTCGGCGCGCGTGGCGCCACCATTCAGGACAAATGGTTCGCGCGGCTGTTCCTGATCAAGGCACTGATCATAGCGAGCCTCGTGCTGTTCTGGGTCGCATCGGGGTCGATTGCACTGTTCGTCTCGTTCCCGGCGACCACGGCGGTCCTGACCACGCGCGGCTGGCCGGAAGGCTTTGCGACTCCGTTCGCGGCGATCACCAGCATGATGGACATTTCGGTCGGCCTATTGATCGCATTCCGCAGGACCGCAGCATTCGGGCTCGCCGCCGGCACCCTCGTCTCGCTCGGCTACATGCTCGGCTGCGCGATCCTCACGCCCGATCTCTGGCTCGAGCCGCTCGGCGCCCTGGTGAAGACGGGACCTGCGGTCGTGCTGATGCTGGTCGCGCTGCTCATGATGGACAATCGCTGATGACCCACTGGCCCGACGACGACGTGATCCTCTACGACGGCGTCTGCGTGTTCTGCTCCCGCTGGGTGCAGTTCGTGATCGCGCGCGACACCGCCAGGCGCTTCCGCTTCACGCCGATCCAGTCGCCTTACGGCACCCGGTTGGCGCAGGCCTTCGACATCGATCCCCAGGAGCCCGACACCAATGCGGTGGTGCATGGCGGCAGGGCGCATCTGAAATCCGATGCTGCGCTGACCGTATTGTCGAACCTGCCGGGCTGGGGCTGGACGCGCGCGCTGCTCGTCATCCCGAAGCCGCTGCGCGATGCGGTCTACAGCCTGGTCGCGCGCAACCGCTACCGCATCTTCGGCAAATACGAATCCTGCTTCGTGCCCGATGCCGAGCTCCGGAGGCGGGTGCTGGAGTCGTGATCCGATCGGCGGTGAGGTGCGGCAGCGAGCGCCAATTAATCGATTGAAACGAATGATACGTGCGGTATAATCTGTTGGATCGATTAGTCGCAGCATGAAATTCTCCTCCTCACACTTGGTTTGGGAGAGATTTCCATGGCTGCCCCCTCGCATGATCTGATCGCCGATGCGCCCCTTGCCATTCATCATCGACCTGCCCACGCGCTTGCGACGCCGGTGGCACCGACGCTGCTGCCCGGGCTCGCGCTGTCCGCGGCGCTCGCGGCCGGTGCCTTCGGGCTGCGCCTGGTGCCGGGCCTCGGCCTGTTCAGCCCGATGATCCTGGCGATCGTGGCAGGGATGGCGCTGCATAACGTCATCGGCACACCGGCGCGAGCCAAGCCCGGCGTCGCCTTTTCGATGCGCCGCGTGCTGCGGCTGGCGATCATCCTGCTCGGCCTGCAACTGACGGCCGCCCAGATCGTCGAGGTCGGCGCCCGCGGACTCGCGGTGATCGCGCTGAGCCTCACTGGCACCTTCCTGTTTACGGTGTGGATGGGACGGCTGCTCGGCGTCGATCGTAAGCTGGCGGAGCTGATCGCCGCCGGCACCTCGATCTGCGGCGCGTCCGCCGTGATCGCGACCAACACGGTCACGCGCGCCCATGACGAGGACGTCGCCTATGCGGTGGCCTGCGTCACGGTGTTCGGCTCGATCGCAATGTTCATCTATCCGCTGCTTCCGGCGCTGCTGCATCTCGACGCGCACGCCTTCGGCCTGTGGAGCGGCGCCTCCATTCACGAGATCGCCCAGGTGGTCGCGGCCGCGTTTCAGCAGGGCCAGCAGGCCGGCGAGTTCGGCACCATCGCCAAGCTGGCCCGCGTGATGCTGCTGGCACCGGTCGTGCTCACGCTCGGCCTGCTGGCAACGCGGCGCGCGCGCCATGGCGGCGAGACCCGAGGCAATGCGCAGCCGCCACTGCCCTGGTTCGTGTTCGGCTTCATTGCGCTGGTCGGCCTCAACAGCGTGATCAGCATACCCGCCGAGATGAAGACCGTGATCGTGATGGCGACCACGTTCCTGCTGTCGATGGCGCTGGCCGCGATGGGACTGGAAACGGATTTCGCCAAGCTCAAGGCCAAGGGCCTGCGGCCGCTGGCGCTGGGCCTGCTCGCCTTCCTGTTCATCGCAGGCTTGAGCCTGGCCCTGGTGAAGCTGACCACATAGGACGCACGTGACGCTCGAACAGCTCAGGATCTTCGTTGCGGTCGCGACCCGCGAGCACGTCACCCAGGCGGCCCGCGACCTCAATTTGACCCAGTCGGCGACATCCGCGGCTGTGGCCGCGCTCGAAGCCCGCTACGAGACCAAGCTGTTCGATCGCGTTGGACGCCGCATCGTGCTCACGGCGACCGGGAAGGCGTTTCTCGTCGAAGCAAAGGCGGTGCTGGCGCGCGCGGCCGCCGCCGAGACCGTGCTGAACGATCTCGCCGGCCTGAAGCGGGGGCAGCTGGCGCTGGCGGCCAGCCAGACCATCGCGGGCTATTGGCTGCCGGCCTTCATTCACCGCTTCAATGCCGCGCATCCAGCGATCAAGCTGCAGCTGTCGATCGGCAATACCGAGCAGGTTGCGACCCAGGTCCGCGAGGGCTCTGCCGATCTCGGCTTCGTCGAGGGCGATGTCGACGATCCCGTGCTCACGGCCCAGCCGGTCGCGGACGACGACATGGTGCTGGTCGGCCCGATCGATCATCCGCTGTGCCGCGGCAGGTCAGTGACAACCAGCGACCTGAGGACGGCACGCTGGGTGTTGCGCGAGCAGGGCTCCGGCACGCGCGCCGCGCTCGAAACAGCGCTGGGCCGCTTCGGAATCACTCCGGCCGAGCTCGATGTGGTGTTCGACCTGCCGTCCAACGAGGCCGTGCGCGGCGCCGTCGAAGCCGGCGCCGGCGTCACGGTGCTGTCGCGCCTGGTGGCAATGCGCGCCGTCAAGGCGGGGCTGCTCGCCGTCGCCAACATCGAGCTGCCCAAGCGGCACTTCTACAGCCTGCGCCACAAAGAGCATCACCAGACGCAGGCCGCGCGGGAGTTTCTGCGGATGGTGGGGAAGACGCATTGATTGGGGCACGTCATCGCGGGCGCAGCGAAAGCGATCCAGAAATCCCACCGCGGTGACGGTCTGGAGTGCTTTGCTGTGCTCGCAACGATGGTGGATGTGCTAGCGCCTGGTTAACGACGCCAGAGCTTCCCGCGCCGCGCGCTCGCCGCTGTCGCGCGCGCCATGGGCGGTCGAGAAGAAATCCAAGGGCGTCGCCTCGCCGGCGAAGAACAGCCGATCATCAACCGGCGCGGCCAGCACGGCGCGCTTGTCGGCATGTCCGGGCAGTGCATGCGAATAGGCGCCGCGCGCGAACGGGTCGGCGCCCCAGCGGGACTCGGCGAGCGGACGAAGGCTCTTGCGGATGTCGTTGCCGAGCAGGGCCGCGATGTCGTCGATCGCCTGCGCCGCCAAGGCCCCCTCGCCCGCCACTTCGATCTCGCGAGCGAAGCTGCCGCCATAGAAACCTTCGATGCAGGGCTGGCCGAACGGGCGCAGCTGGAAGCTGCCGACCCGCGCGGTGTGGCTTCGGCCGCGCATGCCCGAATCCCTCGGCAGGTGCTCCCAGCCGTCGAGCGCCAGCGTCACCTTGTTGTCGAGACCGAGCGGCAGGCCAGCGGCGGCTTCGACCTTGCTCGGCAGGGCCGGCGAAAAGCGGAGCGTTTCGTCGGCCATGAGACTGGTCGGCACGGTCACGATGACCTTGTCGGCCGTCAGCGTGCCCTGTGAGGTCGTCAGGCGGATGCGCGTGTCGCCGTGATCGATTAGGGTCACGTTGCAGCTCATGGCGATCGGCAGGCCCCCGCCATAGGCGGCGACCAGCGCGCCATAGCCGTGGCGAACGCGCCAGTTCAGCTCGGTGTCCTCATAGGCCTCGAAGTCGAGCAGCGACATCTGGTCGAGCTCGCAGCCGTTGAGATAGGTGCAGATCGCATCGATCATGCCGTTCCAGCGATTGCCGGGCTCCAGGCAGATGCTCGCCGGGGCATCTCGGCCACTCTTGGCGGCCTCTGCGGTGCGCGTAAAGAACGCCTCCAGCGCCCGCAAGAACTCCTCACGCTCGTCGCGCGGAAATGCCGCGTCATAGGCCTGGTCGCGCCAGGGCGGCCGGCTGGTGTCGATAGTGAAAGCAAGCTGCTCGGCGATGCCTACGAAGGAGTTGCGATCAGCCGAATGCAGCCAGCCGCAGCCGAGATCGAAAGTGACATCAGGCGAAGCCATGATGGTGTGAGCGCGGCCGCCGATGCGGTCGCGGGCCTCCAGGACGATGAACGAGACGCCCTTGTCCTGCAGCGCATGTGCCGCGCCGAGGCCCGCGGCACCCGCGCCGATGATGGCGATCTCGATGGAGGATGGGAAAGACATTGGCTCATCCAACTCCGTCGTCATGCCCGGCCTTGTGCCGGGCATCCACGTCGTCCTCGCAAGCCCCAAAACGTGGATGGCCGGGACAAGCCCGGCCATGACGCATTTGAGAATGGAGGGCGGAAATTACGCCACCGCTTCCTTCTGTTTCTCGGCGCGCTTGCGCTCGTTCGGATCGAGATGCTTCTTGCGCAGGCGGATCGACTTCGGCGTGACCTCGACCAGCTCGTCGTCCTCGATATAGGCCAGCGCCTTCTCCAGCGTCATCCGGATCGGCGGCGTCAAGCGGACCGCCTCGTCCTTCGACGTGGTGCGGATGTTGGTGAGCTGCTTGCCCTTCAGCACGTTGATCTCGAGATCGTTGTCGCGGGTGTGCTCGCCGACGATCATGCCGCGATAGACCTTCCAGCCCGGCTCGATCATCATCGGGCCACGGTCCTCCAGCTTGAACATCGCGTAGGCCACCGCCTCGCCCTGGTCGTTGGAGATCAGGACGCCGTTGCGGCGGCCGGCGATCTCGCCCTTGAACGGGGCATAACCGTGGAACAGGCGGTTCATGATCGCGGTACCGCGGGTGTCCGTCAGCAGCTCGCCCTGATAGCCGATCAGGCCGCGGGTCGGCGCGTAGAACACCAGCCGCAGGCGGTTGCCGCCGGACGGGCGCATCTCGATCATCTCGGACTTGCGCTCGCTCATCTTCTGCACGACGACGCCGGAATGCTCCTCGTCGACGTCGATCACGACCTCCTCGATCGGCTCCAGCCAAGCGCCGGTGGCCTCGTCCTTCTGCAGCACCACGCGCGGACGCGACACCGACAGCTCGAAGCCTTCGCGGCGCATGGTCTCGATCAGGATCGCGAGCTGCAATTCGCCGCGGCCCGACACTTCCATGGCGTCCTTGTCGGCGGATTCGACGACGCGCAGCGCGACATTGCCCTCGGCCTCACGCAGCAGGCGGTCGCGGATCATGCGGCTCGTGACCTTGTCGCCTTCGGTGCCCGCCAGCGGCGAGTTGTTGACGATGAAGGACATCGACACGGTTGGCGGGTCGATCGGCTGCGCCGGGAGCGGCGTCTCGACCGAGGGATCGCAGAACGTGTCGGCGACGGTGCCCTTGGTCAGGCCTGCGATGGCGACGATGTCACCGGCCTCGGCCTCGTCGAGCGGCACGCGCTCGATGCCGCGGAACGCGAGAATTTTGGAAATACGGCCCTGCTCGACGACCTTGCCCTCGGCGTTCAGCACCTTCACGGCCTGGTTGGGCTTGATGCTGCCCGAGGTGATGCGGCCGGTGATGATGCGACCCAGGAAGTTGTTGGCTTCCAGGATGGTGCCGATCATGCGGAACGGCCCCTCTTCGACCGACGGCGCCGGCACATGGCGCAGCACCAGGTCGAACAGCGGCTGCATCCCGGCGTCCTTCGGACCTTCCGGGCTCTCGGCCATCCAGCCCTGCTTGGCCGAGCCGTACAGGATCGGGAAGTCGAGCTGCTCCTCGGACGCGTCGAGCGCGGCGAACAGGTCGAACACCTCGTTGATGACCTCGGTCGGACGGGCGTCGGGACGGTCGACCTTGTTGATGACGACGATCGGCTTGAGGCCGACCTTGAGCGCCTTGGAGACCACGAACTTGGTCTGCGGCAGCGGGCCCTCGGCGGCGTCGACCAGCACCAGCGCGCCGTCCACCATGTTCAGGATGCGCTCGACCTCGCCGCCGAAATCGGCGTGGCCGGGGGTGTCGACGATGTTGATGCGGGTGTCCTTCCACTGCACCGAGGCGGCCTTGGCCAGGATGGTGATGCCGCGCTCGCGCTCCAGGTCGTTCGAGTCCATGGCGCGCTCGGCGACCTTCTGGTTCTCGCGGAAGGTACCGGACTGCTGCAGGAGGCGGTCGACCAGGGTGGTCTTGCCGTGGTCGACGTGGGCGATGATGGCGATGTTGCGAAGATTCATGGTCGGTGTCTTCTAAGCTTTCTCAAGAGCCCGTGCTCTGTCCCCGGCGGGGCGCGCGCTTTGTTATAGTCGAATCAAGCTGTTAGCTTTACGACGCGCGCTCGCGAAACTCGTTCGGCGGCAGGGGCCGGCAGCCCCAAATAGGAAGCCCGGCCAATCGACCGGGCAGACCTCACGCGTTGCGGCGCAATATAGGCAGAAAATGCCAAAAAACAATGACTGCTTTCAGGAACGAGGAGCGGTTTCCGAGCGGCTGGCTAACGCCTCCGCCGCCACGCGCCTCCGGGGGGCGCGGTAGAAGACGAGACCAACCACTCCGACCGGCAATCCCACGAGGACCAGCGCTGACAGCCGTCGGCTGCGCCCATGCGCGGAAAGTAAAAAACGCCTGCGGGCTCAGCCCGCCGCGGCCTGTTCGGTCGGATAGACGCCGCGCAGGACCTCCTCGAAATGGGTCTTCACGGCCTCGTTGCACAGGCAGGAGCGGCGCTTCAGCGCGTCGAAGTCCCGCACCATGAAGGCGCCGCGGCGGGTTTCGAGAATGCCCTCGGCTCGGAAGGTCTGGACGACCCGGCTGACATAGCTGCGGCCGACGCCGAGCAGCGTCGCCAGCTGCTCATGCGTCAGCGGCACGATCGGCTCGCCGTCGGTGCGGTCCATCGCGGCCACGATCCACTTCGCCGTCCGCTGCTCGATCGAATGAATAGCGTTGCAGGCGGTCGACTGGAACATCTGCGCCAGCATGCAATCGGCGTAGCGCGCGAACACGTTGCGCAGCGTCTTGGATTGCAGCTTGGCGGCCGCCAGGCGGGACAGTGGCAGCCGTGCAAACGGGCCGCCGAACTTGACGACGATCCGCGTATAGGCCGGCAGGAAGCCCTCGCTGACGATGCCGCCGACGGCGCCCTCGCGGCCGACCAGGATGGTCTCGACGTCGCGGCCGTCCTCGTTGGGGACGAGATAGGACGTGAGCGCCGGCCCACAGGGAAAATGCACGATCTGCACGTCGTCCCCGGGACTGTAGAGCAGATCGTTCGGCGTTGCCTCGTCCTCCACCAGATACGGCGAAATCAGCGCGTAGTCGGCCGGACTCAGCCGCAGCAGCAGATTGTTGTGGGGCCGCTCCCGGTTCAGCGTGGTCACACCCTGGCTCAGCATCATCATCCCCTGCGCGCAACGCATGTGCGTGATTCGTGCTCCTTGTGTTCACAAGTGCACCGACACAGGAACTCTGATATGCTGCCTTGGTTCCAGGAACCCGCCAGCGCACTCAAGAGGAGACGCCGGCTGCGGCGCCCATCCCTCATCCTGGAACCCGCAGATCCCATGACCAGCTCGCAATCAGGCGTGCCCGAGCTTTATCAACATGTGCTGGTCGTCGAAGACGACCCCATCATTGCGCTCGGATTGGAAGACACGATCACCGACCTCGGCGTTCCCGACATCAGGATCGCAGCCGACGTCGCGACCGCGCTCGCTATGATCGCGGAGCGCGCCCCGCAATTCGCATTGCTCGATGTCGGCCTGGTCCGCGAAAAGAGCTTTGCGATTGCCGAGCGGCTGACGCTGCTCGGCATTCCCTTCGCCTTCTCCACCGGCTATGGCGCCGACCGCGTGCCGGCCGCTTTCGCCGACCGGCCACGGCTGCCGAAGCCTTGCCCGACCGACGCGCTGGAGGCGGTGCTGCGGCGACGCGATTAGTTGCCGTCGCAGCACGCGATCGTCTTGCCGACGAACAACGACAGCTCAGCCGAGCTTCGGATCGAGCGTGGTCGACCACAGCGCGACGTCGGCGCGATCGCGCAGGGTCACGGTCATCTGGCCCGTGGCGCCCTCGATCTTGACGTGGCCGAAGAACTGCATGCCGGCCGATGGCGGCAGGTTCTGCTTATCGAGGCCCGGCGCCTTGATGAACCGCACCTCGGGGCCGAAGGTGTTGTCGAGCTCGTTCGGACCGAACGTGCCGGCATGCAGCGGACCGGAGACGAACTCCCAGAACGGCTCGAAGTCCTGAAACTGCGCCTTGTTCGGATCGTAATAGTGCGCGGCCGCGTAGTGCACGTCCGCCGTCAGCCACACCGTGTTCTGGATCGGCGCCGTCTTGATGAAGCGCAGGATCTCGGCAATCTCGAGCTCGCGGCCGCGCGCCGGGCCGTCCCCTTGGGCAATCGCTTCCGAGCCCTTCTTGTTGGCTGCATCGTCATAGACGATGATGCTGAGCGGCATGTCGGAGGCGATCACCTTCCAGGTCGCGCGCGAATTGAGCAGCGCCTGCTTCAGCCAGCGCATCTGCTCCGGCCCGATGAAGTAGGACGCCGGACCATATTTGTCCTCGAGATTGGGACCGTTGGCGCCGCGGTAGCTGCGCTCGTCGAGCACGAACACGTCGAGATGCGGGCCGTAATTGATCGTGCGATAGATGCGCCCCGGCTCGATGATGCTCTCGCGCATGGGATACATCTCGTGGAAGGCGCGCGCCGCGCGGGCCGCGAGCAGCTGGATGTTGCGCTCCTTGTAGCTGGCCGGCAGCTCCTTGGAGGCCGACCAGTTGTTGGTGACCTCATGATCGTCCCACTGCACGAAGATCGGCACTTCGGCATTGAAAGCGCGGACGTTCTCGTCGAGGAAATTGTATTTGTGAGCGGCACGGAACTCGTCGAGCGTTTCGGCGACCTTCGCCTTCTCTTCCACGGTGAGGTTCTTCCACACCTTGTTGTCCGGCAGCTTCACCTCGGACTTGATCGGGCCATCGGCATAGATGGTGTCGCCGGAATGCAGGAAGAAGTCCGGGCGGTGCTTCTTCATCGTCGAGAAGGTGAACATGCCGCCATCGTCGGGGTTGATGCCCCAGCCCTGCCCCGCCACGTCGCCGCCCCAGACGAACGAGACGTCGCGCTTGTTGCCGGGCGCGGTGCGGAAGCGGCCAACCGCGGCCTCGCTTTCGACCGCGACATGCGAAAGGTCGCGAAACTTGACGCGGTAGAAGATGTCCTGGCCGCTGGGCAGACCGTCGATCAGCATCTTGGCCGTGAAGTCGCTTTCCGGAAGCGCGGCGACCGGAGGCAGCGTACGCGCATCCTTGAACGATTCGGTGGTCGCCACCTCGACCAGCATCTGCGACGGCCGGTCCGCGCGCGCCCAGACCACGCCACCATCCATGCCAATGTCGCCGGACTGCACGCCATGCGTGATCTGCGGCCGGTCGGCGGCGCGGCACAGATAGGGCATCGCCAGCGTCGTGACGCCGGCTGCGGCGGCCGTCGATAGGAAGCGGCGGCGGGACAGGGCGGCGTGCGGTCGAGGAATGCGAAGCGTCATGCGGATCTCCTGGTCGGATCGCGCTCGGGAGCAGGCGCGAGCCACGGCCCGGCAGACCTAGAAAAGATTGATGACGCTGGAATTACACGCGGCGTCTTGGGCAGCGCGCGACACCGCCGCAGGGGGAGCGTGAGCCGACCTCAGGTGCCGGCGGCACGCAACTGCGCGCCGGTGCGCTGCAGATTGGCGGGCATGCTCATCAGGATGAGCTTGCGATCGGCCACCGCGTTGTGGAACTGCTCGAGCGCGATATTGAAGGCAGTCAGCGCCGCGTGCTCGATCGCGCCGTCCTCGAAGCAGGTCAGCGTGTTGCGCAGGATCTCGTCGGCCTCGGCCTGGAGCTGATCGAGCTCCTCGGTCGAATCGCACTTGCGCGCGATCGTGATCATCTCCAGCAGACGATCGCGCAGCGAGGTGTTGATGGTGCGTTCGTCGCGCTTGAGATAGCCGGCGAACCACGCGCCGGCCGAGCCCATCGCCGAAAGCGCCATCAGGCTCCACCAGATGTAGTCGCTGTAGCGGTCGAGGAAGGTCTTCTCCTCGCCATCGACGAAGGCCGCCGCGCCGGGATGAGCGGGGATCGCGGCGTCCTTGTCGGTGTCCGGCGTCTCGATCTTGGCGGCAAGCGGAAATTCCGACATCAGCTGCTGGCGCACCGAGAACAGCTGATGCGTGAACGTCGAGACCGTCGATTCGGCGAGACCCTTGCGTGCCACGATGTGGTGATTGAAGCTGATCGTCTTCACTTCATCTTCAGGGCGATCGGGCGCCCCGCCGAACGCGCCGGCCGGAATCTCGGTGGCCTCGTATTCGGGATGGTTCTGTGCGATGGCTCCGGCGGAATCGATGGCCAGGAAGGCGGGAGGGCCGCCCTCCTTGGTGGCGGCGGCGATCGCATCCGCCGTGATCTTGCTGTTGATGGGACCGGCCGCCAGATAGACATCGGCCCTCTGGCTTCGGACCGCTTCGGCGGCCTCGGTGATCGGGAATTGGACGATCTCGACCTTGCCGGGGTCGACGCCATATTGGCGCAGGATGACCTTCAGCAGGTTCGCGTTCGCCGGCGTCCGGCCGATGATGCCGACTTTGTGGCCCGCGAGCTGCGAGATCTTCGTGATCTTGGCGCCAGCTTTGCGGCTCTTGCCCTTGCCGGACGAGGGCACCCAGAGGACGACGACGTTCTTGCGCAGCGTCGCTACCGCCTGTGCGTTCTTTGGGACCTCCAGGTCGCCCCGCACGATCGCAAGATCGACCTTGGCGGCGGCCAGCGCCTGCGCGCTCTCGCCGGCGCCCTCGGTCGGAACCGGCCGCAGCCTGACGGAGGCGTGCGACTGGGAAAAGGCCTGGGTCAGGGCCTGGACGACCTTGAGGTCGTCGCTGTTGGGCGGACCGACCGCGATCTTGAGCACCACGGGACGCATCGCAAAATAATAGGCACCCGTCAAAGCGCCGACGACCGCGAGGATCCCGGCGATGACGATGAACACGGCAGGGCGCATCCGTGAGCGCTGCGCTGGCGTGGTCTGAGTATCTACCAGATTCCGTCCTCCGGTGGTCCCAGGCCGGGCGACGCCACCGGCGGCTTCGTCTGGCCACGTCGTCCTTCGATAGAGCTGAACTGTAGCAAATTTCTTGTCCGCCCGGGGTGACATCTGCGTCATGGTTACCACCGCACCAGTCCACCGCAGGATCGGGGCAGTTCCGAGCCCCTCCGGCATGGCGCCTGTGACAAGGCTCTGATCGGGATGCGTTTTCGGCTAGTCTTGGCAACCGGACACCGGCGCGATCCAGCCGGAGGTAGCCCCGCAATCGCCCGGACGCTGCCACGTGTCCGGTCGATTGCACCACAAGAGGAGATCGAGATGCCGCAACGATTGTCGGCGGAGGCACGCGCCACCGCCCTGCGGGAGCTTCCCGGCTGGTCCGAGGCGCAGGGTCGTGAGGCCATCGCTCGCACGTTCACGTTCAAGGACTTCAACGAGGCGTTCGGCTTCATGACCCGGGTCGCGCTGGTCGCTGAAAAGGCTGACCATCATCCCGAGTGGCGCAACGTCTACCGCACCGTCGAGGTGGTCCTCACGACCCATGACGCAGGCGGCGTGACCATGCGCGACATCGAGCTCGCCAAGGCGATGAATGCGATCGCCGCGACGATGCGCGGCTGAGGCCTTGGCGATGACGGCACGCGCCTTGCGGCCGGCGTCGCCATCACCACATCCGAGGGCGAGGACCGCGCCTCCAGCGCCGTCTGGAACCGGAGATCGGACATCATGTCGGATGCGACCGACTACAACGTTGGCTTCGAGCCCGCGGAGCGGCTGGCCCGGGATCGCGAGACCCTTCGCCGCCGTTTCTGGATCAAGTTCAAGAAGGTTGTCGCGCGGTTGCCGTTCGCCGAGGAGCTGCTTGCGGCGTATTACTGCGCCTTCGACAAGGAGACACCGCGGCACGTCCAGGTCGCCCTGCTCGGCGCCATCGCCTACTTCGTCGTGCCGTTCGACTTCATGCCTGACGTCTTGCCCATCCTCGGCTTCACCGACGACGCGGCGGTGCTCGCCACCGCCATCCGCATGGTCGCCTCGAACATCACGCCCGACCATCATGCCGCGGCCCGCGCCGTACTCGCGCGGCTGGCGGCAGACAAGAACGCTGACGTCGCGAAGGACGGCGAGAATATCGGCTGACGGCGGCTCGGGCCGGCAAGCCGGGTTCCCGCAGTCAGCGCCTCGGAAGGGCACAACGGTAAACAACAGCAAAAAGCCCCGCGTTCGCGGGGCTTTTCTCCTGATGGGACCTCGTCAAACGCTACGAGCTCAGCGCTGGCCGCGCGCCTGGGCGCGGGCGCTGCCGGTCTTCTCGGCCTCCCAGGCCTGGTACTGCTTGAACAGCGCCTCGCGGTCGGCCTCGCTCGGCATCGCCCTGCCGGCGCTGCTCTGCTTCAGGAAGTCATCGAAGCGGTCGCGCTGTGCGCCTTCCATGGCATGGCTCTCCAGCCATTTGCTCGCGGACGGCAGCCGCTGCCAGCCGGCCAGCGGCGCCGACAGCGAGACCTCCTTCCACTTCGGATGGAACGGGGGATTCTGGAATGCCGGGAATTTGGTGAAGAAGGCATCGACGAAGGTCGCGAGCTTGCGATAGCGGTCGGTGTTCGGCGCCCAATTATAGGCGGCGAGCACGGCCGGCACCGCGATCGTGTCGACCTTCTCGCCCTCGGCGATCAGGTTCGGATAGTCCTTCGCGGTCAGGGTCGCCGGCAGGTAGTCGGTCTGCAGCGGTCGATCGTAATCGACGTTGACGAGATGGAAGCGGCCGTCGTTGACGAAGGTGCTGACCGACTTGTAGGGCTTGCCGCCGACCACGATGACGGCATCGAGCTCGCCGCGCTTCAGCTTCTCCATCGCGATGCGCTGCTCGATATAGGCGAAGTTGGCGCGCAGGCCCAACCGCTCGAACACCGTCAGCGCCGTGACGAAGGTGCCGCCATTCGGCAGGTCGACGCTGACCCGGCGGCCTTCGAGGTCACGCAGCGTGCGCACCGCGCGCGGCGCGATGACCTGCATCTCCTCGTTGTAGAGCTTGGTGACGTAGGTGAACTGCCGCTTGATGTCCTTGGCGAAGCCCTTGCGCTCGAGATAGTCGAGCGTGTCGGCTCGGACGATGCCGAGATCGACACCCTGCAGGAACAGGATGTCGGCCACGCTCTGCACCGAGCCGCGGCCGACGATCGGCAAGACGCGCAGATTGTTGCCGTCATCGAGCAGCGAGGCCAGGTCGGCGCCGAACTGCACATAGGTGCCGCCGATGGTGCCGGTGATGAGCGTCACCGTGTTGGCGTTCAGCGCCTGCTTGGTCTGCACCGAGCCGAACTGGAAGATCGCCTTGAGGCTGTCGCTCACCTTGGCGGGGTCGAACTCGCCTTCCTCGGCGTGGGCAGCAAAGCCGCACGCTATCATCATCATTGCGGCTACGGCCGCTCCAACAACACGTCGCATCTGTCCCCCTCGATGTAAGGTTGGCACATGTTTGCGAGCCGGAACGCGGGCAGCACCAAGTCTCGCCTGGCGTCGCCCATGAACGGACTCGAAAATCACGCGTGAAACAAAAAAATGAAACGGGGCGGCATCGCTGCCGTCACGAGCGTTCAGTTCTGCAACTGATCGAGCCTGCGCTGCGCTTCGGTCGAGCCGAGCTGGGCGGCGCGGCGGTACCAGTTGCGCGCCGCAGCCGGATCGGCATTGATGTTGCGGATGTCCTTCGTTCCCAGCACGTGCGGATCGTAGGTCTGCGCAAGCATCAGCGCCGCGGCCGGTTCTTGCGCCTCGGCGGCGCGCTCCAGCAGCAGTCGGGCAGGCGGGATGTCACCCGCGGCCAGCAGGCTCTTGGCGCGTTTCATGATACCCGCGAGTTCGTCGGGATCGAGCCGGCGGACCTGCGCGGGCGGCGGAGCGGCGGTCACGGCGCCGAGGCCGGGTGCGACGATTGCCGATCCGGCGCCCGGCGAATTGATCGAGGATGGCTCCATCGCGCTCGGGGCCGGCGCGGATGGTGCCGTGGCGAAGCTCGGTGGTGCTGCAACCGGCGCGGGCTGCGTCACGGTGCGATTCTGCAGCGCTGTCTGGTAGGCGTTGGCGATGTCGTCACGCGTCGGGGCCACGGCTGCCGTCTGCACCGGCGCCGCCGCAGCCGGCGGCTCGGGCGGCAGTCGCGCCGGCTCGTTCAGCTGCATATCGCGCGCGGTGAGCTGCGTGTTGGTGGCCTGCGGCGGGGCCGTCGGATCCGGCGTGGCGCCGATGATGGAAGCCTTGGCACTGGCGATCAGGTCGCGCGTCGCATCCGAGGTGACAAGCGCGAAGAGCACCGCGACGCCGGCCGCAGCCACCACGGCGAGAAGAATCCGGGACGAGATCGAGACGCGGCGGGTCCGCGCCGGCCACTGGTCCTCGAAATGCGTGCTGTCGATCTGATTGCCGCTCTCATACTCAGAGAGGAACATCGGCATCGATTCGTCGTTTGGATAGTTGTCCTGGGTCGACCGGCCGAAACGATAGTTCGGTGGCCGCTCCTGAGGGAGCTCGTCGGGGAAAGGCCTGAAATCAGGCTCCGAAGGAGTTCTGTTGTTGAAACGCCCGCGCGTCGTCCGCTCAGCCATGGCCTTCATCCCCATCTCAACTTCACGCAACATACTTTTGGTCCCAAGCCCGTCAGAAGCTCGAGACACGTCACGATTGCCAGAGGCACCCCACTGCCGACAACTAATTGACTAATTGAATCCGACTAAAAGTGGACGAGAGCCGGCATGATTCTGGAAACATTTTGATCTGATTGTGGCAACGCACGTGCGACATCGCACGGCACCAAATCCAGAAACGTCGTGATAACAACGCCAAAGCCTCAAATTAACCACGCCATAATGTGGCGCAGTTGCGTTAACCAAGAAACGCTCGTTTTCGGATTTGCTGCTTCCGGTTGCGAATCCGTGACGCCGGCGCGGCAGCCCGCCGAACAAATTTGCGACCGCCGTGCAGCGCGCGGATGTCACAGCGACCTCGGGCCGGCCCGAGCAATCCGTCCGCAGAGCAGGCAGGGCTCTGCTCGGTTTGGTTGCGCGGATCAGGGCGAGGCTACCCCCGGGGATACGCACCCCGGGCGCCTTCATCGCACGTCCTCAGGGGTGCAGGATCACCTTGCCCATCGCCTGGCGGCCGGCGAGCACCTTCAAGGCATCGGCGGTCTGCGCCAGCGGGAAGGTGCGGTCGACATGCGACGACAGCTTGCCCTCTGCGGTCCACCGCACGAGCTTTTCGAGGTTGGCGCGGTTCTTGGCGGGGTTGAGTCGGGTCCAGGCGCCCCAGAACACGCCGCGGATATCGCAGCCCTTCAGCAGCGCGAGGTTCAGCGGCATCTTCGGGATGTCGCCGGCGGCGAAGCCGATCACCAGGAAGCGGCCCTCCCAGGCGATCGAGCGCAGCGCGGCTTCGGCATAGGTGCCGCCGACGGGATCGAAGATGATGTCAGCGCCCTTGCCGTCGGTGAGCCGCCGCAGCCCCTCCTTGAGATCCTCCTTGGCGTAGTTCAGCGTCAGTGTCGCGCCGTGCTGCCTGGCGAATTCGAGCTTCTCGTCCGAAGAGGCACAGGCGATGACCTTCAACCCCATCAGCTTGCCCAGCTCGCAAGCCGCAAGGCCGGTGCCGCCGGCCGCGCCGAGCACGGCCAAGGTCTCGCCCGGCTTCGGACTGGCGCGATCCTCCAGCGCATGCAGCGCAGTGCCGTAGATGATGATGATGCCGGCGGCGCGGTCGAAATCGAGATTGTCCGGAATCTTGACGATCGACGCTGCTGGCAGCGCGATCTTCTCGCGCGCGCCGTTATGGCCGCAGGAAGCGACGACACGGTCGCCGACCTTCAGGTCGGTGACGCCATCGCCAACGCTTTCGATGATACCCGCGACCTCCGCACCCGGCGAGAACGGAAACGGCGGCTTGATCTGGTACTTGCCCTGGATCATCAGGATGTCGAAGAAGTTCAGCGCCGCCGCCTTGATCGCAATCACAGCCTCGCCGGGACCGGCCACCGGATCGGGCACCTCGGTGAGGACGAGATCGTCGGGCTGGCAGAATTGCGAGCAGAGAATGGCTTTCATTGGCGCTCCTTGGTCGTTGGTGCCGGATCGAGGTCCGGCTTTGGGAACGTCATGCCGGATTTGCCGCCGCGCCACAATCATCATGAGGCCGCGGCATGTGCGCGGCGCCGGCCCAAGGACGCGGAGCGCCGGACAATCCAGGTCTGCGGCCTTTGCAAGCGAAGCGTTTAGCCGCTATCCATCGCGACCAAGGATCAGCGATTCCGGGCCATTTTCCAGTCACAATATTGGTGGAACGAAGTCGCGGGGGAACTCAACGTATCATGTTGTTCGGGCGATTGTTGACAACGCTGGTCGGCAGCGTGCTGCTGTTCGGAGCACCGAGCCTCGCTGCGGCACAGAGCGCTGCGCCGAGGGCCGCCGCTCCGCAATCGAAGGCGGCACCGAAATCGGAACCGAAGCCAGCCGTCCCGAATATCGGCGGGGCGGAACCGACGCTGATCGGACAGTTCGGCGGCTGGGGCGCCTATACCGCGATGCCCGGCGGCAAGAAGGTCTGCTTCGCGCTGGCCAAGCCGACATCTTCCAAGACCAATCCGCCCAACCGTCCGCGCGATCCAGCCTATGCCTTCGTGTCGACTCGGCCCTCCGAGAAGGTCTTCAACGAGGTCTCGATCATGATCGGCTATGCGCTGAAGCCCGGATTCGACGCCGCGGTGGAAGTCGGCGGCGCCTCCTATGCCATGTATACCCAGGGCGACGGGCTCTGGATCAAGAACGCCGCCGAGGAAGAGCGGATGGTCGATGCCATGCGCAAGGCGCCCGAGGCGGTGGTCAAGGGCGTCTCGGCCAAGGGCACAGAGACCACCGACGTGTTCTCACTGAAGGGCCTGGCCCAGGCGCTCGACCGCATCGCGCAGGATTGCCGCCGGTAGACGGCAGCCGCCGATACCGCTCGCCGGGCGGGTCGCATTTGCCGGCCGGATCGTTATATATGCCCGCTGAAAGCCTTCGGCCGCCGCGGCCGGGCAGCACTTTGGGCCCATCGACATGGCAACGACTGCCGGGCTGCGCGATTCCTCCGCGCCCCTCGAAAAGACTCCGCTCGAAACCTACGTCCCGCCGGCGAAACCTTCGCTGATCGGCCTGTCGCGCGCGGAGCTGGCGGCCAGGCTCGGCGACATCGGCGTGCCCGAGCGCCAGCAGAAGATGCGGGTGCAGCAACTATGGCACTGGATCTATTTCCGCGGCGCCAAGTCGTTCGACGAGATGACATCCGTGTCGAAGGACACGCGCACCGCGCTTGCCGAACGTTTCACGGTCGACCGTCCCGAGGTCGTGGCCGAACAGATTTCCAACGACGGCACCCGCAAATGGCTGCTGCGGCTGCCGAGCGGCGACGATCTGCAGAAGGCCCACGAGGTCGAGTGCGTCTACATCCCCGAGACCGATCGCGGCACCTTGTGCGTCTCGTCGCAGGTCGGCTGCACGCTGAACTGCGCGTTCTGCCATACCGGTACGCAGCGGCTGGTCCGCAACCTCACGGCGGGCGAGATCGTGGGCCAGGTCATGGTGGCGCGCGACCGGTTGAACGACTGGGCCGACCGCGAGACCCCGCTCGGCAACCGGCTGATCACCAACATCGTCATGATGGGGATGGGCGAGCCGCTGTACAATTTCGATGCGGTGCGCGACGCGCTGCTGATCGTCTCGGACAACGAGGGCATCGGCATCTCCCGCCGCCGGATCACGCTGTCGACCTCGGGCGTGGTGCCGAACATCAAGCGCGCCGGCGAGGAGATCGGCGTGATGCTGGCGATCTCGCTGCACGCCGTGCGCGACGAGCTGCGCAACGAACTGGTGCCGCTGAATCGCAAATATCCGATCCAAGAGCTGCTGCAGGCCTGCCGCGACTACCCGGGCGCCTCCAACGCGCGGCGCATCACCTTCGAATATGTGATGCTCAAGGGCGTCAACGATTCGCTCGATGACGCCAGGCTGCTGGTCAAGCTGCTCAAGGGCATCCCGGCCAAGATCAATTTGATCCCGTTCAATCCCTGGCCCGGCTCGGCCTATGAGTGCTCGGACTGGGAGCAGATCGAGAAGTTCTCCGAATACGTCTTCAACGCCGGCTACTCCTCGCCGGTGCGCACGCCGCGCGGCCGCGACATCCTCGCCGCCTGCGGCCAGTTGAAGTCGGAGACGGAGAAGCTGTCCGCGCGGGAGCGTCAGGCACTGCGCGCGATGGCGATGACCGATTGATGATTGATCGCGCCTGCATCTCCGAACAAGATCGTCATGCTCGGGCTTGACCCGGGCACCCATCAATTCATCGACTGAATGATGGATGGCCGGCTCAAGCCGGGCCATGACGAGCGAAGAAAGCGGGGCCTCGCTTGGGTAACACGGGTCTAAAGCCATGGCGCTGATTGGCCGTCTCTTCGTGATCGCTTTCGCCTTTCTCGGCGCGTGCTTCCTCGCGGGGCTGATCGTCGTGACCGCGATCCTGTTTCCGGAGTTCGCCGATCTCGGCAACGGCCCGATCGATCAGGGCGCGTTCGAGGTCATCATCGGCTTCGGCTTCATCTTCGTGTCGGGCTTCGCGCTGATCCCGGCGCTGCTGATCTCACTGATCACCGAGGCGTTCTCGATCCGCAGCGTGGTTGCTTATGCGATCGGCGGCGGGGTGGTCGGCGCAGCCTGCTATCTCGGTCTCGTCCCGTTCGATCCCGAGACCTTCCGCTTCGAAGGCATCGTGCGCCGCCATCTCGAGATCCTGACCGGCGCCGGCATCGTCGGCGGACTGGTCTATTGGCTGATTGCCGGGCGCAACGCCGGCCGCTGGCGCGAGCCGCCGCCGCGTCTGCCGCCACCGCCACCATTGCCGTCGGGATCGCCACGTTGAGCCGCCGGCCTTTCCATCGCCACCTGCTTTCGCTAAACCGCGCGTCATGAACCGGACCGGTCTCTTCATCGCATTGTCGCTCGCGCTCGTCATCGGCGTGCTGTTCGGTGTCTATCCCGAGCTCGATCTCAAGCTGGCCGCGCTGTTCTACGATCCGCGCACGCGCAGCTTCCCCTTGAAGCTCGACGGCTATGCCGCGTTCGCGCGCGATGCCGCGATGTGGCTCGCCTGGGGCATCGCGCTGCCGTCCATCGTTGCGCTGGTGGTGAAGCTCATCCGTCCCGACCGGCCCCTGCTGGTGAAGGGCCGCACCATGGCGTTCCTGCTGCTGACCTTGTCGCTCTCGGCCGGCGTGCTCACCAATTTCACCTTCAAATCCTATTGGGGCCGGCCGCGCCCGGTTGTCGTGGCCGAGTTCGGCGGCGACATGCAGTTCGTGCCGTGGTGGGATCCGCGCGGCGGCTGCGGCCGCAACTGCTCGTTCTTCTCTGGTGAGGGTGCCACCGCATTCTGGACCCTGGCGCCGGCCGCGCTGACGCCGCCGGCGATCCGGCCCGTCGCCTACGGCGCCGCCGTCCTGTTCGGCCTCGCCACCTCGGTGTTGCGGATGGCCTTCGGCGGCCACTTCCTCACCGACATCGCCGCCGCCGGCCTCGTCACCTTCATCGTGATCTGGCTGCTGCACGGCTACATCTACCGCTGGCCGTCCACCCGCCTCACCGATGCCGGCATCGACGCCGCGCTGACCCGCTTCGCCTGGCCGGGCTTCCGGCTGATGCGCCGGCTGTTCGGCCGCCGCCAGCCAGACACCAGCCCCGCGGCCTGAGCGCGGCGCGAAACCGATTAATCGCGTGCCGATCGAGGCGAAATCTGCTATTCGCGCCCGAATTTCTGAACGGCACAGCCCTAAACACTGGTTGGACTCCCCATGACCACGATCCTGAAAAGCCTGCCCAAGGGCGAGAAAGTCGGCATCGCCTTTTCCGGCGGCCTCGACACCAGCGCCGCGCTGCTCTGGATGAAGCAGAAGGGTGCGCGCTGTTTTGCCTACACGGCCAATCTCGGGCAGCCCGACGAGTCCGACTACGACGAGATCCCGCGCAAGGCGCTGAGTTTCGGCGGGGAGAAGGCGCGCCTCGTGGATTGCCGCACTCAGCTGGTGCATGAGGGCATCGCCGCGATTCAGTCGGGCGCCTTCCACATCTCGACCGGCGGCATCACCTATTTCAACACCACGCCGCTCGGCCGCGCCGTCACCGGCACCATGCTGGTCGCCGCGATGAAGGAGGACGGCGTCAACATCTGGGGCGACGGCTCGACTTACAAGGGCAACGATATCGAGCGGTTCTACCGCTACGGCCTGCTCACCAATCCCAATCTCAAGATCTACAAGCCCTGGCTCGACCAGCAGTTCATCGACGAGCTCGGGGGCCGCGCCGAGATGTCGGCGTTCCTGACCGCCAACGGCTTCAATTACAAGATGAGCGCCGAGAAGGCGTATTCGACGGACAGCAATCTGCTCGGCGCCACCCACGAGGCCAAGGATCTCGAGAGCCTCAGCAGCGGCATCCGCATCGTCAATCCGATCATGGGCGTGCCGTTCTGGCGCGAGGATTGCGCCGTGAAGCCGGAGACCGTCGTGGTCCGCTTCGAGGAAGGCCAGCCGGTCGCGCTGAACGGCCAAACCTTCAGCGATCCCGTGGCGCTGTTCCTGGAGGCCAACGCGATCGGCGGCCGTCATGGTCTCGGCATGAGCGACCAGATCGAGAACCGCATCATCGAGGCCAAGAGCCGCGGCATCTACGAGGCGCCGGGCATGGCGCTGCTGCACATCGCCTATGAGCGGCTCGTCACTGGCATCCACAACGAGGATACGATCGAGCAGTACCGCATCAGCGGCATGCGCCTCGGTCGCCTGCTCTATCAGGGCCGGTGGTTCGATTCGCAGGCCCTGATGCTGCGCGAGACCGCGCAGCGCTGGGTGGCGCGCGCCGTCACCGGTGAGGTGACCCTGGAGCTGCGCCGCGGCAACGACTACTCGATCCTCAACACCGAGAGCCCCAACCTGACCTACCAGCCGGAGCGGCTGAGCATGGAGAAGGTCGAGGACGCCGCGTTCACGCCTGCCGACCGCATCGGCCAGCTGACGATGCGCAATCTCGACATCACCGATACCCGCTCCAAGCTGAAGCTCTATTCGGACACGGGGCTGCTGTCGGGATCGGAAGGCGCGGAGATCTTCCAGCTCGGCCACGACAAGAGCTGAGTTGGAGCTGTCGAGCGCAATCCGCGCCGTCTCCACCGCTGTCGTCCCTGCGAACGCAGGAACCCATATCCACTGACTGACACGGTGAGAGCCGGCTGCTGCTCCAGCCATCGCAAAACTGGATCCTGTGAGTATGGGTCCCCGCGTTCGCGGGGACGACACCGAACAGGACGAAACGGATTGCCACTTACAAAAATGGCCGGGATCGCTCCCGGCCATTTTCATTTTTAGATCGGACGCAACCTCAGCGCGGCGGTGCCACGCCCGGAGGCGGCGGCGGCAGCGCGGCCTGGCCGCCATTGAGCAGCGGCGTGATGCGGCGGACCGTGACGCGCCGGTTGATGCGGCTCGGCCCCTGCGTCTGCTCCTTCAGATACTGCTCGCCATAGCCCTGCGAGGTCAGATTCTCCGCGGGGACGCCAAACTGCTGCGTCATCAGCGTGGCGACCGATTCGGCTCGGCGATCGGAGAGCGACAAATTGTCGGTCTCGTTGCCGACCGCGTCGGTGTGGCCTTCGATCAGGAAGACCTCGCGCGGGTTGCGCTGGATGGCCTGGTTGAGGCCGTCGGCGATGACCTGCAGCTTCGCCACCTGGTCGGGACCGATCTCCCACGATCCGGTTTCGAAAGTGATCGTGTTGAGATCGATCGACGGCATCAGCTGGCGCACCGACGGGGAGTAGCGGACCTCGTCGAGCGAGTAGCGGCGCTGGACGCGCTCCACCGGTGGCGCGATCAGCGTGTCGTAGATGACATCCGGCGGCGCCTCCTCGGCGTCGACGATGTAGCGGTTGTAGGGGATGCGGATCTCCGGCGGCGGCAGGTCGACATAGAAGCCGCCGACCGCGGCGGGATCGCGATAAGCGTTGTCGATGATGATGATCTCGCGGCCGCCGATATCGCGGCGGATGCGGCGCAGCAGCCGGCCGTCGGCCGCCGTGACCGTGATGATCTGGCTGCCGTCGGGGCGGATCACCACCGTGCGCGTCTCGCCGCGATCCTCCCGCTGCACGCGGATGTCACGCGCGCCGTAGCGGAAGCGCTCAAGCTCGTCGTGACGCACGAAGGACTGGCCGCTCGGATCGCGCACGATGACGCGTCCCGGCTCGTAGATCAGCGTGCGACCGCCCTCCTGGACCTCGCGGCGCTGGCCGCGGAAATCGTCCAGCCGCTGCGGCCCAGCCATCGGCGCGCCCGGCGCGATCGGCGTGAGCTGCTGTGCCGTCGGCGGTGGCGGCGCCGGGATGGGCGCAGTGACCTGCGGCGGCGGCCGATTGGACATGGCCGGGGGGCCGGCGGGCGGCACAGCGCCCGGACCGGCCTGCGGCGCGCCGGCGGGTCCCGGCCCCGGTCCAGCAGCACCGGGACCTGCCGCTGGAGGCGGCGCACCCGGAGCGCCTGGAGGCGTCCCCGGACGTCCGCCGGGCGTCGGGCTGCCGGACGGCGTGCCTTGCTGCGACGGCGTCTGGGTGGCCGCAGGCGCGGGTGGCGCCGGCGGGGTTCCCGGAGCAGGCGCGACCGTACCGGCCGGCGCGGTGGGAGCACCCCGCGGCGGGGGCCCGCCTTGCGGGGAGCCAGGCGGCGGGCCACCCGCGCCCGGCCGGCCTCCCGGCGCCGGTCCACCCGGAGGGGGAGTCGGCGCGGCGGAAGGCTGCGGCGAGGGGCTTGCGGCCGGCGGCGAATGGGGTGGCGCCGCTCCAGCCGGGGGCGGCGGCGTTCCAGGCCGCTGAGTCGGCGCGGCACTTGGAGGCGGAGCAGGGGGCGGAGGCGGAGCAACCACGGGCGGCGAAGGCGGCGTCGGCCGCGATGGTGCCGCAGCGGGCGGCGGCGGAGCAGGCGGAGCCGCCGGACGCGGGGGCTCGCGCACCACGGGCGGCGGGGCCGGCGGATGCGCCGGAGGCGCAGCGGCCGGCGGCGGCGGTGTCGGACGCGGCGGAGGAGCCGCAGGCGGCTCTGCGCGCGGCGGCGGGGGTGCGGGGCGCGGTGGCTCCGCACGCGGCGGCGGCGGGGGAGGTGGCGGGGGCGCGGGCCGCGGCGCCGCTGCCGGGGGAGGCGGCGGGGGAGCAGGACGAGGCGGAGCCGCCGCGGGCGGCGGCGGAGCTGCAGGCGGAGCCTGGTGGGGCGGTGCAGCGGCCGGCGGCGGGCCACCAGGCCGCTGCGGCGGGCCTGGCGGTTGACCATGCGGCGGTTGCTTGGGCCGACCGTCCGGGCCGACCTCGCCGCCGGGGCCGCCTGGACCCTGCGCCATGATCATCGGCGCGCTCTGCGCGTGGGAGCCGGAGCTCATTAGTTGCATCGCCGACAGCGCAGTCGTCGCCAGCAGCAGGACGCGAAGTTTGCTCATGTGTCTTGTTTTCCCGGAACGATCTTTTTCAAGCACGGAGAGATCAACGAGTATGCGTTAGGCCGGATTGTGGCGCAGTTCAAATCCGCAGGCGGATTTATTTCGACGCGAAACCACCACCGCAGGGCCGCCATTCAGGTTTCATTCAGTCTTGATTTTCAAGGGCTTGGCCCAATCGCCGAGATGCGGGACCGGCACACGGCCTGCCCCCTTCCCAGGCGATCATCATGACCCTCCAATCGCGGTCAATCCGTGGCCGGATTGGGCGTGGTCGGGCCGAGCGGCCCTCGGCCGGGGATTTCGTCTGGCGTCTGCCCGGGCAGCTCGCGCGGCGGCGCCGGCGCATCGGGTTCGTACACCGGCGGCGGAATGTCGGGCTGCGGATTGCCAACCGGATCCTCCGGCGGCGGTTCGACCGGGCGGCCCGGCGTCGCCGGCGGAATCTCTGGCGGTTCGATCGGCATCACATCGCAACCTTTCGATGGTCGCCGAGGTCGGGACGCGTGCCGCTGACGGCGGCTGCCGCCATCTTGACGTAGCGCACGATGGTGCCGGGCGAGTCCCAGAACTCGGCGTCGTCGGGCGTGATCTTCAAGAGGCGGATGTTCGGATCCTCGGCGCTGTCCCACCAGGCCTTGGCCGGCGTCGAGAACAGCTCGCGGATCTTGCCGCGATCGTTGGAAATTGCCGCGGTGCCCGTCAGGGACACGTATTTCTGGCTGCCGACGTCTGCGAACGACAGGTTGACCTGGGGCGATCGCGCGACCTCCTCGTCCTTGTGATGCCGCGCGTCGGTGAGAAAATAGATCATGTTTTCGTCGCGCGCGAGATAGGCGCTCATCGGCCGTGCCCGCAGCCTGTCACCGTCGCGGGTGACCAGCATCGCGAAGCCGATCCTCTTCATCAGGTCCCAAACGCGACCCTGGTCGCGCGCGTCGTCGTTGCTCATGGCCGGCTCCCTCGATGTCAGGGACGACAACGCCGCGTGGGGCGCCGATGTTCCGGACGTATTGGGGACGGCGACAGAATGCCGATTCAGCCGCGCGACAGCAGCGTGTTGCTGCGCGTGCGGCCGCATTCGCGGTAGCCGCGACCGAGCATGTCGGCGAGACAATCGTTCTGCCATTCGTCGCGCGATAGGTGTTCGATGACGACGGCCCGCGGCCACAACGCGGCAGGCGCGTCACGGAAGAAGCAGGTCAGCACGCGGTCCTCGAAGCCTTCCACGTCGATCTTCAGCGCATCGACCCTGGTCGCTCCGGCCTGTTCGAGGATGGTCTGCAGCCGCAACGACGGGACCTTGAATGCTTCAGCACCCGCCTCTCCGGTCACGATGTGGCTGGCGCCGAGATTGTCGCCATCGGTCTCGATCATCACCTCGCCGTCGCTCTCGCCTGCCGCCGCCGCGACGAGCCTGACCTGGGACAGCGCGGACGCATCGCGATTGAAGCTCAGCCGCGCATGTATGACCGGATGCGGCTCCACTGCGATCACGAGACCGCCCGGCCCGACGTGACGCGCGAGCGGCAAGGCGAACGTTCCGACATTGGCGCCAACGTCCACCACCACGCCGCCCGGCGGAACGTGGCTGCGCAGGAAATCCAGCTCCTCACGATTGTAGTCGGGATTGAACAGCGCACCACGTTCGGTCGCACTGACCTGATGATAGAAGCGGAAATTGGCGCCCTGATAGCCGACATCCAGAGGACCTGCCCCCAGCACGTTGACGACGCGCGTCAACATCGGCCGGAACGCGCCGCGCTTCAGGCCGGAGCCGTGCGCCAGCCGGATCACCAGCGCCTGGGCGGCATTCGGAGCGAAGGCACCAAAGGAGGGCGGAGAAGGATCGTTGTCGGGCGTCAAGGTCGCGTCCTGGGCTGAGGGCGACGTGTGATAGCCGGTTTCGCCGCGATCTCCAATGCAGGCGGCGTGGCCGCATTGTGTCGTCACCAGGACCGCGCTGAGGCAATACCCGAGCCGCTCAGGCCGCCTTGCGCTGACGCAGGAAGCGGCCGATCAGGCGACGCCGTCCCTTGCGCGGAATGAGATCAATGTCGCTGACGAGCTTGGCGCCGCCCTTGCGCCGCTCGAGCACGATCTTGCGGCTGTGGAAGGCCTCCAGCTCGGCACGATGCGCCACGCTGACGATGGTGGCCTTCGGCAGCTCGCTCGTCACGATCTCCATCATCCGGTCCTGGCTCTTCTCATCGAGCGCGGAGGTGGCTTCATCGAGCACGACGATGTCGGGGCTGTGCAGCAGCAGGCGCGCGAAGGCGAGACGCTGCTTCTCGCCGCCGGAGAGCGTCTGATCCCAGGGCGCGTCCTCCTCGATCTTGTCCTTGAGATGGTCGAGACCGACCTTGTGCAGGGCTTCGCCAACCTGCTCCACGTCCCAGTCCTCAGCGGCACCTGGATAGGCCACTGCGCGGCGCAGGCTGCCCGAGGGCACGTAGGGTCGCTGCGGCAGCATGAACAGCTTGCGGTCGGGATGGAAGTTGATGCTGCCGCCACCCCACGGCCACAGGCCGGCGATGGCGCGCACCAGCGTGCTCTTGCCGGTCCCGGATTCGCCAGCCACCAGCAGGCGCTCGCCGGGATCGACCACGACCTCGGTCTCGCCGACAACGGCGGTGCCGTCGTCGAGCGTGACCGACAAGTCGGTGAGGCTCAGCATCGCGTCGCCCATCGTCTCGCCGCGCTTGATGCGCCCAATGCCATCGCCGCGCTCGGCGCGCTCCAGCGCATCGAGCGACATCATCAGCGAGGCGATGCGGCGGGCGCAGGCGTTCCAATCGGCGAGGCGCGGATAGTTGTCGACAAGCCAGCCGAACGCGGTCTGCACGATCGTGAAGGCACTCGCCGCCTGCATGACCTGGCCGAGCGTCATGCTGCCGTCGAGAAATTTCGGCGCGCACAGCAGCAGCGGCACGACAGGGGCGATGAGGCTGGAGCCCTGCGACACCAGGGTGGTGCGCATGTGCTGGCCAGCGAGCCGCGCCCATTGCTGCAGCACGTTGCCGAACGTCCGGTCGATGCCGGCGCGCTCTTCAGTCTCGCCGCCGAGCAGGGCGATGCTCTCGCCGTTTTCGCGGACGCGGGTCAGGGTGTAGCGGAAATCGGCCTCGGCCTGGTTCTTGTCCTCGGAGACCTGCACGAAGCGGCGGCCGATCGTCATGATCGAGCCCGAGGCGATGGCGGCGTAGGCGATCGCGGCGATGACCAGAAAGCCGGGAATGGTGAGTTCGGTGGCGCCGAGATGCAGCGTCAGCGCGCCGCCGATGGTCCAGAGCACGACGATGAAGGTCGCAGCCGACAGCAGCGCCGAGGTCACGCCGGCGATGAAGTCGACCGGCGAATCGGTCGCGATGCGCAGATCCTCGGCGATCCGGTATTCCGGATTCTTGTGGTCGCCGCTGACGAGATTGAGCTGATAGTAGCGCCCGCTGGCCAGCCAGCGGGTGATGACGCTGTTGGTCAGCCACGCCCGCCAGCGCCGCTGGATCGACATGCGCGCATAGACCTGGGCGACGCCGAGAATGACGCTGCCGATCGCAAGCGGGAAGAAGATCGCGGTGAGATGAAAGACGGTCGCCGAATCGCGCTTCTCGATAGCGTCGAAGATCGACCGATTCCAGACGTTGATGCCGTACTGAAATCCGACAGTCGCAACGATCAGGAACAGCAGCCCGAGCGTGAACGCCCACGCCAGACCGTCGCCGCTCTTGCCCCAATAGCCGCGGGCGCTGATCCAGAACCGGGTCAGCAGATAGCGCTTACGCAGTTGCTCGGCCTCTTCGGGCGACAGCTCCGGATCAGGCTCCACCAGTTCGGGCGGCGGCGGCTCGACCTGGGTGCCATTCTCAGCGGCGATCTCGATGATCGGCGCCTTCTCGGACGCCTGTGCCCCCGGCCGCGCGATGTCCCGAACCTGTCCCATTCCGCGATAACAGCAACGCAACCAGAAGGTTCCCACCCGGGTTCCCGCGCAATTCGCGCCGCTTTCAGGGCACCTGCGTGTTCGGCGCCATCGGTGGGGCGCGATACAGCGGCACGGGAACGACCTTGTGCAGCACGCGCGACAATTCCTCGATCGAATAGGGCTTGCGCAGCAGCTCGAAACCGTGCGTGCCCTGCTGCACCAGCACATGGCTGTAACCGCTCGCCAGCACGACCGGCACGTTGAGCTCGAGCCGCCTGATTTCCTCGGCAAGCTCCAGCCCGGTCATGCCGGGCATTACGACATCGGTGAAGACGACGTCGAACCGGCTGGTGCCGCCGATCAACTCCTCCAGCGCGTCTCTGGCGTTGTCGACCAGCGTGGTGCGATAGCCGAGCTCGGCCAGCGCTTCGGTCGCCGATCTGCCGACGTCGATGTTGTCCTCGACCACCAGCACCGACATGCCTCGACCGCCGATCGGCTCCGCATGGCTGCCGTCCTCGCCACGCTGCACCTGGGCTGGAGCGACGCGCGGCAGATAGAGCGTGAACGTCGCGCCGCGACCCTTTTCGCTCGTGACCCCGATTTCGCCGCCGGACTGCTTGGCGAAGCCGAACACTTGCGAGAGACCGAGGCCGGTGCCCTGGCCGATGGTCTTGGTCGTAAAGAATGGCTCGAAGATGCGTCCGAAATGCTCCGACGGGATGCCGACGCCGGTGTCCTGGACGGTGATGACGACATAGCCCAGCGGCGGACGGTCGTGCGGCGCCGACGGCGTCGGCAGCGCCGCTGCTGGGGCGACGGTGATGCTGAGACGTCCCTGGCCGGCCATCGCATCGCGGGCATTGACGGCCAGGTTGATCAGTGCCGTCTCGAACTGGCCGGCGTCGGAATTGACGTAGCACGGCTCGTCGGGAACGGAGATCACGACCTCGACGCGTGACCCGACCAGGGTCTTGGTCATGTCGCGCAGGGCGACGACGCTGCGGCCGATGTCGAAGACCTCCGGCTTCAGCGTCTGGCGCCGGGCGAACGCGAGGAGCTGCGACGTGAGCTTCGATGCGCGCGCCACCGTATCCGAGATCGCGTCAATATAGCGCTGCCGCCGTTCATCAGCCAGATTCGGCCGGCGCAACAGATCGGCCGAGGCCCGGATCACGGTCAGCAGATTGTTGAAGTCGTGCGCGACGCCGCCGGTCAGTTGTCCCAGCGCCTCCATGCGCTGACCGTGCTTGAGCGCATCCTCGGCTTCAAGGCGGCGGGCGGCCTCGACGTGCAGGCGCTCGGTCCGCCGCCGGGCAAGGGCCAGGAAGACGATGAGCAGCGCGGTTGCCGGGATGCCGAAGATGAGGTGCCGGCCGATCGTGCCGAGCCAGCGGTTGCGGATGGTCGACGTCGCCAGCCCTGCCGAGACGTAGACGGGATAGCCACCGAGCCGCTGATAGCCGACGAGACGCTCGACGCCATCGACCGGCGAGATCTCGGTCACGAGCTGCTCCGTATCTGCGGCCCCGGCGGGGACGTCGCTGGGGTCGGCGGCCGCGCTTCTCCCGCCGGCCGGGAAGCGCGCCAGAATGAGGCCATCGAAGCGGCGCAGCGCGAAGTAGCTGCCGGGTGCCCGGCCGATCCGGGCATAGAAGTGCTCGAAATAATCCGGAAGCACCGAAGCCTGGATGATGCCGGTGAAGCTGCCGTCGTCGCTCTGACGGCGGCGGCTGATGCTGAAGAACGGCGCGCCCTGATAGGGCGGCCGCGGCGTCAACTGCGCGCCGATGAAGGTGCCGATGCTGTCCTTGACGTGGGCACTGAAGTAGTCGCGGTCGAGGAACGTCATGTCCGGCGCCGGATAGATCATGCTGTTGACCAGCGGCCGGCCATTGGCGTCGAACACCCAGGCGGACTTCATCTGCGGCAGCGCATCCGATAATTGCCGCAACCGGGCATGCAGCACCTGCTCGCGCGCCTTGATGTCGGCATCCGACAGGTCGCGGACGACCTCGTCGATCTCCGAGAGGCTGCGTTCGATGGTCTCGAACACCTTCAGCGCGTGCTCGTGGACAACGTCGAGCGATCGGCGGATCTCGCGATCGGCCTCCTCATGTGTCGTGCCGTGGGATACGTAGGCCGCGATCACGAACAGCGCGACGGGAAGCGCGAGGGACGCGATCATCATCCAGCGCAGCATCGTCAGCGATTTGCGTTGTGCGGTCTGCACGGTCGCTCCGGCTTCAAAGGGCCACGAGCTTAACGCAATCGACGGCAGCTACAAACTAGCCGCGCCCGGAACTTGCACCAGTTTCGGGCGCGGAAGGTCAGATCGAAAGTGGTCGGCCCGGCTATATCTGCCGCTCGACCAGCTTGAGCTTCAGCTCCGCGATCGCCTCGGCCGGGTTGAGCCCCTTCGGGCAGGCCTTGGCGCAGTTCATGATGGTGTGGCAGCGATACAGCCGGAACGGATCCTCGAGATTGTCGAGCCGCTCGCCGGTCGCCTCGTCGCGGCTGTCCTTGACCCAGCGGTTGGCCTGCAGCAGCGCGGCCGGACCGAGATAGCGCTCGCTGTTCCACCAGTAGCTCGGGCACGAGGTCGAGCAACAGGCGCACAGGATGCACTCGTAGAGGCCGTCGAGCTTCTCGCGATCCTCGTGGCTCTGCCGCCATTCCTTCTGCGGCGTCGGCGAGGTCGTCTTCAGCCAGGGCTCGATCGAGGCATATTGCGCGTAGAAATTGGTGAGGTCCGGCACCAGGTCCTTCACGACAGGCTGATGCGGCAGCGGATTGATCTTGACCGCGCCGTCCTTCACGTCGTGCATCGACTTGGTGCAGGCCAGGGTGTTCTGGCCGTCGATGTTCATCGCACAGGAGCCGCACACGCCCTCGCGGCAGGAGCGGCGGAAGGTGAGCGACGGATCGATGTGGTTCTTGATCCAGATCAGCCCGTCCAGCACCATCGGGCCGCAATCTTTGACGTCGACGTAATAGGTATCGACGCTCGGATTCTTGCCGTCGTCCGGATTCCAGCGATAGACCTTGAACTCGCGAACCTCGGCGGCGCCGGCCGGCTTGGGCCAGGTCTTGCCGCCGGTGATCTGAGAATTCTTCGGAAGTGCGAACTCAGCCATTTCGGAAGGCCTTCTTGGGTTTGACGGACGGGCTCAGGTCACACGCGATCAGTACACGCGCGCCTTCGGCGGAATGTACTGCACGTCGTTGGTCATGGTGTAGTTGTGCACCGGACGGTAATCGATCGTGGTCTTGCCATCCTTGCTGTCGATCCACGCCAGCGTGTGCTTCATCCAGTTCGTGTCGTCGCGATCCGGGAAGTCCTCGCGTGCATGGGCGCCGCGGCTCTCGGTCCGGTTCGCCGCCGAGTCCATCGTCACGACCGCCTGCGCGATCAGATTGTCGAACTCCAGCGTCTCGATCAGGTCGGAATTCCACACCAGCGAGCGGTCGGACACTGCGATGTCGCCGATGCCGCCATACACCTTGTGAATCAGGTTGTGGCCTTCCTGCAGCACCTCGCCGGTGCGGAACACGGCACAGTTGGTCTGCATCACGTTCTGCATGCTCTCGCGCAGCTTCGCGGTCGGCGTGCCGCCGGAGGCGTGGCGATATTGATCGAGCCGGCTCAGCGCCTTATCGGCGGAGTCCTTCGGCAGGTCCGGCTGCTTGCCGTTCGGCGTCAGCTTCTCGGCCAGACGCAGCGCCGCCGCGCGGCCGAACACCACGAGGTCGATCAGCGAGTTCGAGCCGAGCCGGTTGGCGCCGTGCACGGAGACGCAGGCCGCCTCGCCCACCGCCATCAGGCCGGGCACGATCGCGTTGTCGTCGCCGTCCTTCTTGGTCAGCACCTCGGCGCGATAGTTGGTCGGGATGCCGCCCATGTTGTAGTGCGCGGTCGGCACGATCGGGATCGGCTCGCGCGTGACGTCGACATTGGCGAAGATCTTGGCGGATTCGGAGATGCCGGGCAGGCGCTCCTGCAGCACCTTCGGATCGAGATGGTCGAGATGCAGGAAGATGTGGTCCTTCTTCCGGCCGACGCCGCGGCCTTCGCGGATCTCGACGGTCATCGCGCGCGAGACGACGTCTCGCGAGGCGAGGTCCTTTGCGGACGGCGCATAGCGCTCCATGAAGCGCTCGCCCTCGGCGTTGACGAGATAGCCGCCCTCGCCGCGCGCACCTTCGGTGACAAGACAGCCCGAGCCATAGATGCCGGTCGGGTGGAACTGCACGAACTCCATGTCCTGCAGCGGCAGGCCGGCGCGCAGCGCCATTCCGCCGCCGTCACCGGTGCAGGTGTGCGCCGAGGTGCAGGAGGCATAGGCGCGGCCATAGCCGCCCGTCGCCAGGATCGTGGTCTGGGCGCGGAAGCGGTGCAGCGTGCCGTCATCGAGCTTGAGCGCGATGACGCCACGGCAGACGCCCTGGTCGTCCATGATCAGGTCGATGGCGAAGAACTCGATGAAGAACTCCGCGGCGTGCCGCAGCGACTGGCCATACATGGTGTGCAGCATGGCGTGGCCGGTGCGGTCGGCGGCGGCGCAGGTGCGCTGCGCCTGGCCCTTGCCGTAGTCCAGGGTCATGCCGCCGAACGGCCGCTGGTAGATCTTGCCGTCCTCGGTGCGCGAGAACGGCACGCCCCAATGCTCGAGCTCGTAGACCGCCTCGGGCGCGTTGCGCACCATGTATTCGATCGCGTCCTGGTCGCCGAGCCAGTCCGACCCCTTGACGGTGTCGTACATGTGCCAGCGCCAGTCGTCCTGATGCATGTTGCCGAGCGAGGCCGAGATGCCGCCCTGCGCCGCCACCGTATGCGAGCGGGTCGGGAACACCTTGGTGATGCAGGCGGTGCGCAGGCCCGCCTCGCTGCAGCCGACGACCGCGCGCAGGCCTGCGCCGCCGGCGCCGACCACGACGACGTCATAGGTGTGGTCCTCGATCGGATATGCTTTTCCGTTCGTCGCGGGCGCGCCGTTCGCGCTGCCATTTGCTCCGCCGGCCATGGCCTAGACTCCAGTGGACAGTTTGATGAGGGCGTAGATCGAGGCGAGCGCCACGGTCACCGCGAAGAAGTTGTTGGCCATGATCGCGACGAGCTTGAGCGGCTCGCTGTGCACGTAGTCCTCGATCACGACCTGCATGCCGATCTTCATGTGCCAGCAGCTCGCGATCACGAACAGCAGCATGATCACGGCAATCGGAATCGAGCCCAGGATCTGCGCCGCGCCGGCCTGGTTGCGGCCGAGCAGCATGATCACCACGATCACGACCGGCACGATCAACAGGGTCATCGCGACCGCGGTGATGCGCTGGCGCCAGAAATCACCGGTGCCCGAATGGGCCGCGCCGAGGTTGCGGACGCGCCCGAGCGGGGTGCGCATCGACTTCGCGCGTGCGTTGCTCATCGGCCGCCTCCCACTGCGTAAGCCACGATCCAGACCAGGACAGTCAACGTGATGCCCCCGATCAGGGCGCCCCAGGTGAGCGTCTCGCGCTCATTGGGCTTGAAGCCGTAGCCGAGATCCCAGACGAAGTGGCGGATGCCGGACAAGAGATGGTGCAGCAGCGCCCAGGTGTAGCCGAACACGATCAGGCGGCCGACGAAGCTGCCCATGAACCCCTGGACGTAGGAGTAGGCGCTGGGACCAGACGCGGCGGCGATCAACCACCAGGCCAGCAGCAGCGTCCCGAAATATAGTGCAACCCCGGTGGCGCGATGGACGATCGAGAGGATCATCGTCAGCGTCCAGCGGTAGGTTTGCAGATGCGGCGAAAGCGGTCGTTCGATCCTGGCTGTCATTGGTTGCTTTGATGATTTCTTGTGGGCCGTGAACGGAAGGGGCTTGCGGCCATGTGGATCGGCAAGGCGGGCTTTATTTACGGAGAAGGAACAGGCGTTGCAACGAACAAATCGCCCAAAACCGAACGACGATTCAGTACTAGGCGACCGGTGGAAAAAGGGCCAATGGCCGCCGTGGTATACCAGAAACCGTTCACGGCCGGATGCGGCGAACTATTGTTCATTCCTATCTCCTCAGCAAGGCCGCGCCCAACGCGGCGAGACTGTTGAAGGGCACGGAATGTCGAGCATTGATTCACCGCTTAACCACGGTCCTGAGAGAGCCGGTTTCGCGACAAGAGCCAGCGTCATCTGATGATTCTGCAAACCTGCCCAGAGCGATTCGCGGAGCAACAACCCGCACCGCGACCGCCTGCGCTGGAGCAAATCTCCCTCGATCTCTCCCGTTCCTGGCAACGCCGCGCAGCCCTCCGCCGGTCGATTTTGCCGCATATCGCCGCCGGGCGAAGCAGCTTAGTCTGAGCGAGGTACAATAGACGCGGTGCAGGGAGCCTCGATGCCGCTGCCGACGGTCCGACCGACAACCACCGAACGCCCGGCGGCACTGCCGGCGCGCAAGGTGTCGTCGCACGAGCCCGTCGAGGAGCCCCTGACCTGCGTGCTCGGCTTCACCGCCGCAGGCCTGTTCGCTGCCTGTCTCGCGCTGGCCATCCAGCATGAGATTGCCTCGCTCGCCGTGCTCGAATTCGTGCTGATCTGCGCCGCGCCGCCGCTGGCCGCGCTCGCCGGCCTCGCGATCGGACGACGGCGCTAGGCCGCCGTCACTTCGTATAGATGTCCTTGTACTGATCACGCAGCACGTTCTTCTGCACCTTGCTCATCGCATTGCGCGGCAGCTCGTCGACCACGAACACGCGCTTGGGCATCTTGAATTTTGCCAATCGGCCGTCGAGGCCCTTGAGCACGCCGGCCTCGCTGACATCAGCCCCCGGATGGCGCACCACGACCGCGGTGACACCTTCGCCGAAATCAGGATGCGGCACACCGATGACGGCGGACTCGACCACGCCCGGCATGGCGTCGATCTCGCTCTCGATCTCCTTCGGGTAGACGTTGAAGCCGCCGGAGATCACGAGATCCTTGCCGCGGCCGACGATGTGGACGTAGCCCTGTTTGTCGATCTTGCCGAGATCGCCGGTGATGAAGAAGCCATCGTCACGGAATTCCGACTTGGTCTTCTCAGGCATACGCCAATAGCCCTTGAACACGTTCGGGCCCTTCACCTCGATCATGCCGATCTCGTCGCGCGCGAGCTCCTTGGCCGTTTCCGGATCGGTGACGCGCACCGAGACTCCGGGCAGCGGGAAGCCGACCGCGCCGGGCACGCGCTCGCCCTCGTAAGGATTCGACGTGTTCATGTTGGTCTCGGTCATGCCGTAGCGCTCGAGGACGGCATGGCCGGTCCGCGCGAACCATTCGCGATGGGTATCGGCGAGCAGCGGCGCCGAGCCGGAGATGAACAGCCGCATGTGGCTGGTCGTCTCCTTCGACAGCCGCGGGTTCTGCAACAGCCGCGTGTAGAACGTCGGCACACCCATCAGCACGGTGGCGCGCGCCATCAGGTTGATGATCAGGTCCGGATCGAGCTTGGGCAGGAAGATCATCGACGCCCGCGCGAACAGCGTGACGTTGCTGGCCACGAACAGGCCATGGGTGTGATAGATCGGCAGCGCGTGGATCAGCACGTCGTCCTTGGTGAAGCGCCAGTAGTCGATCAGGGTCAGCGAGTTCGAGGCGAGATTGTCGTGAGACAGCATCGCGCCCTTGGAGCGGCCGGTGGTGCCCGACGTATAGAGAATGGCGGCGAGATCGTCGGCGCTGCGCGGCACGGTGGTGAAGGCGGAGCCGGCCTTGTCGGCGGCTTCCGTCAGCGAGCCGGTGCCCGACGCATCGAGCGTTTCCACCTTGGCGCCGACCTTGGCCGCCAGCGCGCCGATGCCCTCGGCCTTGGCCGGATCGCAGACGACGACGGTCGGCTCGGCGTCGCCGATGAAATAGTCGAGCTCGTTGAGCGTATAGGCGGTGTTGAGCGGCAGATAAACGCCGCCTGCACGCACCGTGGCGAGATAGAGCACGAGGCCGGACACCGACTTCTCGGTCTGCGCCGCAACCCGGTCGCCCGGCTTGACGCCGCGAGCCGCCAGCACGTTCGCCATCTGCCCTGCCCGCGCGATCAGGTCGCCGTAGGTGATGCGCTGGCCGTCATGGGTCTCGATCGCCAGGCGGCTGGGATCGTCGAGGCCATCGAACAGGCGGGAGAACAGATTGGCGTTGGCGGCTTGGTTCATGCAACATTCCCCTGGGAGCATCGGCAGGCCGGCAGTGCCAGCCGGCGGAACATCATGCTCGACGAAGACGAAAAGGGCCGGGACGGCGAACAAGACCGGTGACATCGCCATCACCACGGTCGCCATCTCTGATCGAGGCTGCTCTAGCAAAAACGCCCTTTCGAAGGCAACGGGAGACGCTGGGATATGGTCAAGGGAAAACGGATCGCGTGGATCACCGGCGGCGGCACCGGAATCGGCGAGGCCGGCGCACTGGCGCTCGCGGCCGACGGCTGGACGGTGATCGTCTCGGGCCGGCGCACGGCCGCGCTCCAGGCCGTGGTGGCCAAGATTGCCGCGGCCGGCGGCACGGCCGAGGCCGTTCCGCTCGACGTTGCCAAGGCCGCCGACGTGCAGGCCGCGGCCGATGCCATCCTGGCGCGGCACGGCCGCATCGATCTGCTGGTCAACTCCGCCGGCGTCAACGTGCCGAAGCGGCGCTGGGACGACATGACGATCGATGGCTGGAACCAGCTGGTCGAGATCAATCTCAACGGTGTGCTCTACTGCATGAAGGCGGTGCTGCCGGCGATGCGGGCGCAGCAGGACGGCACCATCATCAACGTCTCGTCCTGGGCCGGCCGTTATGTCTCGAAGATGCCGGGACCGGCCTACACCTCGACCAAGCACGCGGTGCTGGCGCTGACGCACTCGTTCAACATGGAGGAATGCGTGAACGGCCTGCGCGCCTGCTGCCTGATGCCCGGCGAGGTCGCAACGCCGATCCTGGAGCAGCGGCCGGTGGTGCCGAGCGCCGCGGAGCAAGCGAGGATGCTTCAGCCGGAGGATCTCGGCCGCACCATCGCCTTCGTCGCGAACATGCCGCCGCGCGTCTGCGTCAACGAGATCCTGATCAGCCCGACGTGGAATCGGGGATTCATTCAGACGCCGGGCAAGAGGGATTGAGGAGCGCCGGATATCAGGCAAGGCGAGCGCGCCCACAACTACTGCCCAGGACTTGGTCGTACGCGACCAGGTCCGCAACTTCGGTTCGGGCAAATACCCGGCAATGTCCTGACCGTTGAGGGGCTCCAGTGCAAGCCGGGGCCCCTTTCTTTTTTGTTTGGATCGTGAGGGCCGAGCGCGCGCCAAATAACCGGTGTCGTCCCTGCGAACGCAGGGACCCATACCGCGCGATGTTTGTAAGAGGCAGGCTGCGAGTCCCGTGCAAGACAACTGAACCCTGTGGTTATGGATCCCGGGTCGGCGCGCTTCGCGCTTGCCCGGGACGACAGCTGTGGTTGGCGCGCCCGACGTTGCCTCCGAGAAGCAGCTCGAAGGCGAACGATCTCGTTCTCGCGACACGATGCGCCCGAGCTGTGCTGAAACTCACCGCCCTCGGAAAACAGAGGGCGCAGGGAAGGCCGGGCGCTGGCCGCGCCCGTGGCCCGCCTGCGAAAGAAAATGCAGGCGGCAGGTACCACAGGTCTGGCCGAACACACCGGTGGATTCAATTGGTCGTCGCAACACTCGATGAGGAGGTTGCGATGGGCATTCGAAAGAAACGGTCAACGCGGGGCAAGCTGGGATCATTGGGGCGCCCACCAGTTGCGGGGCGTGCGGAACAGCAGAAATTTTGGCGTGGGATTGCCGCTGGATTGAACAGCGAGAATGCTGCGCTGGCTGCTGGATTATCGGATGCTGTCGGCCCCCGATTATTTCGAAAAGCGGGCGGCGTGGCACCGGCAATGTTCCGACCTTCAGCGAAGCCGCTCTCCGGACGGCACCTCTCCTTTTCTGAGCGCGAAGAGATTGCGCTGCTGAATGCGCAGCGCCATTCTGTACGAGAGATAGCACGGCGCCTCAATCGGTCTCCCTCGACCATCTCCCGTGAACTCGATCGCAATGCAGCCACGCACGGCGGCAAGATGGCCTATCGGGCGACGGCCGCCCAGTGGCATGCAGATCGATCGGCCCGGCGTCCTAAGCCGAGCAAGCTTGCAAGCAACGCCGCCTTGCGCGCTTATGTTGAAGAGCGGCTTGCAGGGTTTGTCGCGCCTCCAGGCGGCGTTCGGCGGAAGGCCGGTCGTGCGGGCTCTAGCCAGGATCAGGGGTGGACGAAAGCGTGGAGTCCCGAGCAGATTGCCCGGCGCTTGCCGATCGACTTCCCGGATGACGAGGCGATGCGCATCAGCCACGAAGCCATTTACCAGGCGCTTTTTGTTCAGGGCCGAGGAGCGCTGAAACGCGAGTTGTCGTCCTGTTTGCGAACGGGACGTGCGCTGCGCGTGCCCCGAGCGCGTACGCGGAAGCGCAGCAAAGGCTTCATATCGCCGGAGATCATGATCAGTGAGCGTCCGGCCGAAGTCGCGGATCGAGCTGTGCCGGGACATTGGGAAGGAGATCTGATCGTCGGCTCCGCCAGCTCGGCAATCGGCACGCTGGTCGAACGCAGCACGCGGTTTACAATGCTCCTACACCTTCCACGGTTGCCGGGGTTTGACGACGGCCCACGTACGAAGGATGGGCCTGCGCTCTCCGGACACGGAGCTGAAGCGGTACGCGATGCGATCACGCGCACCATCGTCACCTTGCCCAAAGAACTCCGCCGCTCGCTAACCTGGGATCAGGGGACCGAAATGGCTCAACACAGTGACCTCAAGATCGATACAGACCTTCAGATCTACTTCTGCGATCCAAGAAGCCCCTGGCAACGTGGCACGAACGAGAACACGAATGGCCTGCTGCGGCAGTACTTCCCGAAAGGTACCGATCTGAGCGTCTACGATGCTGACGAGATCGCCGCCGTGGCCGCAGCGCTCAATTCCCGACCGAGAAAGACGCTAGGATGGAAAACTCCAGCAGAGGCGCTTGACGAGCTGCTGTCACGAATGAAAACACTTGGTGTTGCGACCACCGCTTGAGCCCGCCACCCGGCCCTCCCTGCGCAACGGTTTTAACGGCTGCTTCGCGTTCTCCTTGGCGCGCCGGGCTTGTTGGCCACCATCACGAGCGCGACACGCTAGCATCAGCACCCGCTTGATATCAGCATCGGGATATCAGGACCGCGCGACTTGACCGTGCGCGTGTCGCTGTTCGTCCGCGTGGCGACCACGCTGCAGCAACACACGCCCATCGCATCCCACTGCCAACGGTTCGTGACGGTCGCGAAACGCCCCTCATGCGGCAGCAGGGACGTGCGGAAATGTGCAGGTGATTTGCCCGACGATGCAACGCCGGCAGCGTGCGACAAACTGGCTCGACGGGCAATTTGCGCATGGGAGGGACGCGAACAACATCATTCGATCGACGCGATCATCTCTGATGCGATCTCTCTCATGGGAGATCAAGCTGATCAGAGATCATGTGGACCGCACTGTGCGCCGCGCAGACGGTCGGCTCCCCTCCCCCTTGCGGGGAGGGGTTGGGGGTGGGGGTCCGCGGGCGCTGACTTCAGTGGCGTGAATGCCGGGCGAACAGCAAGCGGCGCTATCGCCGATATCAGGGCATGGGCTTTGACTCTCATGTCGAACATGATTCGTGGACCCCCACCCCCGACCCCTCCCCACAAGGGGGAGGGGAGCGCACCGCCGCTGGCGTCAAGGCGAGATTCCAACGCTCGCAGATCAATCAAGCCTGCTTCATCCGCGCTCAGAACGACGTGCCGCCGCCGAACCTGAACTCCTGGACGGTGTCGTATTTGCCCTTGGACAGCGGCACCGCGTAGTCGAAGCGGAGCGGGCCGAAGGGCGAGGCCCAGATCAGGCCGACGCCGACGGAGGAGCGCACCACCTTGCTGTCATCGTACAGCAGGCCGCATTTGCAGGTCGCGGTGTTGACCTCGCCGGTCGCCGCCCAGGAGGTCGGGCCCTGATAGCCCCACAGCGAACCGGCATCGGCATAGACGGCGCCCTTCAAGCCCACTTCCTTCGGCAGGAACCAGAACGGCATCTGCAGCTCGGCCGAGGCGCCCCAATATTTGGTGCCCCCGAGCGCGTCGCCGGTCGCGCTGAGGCTCGCATAAGTGATGTCGCGCGCCCCGATTCCGTTCGAGGCGAAGCCGCGCACCAGGCTCGGTCCCATCTGGAAGTGGTCGAGCATCCGCAGATCCTTGTCGCCGATCTTGTTCAGCATGCCGCCCTGCAGGTGGATGATGCCGATAATGTCGGCCACCAGCGGCGAGTAATATTTCGCATCGACCGCCGACTTGAGGTAGCTGACATTGCCGCCGACGCCGGCGAAATCCTGCTTCCAGTCGATCAGCAGACCATCCGTCGGGTTCTTGTTGTTGTCGAGCGTGTTGTAGCTGAGCGTGTAGCCGAGCGCGGAGGTCAGCGCGGCGCCGTCGCTCAGCTCCTTGCGGACCGGCAGGCTCGATTCGCCATCGCCGTAGCAGCCCCAGCCATAATAGCCCGAGCTGGTCGAATTGGTCGGATCGACGCCGCCGAGCACGCTCTTGATGTAGGCCGGGGTCGGGTTGAAGGCGAGCAGGCTGTTGGCGGTGTTGTTGTTGCAGTTCTGGTAGTAGGACGGCAGCGATATCTCCTGGCGATAGAGCGAGTATCGCAGCTGGAGCGAGAGGTCTTCGCGCAACTGGAAGCCGAGCCGCGGGCTGAAGCCGATCGTCGTCACACCATAGCTCGTATAGCTGTTCGCCAATTGCTGCTTGTAGTAGACATCCAGGCCGAGCGCGATCCGGTTGTCGAGCAGATAAGGCTCGACGAAGGACAGCGAGACGCCCCTGCTGTATTGGCCGTAGCTCACGGACGCCTTGGCGTACAGACCGCGGCCGAGGAAGTTGCGCTCCGAAATCGAGACCTCGCCCAGCGCGCCATCGGTGGTCGAATAGCCGCCGGAAACGGAGAGGTCGCCGGTCGACTTTTCCTCCAGATTGACCACGAGGATGACGCGGTCGCTCGACGAGCCCGGCTCGGCCGTGATCTTCACGTCTTTGAAGAAGTCGAGGTTCTTCAGCCGGCGCTCGGCGCGGTCGACCAGCGCGCGGTTGTAGGCGTCGCCCTCGGACAGATCGAACTCGCGCCGGATCACGTAGTCGCGGGTGCGGGTGTTGCCGCGGATGGTGATGCGCTCGATATAGGTGCGCGGGCCCTCGTCGACCTGGAACACGATCGCGACCGTATGCGCTTCCAGATTGCGGTCGCCGCGCGGACGCACGACGGCGAAGGCAAAGCCGCGACGCGATGCCTCGATCTGCATCTCCTCGACCGATTTCTCGAGCTGCTCGACGTTGTAGAGCGCGCCGACATTGACGCGCGAATAGCCGCGCAGCGTGTTGGCGTCGAGCGCCGCGACGCTCGACTGGAACTGCACCGAGCTGACGCGGTATTGCTGGCCCTCCTCGATCTGAAACGTGACCAGGAAGCCCTTCTGATCCGGGTCATATTCGCTGAGCGCCGCGACGACCTGAACGTCCGCATAGCCGTTCTTCAGATAGAAGCGGCGGATCAGGTCGCGATCGGCCTCGACGCGGTCGGGGTCGTAGACGTCGTTGTTGCCGAGGAAGCTGAGCCAGTTCGTTGCGTGCGTCTTGATGACGTCGCGCAGGCGCGCGGCGGAATAGGCGTTGTTGCCGACGAAGCTGATCGACTTCACGCCCGTCTTGACGCCCTCTTCGATGGTGAAGACGAGGTCGACGCGGTTGTTGGGCTGCTCGATGATCTCGGGCGTGACGCGGACGTCGTAGCGGCCGGAGCGGCGGTAGATCTCGGCGATGCGCTGCGCGTCCGACTGAACCATCGGACGGGACAGCGTGCCACGCGGCTTCGACTGCACTTCCGCGGTGAGCTGTTCGTCCTTGACCTTCTTGTTGCCCTCGAAGGCGACGCGGCCGATCACGGGATTCTCGACCACGCGCACGATCAGCCGGCCGCCCTGCCGGTCGATCTTCACGTCGGCGAACAGGCCGGTCTGGACCAGGGCCTTGAGGCCGTCGTCGACCTGGCCGGCATCGAGCGTGCCGGTGGGACCCGGCTTGAAGTAAGAGCGGATGGTGTCGGATTCGACGCGCCTGTTACCCTCGACCGTGATCAAGGTCGCAACCGCGGCCGGCGCTGCCATCGCGATGCGGGGCGGCGCGGTCATTGGCAGGGCCAGCACGATCAGGGCAAGCACGCCCGGCAGTCTCAGACGCATCATCGACGCTCTTTCGAAAGTCAGAGTCCTCGGCGCGCACACGTTCGTCGGCACGCCACCGGAATCGCTGATGCCCGTCAAAGATGGTCGCGATGCGCCGATCTCGTTTCGTGAAATGTCTGATGATGCGGGATGTGACTGAGTGTTTCCGGTCAGACAAGATTCTCGGGCCAACCGAGCGGCAGAGGGTATGAGCAGCTAATAAGTGCGCCGCCCGCGCTGCGACCGGAAAGCCACGGCTGAGACGGACATCTCCGTTAAGCAATCGGCCCGGCCGCGCCGCATTCGGTGGCTTCCGAAATCAAATTCTACAAATCTTCGGAAGTTGGCAATACGAGGGAAAAACGAGGGTGCTAATTGATCGTCATCCGAACTAAGCCCCCAAGTAGTTCGGCCAAGGCCCGGTGCGCGTAGATTCCCATTGATATTCCGGCGCACCGGGCCGCCCGTTTTCCCTCGCGCGCAAGCCGATGGCCCGTAGGATGGGCAGAAGCGCGGCGGTGCCGCGGCTCCATCCGAGGTCGCGGCAGCGCGATGCCCACGGTCTGACCGCGAATGCGCTGCTCGGCGGTGTGCAAGCCGCCGCCTTCGGCGGTCGCCTTGCCCTCCTACGGTTCCCGCCGCCCCACCCGAATCACCACAATGTCCGCCGCTGTTGCGAAATTGCCTCTGGATCGGGCCGGAAAAACCGATCAAAACGGGCGGCAGCGCCGATGGTTAATCGCGTCTTAACCTCGCCCCACCTATGGTGACCACAAAGGCACCGGTTCATGGGCGATCGGCGGCTTCCACTGGTTTGGCGCGCGTTTTACGTATGGCAATGATCGCTTCATCCCCCGCGCCCGCTGGCGCCAGCCATTCGGAGAGCGAACGCTCGCCGTTTGCGCGGCTGAACGAGCTGCTCGCCCCCTACAAGCCGGGCAAGCCGATGATCACGCTCGCCGTTGGCGAGCCGCAGCATCCGGTGCCGGACTTCGTCGGGCCTGTATTGGCCCAGCACATCGCCGAGTTCGGCCGCTACCCAGCCGCCAAGGGCATCGAGCCGTTCCGCAAGGCGGCCGCCGGCTGGCTGGCGCGGCGATTCGCGCTGCCGCGCGCGATCGATCCCGAGCACGAGATTCTCGTCCTGAACGGCAGCCGCGAGGGCCTGTTCTTCGCCGCCCATGCGGCGCTCCGCCATGTCGGCCCGCGCCGCGGACGACCGGCGATCCTGATGCCGAACCCGTTCTATCCGGTGTATGGCGTCGGCGCCCGTACCGCCGGCTGCGACTCCATCTATCTGCCGACCACGCGCGACAACGGCTTCCTGCCCGATCTCGATGCGATCGACGAGACGACGCTTTCGCGCACTGTCGCGTTCTATCTCGCCACGCCCGCCAATCCGCAGGGCTCGGTGGCCAGCCCGGACTACATGCGCAAGCTGGTCCGGTTCGCCGACCGCCATGGCTTCCTGATCTTCAGCGACGAGTGCTATTCGGAGATCTACACGCGACAGGCGCCCGGCAGCATGCTCGAGCATGCCGGCCCCGACTACGCCAACGTCGTCGCGTTCCAATCGCTGTCGAAGCGCTCCAACGTGCCGGGCATGCGCATCGGCTTCGCCGCCGGCGACCGCAAATTCCTCGCCGCCTTCCACGAGCTGCGCAACGTCGCGGCGCCGCAGGTGCCGGTGCCGCTGCAGCACGTCGCGGTGGCCGCCTATGGCGACGAGGCGCATGTCGAGGACAACCGGCGGCTGTACCGCGCCAAGTTCGACCTCGCCGACCAGATCATCGGCAACCGTTATGGCTACAGGCGGCCCGATGGCGGCTTCTGCGTCTGGCTCGACGTCGCCGATCGCGGCGGCGACGAGGAGGTGACGCTGCGGCTGTATCGCGACGCCGGCGTGCGGGTTGTGCCCGGCAGCTACCTGGCGCGGCCGCAAGCCGACGGCTTCAATCCAGGCGTCGGCTATATCCGGCTGGCGCTGGTGGCCGATGCCGACTCCACCGGTGAGGCGTTGCACCGGCTGGTCGAGGTCCTGGGATAATCGCGGGGCTGATGCAGATGCCGGCGATCGAACGAGTCATTCCCCTGGTCAACCACCTGCCGACGTCGCTGCGCGACGCGCTCGTGCGGCGGCTGCGCGAACTCGCGGGCCTCGCGCTGATCGGCCTGTCCGGCATCGCCGCGGCGGCGCTGATGACCTGGTCGGTGCAGGACCCGAGCCTGAGCCACGCCACCTCGCGCGCGATCCGCAACATCGTCGGCTATCCCGGCGCGATCAGCGCCGATCTCCTGATGCAGATCTTCGGCCTCGGCGCCATCATGGTCATCCTGCCGATCGCGATCCGCGGCTGGCGCATGATGACGCACCGGCCGTTCGATCGCGAGGCGCTGCGCTTCGGCGCCTGGGTGCTCGGCGCCGTCATCGCCGCCGGACTTGCCAGCTGCTGGCCGCGCTCGCACGCCTGGCCGCTGCCGACCGGTCTCGGCGGCGTGGTCGGCGACGCCCTGGTGCGCGCACCGGCCGTGGTGTTCGGGCCGCCCGGCGTGATCTATCGGCTGGTGCTCGGCGCCCTTCTTCTGGTTGCGATGATCGGCTGCCTGCTGGTGGCCGGCGGCATGGGCGCGAAGGAAGCCGATCCGAGCCTGCTCGCGGATGAGGACGACGACACGCCGCTGGCCGACCCCGAGGACGACGACGACCGCAAGGCGATCCGGCTCGGCTGGGTGTTCCACGCCATCATGAGCGCCAAGGCGCAGGTCGTCTGGTTCCTGAGCACGGCCTACCGCGCACTGGTGTCATCAGGCCCGCAGCCGCGCGCCGCCGCCGCAGGCCGGCAGGAGCCGAGCCTGGGCCGTGGCCAGGGCAAGGCGACGCTCGCGCCCGAGATGGACGAGAACGGCGGCGACGAGGAAGAGGACGACGAGGGCGAGGACGACGAGGAGGAAGAGGAGCCCGCTCCCCGCCCCCGCAAGAAGCCCGCGGCCAAGACGCCGGCGCGCAAGTCCAACGACAAATACGACCTGCCCTCGGTCTCGATGCTGGCGGCGCCGAAATCGTCCGATCGCCAGCCGCTGTCGAAGAGCGAGCTGGAGGCCAATTCGCGCGCGCTGGAGGGCGTGCTGCAGGATTTCGGCGTGCGCGGCGAGATCGTCAAGGCGCATCCCGGTCCCGTCGTCACACTGTACGAGCTGGAGCCGGCACCGGGCATCAAATCGTCCCGCGTCATCGGTCTCGCCGACGACATCGCCCGCTCGATGAGCGCGCTGTCGGCGCGCGTCGCCGTCGTGCCCGGCCGCAATGCCATCGGCATCGAGCTGCCGAACGCGCATCGCGAGAAGGTCTATTTGCGCGAGCTGCTGGTGGCCAAGGAGGCGACCGAGAGCGTCGCCAAGCTGCCGCTGTGCCTCGGCAAGAACATCGGCGGCGAATCCATCATCATCGATCTCGCCCGCACCCCGCACATGCTGATCGCCGGCACCACCGGCTCGGGCAAGTCGGTCGCGATCAACACCATGATCTTGAGCCTGGTCTACCGGCTGCGGCCGGACCAGTGCCGGCTGATCATGGTCGACCCGAAGATGCTCGAACTGTCGGTCTATGACGGCATCCCGCATCTCCTCACGCCGGTCGTGACCGATCCGAAGAAGGCCGTCGTCGCGCTGAAATGGGCCGTGCGCGAGATGGAGGAGCGCTACAAGAAAATGGCCAAGCTCGGCGTGCGCAACATCGACGGCTACAACGCCCGTCTGGGCGAAGCGCGCGCCAGGGGCGAGGAGCTGACCCGCACCGTCCATACCGGCTTCGACAAGGAGACCGGCAAGGCGATCTACGAGGAGGAGAAGCTCGACCTCGATCCCCTGCCCTACATCGTCATCATCGTCGACGAGATGGCCGACCTGATGATGGTCGCCGGCAAGGACATCGAGGGCACGGTGCAGCGCCTCGCGCAGATGGCGCGCGCCGCCGGCCTGCACGTCATCCTGGCAACGCAGCGCCCGTCGGTCGACGTCATCACCGGCACCATCAAGGCGAACTTCCCGACCCGCATCTCCTTCCAGGTCACCTCCAAGATCGACAGCCGCACCATCCTCGGCGAGATGGGCGCCGAGCAGCTGCTCGGCCAGGGCGACATGCTCTACATGGCCGGCGGCGGCCGCATCAGCCGCGTGCACGGCCCGTTTTGCTCCGACGAGGAGGTCGAGAAGGTCGTCAAGCACCTGAAGGCACAGGGCTCGCCGGAATATCTCGAGGCGGTCACCGCCGAGGAGCCGAGCGAGGAGGATGGCGCCGTGTTCGATGCCACCGGCATGGGCGGCGGCGGTGGCGACGACCTGTTCTCCCAGGCGGTCGCCGTGGTCAAGCGCGACCGCAAGGCCTCGACCAGCTACATTCAACGCCGGCTGCAGATCGGCTATAACAAGGCCGCTTCGCTGATGGAGCGGATGGAACAGGAAGGCATCGTCGGCCAGGCCAACCACGCCGGCAAGCGCGAGATCCTGGTGCCCGAGGAGGAAGGCGGATTCTGACGGCCCCGATGGCCGCAGAAACGCCGTTTCGGTGCCCGATCTTCACGCGATTACGATCACGCTGCCCGCCCGATCCGGGATAGAACGCGTAAAACTCAGGACGTCGTTTTGAAAAGCTCCTTGTTGAACAGCACGTTTTCGTATCACGCAGCTTCGCGCGGGCGCCGGATCTGCGCCTGGCTGGTCGCCTGCGCCGTGACGACATGCTCTGTCGCCGGTGCGTCCGGTCACGCCGCCGCGCAGGGCACGCCGGCTCCGAAATCAGGCCCGAAGAGCGGCTCCCAGCTCAGCGCCTCCGACCAGCAGCGCTCGGGCCAGAGCCCCTCGACCACCCAGACCGCCCCGCCCAATCCGATCATTCCCGATCCTCGGCGCAATGTGCCGGCCAGCATCTTCACCTCGTTCGACGCCAACCAGAAGGCGCAGGCGGCCAAGGTCAGCGCCTATCTGTCGTCGCTGCAGACGCTGGTCGGGAACTTCGTCCAGGTCGGCCCGGACGGCAGCAAGACCAAGGGCGATTTCTACATCCAGAAGCCGGGCAAAGTCCGCTTCGAATACGAGCCGCCGACGCCGATCGACATCATCGCCGACGGCTCCTCGCTGGTCGTGCGCGACCGCAAGCTCGCGACCCAGGACGTCTATCCGCTGTCGCAGACGCCGCTGCGCTATCTGCTGTCGGACCGCATCGACCTGCTCAAGGACACCAACGTGATCGCGGTTGCGGCCGACGACCTCTACGTCACGATCACGATCGAGGAGAAGCAGGCGCTGATCGGCACCAGCCGGCTGATGCTGATGCTCGGCGCCAAGGATGGCCAGCTCAAGCAATGGACCGTGACCGATCCGCAGGGCTACGACACCACGATTGCCGTCTACAATCTCGATACGACCAAGAAGCTCGATCCGGCGATGTTCAAGATCGACTTCACGGCCTATCCGAGCACGCCGCCGGGCTGACGCCGCCTCTAGCGCTCGCTCAGCGCGATTCGAGCCCGCGCACCTTCCATTGCGCTTCGGACAGTGCAAGCTTCTCGAAGCGCTTGCGCGCCTCCTCGAGGTCATCGGCCGGAAGCGCGTCGCAGCCGGGCCGGCCGCGCAGGATCATCGACGTCGTCGCCCAGCTCAACCGCGCCGCCTTGCAGGCCAGCAGCAGATCCGTGAGACGATCCTCCTCCAGCAGCGCTTCGATCGTCTCGATGGTGACGACGCAGAGCAGCGCCAGCGCTGCGATGACGGCAGGGAAATCGCCGGTGGCGCAGAAGCGGTTGACGGCGGAGTCGCCGAGCTTGCCGGTGCGGCTGAGGGCGACAACCTCGGCCTTGACCTGCTGATAATCCCAGATCGCGCGCATTGCCGCGCCGGGCGAGCGGGTCGGCGTCGCCTGCAGGGTGGCGCGGGTCGCCGGCGGTGCGGCCTTGATGAAGCGGGCGCGGGCGCCCTCGCTGGCCGCAGCGACGAAGGCCCGCGACAGCTTGGCCGGCAGATCTGTGCGCAGCGCGAGCTTTTCGGCGAGATCCTCGTCGCGCTCGGCGATCTTGAACAGACTGCGATAGCCATCCTCGGACAGCCGGGCGGAGAGGTTCTGTGCCAGCGCCATACGCACCGCCGGAAAGCCGCGTGCGATCAGCTGCGTCGTGAGGCTGTCGCCAATGCCCCTGCGGCTGGCGAGCGCGACGAGATGCGCCGGGCTGCCGGTGCGGATGAACTCGGCGAGGTCGCGCTCGGTCAGCACCGCCGCCTTGGCCAGCATCGGCCCGGCGACGCGCAATTCGGGGTGAACGGCAAGCATCCGCGCCGTGGCGTAAGGCGCACGCTCCACGCCGGCGAGCGCCATGCTCAGCTCGGCCAGCAGCTCGGTCGCGACCTGCGGCATCAGCCGAGCGAACATCTGGTCGTAGAGATCGAGCTGCTCGGCCGACGCGGGCCGCGGACCGGCCAGGAACAGGCTGGTGGTCCGGCGCAGCATGTCGGTGGCGAGCTCGGACACCGTCCGCGCATCACCGGCGGGCGTCTTGGCGGTCGGAGCTGCCGCAGGCGCTGGAGGCATCGCACGTCCCTCGTTGGGCGCCTCTCGACCGTGACGGAGGCGCGGATCGATCATCAATTGAGGAAGAATGCGAAGGCCGGACTAAAGGGGCGTTAAGCCCGGCGGACGGAGCTGCAACCCGCGCGGCTGTCGTTAATGGATTGCAACAGAGCGCGGCAACGACCGTGTTCCTGTATTGTTCTTGCGAACAATCCCTGCTTCCGCTAGCCTTCCAGCCTGGAGGGGCATCATGGTCCAGCGCGTTTCCACCGTCGCCTTCGAGGGGATCGAGGCCCGCGCGGTCGACGTGCAGGTCCAGGTCGCACCCGGCCTGCCGGCGTTTGCGATCGTCGGCCTGCCGGACAAGGCGGTGTCGGAAGCGCGCGAGCGGGTGCGCTCGGCGCTGATCGCCTCCGGCCTGGCGCTGCCGGCGCGGCGCATCACCGTGAACCTCGCGCCGGCCGACGTACCCAAGGAAGGCAGCCATTACGACCTGCCGATCGCGCTGGGGCTGATGGCCGCGATCGGCGCCATTCCGCCGGATGCGCTCGGCGGCTTCACCGTGCTCGGCGAGCTCGGCCTCGACGGCTCGATCGCGCCAGTCGCCGGCGTGCTGCCCGCGGCCATCGGCGCCAATGCGCGCGAGGAAGGATTGATCTGCCCGGCCGCCTGCGGCGCCGAGGCGGCATGGGCGAGCCCGGACTTGCAGATCATCGCGGCGAGCTCGCTGATCCAGATCGCCAACCATTTCAAGGGCACGCAGGTGCTGTCGCGGCCGCAGCCGAAGATCCAGGAGGCACCCGCAAGCCTACTCGACCTGCGCGACATCAAGGGCCAGGAGAGCGGCAAGCGCGCGCTCGAGATCGCCGCTGCCGGCGGGCATCATCTGCTGATGATCGGCTCGCCCGGCGCCGGCAAGTCGATGCTGGCGGCGCGGCTGCCCTCGATCCTGCCGCCGCTGTCGCCGGCGGAGCTGCTGGAAGTCTCGATGATCGCCTCGGTCGCCGGCGAGATCGAGGGCGGCGCGCTGACGTCACGCCGGCCGTTCCGCAGCCCGCATCATTCCGCCAGCATGGCGGCGCTGACCGGCGGCGGCCTGCGCGCCCGCCCCGGCGAGATCTCGCTGGCGCATCAGGGCGTCCTGTTCCTCGACGAGCTGCCGGAGTTCGATCCGCGCGTGCTCGATTCGCTGCGCCAGCCGCTCGAGAATGGCGAGGTCTCGATCTCGCGCGCCAACCACCGCGTCACCTACCCTGCCCGCTTCATGCTGGTCGCCGCGATGAATCCGTGCCGTTGCGGCAACGCCTTCGAGCCCAGCTATGCCTGCAAGCGCGGCCGCATCGACCGCTGCACCGCCGACTACCAGATGCGCATCTCCGGCCCGCTGATGGACCGCATCGACCTGCGTATCGAGGTGCCCGCGGTCACCGCCGCCGACCTCATCCTGCCGCCGTCCAAGGAAGGCTCGGCCGAGGTCGCGGCCCGCGTCGCCGCCGCGCGCGACCTGCAGCGCGCCCGCTACGCCAAGGCCGGCCTGCCGCACATCCGGACCAACGCCGAGGCGCCGGCCGCCGTGCTCGACGAGATCGCCAGGCTCGATGCGCCCGGCCAGAAGCTGCTGCGCGAGGCCGCCGAGACGATGCGGCTGTCAGCGCGCGGCTATCACCGCGTGCTGCGCGTAGCCCGGACGCTCGCCGATCTCGACCATGCCGACACGATCGGCCGGCTGCATCTGGCCGAGGCGCTGTCGTATCGCGCGCTGGCCGAGGACAGTCGCCATGCGGCGTAAAGGCGCCCCTCCCCCTCAACACTCTGGTAACGACTTCTCTTTACGCTCCGACAACCATAGGGCCCGCGTTCCGTCATCAGGCCTTCCGCGTCGGTGCGTATCATGTTGCGTTTCAAGGTCCTCGTTTCGGCCGTGCCGCTGATCGCGGCCGCGGTCATCGCCAGACTCGAATTGGCGCCCTCCCCGCAGCCCTGCATTGCCGTCGGTGCCGACAGCGTCTCGCTCGGCTCGGCGCCGTTTACTGCCGATCTCCATGTCGACTTCACCGATGATCCCGCGCGCGCGACCGTCCGCGTGGCGCTGGCCGACAATCCGGAGACGGCTGATTTCGTCGTGGTCGACGGTGCGCTCGCCAAGGAGAAGCAAGGCTGCGGCATGACTGCGGCGACGCAGACGGTCGCTGTCGCCGCTGACCCGTCTCCTGGTGCGCCCCTGGTCTATCTCGCCCGCGAGGGTGCGGCGGATGGACACGCCGACTATCGCATCTATGTCCGCTCCAGCCGTACCACGGCACGCCAAGCCGCGGCGTTGATCGTCGCCGCGCGCAACCACGCCTCATCACCGGCCGATCCGGTTCTGTGAGCCGGGCTAACGCCCGGTTCACCATCTCTGCACGGCAGAATTGCGCGTGCACGACCTTTCAAAGTCTCAGCAATACCGACGCCGCATGGTGCGGGCCGGCCATGACATTGGGATCGAAAATCGTCGGGGGTGATCGAGATGGGACCGATTTTTCGCTTCAGGCTACGGCTGCGCCGGTTCATGCGCCGTCATCGCACCATCTTCGCGATCCTGCGCTCGCTGATGATCTTCTCCGCCGGCTTCGGCGGCGCGTACGGCTTCATCAAGGCCAGCATCTCCGAGAACTCCGGCTATAACCCGCACGCCTTCGCGATCGGCGCCAGCTTCCTGTTCGCGCTCGCCTGCGTCGGTCTGGCCACGCTCAGCATGCGGCTGCGCTTCGTCGCCAAGAAGGTGCACAAGATTGCGCTCCACAACGAGGTGCTGGCCGACCGGAACTGGGAGCTGCAGGAAGCCGAGCAGCGCGCCCGCAATCTGTTCGAGCAGCAGGGCGACCTCATCGTCATGCGCGAGCACGACGGCACCATCATCTTCGTCAACGACGCCTATTGCCGGATGGCCGGCCTCGATCGCGACAAGCTGCTCGGCAGCGCGTTCACCTTCGAGCTGATCGAGCAGGGCGACAGCGCGCTGGAGCCGAACGGCACGCGCGTCCACGACCAGCGCATCGAGAGCGCGATCGGGCCGCGCTGGATCGCGTGGCGCGAGGCACTGGTGCGTTCCGACGCCGGCCAGCCCGCCGTACTGCAATGTGTCGGCCGCGACGTCACCGACCGCACCGAGACCGAGCGCGCGCTGGCGGAGGCGCGCGACCAAGCCAATGCGGCGAACCGCGCCAAGTCGCGTTTCCTGGCGATGGCGAGCCACGAGATCCGCACACCGCTGAACGGCATCCTCGGCATGAGCGGCCTGTTGCTCGAGACGCAGCTGACGCCGGAGCAGACCACCTACGCCAAGGCGGTTCGCACCTCGGGTGAAGCCTTGATGTCGCTGATCGACGAGCTGCTCGACTATTCCAAGATCGAGGCCGGCAAGCTCGCACTCGAGGCGCAGCCCTTCTCGCTGGCGACGCTGATCGAGGAGATCACCGAGCTGCTGGCGCCGCGGGCGCAGGCCAAGCAATTGGAGATCGCGGCCTATCTCGACGAGCGGCTGCCGACCTGGGTGACGGGCGACGCCGCGCGGCTGCGCCAGGTGCTGCTCAACCTCGCCGGCAACGCCATCAAGTTCACGGCCTCGGGCGGGGTCGCGCTGATCGCCGAGCCCGGGATCTGGCCGAACGAGATCAGCTTCCAGGTCCGCGATACCGGCATCGGCATCGCAGCCGACGCCCAGGAGCGCATCTTCCGCGAATTCGAGCAGGCCGACGACAGCGTGGCGCGCAGCTTCGGCGGCACCGGACTTGGCCTGGCGATCTCCGACCGGATCGTCAAACGCATGGGCGGCCGCATCGCGCTGCAGAGCCAGCTCGGCGCCGGCTCGACCTTCGAGGTGTCGGTGCCGCTGCCGCCGGCGCTGGAGCGCGGCGAGCAGAACAGCTTCCGCGGCCCCGACCTCGCGGGACGGTCGGTCATGCTGGTTGCGCCGGCCGGGCTGCAGGCCGAGCTGATCGAACGGCGCCTGCAGAACTGGGGCGCGCAGACCTGCCTGGTCGCCGAGGCCGAGGTGGCGGAAGCCCTGCTGCCCGAACGCGCCTGGCACGCCGTGCTGGTCGACGACGCCATCGGCAGCGACGCGTCGCTCCGTCTGGGCGGGGCCGCGCAACATCACACGACACGGCTGATCGTGCTGGTCACGCCGGTGAGCCGTCACGAGCTGACACCCGCGGCGCCGTTCAACGGTTATCTGGTCAAGCCGCTGCGGGCCGCCTCGCTCGCCGCGCGCGTGAGCGTCGACACCGATGGCACGGTTCCGGCACTCGCTGACGATCCAATCCCGACGATCGCGCCGCCGATTGCGGTTCAGGCCGGCGGCAGCCTGTCCATCCTCGTCGCCGAGGACAACGACATCAACGCGCTGCTGATGCGCTCGCTGCTGACCAAGCTCGGCCACCACGCCGACATCGCCGTGCATGGCGAAGCCGCGCTGGACTCCTGGCTCGCGGCGCGCTCGGCCGGCGCGCCGTATGATCTGATCCTGATGGATGTGCAGATGCCGAAGCTCGACGGCATTGCCGCCGCCAAGCGCATCCGCGCCATCGAGGCCAGCGAGCCGGGCCGGCGCACGCCGATCCTGGCGCTCACGGCCAATGCCCTGGTCGAGGACCGCTACGCCTGCTTCGAGGCCGGCATGGATGGCTTCCTGGTCAAGCCGATCGATCGCGACAAGCTGGACGAGGCGCTGGCGAATCTGGCGGCGGCGCGACAGGTGGCGGCGTAAGTAATTAGTTGGAGCGGATCAGTTCAGCGCTGCGCTCGCGGGCCACGCTCACAACCGCCTGAGCGCCACCGTCTCGACCTCGTGGTCCGCGCCCTTCTTCAGGATCAGCGTCGCGCGCGGCCTCGTCGGCAGGATGTTGTCCTCGAGATTGGCCAGGTTGGTGCGCTCCCAGATGGCGATCGCAGTGGCGATGGCCTCCTCGTCCGACAGCAGCGCGTAGCGGTTGAAGTAGGACCGGGGATCATGGAACGCAGTGTCGCGCAGCGACAGGAAGCGCTTGACGTACCATTTGCGCAGCACCGCCTCGTCGGCATCGATATAAACCGAGAAGTCGAAGAAGTCGGAGACGACCGGCACGGCCTTGCCGTCGCGCGGCAGCGGCCCGGTCTGCAGCACGTTGACGCCTTCGACGATGAGGATGTCCGGCTGGTCGATCTCGACCCACTGATGGGGGACGATGTCGTAGGTGAGATGCGAGTAGACCGGCGCGCGCACCTGATGCCGGCCGGCCTTGATGTCGGAGAGGAAGCCGAGCAGCCGCGGCAGGTCGTAGCTTTCCGGAAAGCCCTTTTTCTGCATCAGGCCCTGCCGCTCCAGGACCGCGTTCGGATAGAGGAAACCGTCGGTGGTGATGAGATCGACCTTCGGCCGCGGCGACCAGCGCGCCAGCAGGGCCTGCAGCACGCGCGCGGTGGTGGACTTGCCGACCGACACCGAGCCGGCGACGCCGATGATGTAGGGCATCTTGCGGTCGCGGATGCCGAGGAACTGGCGCTGCGCGTAGTACAGCCGCTGCGCCGCGTCGACATACATCGACAGCAGTCGCGACAACGGCAGATAGATGTCCTCGACCTCCTTGAGATCGAGGCGATCGTGCATCGACCGCAGCTTGGAGAACTCGCCGGGCTCCAAGGTCATCGGCGTGTCGTTGCGCAGCTCGGCCCATTGCTCGCGGGTGAAGACGCGGTACGGATTATATTGTTGTTCGGTGGTGCGCATATCCATGACGCTGCCCTTCGTTTCCCCGGCCGACGCGCCCTACTCCGTCTTGCGCGACGCCTTTTCTTCCAGCCCCGACTGACCGGTGCGCTTGCCGAGCGCCGCCTCGACCTCCTCGAGCCGGACGTCCCGCGACTTCAACAACACCAACAGATGAAACAGCAGATCGGCGCTTTCGGAGATCAAATGCTCGCGGTCGGTGCCAACAGCGGCGATGACCGTCTCGACCGCCTCCTCGCCCATCTTCTTGGCGCATTGCGCCGGGCCCTTGTCGAGCAGCTTGCGCGTATACGACGCTTCGCCGCCCGCCGCGGCGCGCGCGTCGATGATGGCAGCGAGATCGTGAAGCGTGAAACGGGACATCAGCCGGTACTCGGAACGCCTGCCCGAACCACGGCGGCCGGACCAGCGTTCATCTAACATTTTTGCGGCGCAATGTCGTCAGGGATCGAGCCGCATCGGCAGGCCCTGGCGCGCCATGTGCTCCTTGGCCTGCCGGATGGTAAATTCCCCGAAATGGAAGATCGAGGCGGCCAGAACCGCAGTCGCACGGCCCTCGCGGATGCCGTCGACCAGATGGTCGAGATTGCCGACGCCGCCAGATGCGATCACCGGCACCGGGACGCTGTCGGCGACCGCCCGGGTCAGCGGCAGGTCAAAGCCCTGGCGCGTGCCGTCGCGGTCCATCGACGTCAGCAGGATCTCGCCGGCACCGAGCGCGACCACCTCCTGGGCGTATTCCAGCGCGTCGATGCCGGTCGATTTGCGTCCGCCATGGGTGAAGATCTCCCAGCGGCTGCCGCCGCCCGGCCGCGACACGGACTTGGCGTCGATCGCCACCACGATGCACTGCTCGCCGAACTTCTCGGCCGCCTCCTTGACGAATTCGCGCCTGCTCACCGCGGCCGAATTGATCGAGACCTTGTCGGCGCCGGACCGCAGCAGGGTCTTGATGTCGTCGATGGTGCGCACGCCGCCGCCGACCGTGACCGGCATGAAGCAGGCCTCCGCGGTGCGCCGGACGACGTCCAGCATGATGCCCCGGTTCTCATGGGTGGCGGTGATGTCGAGGAAGCAGAGCTCGTCGGCGCCGGCGGCGTCATAGGCGATCGCGGCCTCGACCGGATCGCCGGCGTCGCGCAGATTGACGAAGTTGACACCCTTGACGACCCGTCCGTCCTTGACGTCGAGGCAGGGAATGACACGGACTTTGAACATCCTGTTCTCTCCTACGCGCGCGCCGCGCGGATCAGCGCCAGCGCCTCCGCCGGGTCGAGCCGGCCGTCATAGAGCGCGCGGCCAGCGATGGCGCCCTCGAGCTTTTTCGCACGCGGTGTGAGCATGGCCTTGACGTCCTCGATCGAGGCCAGGCCGCCGGAGGCGATGACGGGAATCGAGATGGCATCGCCGAGCGCGATCGTAGCGTCGAGGTTGAGGCCCTTGAGCAGGCCGTCGCGCGCGATGTCGGTGAAGATGATCGCGGCGACGCCGGCGTCCTCGAAGCGTTTGGCGATGTCGAGCGCGGTGACCTCGGACGTCTCCGCCCAGCCTTCGACCGCGACCTTGCCGTCGCGGGCATCGAGGCCGACGGCGACGCGGCCCGGAAAGGCTTTCGCAGCGGTCTTCACCAGCTCGGGATCGCGCACCGCGGCGGTGCCGATGATGACGCGGGTGACGCCTTTGCCGAGCCAGGCCTCGACCGTCTTGAGATCGCGAATGCCGCCGCCGAGCTGCACCGGCATCTTGACGACCTCCAGCATCTTCTCGACGGCCTGCGCATTGACAGGCTTGCCGGCGAAGGCGCCGTCGAGGTCGACGACGTGGAGATATTCAAAGCCCTGGTCGGCGAAGCTCTTGGCCTGCGCGGCGGGATCGAGGTTGAACACGGTGGCGCGCACCATGTCGCCCTGCTCCAGGCGCACGCACTGGCCGTTCTTCAGATCGATGGCGGGAAACAGGATCATATCAGTTGTCTTTCAAGAGCGCGCCCTGTCCGCCTCTTGCGGCGAACAGGACGACAGCGCTCACGGCTTCCATTTCAGGAAGTTGGAAATGAGGGCGAGACCGAAACGCTGGCTCTTCTCGGGATGGAACTGGGTGCCGATCGCGGTGTCCTTGCCGACGATCGCCGTGATCGGACCGCCGTAATCGGCGCGCGCCAGCACATCGTTCTCGTTGACCGCATTCAAGTGATAGGAGTGCACGAAATAGGCGTGCAAGCCCTTCGGCCCGAGCGGCAGCCGCTCCAGGACCGGATGCTCCTGCACCAGGTCGAGCGTGTTCCAGCCCATGTGCGGGATTTTCAGGCTCTCGTCACGAGGCGCGATCTTCTCGACATCGCCGGCGATCCAGTCGAAGCCGTCGGTGGTGACATGCTCCTTGCCGCGCGTTGCCATCAATTGCATGCCGACGCAGATGCCGAAGAACGGCCGCGCCTTGTGGCGCACGGCTTCGGTCATCGCGTCCAGCATGCCATCGACGGAGTCGAGGCCGCGGCGGCAGTCGGCGAAGGCGCCGACGCCGGGCAACACGATGCGGTCGGCGCGATAGACGGTGTCGGGATCGCGTGTCACGACAACCTTCTGCGGATCCGCCATGCCGCGCGCAGCGCGCTCGAACGCCTTGGCGGCGGAATGCAGATTGCCGGAGCCGTAATCGATGATTGCAACACTCATCGTCCACCTCCGGGTTCGGGAAACAAGCCAATGATGCTGGCGTGCGGCAGCGGCGGCGGGTGCAGCCCATTGCCATTGTCGCGGGTCGGCGGCGCCGCGCCGCGATCGACGGTGTGATTGTCGTAGCCGAGCGTGCTGCGCCGGGCGGCCCAGCGCTCGAAGAAGCGGCGCTCGGCGGCATCGAGATCATCGGCGACGACGACGTCGAGCTGGCGCCAATTGCCGCGCGAGTAGCTCCAGCGCTTCAGGCTGGAGGCTTCGAGCCCGAGCAGGATCGCGAACAACAGATCGATTCCGGCAATCGCACCGCCGTTGACGCCGACGCGCACCAGGATCACGTCGAGCGCGATCATCAGCACGGTCCAGACGAGCATCGCAAGCCAGAGGCGATGCCAGGCCAGCCAGACGGCGCCGAGCACCGCGGCCCAGAAATGGAAGCCGTCGCGGATGAAGACGAAGCGATCGGTCGAACGCAGATCGACCCCGGCGGCCAGGGGAGCGTGAACCGTATAGACGGGCATGTCGATAATCCCTTGGACGGGGAGGTCAGCCGCCGAGCTGACCCTTGGTGGATGGCACTTCGCCCTGATTGCGCGGATCGATCGAAAGCGCTGTCCGCAGCGCCCGCGCCAGACCCTTGAAGCAGGATTCGGCGATATGATGGGCGTTCTCGCCGTACAGCGTCTCGACGTGCAAGGTGACGCCGGCGTTCATGGCAAACGCATTGAACCACTCGCGCACCAGCTCTGTGTCGAACTCGCCGATCTTGTCGCGCGCGAAGGTCGTGCGGAACACCAGCATCGGCCGGCCCGACACGTCGATCACGACGCGCGTCAAGGTCTCGTCCATCGGCATGTGGATCGAGGCATAGCGGGTGATGCCGGCCATGTCGCCGAGCGCCTGCCGCACCGCTTGGCCGAGCGCGATGCCGACATCCTCGGTGGTGTGGTGAAAGTCGATATGCAGGTCGCCGACCGCCTTGACCGTCATGTCGATGCGGGAATGCCGGGCAAGCAGATCCAGCATGTGATCGAAGAAGCCGATACCGGTCGCGATGTTCACGACGCCGGTGCCGTCGAGGTTCACGGACACCTCGATGTCGGTCTCTTTGGTCTTGCGCTTGATGGTCGCGCTACGCATGGGGTCAGCTTTCCCTTGAAAACGCGGCTCTTTTATCAGGCGGATGTCGGCTTAGCTACTGCGGGATAGCGCCCCGTACGCCTGATCTCGGGCCATGGTGAGCGGATTTCAAGACCGGGTCGGGCAGGGCAGGGACCCGGTAATTGTATCCCGACGCCTGAGCGCCTAAATCAGGGCATCAACCAGGGATCCCCCATGCACGCATCCTCGAACGAGCCCACCGTCTGGCACGGCACCACGATTCTGACCGTCCGCAAGGGGGGCAGGGTGGTGATCGGTGGCGACGGCCAGGTCTCGATCGGCCAGACCGTGATCAAGTCCAATGCCAAGAAGGTGCGCAAGCTCGGCAAGGGCGACGTCATCGGCGGCTTCGCCGGGGCCACCGCCGACGCCTTCACCCTGTTCGAGCGGCTGGAGAGCAAGCTCGAGCAGTATCCGGGGCAGCTGACCCGGGCGGCGGTCGAACTCGCCAAGGACTGGCGCACCGACCGCTACCTGCGGCGGCTCGAAGCCATGATGATCGTCGCCGACAAGGACGTCTCGCTGGTGCTGACCGGGACCGGCGACGTCCTGGAACCGGAGGCCGGCGTGATGGCGATCGGCTCCGGCGGCAACTATGCGCTTGCGGCGGCGCGTGCGCTGATCGACACCGACAAGGACGCCGAGAGCATCGTCCGGCGCTCGCTCGACATCGCCGCCGACATCTGCGTCTACACCAACCGCAACATCACCATCGAAGCATTGTCGGCCGAGTAGACCATGACCGCGGACGAGATCGGCGCCCCGTCCCGGCAGTCGTCCGGACCCTGGCTCATCCCGGTGCTCGGTCTGCTGGCGCTGCAGGCCGCACTGTTGTTCGCGATGGGCCGGCTGCCGATCTGCGCCTGCGGCACCGTCAAGCTGTGGCATGGCGTGGTGCAGAGCTCGGAGAACTCCCAGCATCTCACCGACTGGTACACGTTCTCCCACATCATTCACGGCTTCTTGTTCTATGCGCTGACCATGCTGGTGGTGCCGCGGCTGCCCTGGCAGGGGCGGCTGATCCTGGCGATGCTGATCGAGGGCACCTGGGAGCTGGTCGAGAACTCCAGCTTCATCATCGAGCGCTATCGTGCCGCCACGATCTCGCTGGACTATTTCGGCGACAGCATCGTGAACTCCGTCGGCGATACGCTGGCGATGATGATCGGCTTCCTGCTGGCGCGGGTGCTGCCGGTCTGGCTCACCGTCGTGATTGCAGTCGCGCTCGAGATCGGGGTGGGCCTGCACATCCGTGACAACCTGACCCTGAACATCTTGATGCTGATCTATCCAACCGAGGCGATCCGGCAGTGGCAGGCCGGACCGCCGCTCCTGTGACGGCGGAAATCCGGCTTGCCCTCATCCCCGTCCGACCCTAGCTAGAGCCTCATGACAGACTTTTCACCCCGCGAAATCGTCTCCGAACTCGACCGCTACATCGTCGGCCAGGCCGACGCCAAGCGGGCGGTGTCCATTGCGTTGCGCAACCGCTGGCGCCGGTTGCAGCTCGATGCAGGCCTGCGCGAGGAGGTGCTGCCGAAGAACATCCTGATGATCGGGCCGACCGGCGTCGGCAAGACCGAGATCGCGCGGCGGCTGGCCAAGCTCGCGGGCGCGCCGTTCCTGAAGGTCGAGGCGACCAAGTTCACCGAGGTCGGCTATGTCGGCCGCGACGTCGAGCAGATCATCCGCGATCTCGTCGAGGTCGCGATCGTCCAGGTGCGCGAGCGCAAGCGCAAGGACGTCGCCGCCCGGGCCCAGCTTGCCGCCGAGGAGCGCGTGCTCGATGCGCTGGTCGGCGCCAGCTCCAGCGCCGCCACCCGCGACTCGTTCCGCCGCAAGCTGCGCGCTGGCGAGCTGAACGACAAGGAGATCGAGATCGAGACGCAGTCGTCCGGCGGCGGCCTTCCGATGTTCGAGATCCCGGGCATGCCGGGGGCGCAGATGGGCGCGATCTCCATCGGCGACATCTTCGGCAAACTCGGCGGCCGCACCAAGACGCGGCGCGTCACGGTCGAAGCCTCGCACGACATCCTGATCGCGGAAGAGTCCGACAAGCTGCTCGACAGCGACCAGCTGGTGCAGGAGGCGATCAGCGTGGTCGAGAACAACGGCATCGTGTTCCTCGACGAGATCGACAAGATCTGCGTGCGCGAGAACCGCGCAGGCGGCGACGTCTCCCGCGAGGGCGTGCAGCGCGACCTGCTGCCGCTGATCGAGGGCACCACGGTCTCGACCAAGCATGGCGCTGTGAAGACGGATCACATCCTGTTCATCGCGTCGGGCGCGTTCCACATCGCCAAGCCATCGGACCTCTTGCCGGAGTTGCAGGGCCGGCTGCCGATCCGCGTCGAGCTGCAGGCGCTGACGCGCGACGACATGCGCCGCATCCTGACCGAGCCGGAGGCGTCGCTGATCAAGCAATATGTCGCGCTGATGAAGACCGAGGGCGTGACGCTCGACATCACCGACGATGCGATCGACGCGCTCGCCGACATCGCGGTCGCGGTCAACTCCACGGTCGAGAACATCGGCGCGCGTCGGCTGCAGACCGTGATGGAGCGCGTCCTCGACGACATCTCCTTCACGGCCTCCGACCGCAGCGGCGAGACCATGCGGGTCGACGCCGCCTTCGTGCAGCAGCACATTGGCGATCTCGCCAAGAACACTGATCTCAGCCGGTTCATTTTGTAGCGGCTACCCGTATGGGTCGAGGCCTAGCTACAAATCCCGCCGTCGTCCCCGCGAAAGCGGGGACCCATAGCCACCAAAGCCAATTGTGACTCTCGATGGCGGCTCCAGCCCTGCCTCAGCGTGTACAGCGGTGGCTATGGGTCCCGGCTCAAGGCCGGGACAATGTTGGATGTCGTGGTGACAATCTCCCCGCCGGCCATCGCTCGGTCATGGCATGACCGGCGCTTACAACAAACATTGGCAGGCGATGCTCGCCGTCAACGCCGCCGTGATGCTCGGCGTGGTCCTGCACAAGATCACGCTGCCGCCCTACATCCCCTACATCCACCTGCTGGTCGACTATCACCACGGCTTCATCAAGCGCGCGCTGGTCGGTGCCATCGTCGGACTGTTCACGGCGAAGGTGCCGGTGTGGCTGGTGTTCGCAATCGGCGGCAGCGTCTGGCTGATCACGCTCGCTCTGTACCTGAAGCTGTTCCGACGCACCTTTGGTTTTGATCGCGCGCAGCTGCCGCTGTTCGTCTTCACGGCGGGGTCGCCGTTCGTCTTCAAGAACTTCCTGTTCACGCTCGGTCATTTCGACATCTATGGCTGTCTCGGCGTCATCATCCTGTTGCTGGTCCCGGCGAGCTCACTCGGCTACGTCCTGCTCGCCACGCTCATCTCGGCGGTGCTGGTGCTGATCCATCACATCCATCTGCTGATGTATGTGCCCACCATCGTCGCCATCGTCGTGCTGCGCTACTATCTGGCCCGCCCCATCGCCCGGCTCGATCTTGCCGTGGGCGCAGGCGCGCTGCTCGGCCTCGGCATCCTGTTCCTGGCCGCGCAATTCCTCGGAACCATGCCGCTGCCCGAAGCCGATTTCGTAAGTTATTTGCAGACACGAATGGCCGATCCATTGCGCACCGAGCTGCTGCAGTTCGCCTATGTCTGGTACCAGCCGCTGTCCAAGGAAGTGCAGGACACCTGGGCGCGCATGCCGTCCAATCTGCTCGGCGTGCCCGTATATGCGCTGCTGCTCTGGCTGCATGCACCGCTATGGAGCTACTACAGAGATCTTGTCGGCGCATTGGAAGAGCGGCGTCATCGCCAGATCGTCATCGCCGCGCTGATCTTCATCAGCCTTGCCTACGTCGTGATGTTCGCGATGGTGTTCGACTATTCGCGCTGGATCTCGAGCTGGGTCGTTTGCATGGTGATGATGCTGCACGCGGTGAAGACGCTTCCCGCGACCAAGCCGATTGCACCGATTGATCCCGACGATCGCAGGACCACGATCCTGGGCTGGATCGTCACCGCCGTGCCGCGCGTCGGCATCATCCGGCCGATCTGAGCCTCAGCCTCTTGGGCGCCTGATACGGACGTAGAGCGCGCCGGCGCCGCCATGTCCGACATGGGCCTCCTCGAAGCCGACGATCAGCGAGCGGAATTCCGGCAGGCTCAGCCAATGTGGCACTTGGCGCCGGAGCACGCCGCGTTCAGGGTCCGCCCCGATGGTGCCCTTGCCGGTGATGACGAGCACGAAGGTCAGCCCATCATGCTGCGCGCGATGCAGGAAATGATGCAGCGCTTGGTGCGCCCGGCTCTGGGTCATGCCGTGCAAATCGAGCCGCGCATCGATCTCATTGCGGCCGCGCGACAGTTTCGAACGCTCCTTCCGGCCGAGCGAAACCAGCGGCGGAATCGCTGGCCGGACGGGTTTCGGCGCGGCAACCGGCGCGACCGGCCGCTGCGTCATCGCGGGTTTGTCCGGCTGCGGTTCGGACGTCGTCATCGGCGGATGCAGCCGCACCGGGCGCTGTGTCTTGCGCAGCGGCTTGACCTGGCGCGCCACCGTCTCCCACAGCATGCGCTCGTCCTCGGAGAGGCCGCGCTTGCGACGGCCGCGGGGCGGCTCGGGATCATGCGACATGGAAACGGCTTGTCATCGGCGGTTGCGGTGGCGTCTGCCATAGCGCAATCGGCGCATATTGCGATCACTTTCGAGTCGCGGTCGGGCCTCCGGCAGGGGCACTGGCTGTGGGGCCACCACGTTCTGCGCCACCGTGGTCGCGGATTTTGCGACGGCGATCGCGGAGCTAGCCGCGACGGGAGCAGCGGCCTTTGAATCCTTGGCCGCGGAGGGCGCCGCCGCCGTCTTGGCCTGGTCCTGCTCCTTCGCTTGATCTTTGGCAGGCTCCTTCGCTGCCTGCTTCGGCAGCGCTTGCGGAAACAGCTTGGCGATCTTCTCCGACGGACGCGCATCCGGCAGCGGCATCTTGCGGCCACGCGCGACCGGATCGAGGCTCTTCGGCACCAGCATCACGAACTGGATGCTGTGCTTGAGACGGCCGGAGACCTTGCCGGCGTCCTGTCCCGCGCCGAAGTAGAGGTCGGCGCGCGCAGGTCCGACGATCGCCGAGCCCGTATCCTGGGCAATCATCAGCCGGTGGAAAGCCGTCTTCGACCTCTCGGATTCGATCGGCAACTCGCCGGTGATGAAGAACGGCGTGCCATAGACGTGCAGCGACTTGTCGACCGCGATCGAGCGACCCGGAGTCAGCGGGATGCCCTGGGCGCCGACGGCCTCGTCCTTCTCCGACAACTGCACCTCGCGGAAGAAGATGTAGGAGCGGTTGGTCCGCCGCAGTTCGTTGGCACCTTCCGGGTTCTGCTCCATCCAGTCGCGGATGCGCTGCATCGACATCTGCTCGCGCGGAATGATGCCGCGCTCGATCAGGACACGACCGACCGGCGTATAGGGATGGCCATTATAGGCATCGTAGTTGATGCGGACGGTCGAGCCGTCGTCGAGACTGATGCGCGCGGATCCCTGGATCTGGGCAAACAGCAGGTCCGTCTGGTTCCTCAGCCACGCGATCTCCAGGCCGCGGCCCTCGATGGCGCCGTCCTCGATCTCCGCGCGGTCGAAATAGGGGACCAGCTTGCGCCGTCCGATCTTCCGGTAGACGGGACCCTTGTTGGGCAGGCTCGTCGCGTCCTGCTTGAAGCCGCGAACGAACAGATTGGAGGGGCGGCGATAGACCGGAACGTTGTAGACCTCGTTCTGGGTCCGCGAGCCGTCGATCACGGGTTCGTAGTAGCCGGTGACGAAGCCGTCGGCATCGCCGAGCTTGGAGATCTTCAGCGGCTCGAAGTGCCGTTCGAAGAACGCCCTCGCTGCAGCATTGTCGGCAAGATCGGCGGACCGCGCATCGCGGCAAGGATCACGCAGGGAATCGCCTAGCGCCTTGGCGTCCGGCGTGACATCCGTCTTGGCGGCGATCGGCTTGCAACTGGCGCGGAACGTCCGGTACGCCGCGAGCTGATCATCGTCGTTCCAGCCGGGCACGTCGTTCCAGGCCAATGGCAGGTACTGGCTGTTGTTGATTTCGAGCGGCCAGTCGAGCTGGGGGTAGGGCAGGTGGCGTACCGATGCCGCCGGGGTCCGGTGACGCGAGCGCACCGCCTCGGCCGCGTAAGGGGCGAGCGCCACGGCAACGACGCTCAAGGCGAGCGCCGATGTCCAGTACTTCACGCGATGGGCGGTGAAACCCCGCTTCCAAATTTCGCGAACCATGCTTGCACCATCAAAGTACCACTCAACGCGAAATTCGGAGAAAACGGCATGTTCAAAAGATCAATCTCAAAAACCCGAGGATGCGGCTCGTCGTACTCCTGACGCAGCCGGCCGACACCGAGAGCGGTGGCCTCCAACGTAACACCGCCGGCGGCAACCTATTCCATCAATGGCTGCCGGTGCCGACCAGCTTCCAATTGGGATCGCGCGAGCCGGTGTCGCGGGCAAAAGTCCAGATGTCGGTGATGTCGGCCACCTTGTCCGGATTGCCGTCGACGATGTTGCCCATCTTGTCGCGTGTCACCGAGATCATCTGCGAGACGAAGCGCACCGTGACCTGCGCGGTGCGGTCGCGCAGCTCGGCACCGACCAGCTCGGCGGTATCGATGGAGACGAAGCGGGTTTCGGTCTTCTGCTCCTGCTTCTCACGCTCCTTGATGACGGCGTCGAAGCTCTCATAGACCTCGGACGACAGCAGGTCGCGCAACGCGCGGCGATCGCCATTGGCAAACGCCAGCACGATCATCTCGTAGGCGCTGCGCGCACCGGTCAGGAAATGGCGCGGATCGAACGATGAGTCATCGGCGACGATCGCGTCGAGGCCACGCGCGAGCGGCGTGCCCGGCTCGGCCAGGCCGCGCCAGCGATCGCCCGCCGCCGGCATCTCGCCGCCGGGGACCGAAGCCGAGGGGTCGACGGGCTTGTTGGGAACCGGCATGACGTGGTTGTCCGGCGCACCCTGGACCGCGTTTCTGGCGGCGTGATCGAACGGCGTCCGCTCGCTTCCGGTGCGCTGCCCGAGCACGGCGCGCAGGCGCACGAAGATGAAGACCGCCAACGCCAGGAAGATGATGGTATAAATGTCCACGTCGTGTTCGCTTTCTGACCTGTCGAGCCGAACGCGGAGCCCGGCCACCGGACACCCGTTCTACAGGATCCAGGTAAAGACCCGTGAATCCCTCGGTCGACCCGGATGTAGTCATCGAATTGGGCCCGGCCAATGGCACATTGTGGCGTAGCGATCCTAACCCTTTTCCCTCTCAAGGGGAAATCCGATCGACCCCTGATTGGAACGGGGTAGGCCGGTCGCTGGTTCCGCCCGGGGGCCGATGCGACAAATAGAGGCATGCCGGCCGGATCAATCCTTTGCCTCGGCCTTTTGCGGCGTCCGTGGCTCGTCCTTGTGGAACAAGCCGGCCCTATGGTAGCCACGCGCCGCAACGACCCGCCCTTTTTGCCTGGAGAACACTGCGATGACCAACGGTAACGGCGCCACTCCCGAGGCGGCTGCTCCTCCTCAACTGAACGTGCTGGCCCAATACATCAAGGATCTCTCGTTCGAGAATCCGAACGCTCCGCAGTCCCTGGCACCGCAGGGCCAGCCGCCGCAGATCAATATCCAGATCAATGTCGGTGCCAATGCTCTGAATGACACCGAATACGAGGTGACGCTGACGATCGAGGGCAAGGCCGAGAGCGGCAGCCAAGTGATGTTCAGCTTCGAGCTGGTCTACGGCGGCGTGTTCCGGCTGGTCAACATTCCACGCGAGAACCTGTCGCCGATGCTGCTGATCGAATGCCCGCGCCTCTTGTTCCCGTTCGCCCGCGAGATCGTCGCCAACTCGGTGCGCGACGGCGGCTTCCCGCCGCTGATGCTGGACCCGGTCGATTTCGTTGGCCTGTACCGCCAGAACATGGAGCGCCAGGCAGCGGCCCAGGCCGGCCAGGTGCTGTCGAGCTGATCTGGTTCAGCTTTACGATTGATGTTTGCAGGGCGTGATCCGCTGCCGATCCGGCGGATCACGTGCCGGCGAGAAACTCCATCCAGATCGGCTTGTCGCCGAGGGTGGCGATGAAGGCGCGATGCGCCTCTCGCTCCGCATCCGTGACCCGTGGCAGAAGCGGCTGCTCGCGCTGACGGCGCGGCGTATCGCCGGCCCCCCCGATGCGGATCTCCTGGCTGTCCTGGGTCAGGATCAGCTGCGACTGCCGCGCCCCGACCAGATCGACATAGACCTCGGCCAGCAGTTCGGCGTCGAGCAACGCGCCGTGCTTGGTGCGGCGTGAGTTGTCGATCGCATAGCGTGAGCAGAGGTCGTCGAGGCGGTTCGACACGCCAGGATGCTTGCGACGTGCGAGCAGCAGCGTGTCGACCAGACGGTCCCTCGGAATGGCCGCGCGCTTGACCCGGTCGAGCTCCGCATTGATGAAGCCGATGTCGAACGAGGCGTTGTGGATCACCAGCGGGGCATCGCCGATGAATTCCAGGAACTCCTCCACGATCTCGTGAAACAGCGGCTTGTCCGCCAGGAACTCGCTCGACAGTCCGTGAACCGCGAACGCTTCCGCCGGCATGTCGCGTTCGGGGTTGATGTAGCGGTGGTAGACTTGGCCGGTGGGCATGCGGTTGATGATCTCGACACAGCCGATCTCGACCAGGCGGTCGCCGCGCAGGGCGTCGAGGCCGGTGGTTTCGGTGTCGAGAACGATCTCACGCATCTGATCTGATCCGTCGAATTCCGCGCCGCCGGCGTTCGCGAATCAGCCCCGGCGCTGCGGCATTCTAACGACCTCCGCCAGGATGTCGCGGATGCGTGCCCGCACCGGATCGAGGCCGTGCGAGGTATCCACGACGAAATCGGCGCGCTTGCGCTTCTCGGCATCCGGCATCTGCCGTGCGAGCAGCGCATCGAGCGCTTCTTCCGTCATCGTGCCGCGCGCCAGGATGCGTTGGCGCTGGATCTCGGGCGACGTCGACACAACCACCACGGCATCGACGCGCTTGTCGCCGCCGGTCTCGAACAGCAAGGGGACATCGACGACGGCAACCGGCACGCCGGACTGCTCGGCGTCGTCGAGAAACTTCTGATGGTAGGAGCGCAACATCGGATGCACGATCGCTTCGAGCCTGCGGATCGCGGCGGGATCGCCGACGACCTTGGCGGAGAGCCTGGCCCGATCCACCTTGCCGTCCACCGTCGTCCCAGGAAATTCGGCTTCGATCGCCGGCGCGGCTTCGCCCTCATAGACCTTATGAACGGTCGCGTCGGCGTCGTAGACCGGTACGCCGGCTTCGGCGAACAGCTTTGCGGTCGTCGACTTGCCCATGCCCATCGAGCCGGTTAGACCCAGCACTCTCATCCGCGGTCACTCCCCCTTACGCGTGGCTGCGGTCGGCATCAGATCCTGAGCAGCTTCGCTTCGCGAAAATAGGCGAGCAGCGGCAACAGCGGCAGGCCGAGTATGGTGAAGTGATCGCCGTCGATCCGGTCGAACAGGTGCACACCGAGCCCTTCCAGCTGATAGGCGCCGACGCTGGATGTGACGGCTTCGCCGGCGGCATCGAGATAGGCCGCAATCTCGGTTTCGGTGAGGGCGCGCATCGTCATCCAGGCAATTGCGACGTGCGAGAACAGCACCTCGCCGTTGCGGACCACGGCAATGGCCGAGTGCAGCGCATGGGTGCGCCCGCCCAGCGCCAACAGTTGCTGCATGGCATGCTGGCGGCCGGCCGGCTTGTTGAACATGCGCTCACCCAATGCGAGCGTCTGATCCGCGCCCACCACATATGAATTGGGCTGGCTGGCCGAGACTGCAGCGGCCTTTGCGTTGGCAAGGTGTAACGCGATCTCGTAGGGCGCCACCAGGCCGGCTTCGGCCTGCACCGCGCGTTCGTCGATATCGGCCGGAAGGGCCTCGCACGCGAGGCCTGCGTTCGCGAGCAGCATCCGCCGCGCGCGGCTTTGCGATGCCAGAATGAGAGGCTCGTCACTGCACCAGATGGACATTGATCCGCTCACTAGTCCGGAAGCCGCTGCCGCTGCCGGTCGGTATAGAGTTTCAGGATCGCGGCCGCCGTCTCCTCGATCGAGCGCCGCGTCACGTCGAGCATGACCCAGTTGAACTTCGCACTCAGCTTGCGTGCATAGGCGACCTCGTCCGTCACCGACTGCTTGTCGACATAATTCTCATTGCCGGATTCCGCACCCATGCTGAGCAGGCGATTCTGCCGCACCTGGATCAGCCGCTCCGGGGTCGCATGCAGGCTGACGACCAGGGGCTTCTTCAATGTCTCGAGCTGATGCGGGATCGGAATGCCCGGGACCAGCGGCACGTTGGCGGTGCGCACGCCGCGGTTGGCGAGATAGATCGAGGTCGGAGTCTTCGACGTCCGGCTGACGCCCACCAGCACCACCTCGGCGTCTTCGAGGCCGTCGACCATCTGCCCGTCATCGTGGAGCATCGTGTAGTTCAGCGCATCGATGCGGGCGAAATATTCGGCATTGAGCACATGCTGCGCACCGACGCGGCCGGCGGTCGATGCGCCGAGATAGGCCTCGAACAGCTGCATCACCGGACCGATGATCGACAGGCTCGGGATGTTGATCTGCTGGCACTTGCCTTCGAGCCGGCTGACCAGGTCCTTCTCGAGCAGGGTGAACAGCACGATGCCGGGGGCTTCCTCGATCTCGTCGAGCACACGGTCGAGCTGCTTCTGGCTGCGAACCAGCGGGTACACGTGCTCGACGGGGGTCACGTTGGTGTACTGCGCGGCGACCGCTCGCGCGACCGTGATCAAGGTTTCGCCCGTCGAATCGGAAACCAGATGCAGGTGAAAGTAATTGCCGGTGGTGGGCATCAAATCCTTAACGATCTGTGAATCCCTGTGAAGGATGGGACCAAAAAGCGGCCTCGGACCGCTCCCTTTGTATAACCCCGATAGTTCTGCACATGGTCGCCGTCCGGGACGGCGCCAGGCAGCAGTGCGATGATATCGGGACGAGGTCGGTTTGTCTCTGGATAAGCTGTCGAAGGATTTCGGCAAGCGTTTGAATCACATTGAACTCTGCGGCGATCCGGCGTGTGCAGCTCACATGTTGAGGGATGTGAACAAGCTGCGGGCACACTGCGGATGACATTGCATGAGTCCAATCCACCGCTACCTAGACTCAAACCTTAAGATTCTAAAATTATTTGGTTTGGAGGGGACTGAGCGAGCGGATATGTCTCGGCACGCAAGCTGATCACCAGCCGAGAGGATCACGCGTCTCCGATGTATGAGTGGATCAAGGCCCTGCACGTCATCGCCGTCATCGCGTGGATGGCCGGCATGCTGTATCTGCCGCGGCTGTTCGTCTATCATTGCGACGCCGAGATCGGCTCGAAGCAGTCCGAGACGTTCAAGGTCATGGAGCGGCGCCTGCTCAAGGCGATCATCAATCCGGCGATGACCGTGACGTGGCTTGCCGGCCTCTATTTGGTCTGGGCCGGCCACTGGTATACCAGCGGTTGGTTTCATGCCAAATTTCTGCTCGTGCTGATCATGTCCGGAGTCCACGGACTGTTCACCCGCTGGGTCAGGGAATTCGGCGCCGACAAGAACACCCGCAGCCAGAAATTCTACCGCTACATCAATGAGGTACCAACGGTACTGATGATAGGCATCGTGATTCTCGTGATCGTCAAGCCGTTCTGACCGTTTCCCTCGGAATACCGCTGCGCTGCAGACGCCTTGCAGACGCCGGCGCGATTTTCTATATTGTAGATATCCCACCCCACGCAGGCGGATGTGGTTGCGTTCCGGCTTGACCGGCCGCCGCATCAGGTCTGGTGCCTCATCGGCGCCAACCTTGCTCAGACCTGCGGACCTCATTTTCGTCCGCCTTCCCACAGCCACCTCGCATCCCTCCCAAGTCGCTTCCACAGGACCACCCCAATGCGGGAAATCAAACTACAGGACCTCAAGTCAAAGACGCCGGCCGAGCTCGTCTCCTTCGCGGAGGAAAACGGGGTCGAGAACGCCAGCACGATGCGCAAGCAGGAGCTGATGTTCGCCATCCTCAAACAGCTCGCGATCCAGGAAATCGACATCATCGGCGAGGGCGTCGTCGAGGTGCTCTCCGATGGCTTCGGCTTCCTCCGCTCGCCCGATGCCAACTACCTGCCGGGTCCCGATGACATCTACGTCTCGCCCTCGCAGATCCGCCGCTTCGGGCTGCGCACCGGTGACACCATCGAGGGACACATCCGCAGCCCGAAAGAGGGCGAGCGCTATTTCGCGCTGCTCAAGGTCAACACGCTGAACTTCGAGGATCCCGAGAAGTCCAAGCACAAGGTCAATTTCGACAATCTCACGCCGCTGTTTCCGGACGAGCGCTTCCGGCTCGAGCTCGAGGATCCGACCCGCAAGGATCTGTCGCCACGCGTGATCGACATCGTCGCGCCAATCGGCAAGGGCCAGCGCGCGCTGATCGTCGCGCCTCCGCGCACCGGCAAGACGGTGCTGATGCAGAACATCGCGCACTCGATCACGGCCAATCATCCCGAGTGCTACCTGATCGTGCTGCTGATCGACGAGCGTCCGGAAGAAGTCACGGACATGCAACGCTCGGTGAAGGGCGAGGTCGTGTCCTCGACCTTCGACGAGCCGGCGGCGCGTCACGTCCAGGTCGCGGAGATGGTGATCGAGAAGGCCAAGCGCCTAGTCGAGCACGGCCGCGACGTCGTCATTCTGCTGGACTCGATCACCCGTCTCGGCCGCGCCTACAACACCGTCGTGCCGTCCTCCGGCAAAGTGCTGACCGGCGGTGTCGACGCCAACGCGTTGCAGCGGCCGAAGCGCTTCTTCGGTGCTGCCCGCAACATCGAGGAAGGCGGTTCGCTGACCATCATCGCGACCGCGCTGGTCGACACCGGCAGCCGCATGGACGAGGTCATCTTCGAGGAATTCAAGGGCACCGGCAACTCCGAGCTCATCCTCGACCGCAAGGTCGCGGACAAGCGGACCTTCCCGGCGATCGACATCGCCCGCTCCGGCACCCGCAAGGAAGAGCTCATCACCGAGCCGCAGAACCTCAAGAAGATGTACGTGCTCCGCCGCATCCTCAATCCGATGGGCACGATGGACGCGATCGACTTCCTGCTCGACAAGCTTCGCAGCACCAAGAGCAATGCCGAGTTCTTCGAATCCATGAACACCTGATCGGCCCACGGTCTTGATTTGGAAAGGGCGCTCTTTGGAGCGCCCTTTTTGTTTGACTTGTTTGTCGCTGCGCCCGGCGAGAAGTCCTCGATGCTTATCCGCCCGCCATGGTTCGCCGTAAAGCATGCCGCTGCAAACCGATTGTCTTTCGCTGCCGGTGAGCCCAACTGAGGATCATGCATCCTCACGACCAGACCATCTTCGCGCTGTCCTCCGGACGCCTGCCGAGTGCGATTGCGATCGTCAGACTCTCCGGGCCTCACGCCGGCATCGCCCTTCAGATGCTTGCGGGGAAACTGCCGCTGCCGAGGATGGCGACGCGCGCCTTGCTGCGGGATGGCAATGGCGAACCAATCGACGATGCCGTCGTGCTGTGGTTTCCCGGCCCAGCCAGCGCCACCGGCGAGGATGTTGCCGAGCTGCATGTCCATGGCAGCCGTGCCGTCGTCGCGACAATGTTCTCGGTGCTGTCGACGATGCCGCAGATGCGCCCTGCCGAGCCGGGCGAGTTCACGCGGCGCGCGTTCGAGAATGGCAAGATCGATCTGACCGAAGCCGAGGGGCTCGACGATCTCATTCATGCCGACACGGATCGGCAGCGGCGCCAGGCGTTGCGCCAGCTCAAGGGCCTGCTTGGTGACAAGGCGAGGGGCTGGCGTGAGCAGATCATCGAAGCTACGGCGCTGATCGAAGCCGGGATCGATTTTGCCGATGAAGGCGACGTGCCAACCGAGCTGATGGCGCCGGCGCTATCGCGGATTGAACAGCTCCTGGCGGAGATCGAGGCCGTGTTGTCGGCGCAGGGCCGGGCCGAGCGGCTGCGCGATGGCCTGACGGTCGTCATCGCCGGACCTCCAAACGCGGGCAAGTCGACCTTGATGAACCAGCTGGCCCGACGTGAGGTGGCGATCGTCTCGCCTCATGCCGGCACCACGCGCGACGTCATCGAGATCCAGCTTGATCTCCAAGGCTATCCCGTCACGGTGATCGATACCGCGGGGATCCGGGAGACGGACGACCCCGTGGAGCAGGAGGGGGTGCGCCGAGCCCGGGATCGGGCTGCGCAGGCCGATCTCGTGCTGTGGCTGTCCGAGGATGGTCAGCCGGAGGCAGAGCGTCGAAGCGGGGTGCCTGTCTGGCTGGTCCGGAACAAGATCGATCTGCCGAGACCGCAGGAGACAGCCACGGCGATGGCGCAGGGCGATGCTCCGATCTTTGCTATCTCGGCCAGAACCGGAGCAGGGGTGGCCGGCCTGTTGGAGGCTCTGATTGGCTTTGCCCGTGACTTCTTCGGATCGACCGAGAATGGCCTGATCACCCGGGAGCGGCAACGAGCCCTGCTCAATGAGACCGTGGCGGCGCTTCGTCGGAGCGTTAGGGCTGTTGATCTCGGTGAGGAGCTTGCCGCGGAGGAGCTGCGGATCGCCGCACTGGCGCTTGGGCGTCTGTTGGGGCGGGTCGATGTCGAGGATGTGCTGGACGTGATCTTCCGCGAGTTCTGTATCGGAAAGTAGCAGCGTCAAGAGCCTCGCCGGACGCAGATATGCTTAATGAAATGTTGCTTGGTTAACTGATCGTCAATCGTTTCACGTGAAACAGGGTAGAGCCCTCGTTGGACGTTTCACGTGAAACAAGTCCAGATGGCATCGATGCTGTTTCACGTGAAACATCTCCCTGCCGGACGGTGGCGAATGTTTCACGTGAAACGTCTTCCGAGCGTTGTCCGCACGCGCTAGATAAGCCTCATGAGCGAGCATCTGACATCCTACGACGTCATCGTCATCGGTGGCGGCCACGCTGGCTGTGAAGCTGCGGCGGGCGCGGCGCGCATGGGTGCCCGAACCGCCCTGATCACGCATCAGTTCGCGACCATCGGCGCCATGTCCTGCAATCCGGCCATAGGTGGGCTGGGGAAGGGACATCTGGTTCGCGAGGTTGATGCTCTCGATGGGCTGATGGGTCGCGTCGCCGATGCCGGCGGTATCCAGTTTCGGGTTCTGAACCGTCGGAAGGGGCCGGCCGTTCGAGGTCCACGCGCCCAGGCCGACCGCAAGCTCTACGCTGCAGCGATGCAGTCGGCGATCCGGGAGACCGCGAACCTCGCCGTCATTGAAGGCGAGGCGGACGAACTGATCGTTGCCGGCGAGCGTGTAGCGGGGTTGCGGCTGGCTGATGGCCGGACCTTCATCTGTGGCGCTGTCGTCATCACGACCGGCACGTTCCTGCGTGGTCTGATCCACCTGGGTGAGAGAACCTGGCCGGCCGGCCGGGTCGGCGAAGCGCCGGCGCTGGGGCTGTCCCGGTCTCTCGAAGCCATCGGATTTCGGCTCGGCCGTCTCAAGACGGGTACACCGCCGCGCCTGGATGGATCCACGATCGACTGGAGCGCGGTCGAGATGCAGCCTGGCGACGATCCGCCGGAGCCGTTCTCCGTCCTGACCGACAGGATCACCACCCCGCAGATCCAGTGCGGGATTACCCGAACGACGACCGCGACCCATGAGGTGATCCGCGCCAACGTCCATCGCTCGCCGATGTACTCCGGCCAGATCAAGTCGACCGGGCCGCGCTACTGTCCGTCGGTCGAGGACAAGATCGTACGCTTCGGTGATCGCGACGGTCACCAGATCTTCCTGGAGCCGGAAGGGCTCGACGACACCACCGTCTACCCGAACGGTATCTCGACCTCGTTGCCCGAGGAGGTCCAGCTCGCGCTGCTACCGACCATCCCGGGCCTCGAGCGCGTCCGGATGATCCGACCGGGCTATGCGATCGAGTACGACCACGTCGATCCACGCGAGCTGGAGCCAACGCTCCAGACCAAGCGGATGAGGGGCCTGTTCCTGGCGGGTCAGATCAACGGCACGACCGGCTACGAAGAGGCTGCCGCCCAGGGTCTGCTAGCCGGGCTCAATGCGGCGCTCGCGGCGGGCGGCGGCGAGTCGATCGTGTTCGATCGTGCCGACGGCTATCTCGGCGTGATGATCGATGACCTCGTCACGCGAGGGATCACCGAGCCGTATCGGATGTTCACCTCGCGCGCGGAGTATCGGCTAACCCTCCGGGCGGACAATGCGGACCGGCGGCTGACCGACAAGGGCATCGCGCTCGGCTGCGTCGGCAATGATCGCGCGCGTTTCCATCGAACCAAGATGGATGCCTTGGAGGCTGCCCGTTCGATGGCGAGGTCGCTGACGATCACGCCCAACGAGGCGGCGAAGCATGGCCTCACGCTCAACAAGGATGGCCAGCGCCGCTCGGCCTTCGATCTGATGGCCTATCCGGAGATCGGCTTCTCCGAGGTGAGAGCGATCTGGCCGGAGCTCGGTGCGATCGATCCCGCCATCGCCGTCCATCTGGAGATCGATGCCAAATATGATGTCTATGTCCGCCGCCAGAGCGAGGACGTGGATGCCTTCCGGCGCGATGAGGGCCTGGTGCTCGGTGGGGTCGATTATGCGCTCGTCCCGGGTCTTTCGAATGAGGCGCGGGCGAAGCTGACGGCAGCCAAGCCGTGGACGATCGGACAGGCGGGCCGGATCGATGGGATGACGCCGGCGGCGCTCGGGATACTTGCGGCCTATCTCCGTCGGGAAGCGCGTCGCAGCAAGGCCACCGGCTGAGGCGTTTCACGTGAAACAGGCATCGCCAGCGGTGGCATCCAAGATGATCGAATCGGACAAGGCGGCAGCGCTCGCGCTGACTCCCGTTTCACGTGAAACGGAGCAACGCCTCGATCGCTATGTCGCATTGCTGCTGGAGTGGCAGGCGAAGACCAATCTGGTCGCGCCGTCGACCTTGCCTCATCTCTGGACGCGCCACATCGCCGACTCGTTGCAGCTTCTCGATCTCGCGCCCGACGCCAGGATCTGGGCTGATCTGGGCAGCGGCGGCGGCTTTCCCGGCGTCGTGCTTGCCTGCGCCTTGGCCGATCGGCCGGGTGCACAGATTCACTTGGTCGAGCGCAACGCCAAGAAGGCAGCGTTCCTGCGCGAAGCAATTCGCGTCACCGGCGCTCCGGGGATCGTGCATTTGTCAGAGATCGGGGATATCGTGGAGAAGTGGAGCGGGCGAGTCGATTGCGTGACCGCACGCGCGCTGGCTCCGCTACATCAGCTCATCGGCTTTGCGGAGCCCCTGGTGAAAAAAGGCGCGAAAGCGCTGTTTCTCAAGGGTCAAGATGTAGAAGCGGAATTGACCGAATCTACTAAGTATTGGAAAATTGAGTCGAAACTTCACTCCAGCCGGACGGGCGGGCAGGGCTGGATCGTCGCAATCGATTGCATCGAGCGACAGAGCTGAATTCCGTCAAGACGACAACCAATGGCGATCGCGCATGGCCGTAATTGATCAGATTTATCAAGAAGATAGAGCCCCGCACCCGGAGGGGCATCCGCGCATCCTGGCGCTCGCCAATCAGAAGGGCGGGGTCGGCAAGACCACGACCGCGATCAACCTCGGCACGGCGCTGGCAGCGATCGGCGAGCGGGTGCTGATCGTCGACCTCGATCCGCAGGGCAACGCCTCGACCGGGCTCGGCATCGACCGCGGCAGCCGCAACTGCTCGACCTATGACGTGCTGATCGGCGAGGCCTCGCTGCGCGACGCCATCGTTGCGACGGCCGTGCCGCGGCTGCACATCGCCTCCTCGACGATGGACTTGTCGGGTCTTGAGCTCGAGCTCGGTTCCACCGCCAACCGCGCCTTCCGTCTGCGCGATGCGATCGCCGGCCTCAACAACAACGTCTCGCCGGAGAACGACTACACCTACGTGCTGGTCGACTGTCCGCCGTCGCTCAACCTGCTGACGGTCAATGCAATGGCCGCGTCCGACGCGATCCTGGTGCCGCTGCAGTGCGAGTTCTTCGCGCTCGAAGGTCTGTCGCAGCTGCTGCAGACCGTGGAGCAGGTGCGCTCGACCTTGAACCCGAACCTCTCGATCCACGGTATCGTGCTGACGATGTTCGACTCGCGCAACAACCTCTCCAACCAGGTCGTCGCCGACGTCCGCCAGTTCATGGGATCGAAGGTCTACAACACGATGATCCCGCGCAACGTGCGCATCTCGGAAGCGCCGTCCTACGGCAAGCCGGTGCTGGTCTACGACTTGAAGTGCGTCGGCAGCGAGGCCTATCTCAAGCTCGCGACCGAAGTCATTCAGCGCGAGCGTGACCTGCGCACGAACTGACTTTGCCTCTGCTCCGGGGGACCTCGTCGCCCGGATCTCATTCGAGGACGACAGCGGGTTTCGAAATGAATCCGCTCCCTCGTTCATTGTGCCGACGGGACCGATCGGCAGCAGACGCAAGCGGAGCGTGACGTGAATCCAAAGGAGAAGGCGATGGCCGACGAGTCGCGATCGCGATTGGGCCGGGGTCTCGCAAGTCTGATCGGTGACGTCGGCCGCGAGGCCGGCGCGCCACCGGAGCGGCCGCGAAATCAGCGCAAGGTGCCGATCGAATTCCTCAAGCCGAATCCGCGCAATCCGCGTAAGACGTTCTCCGACGGCGAGCTCGCCGAGCTCTCGGCCTCGATCAAGCAGCACGGCGTGATCCAGCCGATCGTGGTGCGTCCGGTGAAGGGCCAGCACGACCGCTACGAGATCATCGCCGGCGAGCGGCGCTGGCGCGCCTCGCAGGCCGCCGGCCTGCACGAGGTGCCGATCGTTCCGGTCGATGTCAGCGACAGCGATGCCCTGGAGCTCGCGATCATCGAGAACGTGCAGCGCGAGGATCTCAATCCGATGGAGGAGGCGCAGGGCTATCACGCGCTCGCCAACGAGTTCAAACGCAACCAGGAAGACATCGCCAAGATCGTCGGCAAGAGCCGCAGCCATGTCGCCAACATGATGCGGCTGACCAAGCTGCCGGCCGAGGTGCAGGGCTTCATCGCGACGGGACAGATCTCGGCCGGTCATGCGCGTGCGCTGATCAACCTGCCGGATCCGATGTCGGCGGCGAAGAAGATCATCGCGGAAGGGCTGAACGTCCGCCAGACCGAGGCGCTCGCGCACGAGGAGGGCGTGCCGGAACGCAAGCCGCAGAAGCCACGCAGCTCTGGGGGCAGTGCGCCGGCGGAGAAGAAGGACGCCGACACCATCGCGCTGGAGAAGCGCGTCGGCGATGCGCTCGGCCTTTCGGTGTCGATCAGCCACCGCGACCCCGGCGGCACGGTGCAGATCACCTACCGCAGCCTCGAGCAGCTCGACGAGGTGATGCGGCGGCTGGAGCAGGGTTAGGCTGTTAGGTCGTAATTGTTGTCCCGTTGTCGAGATACTTCCTACGAACTCCTGTCAGCTTTGTTGTGACGTCCTCACCACATTGTCATGGCCGGGCTTGACCCGGCCATCCATCTTTTAAGGGTACTCGCTCCAAGAGGATGGGTGCCCGGGTCAAGCCCGGGCACGACGAGTTACTAATTGGGCGACGGGTACGACCAGTGCTTCCTGGTCACGGTTGCCTCTGGTGATCTCGAAACACTCCTCCGTCATTCCGGGGAGTGCGCAGCACGAACCCGGAATCCATCTCTCGGCAGATCGCTTGGCCCGATGGATTCCGGGCTCGCCGCGCTGGCGCGCGTCGCCCCGGAATGACGTCGGAGATTGGAGCAAGGCCTCGGGCCCACTCATCCCTTGCGCCGCGCGTTCACCGCGATCGACAGCAGCGTTCGCTGCGCGATGGCTGCGGCGAGGCCCGGCTGCTTGCGCATGTCGAGGGCGGCGGTGGCGAGCTGGTCGATGATCGGCAGCAGCCGCGCCGGAGAGAAATTGCGCAGCGCCGTCTCGGCGCTCGGCTTTCGTGAGAAATGCAGCCGCGGAAAACCGCCTTCGAGAATGGCCGACACGGGCGTGCCGGATGCGACGGCAAGGGCCGATTTGTGCAGCCATGCCGCATGTCGCTGCGCAGCGGAGATGATGACACCGGGATAGGTGCCGGCGATCATGGCCTTGCCGAACTCGGTCTCGACCATTTCGGGCTTGCCGCCGAAGGCGCCGTCGACGATCGGGTCGAGCTTCATCTCCGAGGCGTCGGCGACCACCGCCATCACATGGTCGAGCGTCACCTCACCCTCGCCATGGGCGAACAGGGTCAGCTTGCGCAGCTCGTTGCGCGAGGCCTGGCGGTCGCCGCCCAGCAGGGCCATCAGCGAGGCGCGAGCGTCGGGCGCGATGCGCAGGGCCGCGATGCGCAGTTCGTCGTCGATCAGCTTGGCGAGATCGCGCTCGGTGTCCGGGTAGCAGCCGATCGCGACCGCCGTTTTGGCCTTCTCGCAAATCTTGCGCAGTGGCGAATCGGGGCGGATGTCGCCGGCCTCGATGACGATGCGGCAGTCCCGTACATTCATCTCGCAGAGCGTCTCGACGCCGCTGGCGAAATTGCGCGAGCCGGCGCGCACCCGGATGGCCCGCCGGCCGCCGAACAGCGGCACCGTCATGGCTTCGTCGACGAGGCGCGACGGTTCCGCGGAGAGCTCGTCACCGTCGAGCCTGACCACGGAGAAGGGATCATCGGGGTTGTCGACGGCCGACGCGATAAGGGCCTCGGCACGCTCGCGGACCAGACCCGTATCCGGGCCGTACAACAGGATCAGCGGCCGGGCGGCGTCCGGTTTGGCCAGGAAGGCATCGACGTCTCGTCCGCGCAGCGCGACCACGGCAATGTCAGCCGAGCGTCAGGTGCCGGCGGTGAAATAGGCCGCGAGCCGCGTCTTGATCTTCTCGGCGACTTCCTCGGAGGCGCGATCCTCGGCATCACGGAAGGCGCGCTGGCGGGCGAAGCGCTGGTACGAGCCGGGGATGTCGTAGGAGGTACGCGCGAAGGTCGTACCGGTCATGACCGACTTGTTGGTCGCCAGCTCGACCAGATTGTACTGGACGTCGACGCCGACATTCTCGGTGGTCGGCAGGCCGGTCGTCTGCGAGACGATCAGCGAGGACCGGCTGGTCTGCAACCGCAGCACCAGCTTGTGGGTCGGGGCCGTGCCGGTCGCGGTGCCGTAGAGCTTGAATGCGAGCGCGTTGCGGATGCCGACGCCAATGCGCGCCTCGGGGGAGGCGTTCGGCTTGTCGACCGGCGGCAGCTCGATGCCCATCAGCTTGTCGCGCAGGGCAGGGGTGCCGTCGGCGTGCTCCGCGTACATCGGCTGGAAGCAGCCGGCCGTCAGCCCGGCCAAGGCGGCCACGGCAACGAGGCGTGCAGCGATCCGAAACCTAGCCGACGACATTCACGATCCTCTTGGGAACAATGATCACCTTGCGAACGGGCTTGCCGTCCAGCGCTAGTTTTACTGCATCGAGGGCCAAAACGGCAGACTCAATTTCCGGATTCTGCGCGTTGCTGGCGACTGTGACTTCTCCGCGCTTCTTGCCGTTGACCTGGACGACCAGGGTCATGCTGTCCTCAACCAGCAAATCGCGTTCGATTTGCGGCCAGGAGGCCTCCGAGATCAGGCCAGTCTGGCCCAGCACCTGCCAGCATTCCTCGGCCAGATGCGGCATCATCGGCGAGATCAGCTGCACCAGGATGCCAGCGGCCTCGCGAATCGCCCAGGCCAGGTCCGGCGCCGGCGTCGCCGGCCGGCCCAGCACCTCGGCCAGCGCGTTGGCGAATTCGCGGATGTGCGCCAGGCAGACGTTGAAATGCAGCCGCTCGATGCCGCCGGTCACCTTGTCGAGAGCGCCATGCGCGGCCTTGCGCAGCGCCAGCGCGTCTGCGCCGAAGTCGGCGGGACGGGAGGAGGGGGCCTCCTGGCTTGCTGCGACCGATTCGTTGACCAGCCGCCACAGCCGCTGGACGAAGCGCGCCGCGCCCTGCACCCGTTCGTCGCTCCAGATCACGTCGCGATCCGGCGGCGAGTCCGACAGCATGAACCAGCGCGCGACGTCGGCGCCGTAGCTCTCGATGATGTCGTCGGGGTCGACGGTGTTCTTCTTCGACTTCGACATCTTCTCGATCGGGCCGATCGTGATGTCCTCGCCGGTGGCGGCCAGCACCGCGCGGCGGCCGTTGCCGCCGACCTCGATCTTGACCTCGGCCGGATTGACGTAGGTGCCATCGGCCTTCTGGTAGGTCTCGTGGACCACCATGCCCTGCGTGAACATGCCGGCGAACGGCTCGTCCATGGCGACGTGGCCGGTGGCCTTCATCGCGCGGGTGAAGAATCGGCTGTAGAGCAGATGCAGGATCGCGTGCTCGACGCCGCCGATATACTGATCCACCGGCATCATCCGGTTGGCGACCGCAGGTGTCGTCGGCGAGGTCTCGTTCCACGGATCGGTGAAGCGCGCGAAGTACCAAGACGAATCGACGAAGGTGTCCATCGTGTCGGTTTCGCGGGTCGCCTTGGCCCCGCATGTCGGGCAGGTGACGTGCCTCCAGCTCGGATGGTGGTCGAGCGCGTTGCCGGGCTTGTCGAAGGTGACGTCATCAGGCAGCACGACCGGCAGGTCCTGCGCCGGCACCGGCACGACATCGCATTTGGGGCAGTGGATCACCGGGATCGGGCAGCCCCAATAGCGCTGGCGCGAGATGCCCCAGTCGCGCAGGCGGAAATTGACCTGGCGCTCGCCGACCGGCGCGCCGCCGCGCGGCTCGCTCTCGAGCCGCCTGGCGACCTCGTCCTTGGCCTGGGCGATCGTCATGCCGTCCAGGAAGCGCGAATTGATCAGGCGGCCGTCGCCGTCGAAGGCGGTATCGGTGATGACGAAGCTCGCTGGGTCCTGGCCCTCGGGGCAGACCACCGGGACATTGCCGAGGCCGTATTTGTTGACGAAGTCGAGGTCGCGCTGGTCATGCGCCGGGCAGCCGAAGATGGCGCCGGTGCCGTACTCCATCAGCACGAAATTGGCGACATAGACCGGCAAGGTCCAGCTCGGATCGAACGGGTGCACGGCGCGGATGCCGGTGTCGAAGCCCTGCTTCTCCGCAGTGTCGATCGCCTCCTGCGCGGTGCCGATCCGCTTGATCTCGGCGATGAACGCGGCGAGCTCCGGGTTCTTCGCCGCCGCGGCCTGGGCCAGCGGGTGGTCGGCCGAGATCGCCATGAACTTGGCGCCGAACAGCGTGTCCGGCCGGGTCGTGAAGATCTTCAATTCGGCCTCGCCCGCAGGCGTCGTCGCGGGATCCAGCGCAAAACGGATCAGCAGGCCTTCCGAGCGGCCGATCCAGTTGCGCTGCATCAGCCGCACCTTGTCGGGCCAGCGGTCGAGACCATCGAGCGCGTCCAGCAGCTCCTGCGAGTACTTCGTGATCTTGAACACCCACTGGTTCATCTCACGCTGTTCGACCACCGCACCGGAGCGCCAACCGCGACCGTCGATGACCTGCTCGTTGGCGAGCACGGTCATGTCGACCGGATCCCAGTTCACCTTGCGCTTCTCGCGCTCGACCAGCCCCGCCTGCATGAAGTCGAGGAACATCTTCTGCTGGTGCTTGTAGTAGGACGGATCGCAGGTCGCGAACTCGCGCGCCCAGTCGAGCGACAGGCCGATCGAGCGCAGCTGCTTCTTCATCGCGGCGATGTTGTCGTAGGTCCACGCCTTCGGCGCCACCTTGCGCTCGATCGCGGCGTTCTCCGCCGGCAGGCCGAACGCATCCCAGCCCATCGGGTGCAGGACGTTGAAACCCTTGGCGCGCATGAAGCGGGCCAAGACGTCGCCGAGCGTATAATTGCGGACGTGACCGATATGGATGCGTCCCGACGGATAGGGAAACATCTCGAGTACGTAGTATTTCGGACGCGGATCGTCGTTCTTCGTGGCGAAGATCGCCTTCTCGTCCCACTGGCGCTGCCAGCGCGGCTCGGCTTCACGGGCGTTGTAGCGTTCGGATGTCATGGAATCGCTTATAATTTTCGAGGATTCGCGTCGTTTCAAGACGGCGGACTAGGCCACAAAAGCGGCAGCCCGGTCAATGGGGCGACAGATGATGATACCATTTTGGGCATCTGCTAAGCGACGGTAATCGTGAGTTTTTTTGCGGGCTCTGCCGGCAGTGTCGAAGGTCCGATTGAGGCACGGTTAAGACTTGAATGGGAGACTGAGTGCATACATCCAGGCATCCGCCCGCATCTGGGGTCACTCCACATCGTGTCCGGCGCTACGTTCGACGAGCTTGACTTCGAGTACGCGACGACGGTCGCGGAAAAGGCCATGAAATCCATGGCTCAACAGCGCGTGCCACCGACGCCTAACAACTTCCATCTGTGGTTCAAGTACTCACTGGGCTCGGCGTCGGACCTCAAGCGCGCCGTCGACATCCTGGTCAGCAACAAGCGCAAGTTCGACAAGACCACCAACCAGGCGCTGTTCGACACGTACATCGGCCAGCAGGGTACGGAAGCGGCCGTCGTCCACAAAGTCTCGCAGCAGTTGCATGGCGTGATGGACTCCGCCAAAAGTTATCTGACCGCCGCGATCGCCGACAACCGCACGCACATGGCGGCGATCGATGGCGTTGCCGAACGCAGCGAGCAGGGCGTCGATCCGAAGATCCTGATCGAGAACCTGGTCAGCGAGCTCGCCCAGGCGACCGCGCGTGCTGCGAAACTCGAAGTGAGCTTTGCCGAAAAGTCACGCGAGCTCGACACCATCAGGGACTCGCTCAACAAGTCGGAGCAGCGCGCGCGTACCGACACACTGACCGGATTGCCGAACCGCCGCGCGCTCGAAGAGTTCTTCCGCCACGCGCAGATCGAGGCGATGGAGCGCGACGAGCCGCTCAGCATTCTCCTGATCGACGTCGACCACTTCAAGAAGTTCAACGACAATTACGGCCATGGCGTCGGCGATCAGGTGCTTCGCCTTGTCGCCAAGGCATTGCGCGAGCGCGTCCGCGACAACGATCTTCCGGCGCGCTATGGCGGCGAGGAACTGATCGCGGTGCTGCCGCAGACCGACCTCGAAGGTTGCACTGTCATCGCGGAGCGGATCCGGCGCACCATCGCCGACTGTCAGTTCACGCGTCGCTCGACCGGCGAGGTGCTGCCGCAGATCACGGTGTCGATCGGCGTCGGCCAGTTCCAGTTCGGCGAATCAATGGCTGATCTCATCGACCGTTGCGACCGCGCGCTGTATCTCGCCAAGAAGCTTGGTCGCAACCGCGTCGTCACCGAGCTCGAGCTCGACCGCAAGCTCGCCGTCGGCTGACCGCAGGTCGCGGCCACAGCCCTATCCGGCGCGTGCCACGCCGCTCCTGTCGTCGGCAACATCCGCGAAGCCATGCGCGATGACCGTGTTGCGGCCGCGATGCTTGGCCGCATAGAGCGCGGCGTCGGCGGCTTCGATCAGGTCGGAGGGCATCAGCGACTCGTTCGGCCGCGTCGAGGCGACGCCGACGCTCACGGTGACGCATCGATGCGCCGAGGTCGCATGCGGCAGCTCGAGCTCGAGCACCGCGGCGCGCACCTGCTCGCCGACCGCGAGCGCCTCTCTGGCACCCATGCCCGGCAACAACAGGCAGAACTCCTCGCCGCCATAGCGGCCGGCGAAAGCCGTCATCGCGCCGGCGATCTGCGACAGCGTCTCGCCGAGACGTGACAGGCAGGCGTCACCCTCGGGGTGCCCATAGGTGTCGTTGTAGAGCTTGAAGTGGTCGACATCGATCATCAGCAGCGACAGCTCGGTGCCGGCCTGCTGCGCGCGGCTCCATTCGACGTCGATGCGGTTCTGGAAGCCGCGGCGGTTGGCGAGGCCTGAGAGCATGTCGATCGACGCCATCACCGTCAGCCGGTCATTCGCGGCGACCAGCTCGCGCTCGCGCTGGCCGAGCTTGGCGGCCATCGCATTGAAAGACTTTGCCAGCGGCACGAACTCCGACGGCAGATGCTTGGTGGTGACGCGCGCCGACCAGTGGCCGTGGCCGAAGCGCTTGGCGGTCGCGGCGAGCATGCTGACGGGCTTCACGATCAGCTTCTCGGCGGCGATCAGCGCGCCGAGAAGCACGATCAGGCAGACGAGGCCGGCCTGCAGATAGGCGTTGCGGATCTCGCGGTCGATGGCGGCGGTGACGCGGGTCTCATCAATGCTGACGATCAGCCGCGATCCGGTGTCGGCGATCCGAGTGAAGGTGATCGCGCGCTTGGAACCATCCGCCGCCGTGAAACTCATCGTCTCGGTCGGCTTCCCCGAACTCAGGGCGGTCTCGGCAACGGCCGACAACAACGGCACGCTGTCGAGCGGCCGGCCGATCAGCTCGGTGCGGTCGACGGGCGCCGCCAGCACGGTTCCTTCGCTGTCGACCAGCACCGCTGTGATGCCGGGGCGGCCGCCAAGATTGTTCATGATCTTGGACATCCATTCCAGGTTCACGCTCGCCAGCATCACCGCGTCCGGCTCGCCGGTGATGGCGCCGACCGGATAGGCGGCCATGACGATCGGCACGTGCGACGGTTTCGACAGCAGGTAGTCGCTGAACACGAAATCGCGTGATTCCTGGGCGCCACGGAAATACGGCCGGTCGCTGAAATCGAGCCCGACATATTGGTTGTTGGTCGAGCACTGGATGCGGCCGTCGCGGCCGGCGATCATCAGGGTGCGGATCCAGGGCAGGGTCGCCGGCAGGCTGGCGCGCATCATGTCGCAACTGCGGCTCACGCCGGTGCTCGACGCCCGGACATAGGCGGTCGACTTCAGCACCGTCTCCACCGACATGATGACCTCGCGCTGCATGTCGGCGCTTTGCCGGGCGAGGCCGAAGAATTCCTCCGATGCGAGCGCGATCTGCCTTGTCCTGGCGCTTTCCAGGGAGCGCGCGCGTTCCAGCATCAGCGGCGCCACCAGGATCAGGGCGAGCAGCGCCAGCCGGGCGCGGATCCCCATCAGCCGGTTCAGCTTCACTCTATTGCGATTGAAGCGGATGCTTGGCATTTCTTTCCCCTACCCCGGCCGTGCAGGGTAAGGAGAAGGGCTCAAGAACCCTTTCTCGAACTCTGTAAAATTGCAGCCAAACCCGTAATTCTACTGACCGACGGACGCCATCGTGCCTGAATTGAACGCCTCATCCCCGTCCTCGCCGTCTGCGCTCGCCGCCGTCGAGCAGGAGATTCTGCGCGCCTGCCGCGATGCCGAGCGCGATCGCGCCTCGGTCACGCTGATCGCCGTGTCGAAGACCTTCGATGCCGAGGCAATCGAGCCGGTGATCGCGGCCGGACAGCGCGTGTTCGGTGAAAATCGCGTTCAGGAAGCCAAAGCCAAGTGGCCGCCACTGATGGCCGCGCATCCGGGACTCGCACTGCACCTGATCGGGCCGCTGCAATCCAACAAGGCCAAGGAGGCGGTGGCGCTGTTCGAGGCCATCCATTCGGTGGACCGGCCAAGCCTGTGCGCGGCGCTCGCCAAGGAGATTTCCGCCCAGGGCCGGCATCCGCAGCTGTTCGTCCAGATCAATACCGGCGAGGAGCCGCAGAAGGCGGGCATCGCGCCCGGCGACGCCGACGCCTTCATCGCCGCCTGCCGCAAGGACTACGGGCTCGCGATTTCAGGGCTGATGTGCATTCCGCCGGTAGAGGACGCGCCCGGTCCGCATTTCGCGCTGACCGCCAAGATCGCCGCCCGCAATGGCCTTGCGCATCTGTCGATGGGCATGAGCGCCGATTTCGCCACCGCCATCCAGTTCGGCGCCACGCATGTCCGTGTCGGCTCGGCGATCTTCGGGCATCGCTGAAGGGGGGCGCGATCGCGGCCGGTCCCTACTCGAACCGCGCCGATACCTGCCCCAGATCGCCGAAATCGGCCTCCATGTGGTCCCCGCTGCCGATCGGCAGGGGCGCATGACAGGTGCCGGTCGTGACCACCTGCCCTGCCCGCGCGGGCACGCTAAGCGCGCTGAGCTCGTTGACCAGCCAGGCCAGCGCCACGCGCGGATCACCAAGCACGTTGCGGCCGTGGCCGATGAAGGTCTCGCCACGCAGCGCGATGCGCGGCCGCTCCGCGATCAGGTCGCGGCTGCGCCAGTCGGCGGTGGTGGCCTCGCCCAGCACGAACAGATGCGCGCAGGCATTGTCGGCGATCAGTTGTGCCTCGCCGGCGCTGACGAAGTCGGCGAACCGCGAATCCGGGATCTCGATCGCGGGATGCAGCGTGTCGACCGCGGCCAGCACCTCTGCGACATCATAGGGTGTCGGCCGCGGCAGCAGGTCCGCTCCCAGGCGGAACGCGAACTCCGGCTCCGCGACCCGCATCGCGTTACCGGCCATCGCTGCGGTGCCACCCGCCGGCAACACCGTCTCGGCCAGGATCCGCCCGGCCATCGGACCGGCGACATTGATATGGCGCTGGCCGGCCTCGCTGGTCGCCGCAATTTTCCAGCCAAATAGTGGCTTGGGCGAGTGGCGCTCGAGCTCGGCCTGGATGGCATAGCCCTCGGCGCGGTCCCTTGGACGCAACTCCGGCGGCAGCGCCGCCAGCTTCCGGCCTTCGCTCCAATGCTGACGCAGAAGGCCCGCGGCGCTGGCTGGCTGATCCGGCATGCCGTCCTCCCCTTCTCTTGTTATTGGATGACGATCCTGGTGCGCGGGCCGATCCTTTGCAACAGACGCAGCATCGCTGGGCGGGTCATGGCCACGCAGCCTGCGGTCGGGCCGAAGTTCGGCCGCGCCAGATGCAGGAACACGGCACTGCCGCGGCCCGCGATCCGCGGCCGCGTGTTGTGGTCGATCTCGATGATGAAATCGTACAGATGGTCCTGACGCGCCAGCCGGTCTCCGGGCCGGTCGCCGCGCAGCCGGATCGCCTGATTGTAATGCCGGTCGGCCGGGTCCTCGCACCAGGCATCCTCCGGACCGATCGGCCGAACCGGCAGGACCGTGTGTGGACGGGGGTGACGGTCGGCCCGCCACCACAGCCGCCGCGGCCGGAACACGCCTCGTGGCGTACCACCATCGCCTTCGCGCTTGTTGGCCAGGATGCCGCCGCGGCCAAGCGCCACCGGGATGACCTGGCCCCAGACCTGGAGCCAGCCGCGCTGCCGCGATCCCGCCGTGGTGCGAATCGAGATCAGCGATGCTGGCATGCCAGGTTTCACCTTCCATAACGACATGAAACAACGCGCCTTTTCATTGCCCTTTATTGCCCGGTAATTGCCTTAATGTCGGCAAATGGTCCGCCGCGAGGGTCGAACAGGACAATCATCTCAATCCCTGCCCAATTCTGAAGTAGAGTCCGGGCGCTTGTGAATCGGTAACAGCCCCCTACTTCAAGACGGAACAGGGCTGATGAGCCTGTTTGCCCACCGTTTGACGGCGCCACCCATCCGATCCCGCCGGCGCCACCTAGAGGATTGTACAATGGCCAATGCCCGCAAGATCCTGATCGTGGATGACGACACCGATCTGCGCGATGCCCTGATGGAGCAGCTCTCGCTGCATGACGAGTTCGAAGCCCAGGCCGTCGATACCGGCGCCAAAGGCGCCACCGCCGCAAAGGCCAATTCGCCCGACCTGGTTCTGATGGACGTCGGCCTGCCCGACACCGATGGCCGCGAAGTGGTGCGGTCCCTGCGCAAGGGCGGCTTCAAGGCGCCGATCATCATGCTGACCGGGCACGATACCGATTCCGACACGATTCTCGGGCTCGAATCCGGCGCCAACGACTATGTCGCCAAGCCCTTCCGCTTCGCCGTGCTGCTGGCCCGCATCCGCGCCCAGCTTCGCCAGCACGAGGCCAGCGAGGACGCGGTGTTCTCGGTCGGCCCGTACAGCTTCCGGCCGGGCTCGAAGATGCTGACGGGCGCCAACGCCCGCAAGGTCCGCCTGACGGAGAAGGAAACGGCGATCCTGCGCTTCCTGTACCGCGCCGGCCAGCAGCCGGTGTCACGCGAGACCCTGCTCCAGGAGGTCTGGGGCTACAATTCCGGCGTCACCACCCACACGCTGGAAACGCACATTTACCGTCTGCGGCAGAAGATCGAGAAAGATGCCGCGAATCCAGAGATTCTGGTGACGGAGGCCGGTGGCTACAAGTTGGTACCGTGATAGGTTCGGGGATGGCGGTCTCGCCATTTATGATATTGGTTCCATTCCGCCTTCCCCGGGCCCTTGATGTCGATCGAAGACGATATTGCGCTGCTGGAGCGCGTCCCAACATTGCGCCTGCTGGGAAGCGACTCACTTCGCATGATCGCCATCGGCTCCGAGCAGCGTAACATCCAGAGCGGCGAGACCCTGTTCCGCGAAGGTGACACCGCCGATTGCGGCTATGTCGTCCAGCGCGGGTCATTGCGCATCAGCGACGAGGTCGGTGCCGAGATCGTCGCCACGCCGACCATGCTGATCGGCGAGCTGGCGCTGCTGGTCGAGATGCGGCGCCCGGCGACCGCGACGGCCCTGGAATATTCGACCGTGGTGCGGATTTCGCGCAGCCTGTTTCAGCGTGTGCTCGAGAGCGACGCCATGGCTGCGCGCCGGCTACGCGACGAGTTCGCCCACCGCGCCAGCCGAATCGCCAATGACATCATGGCGGCAGGGACCAAGCTGACGTCGTGATCTTCGTGACCGGGCGGGTCAGCTTCGCTTTCGCTACGACACGTCCAGCGTCACCGTGACCGGCACATGATCCGACGGCCGCTCCCAGCTGCGGGCGTCGCGCAGGATCCTGAAGTCGCTGACCCGGTCCTTCAGTGCGCGTGACACCCAGATGTGGTCGAGCCTTCGGCCGCGATCACCGACGGTCCAGTCGGCGGCACGGTAGCTCCACCAGGTGTAGACCTTCTCCGACATCGGGATGCGCTCGCGGGCGACATCGACCCATTCGCCATGGGCCTGCGCCGCCAACAGCTTCTCGCATTCGATCGGCGTGTGCGACACCACCTTCAGGAGCTGCTTGTGCGACCAGACATCGTGTTCATGCGGCGCGACGTTGAGATCGCCGACCAGGATGTGCCGGTCGTCGCCGCGCGGATGCAGTGGCTCGCACGCCTTCATCTCGTCGAGGAATTGCAGCTTGTGCTCGAATTTCGGGTTGAGCGCGGGGTCGGGAATGTCGCCGCCTGCGGGCACGTAGAAATTGTGCAGCACCAGCGGCTGCGCGAGCTGCGCCTTCTCGCCGAACGCCACCGTGATGTGGCGCGAATCCACCTTGTCGCAGAAGGTGCGGACGTTGGTCTCCTCGAACGGCCATTTCGAGATCACGGCGACGCCGTGATAGCCCTTCTGCCCGTTCAGCGCGACGTGCTCATAGCCGAGCCGCTTGAAACGCTTCAGCGGGAAGGCGTCGTCGATGCACTTGGTCTCCTGCAGGCACAGCACATCGGGCCTGACCTGCTTGATGAGCTTGGCGACGAGGTCGATGCGCAGGCGCACCGAATTGATGTTCCAGGTGGTCAGGACGAGACGCATGAGACCCGCGTCATATCATGAAAGGCGTCGATGTCGTCGATTCCGCTCCGCTTCTGACGCATCGGAATGACCGCGTTGGCTGGCCTTATCCCCAGCCATGTGGGACGGTGCCTGATCAGCGCCGCTTGCTCTCGATGACGTCCCATACGCGGGCGGCGATGTCGGGGCCCCCGAGCCGCGAGATCGCGCGGATGCCGGTCGGCGACGTCACGTTGATCTCGGTGAGGTTGCCATCGATGACGTCGATGCCGACCAGCAGCAGGCCGCGCGCGCGCAATTCAGGACCCAGCGTGTCGCAGATCTCGCGCTCACGGGCGCTGAGATCGGTGGCCTGCGCGGCGCCGCCGCGCACCATGTTGGAGCGCAGATCGTCCGCCGCCGGCACGCGGTTGACGGCGCCGGCGAACTCGCCGTCGACCAGGATGATGCGCTTGTCGCCATGCTTCACCTCGGGGAGGAAGCGCTGGATCACCCAGGGCTCCTTGAACGTCACCGAGAACATGTCGAACAGCGAGCCGAAATTCATGTCCTGCGGCATGACGCGGAACACTGCCGCGCCGCCATGGCCATGCAGCGGCTTCATCACGACAGCGCCGTGCTGATCGCGGAAGGCGTTGATCTCGTCGAGATCGCGCGAGATCAAGGTCGGCGGCATCAATTGCGGGAAGTTCATCACGAACAGCTTTTCCGGCGCGTTGCGCACGCTGGCGGGATCGTTGATCACGAGCGTCTTCGGATGGATGCGCTCGAGGAAATGCGTCGAGGTGATGTAGGCGAGATCGAACGGCGGATCCTGGCGCAGCAGCACGACGTCGAACGTGGTCAGCGCCGTCGGCTTGGGCTCGCCGAGCGTGAAGTGGTCGTCGACCTGGTCGCGCACGGTCAGCGCCTGCACCGGCGCGTACAGCTCCTCGCCGCGCAGCGACAGCTTGTCCGGCGTGTAGTAGCACAGGCCATGTCCGCGCCGCTGTGCTTCGAGCAGCATCGCAAACGTCGAGTCGCCGCGGATGTTGATGCGCGCGATCGGATCCATCTGGACGGCGACATTCAGTTTCATGGGCAGGTCCCTGCTCTGCAGTCAGTTCATGTCAGGTGCTGGCGTCGAAGGCCGCCATCAGATGGCGCGGCAGGCTGCGCGGCGCAACCAGAATCGCATCGAAGCGCAGCTCCAATTCGGCATGGTCCGGATGCGCCATCAGCCAGGCCTGGGCGGCATCGATGATGCGCTGCTGCTGGCGAGGCGTCACGGCATAGGCCGCATCGTCGAGCGAGGCGCGCGCCTTGACCTCGACGAAGGCGACCAGGCTGCGCTTGCGCACTATGATGTCGATCTCGCCTTGGGGCGTGCGGAAGCGTTTGGCGAGGATGCGATAGCCCTTGGCGATCAGCAGCGCTGCGGCACGGGCTTCCGCCGACAATCCAGTGCGGAAGGCGGCGACGCGCTCGGGTGCCGCCGTCTTCGCCGGCTTGTCTGGGGAGGCACGCTCAGTCTTTGCCATCGGCCTCCCCTGACCGCGCGCCCTTCGAGAGCTCGAGCGCGCGCGCATACACCTCGCGTCGCGGCCGGCGCGACAGCTCGACGGCATGCATCACGGCGTCCTTGACGCTCGATCGCTGCAACAGATCCCTGAGCACGGCGTCCAATGCGTCCTGGGTCAGCACCTCGGCATCGCGCGGCGGTGGACCGATCACCAGCACGAATTCGCCGCGCGTTTCGAGATCGCCGGCCCGTGCAGCGAGATCGCCGATTGCTCCGCGCAGCACCTCTTCGTGCAGCTTGGTGAGCTCGCGGCAGATCGCGGCCTGACGCCCGGCCATGGCATCGGCGAGATCGGCCAGCGTCTCCTGCACCCGGCTGCCCGCCTCGAACAGAACCAGCGTCGCCTCGATCCGCGCGAGCTCCGACAGCCGCGTGCGCCGCGCCTGCTGCTTGGCCGGCAGGAATCCCTCGAAGAAGAAGCGGTCGGTCGGCAACGCCGCCACGCTCAGCGCCGCGAGCACGGCGGAAGGTCCCGGCAGCGCGGTGACGGCGTGTCCGGCCTCACAGGCCTCGCGCACCAGCTTGTAGCCGGGATCGGAGATCAGCGGCGTGCCGGCGTCCGACACCAGCGCGATGGCTGCGCCTTGGGCCAGACGTTGCAGGATCCGCGGCCTGACCGCTTCGGCATTGTGCTCATGATAGGCTGCGAGTTCCGCCCCCAGTCCGTAGCGCTCGGTCAGGCGCCGCGTGATTCGCGTGTCCTCGCAGAAGATGATGTCGGCACCGGCCAGGGTTTCCAGTGCACGCAGCGTGATGTCACCGAGATTGCCGATCGGCGTTGCCACCAGATGCAATCCAGGCCGTGCCTTGGGTGCCACGACGATTTGACCCGCCACCAGGTAGGTCGACGTGGTGGAAGATTTGCCGTCGTCTAGCGACGTCTTGGGGATTGCCTTCGCGCCCATCGAGGTAATTTAAAGGGCATGCCGCGGGATTGCCACAGGGGAACAGCCGCGCAGCAATTTTGAAGTTCCGATCGGCATGGGCGCGTGGCCGTTCATCGAACCTTCAAGTCCGAAACTGCACGTCAATGGGGATGTGTACGAGCAGGGGATAGGCCGTGCAAAACGTCGAATTGATCGGCTTTGTGGCGGTGACAGCCTTTTGTTTTGCTTAACTATTCGTCGACAATATGAGTGAATCAGCACGGCTTGGCGGACGTGCGTTTGGGGAACTTCTGGCCGGTCTTGGCCGAACGAAGAGATGCCATGGTGGGCCCGCGTCATCCCAACTCTCTCGGTCCGGGACCCCATGGGGTCGCCCGGCGAACGGCGCTGGGCCTGATCGTCGGCGCGCCGCTGCTGTCGGCGTGCTCCAACGTCCAGCAGGGCTTCAATCCGTTCGAGCAGCCGACGGCGCCGGCGGGACCGCCGCAGCAGCCGGCGGTTGCCGGTAACGGCCAGGTCAAGGTCGGGCTGATTCTGCCGCTGTCGGCGTCGGGCAATGCCGGCGTGGCTGCGCAATCGATGAAGAACGCGGCCGAGATGGCGCTCGCCGAGTTTCAGAACCCCAACATCCAGCTCCTGATCAAGGACGACGCCGGCAGCCCGCAAGGGGCGCAGCAGGGCGCGCAACAGGCCTGCGACGAAGGCGCCGAGATCATTCTCGGTCCGCTGTTCGCGGGCTCGGTACCGGCGACTGCCCAGGTGGCGCGCGCGCGCAACATCTCGGTCATCGCCTTCTCGACCGATTCGAGCGTGGCGGGGCGCGGCGTCTATCTCCTCAGCTTCCTGCCGGAGTCCGACGCCAGCCGCATCGTCGAATATTCCGCCAGCGTCGGCAAACGCTCGTTCGCGGCGCTGCTGCCGGACAATGCCTATGGCACGGTCGTCGAGGGTGCGTTCAAGACCGCGGTCGGCCGCCGCGGCGGACGCATCGTGGCGTTCGAGAAATATTCCGGCGACCGCACCGGGCCTGCGCGCACGGTGGCGCAGGCGCTCGGCGGTGCCGACGCGCTGCTGCTGGCCGACGACGGCGAATCGGTGGCGGCGACCGCCGATGCGCTGACCGCGGCCGGCGCCAATCTGCGCAACATTCAGTTGCTCGGCACCGGATTGTGGGACAATCCGCGCGTCTATGCCAGCGCCAGCCTGCAGGGCGGCCTCTATGCTGCGCCGGATCCCTCCGGTTTCCGCGCCTTCGCAGGTCGCTACCGGACGCGGTTCGGCGGCGATCCCGTGCGCACGGCAACCCTCGCCTACGATGCGGTGGCGCTCGTGGCCGCGTTGGCGCGCACCCAGGGCAACCAGCGCTTCGCGCCCGATGTCCTGACCAATGCATCGGGCTTTGCCGGCATCGATGGGCTGTTCCGGTTCCGCAGCGACGGCACCAATGAGCGCGGGCTTGCCGTGATGCGCGTCGGTTCGGGTGGCGGACAGACGGTCGCCGGCGCGCCGAAGAGCTTCAGCGCGACGTGAGTCGCAGCCTCGTTCAGGCGGCGAGATCGGCGACGACCGCGTCGAGCACCGGAAAGCCGTCCTGAGTCACGCGCAGCCGTCCATCCGGATCGACCGCGATGGCGCCCTCCTCGCGCAGCAGCGCGATGCGGCGCGGATCGAGCGCACGGCCGGAGATCGCGGCATACCGCCTGGGGTCGATGCCTTCGGCCAAACGCAGCCCCATCAGCAGGAATTCGTCGGCGCGCTCCTCGCGGTTGAGCTCGTCGTCGGTCATCACACCATGACCGTTGGACTCCACCCGCATCAGCCAGGCCTCCGGCCGCTTGTCGGTCGCGGTCGCATGCCTGATGCCGCCGATGTCGAGACGACCATGGGCGCCGGGGCCGATGCCGGCATATTCGTGGCCGCGCCAATAGATCAGATTGTGCCGGCACTCCGCGCCCGGGCGGGCATGATTGGAGATCTCATAGGCCGGCAGTCCGTGACGGCCACAGATCTCCTGCGTGACGTCGTACAAGGTGCGGGCCAGGCCTTCATCCGGCGTCTTCAGCTTGCCTGCGGCGTGCAGGCCGAAGAACGGCGTGCCTTCCTCGATCGTCAGTTGATACAGCGACAGGTGCTCAGCCGCCTCGCCGATCGCGCGCGTCAGCTCCTCGGTCCACATCGCCGGCGTCTGGTCGGGCCGGGCGTAGATCAGATCGAACGAATAACGCTCGAACGCATTGCGCGCGATCGCCACCGCCTTCATCGCCTCCTCGGCGGTGTGCAGGCGTCCCAGCATCTTGAGCGACGCATCGTCCATCGCCTGGACGCCGAGCGAGACCCGGTTGACGCCGGCGGCGCGATAGCCGGCAAAGCGTGTCGCCTCGACGCTGGTCGGATTGGCTTCGAGTGACACCTCGACATCGCCAGCGACGTGCCAGTGCTTGCCGATCGCGTCGAGAATGGCGCCGACCGTCTGCGGCTGCATCAGCGACGGCGTGCCGCCGCCGAGAAAAATCGACGTGACGGTGCGCGGCCCGATGCGGGCGGCCGTGGTCGCGATCTCCTGCACAAAGGCGCGGGCGAAGCGGTCCTGATCGATGGCGGCATGCCGGACATGGCTGTTGAAGTCGCAATACGGACATTTCGACAGGCAGAACGGCCAGTGCACATAGACGCCGAACGCTTCGCTGTCAGCGCTGGTCAAGGCAGATCTCCGCGAGCTTTACGAAGGCGCGCGCCCGGTGCGACAGGCCGAGCCCGAGCGGCGGCAGGCCATGCTTCTCGATGCTGGTCATCTCGCCGAAGGTCCGGTCGTGGCTCTCGGGCAGGAACATCGGGTCGTAGCCGAAGCCCGCCGTGCCACGCGGCGGCCAGACCAGGGTGCCGTCGACCCGCGCCTCGACCTCCTCGACATGACCGTCCGGCCACGCCACGCACAGCGCCGAGACGAAATGCGCGCTGCGCTTGTCGGCACTCCTCGCGTCCCGCTCCTGCAGCAGGCGCTCGATGCGCGTCATCGCGCCGGTGAAATCCTTGTCCGGTCCGGCCCAGCGCGCCGAATAGATCCCGGGCGCCCCATCGAGCGCATGAACCACGATGCCGGAATCGTCGGCAAAGGCAGGAAGCTGCGCGGCATTGGCCGCGGCGACCGCCTTGATGCGGGCGTTGGCCTGGAAGGTCTCGCCGGTCTCGTCCGGCTCGTCCAGGCCGAGATCGCCGGCCGACACCGCCTCGACGCCATGGGGGGCGAGCAGCTCGCGCATCTCGGCAAGCTTGCCGGGATTGTGGGTCGCGATGACGAGGCGCCCGGTGAGCTTGCGATGACCGCTACTCACGCGACCGCCATCTTCTGCAGGTCGACCAGCCGCGCCACGCCCTTGCGGGCCAGTGCCATCAGCGCCAGGAGCTCGGCCTCGGTGAACGGCGTCTTCTCCGCCGTGCCCTGCACCTCGATGATGCGGCCGTCGCCGGTCATGACGAAATTGGCGTCGGTCTCCGCCTCGGAATCCTCGGCGTAGTCGAGATCCAGCACCGGCGTGCCGTTGTAGATGCCGCAGGAGATCGCGGCGACGTTGGCGCGCAGCACCTCGGTCTTGATCATGTTGCGCGACTTCATCCACTTGATGCAGTCGGCCAGCGCCACCCAGGCGCCGGTGATCGACGCCGTGCGCGTGCCGCCGTCGGCCTGCAGCACGTCGCAATCGACCGTGATCTGGCGCTCGCCGAGCGCTTCCAGGTCGATCGCGGTGCGCAGCGAGCGGCCGATCAGACGCTGGATCTCGACGGTGCGACCGGTCTGCTTGCCGGCGGAGGCCTCGCGCCGGGTCCGTTCCAGCGTGGCGCGCGGCAGCATGCCGTATTCGGCCGTGATCCAGCCGCGCCCCTGGCCCTTGAGCCAGGGCGGCAGCCGGTCCTCCAGCGTGGCGGTGACCAGCACATGGGTGTCGCCGAACTTCACCAGGCAGGAGCCCTCGGCGTATTTGACGACGCCGCGTTCCAGGCTCACGGCCCGCAGTTCATCCGGTGCACGGCGGCTCGGCCGCATGATTCTCTCCGTGAAAGCGCGCGAAAGACCGACTTTGACCGGCCTTGTAGGAGCCGCGACCGGCAGCGGCAAGGGCTTATCAAGGGTTTATCATGGCCTCGTCGCGCCCGAGAGCGCGCGACGACCGGCTTGCCACCGAGCCGCCGCATGGACACATTATAGGCAGCTGCGAGGAGAGCATCTGGTGGCCCACCACGATCCGATCAACCTGATGACACCGCCGGCCGGTCTGGCGCAGCTCAACGAGCGCTCGCGCGAGATCTTCCGGCAGATCGTCGAAAGCTATCTGGCGACCGGCGAGCCGGTCGGCTCGCGCAACATTTCGCGGCTGATCGCGGTTCCGCTGTCGCCGGCCTCGGTGCGCAACGTCATGGCCGATCTCGAGCAGCTCGGCCTGATCTACGCGCCGCACACCTCGGCCGGCCGCCTGCCGACCGAGGCCGGCCTGCGTTTCTTCGTGGACGCCCTGATGCAGGTCGGCGACATGACCGAGGCTGAGCAGCAATCGATCCAGAGCCAGCTCGCCGCGGTCGGGCGGGCGCAATCGGTCGAGGCCGCCCTGGACGAGGCGCTGACCCGGCTGTCGGGTCTGACCCGTGCCGCTGCCGTGGTTCTGACCGCCAAATCCAACACCCGGCTGAAGCACATCGAGTTCGTCAGGCTCGAGCCCGAGCGTGCGCTGGTCGTGCTGGTGGGCGAGGACGGGCAGGTCGAGAACCGGGTTCTGGTTCTGCCGCCGGGCGTGCCATCCTCGGCGCTGACCGAGGCGTCCAATTTCCTCAATGCCCGCATCAGAGGGCGGACCTTGGCGGAAGCACGGCTCGAGCTCGAGACCGCGCTGGCGCATGATCGTACCGAGCTCGACCAGCTCGCGCAGAAGGTGATCGCCGCCGGTGTCGCGAGCTGGTCCGGAGGGGACAGCGACGAGCGGCAGCTCATCGTGCGCGGCCATGCCAACCTGCTCGAGGACCTGCATGCGCTCGAAGATCTCGAGCGCGTGCGGCGGCTGTTCGACGATCTCGAGACCAAGCGCGGCGTCGTCGATCTGCTCGGACGGGCAGAGAGCGCGGAAGGTGTCCGCATCTTCATTGGCTCGGAGAACAAGCTGTTCTCGCTGTCGGGCTCGTCGACGATCGTGTCGCCCTATTCCGACGCCACGGGTCGCATCGTCGGCGTGCTCGGTGTCATCGGTCCGACCCGGCTCAACTATGCCCGGGTGATCCCGACGGTCGATTATGCCGCGCGTCTGGTCAGCCGGCTGCTTGGTGGCTGACGCGTGACATGGTTAACCCGCGGACAGCGCCATCGGGCGCGATGGTCAGGCTGCGCTTGATTTTCGACGCCCAAAGCACGATATCCCGCACCATACCCCCAAAACCCGTCAGCCGAACTTGCGAGTCTGTCCATGACCGATCCCGACCTGCATAAGAATGATCCGGAAAACCCGGCGCAGGCCAGCGAACCCGTCGTCTCCAAGCCCTATATCATGCCCGACGATCCTGAGACCGGCTCGGTCGAGGCCCTTGCCAAGGAGGCGGCCGACGCGCGCGACAAGATGCTGCGCACGCTGGCGGAGATGGAGAACCTGCGCAAGCGGACGGCCCGTGAAGTCGCCGATGCACGCATGTACGGCATCACCGGCTTCGCGCGCGACGTGCTCGACATCGCCGACAATCTGCAGCGCGCGCTCGATGCCGTGCCGGCCGAGACACGCGCCAATGCCGATGCAGGCCTCAAATCGTTGATCGAGGGCGTCGAGCTCACCGAGCGCTCGCTGCTCAACACGCTGGAGAAGAACGGCGTCAAGAAGTTCGATCCGACGGGACAGAAGTTCGACCCCAACTTCCAGCAGGCGATGTACGAGGTCCCGGATTCGTCGGTGCCGTCGGGCACCGTGGTGCAGGTCGTACAGGCCGGCTTCATGATCGGCGAGCGCATCCTGCGTCCCGCGCTGGTCGGCGTGTCCAAGGGTGGCGCGAAGGCGGCGCCCGCGCCGAGCAACGATCAGTCGAACAGCGCCGCGTGACGGCAAGCATAGGCAGGCCTTCTCCTGCCGTCCTATCAGTCCAACGAAGAAGCCACGGGCGGTGATGCCAGTGGCTTCTTGTTTGTCGGCGCGAGTTTGTAGTTCGTGTCGCGGCAGTGGACCGCGGCCGATGAGACCGCGGCTTCCGGATACCGAGTTGGGCTCAGCCTCTCGGCTGGATGCCGTCGCGGACGGCGCGGAAGCGCGGGAAGGCTACCGACCACTGATCGCGCGGCGCGCTGCCGATGATCCGCAGCGTATTCGGCCCGCCGAAGCGCAGCCATTGCACCACGGTCACCGGCGTATTGTCCTTGCCGCTGGTGGCTTCGAGCCGGGTCTCGTAGGCCGGCTGGCCGTCGATGCGGATCGGCTCGGACATCGTGATGCGCGCTTCGCGGACGCCCGGAATGGTGGTGGCCGCCTGCTGGGCGACACGCGCGCGGTCGCCCGCCTCCGGGGCCACCCCGGCCACGAGCCCGATCACCACGAAGGGCGCGGCTTCGAAGCCCTTGTCCTCTTCGCCGTCGGCCAGGATCAAGGCACCCGGCCCGAGCGTGCGGATGGTCTTGAACCCGGAGAGCTCGGTCACCTTGAACGGCATCATCGCGAGCTGCTCGTCGACGGGAACGTCCTTGCGGACGACGGCGGAGGCGAACATCTGACGCACGGCATCGTCGGTGTAGATCCGGCTCGCGGTCTCCGGGATCTGCACGGCCACGTAGCCGGAGAAGCCGTTGCCGGGCAGGATCATCGAGTAGCGCCGCACCGGCGTGGCGCCATCCCGACCGTTCTCAACCGTGTAGTAGGCGGTGCCGGCGGCGGTCTCGATGCTCTCCGGCTTGACGCTGCCGGTCCCGGCGGGATTGGCGGTAAACGCATTCTTCACCTCGCCATAGGCGGCCGCCGGCAGTTCGGTCAGCAGCACCTTGACGCTCTGGTCCTCGGTTTCGAAACCGGAAAACGTCTTGGCCTTGGCGAGCCCCACCAGCGGCGCGAGCCCGATGCGGACGCCGGGCGGAAATATGGCTTCGGCGGCCATTGCGGAGTGCAGCAGCGACATCAGCAGGGTAGCCGCGGCGAAGAGTCGAACGATCATCATCAAACATTGCCTCGTTGACCGAGGCCTCGCGCCGAGGCGGTCGGGGGTCCTCGCCAGCGTGGTCTTCGGCGGCACGCTTTTAGCGGCTTTGCGCCCCCCGCAACAGGCCGGGCGCGCGGTTTTGATCGCCTGCGGCGATCAGCGCGCCCTGCGGGTCGCATTTCCCAGGTCATTTCGCCTCGAAAGGCGGGCTGATGACGGTGCCGTGCTAGCCGCGCTTCAGGATTTCGACGCCATCGACGGTCTGCACCAGCACATAGGGCGCGAGCAGAGCCCTGATCTCGGGGTCGGAACGCGCCCAGTCGCCCCAGTCGCTGTTCTGATTGTCGATCAGGACGACGTCGGGCGGTTGCCTCCGGAAGTCGGCGATGATCCCGGCGCGTTCACGTTCCACATAGGGCGCGAGCCTCTGCGCAGTCTGTGAATCGATGGTTCCGTCTTGTTGCGACCGGCGAACGATTTCCCGGACCCAGAACGCCTCCTGGCGCGAGATCCAGGTGCCATCAAGGGTCCGCACCATGGGGTGCCCGATGACCGCCGCCGCGCTGAGCACGAGCATGCTCGGGCGCGGCCCGAGCCGGGCCACCTGGGCTTCGATCTGCTGGACATCGACACTACCATTGAACCAGAAGCAGGTCTGCACGAAGAGCACGGTGCCGGCGAGAGCGGTGGCGACACGCGGCCAGCGTCGCGCGTCGCGGCTGGCGTCGATCGCCGACACGGCAAGGCCGGCGGCAAGCAGCGCCAGCGCCACCATCGGATAGGCATGGTAGCCCCAGCCCTTTTGCTGCGCGACGAATGACACCAGGAACCCGAGTGATGCGGCCAATGTGGTGAACGATGCGGCGTCGCGCTCGTGCTGCGTGCGCTGAAGAATGAGGATGATGACTGCTGCAGCCAGCCACAGGCCCATCGGCAGGGTCACGAGGATGGTCGGCACGGGCGCCTTCAGAAGCAGATAGACGTCGCGGACCAGCGGATAGATGACCGTGAAATATTCGGGAAAGAACAGGTAGATGCACGCCGCGTTGATCAGCACCAGGGCCGCGGCGATCCAGTTCTCCAGCGCGAACAGCACGCGCCAGTCGCGCGCCTGAGCCGCGGCGGCGAGTATGCAGAAGCCGACGCTGAAGGCGAAATAAGGCTTGAAGCTCATCGTGAGGCCGGCACTGAGCCCGGCGATGAGCATGGCCGCCGGGGCCACCCGCTCGCGCCTGGCGCGCAGGATGTACACCGCGATCGCCGGCAATATCGTGATCAGGGCCAGATGTTCCCGCTGGCCGAAATCATACATCGGCGCGATCAGAAGCAGGGCGGTCGTCCACGCCGCCAGCCTGCCGTCGGCGAGACGATGGCGCAGGGCCGATGTCCGCAGCACCAGCCATACCAGCGTCAGGGATGCCGCGGTCAGCACGAAGATCAGGATATTCGTCGCCAGCTCGGGCCTGAGATGGATCGCACGCGCCAGCGCGACGGCCAGCAGATAGACCGACCCAGCCATCGGCGGGTTCGTCTCGAGGATGTCGACGTAGAGCCGCTGTCCATCGAGCATGCGCTCGCTGACGAGGAGCCACCAGCTGACATCGACATTGAGGGGAAGGACGTACCGCAGCCACGCCGCTGCAACCACGATGGCGCAAATCAGCAGTCCCGGGAACGTGGCTTGGCCGGCTTCGCGCGCGCGCTGCGGAAAGCCCCAATCGGAGTCGATGACCATGCCTCATTCCCGTCCCAGGAGTGCGGCAGGCTAGGGCCCGTGGGTTAACAACGCATTTCGGTCATTGGGGCAGATCAGCGGTACCGGATTTGTCGCACTTGCCCTCGATCGCACCCTCCTATTTCGCACGGGGCCATTCGACGTGCCGGCAGGTGGATTCGCGCAGTCGCCTCCGGTCCGAGCCGCCGTTTCGCGTCGCCGCCAATTCCGATGGGCCGCTCTGATGTCTCCATAAGGTCGTTCGGCGACGGCCGTGATTTTCGTTGGGTCGAACCCCTGGTCCGGTCCTTGCGGGCCAGTCCCCCCCTCCTATATGACGCTCATCGTCGCAATATCGCGAGCATTTGATCTGAGGGGGTTTTGGATGGGGGCGCCGTCAGGGCCCCACCCAACCTGCCGCAAAAAGAAGGAATATGAGACCATGGGAAAGGTCATCGGGATCGATCTCGGCACCACGAATTCGTGCGTGGCCGTCATGGACGGCAAATCGTCGAAAGTCATCGAGAACGCCGAGGGCATGCGCACGACGCCGTCGATCGTCGCGTTCAGTGACGATGGCGAACGCCTGGTCGGCCAGCCGGCCAAGCGCCAGGCCGTGACCAACCCCGAGCGCACCTTCTTCGCGGTCAAGCGACTGATCGGCCGCCGCTACGACGACCCGATGGTCGAGAAGGACAAGAAGCTCGTCCCCTACAAGATCGTCAAAGCCGGCAACGGCGACGCCTGGGTCGAGGCCGACGGCAAGACCTATTCGCCCTCGCAGGTCTCCGCCTTCATCCTGCAGAAGATGAAGGAGACCGCGGAAGCCCATCTCGGCCAGAAGGTCGACCAGGCCGTCATCACCGTCCCCGCCTACTTCAACGACGCCCAGCGCCAGGCCACCAAGGACGCGGGCAAGATCGCGGGCCTCGAGGTTCTGCGCATCATCAACGAGCCGACCGCGGCTGCGCTCGCTTACGGCCTCGACAAGACGAAGGCCGGCACCATCGCCGTGTACGACCTCGGCGGCGGCACCTTCGACGTCTCGATCCTGGAGATCGGCGACGGCGTGTTCGAGGTGAAGTCGACCAACGGCGACACCTTCCTCGGCGGTGAAGACTTCGACATGCGTCTGGTCAGCTACCTCGCCGACGAATTCCAGAAGGAGCAGGGCATCAACCTGCGCAACGACAAGCTCGCCCTGCAGCGCCTCAAGGAAGCTGCCGAGAAGGCCAAGATCGAGCTGTCGTCGACCACGCAGACCGAGATCAACCTGCCCTTCATCACCGCGGACCAGTCCGGTCCGAAGCATCTGACGATGAAGCTGACCCGCGCCAAGTTCGAGGCGCTGGTGGCCGACCTCGTCGAGAAGACCATCGAGCCGTGCCGCAAGGCGCTGAAGGATGCCGGCCTGACCGCCGGCGAGATCGGCGAAGTGGTGCTGGTCGGCGGCATGACCCGCATGCCGAAGATCCAGGAGATGGTGAAGCAGTTCTTCGGCAAGGAGCCGCACAAGGGCGTCAACCCCGACGAGGTGGTGGCGATCGGTGCGGCGATTCAGGCCGGCGTGCTGCAGGGCGACGTCAAGGACGTGCTGCTGCTCGACGTGACGCCGCTGTCCCTCGGCATCGAAACCTTGGGCGGCGTGTTCACCCGCATCATCGACCGCAACACCACGATCCCGACCAAGAAGAGCCAGGTGTTCTCGACCGCCGAGGACAATCAGAACGCGGTCACCATCCGGGTCTTCCAGGGTGAGCGCGAGATGGCGGCCGACAACAAGATGCTCGGTCAGTTCGACCTGATGGGCATTCCGCCGGCCCCGCGCGGCATGCCGCAGATCGAGGTGACGTTCGACATCGACGCGAACGGCATCGTCAACGTCTCGGCCAAGGACAAGGCCACCGGCAAGGAGCAGCAGATCCGCATCCAGGCCTCGGGTGGTCTGTCGGAAGCCGACATCGACAAGATGGTCAAGGACGCCGAGGCCAATGCCGCGGCGGACAAGAAGCGCCGCGAGGCGGTCGACGCCAAGAACCATGCGGACGCGCTGGTGCACTCCACCGAGAAGGCGCTGGCCGAGCATGGCTCGAAGGTCGCCGACACCGAGCGCCGCGCCATCGAGGATGCCGTCAGCGATCTCAAGGAAGCGCTGAAGGGCGACGATGCCGAGGCGATCAAGGCCAAGACCAACACGCTGGCCCAGGCGTCGATGAAGCTCGGCGAGGCCATGTACAAGCAGCAGGCCGAGACCGATGCGGCCCGCGACGCCGCCAAGGATGACGTGGTCGACGCGGAGTTCACCGAGGTCGACGACGACAAGAAGAAATCTGCTTAACTGAGGCAGAGGTAGTGACCATGACCCCCATGCCAAAGAGCGCACTTTGCGGCTCGTTGGATGGGGGTCATTTTCATTGACCCGGAACGCGCGCGGCGATCGCGCCAGCCGTTCCTGTTGGGCGAAGTTCGGGCGGGTTTGATTGATGTCCACCAAGCGCTGCTACTACGAGACCCTGGAAGTCGAGCGCGACGCCGACGAGACCAAGCTCAAGGCCGCCTTCCGCAAGCTGGCCATGAAGTGGCATCCGGACAAGAATCCGGGCGATGCCTCCAGCGAAGTGAAATTCAAGGAAATCAACGAGGCCTACGAGGTGCTGCGCGACGCCGACAAGCGCGCCGCCTACGACCGCTATGGCCACGCCGCCTTCGAGCAGGGCGGCATGGGCGGCGCGCACGGCTTCGGCGCCGGCTTTGCCTCCTCGTTCTCTGATATCTTCGAGGACCTGTTCGGCATGGCCGGGCAGCGACGCGGCGGTACCGGGCGCGAGCGCGGCGCCGATCTGCGCTACAACATGGAAATCACCTTGGAAGAGGCGTTCCAGGGCAAGACGGCGCAGATCGAGATTCCGGTCTCGGTGACCTGCGAATCCTGCTCCGGCACCGGCGCCAAGGCCGGCACCAAGCCGAAGACCTGCTCGATGTGCGGCGGCGCCGGCCGCGTGCGGCAGGCGCAGGGCTTCTTCACCTTGGAGCGGACCTGCCCCGGCTGTCACGGCCGCGGCCAGATGATCGAGGACCCCTGTCCGTCCTGCTCCGGCTCCGGACGCGTCACCCGTGACCGCACGCTGTCCGTCAACATTCCCCAGGGCGTCGAGGACGGCACCCGCATTCGTCTTGCCGGCGAGGGCGAGGCGGGGTTGCGCGGCGGACCGCCCGGCGATCTCTACATCTTCCTGTCGCTGACCCAGCACGAGTTCTTCCAGCGCGACGGCGCCGACCTGCATTGTCGGGTGCCGATCTCAATGGTGACGGCGGCGCTTGGCGGCGAGTTCGAGGTGCCGACGATCGACAAGGGCAAGACCAAGGTGAAGATTCCCGCCGGCGCGCAGTCCGGGCGCCGGTTTCGGATCGCGGCCAAGGGCATGCCGGTGCTGCGCTCGCGCCAGACCGGCGACATGTATGTCCAGATCGTGGTCGAGACGCCGCAGAACCTGACCAAGAAGCAGCAGGAGCTGCTGGCCGAATTCGAGAAGCTGTCGTCGGGAGCGACCCAGCCCGAGGCGGCCGGCTTCTTCACCAAGGTCAAGGACTTCTTCGGCAAGGCGGCGAGCTGAGCCGTGAGTTCAAGCAAGCACGGCCAGGTGGCCTCGCCGAATGACTTCGGGATTCATGTGTCGAGCCAATTTGCTGCTTTGCACATGCAAAAAATTATCGAATGCAACTGTAAGAGCGCGGACCCGCCAGCCTTAATCGTACGTTACGGTTCGGCTTGACCGCCCCGCCTGCGCCCTATACGTCTTTGTGACTCTTTTCTGACATCGCCGTGAAGACGGTCCCGTCTGGTACTGAGATGCCCTTGCAAACGTCCGTGCGTGCGTCGAAAAAGCCTCTCCGTCTGGACGACGAAGTGCGCTTCCTCCGCTCATGGATCGAAAAGCCGCTGCACATGGGCGCCGTCATGCCGTCGGGTCGGCTGCTGGCCCGCACCATGGCGCAGTACGTCGATCCGCACGGGACAGGCCCCGTCATCGAGCTCGGACCGGGCACCGGCGCGATCACCAATGCGCTGGTGGAGCACGGGGTCGATCAGAAGCGGCTGGTGCTGGTCGAGTACAATCCGAGTTTTTGCGCCCTGCTGCGCGATCGCTACCCGCAGGCCAAGGTGGTCCAGGGCGACGCCTATCGCCTTCGCGACACGCTCTGGAACGTGCTGGGTGCCCCGGCCTCCGCCGTCGTCTCCGGCCTGCCGCTCGTGACCAAGCCGATGCTGACCCGCATGAAGCTGATCCGCGATGCGTTCGCGGCGATGTCGCCGAATGCGCCGTTCGTGCAGTTCACCTATTCCGTCGTGCCGCCGATTCCGAAGTCGCTGCCCGGCGTCACCACGCAGGCGTCCGAGCGCATCTGGATGAACCTTCCGCCGGCGCGCGTCTGGGTGTATCGCAAGCCCTGACCGGCGGCCGCGATCCTTCGTGGCGGGTCGTTGACCGACCTCACGATGTCCGCGCTGAAGATCCTCATTGTCCCCGGTTCGACGCGGGTCGGCTCGCACAACGCGAAGCTCGCCGCGGCAGCCGCCTATCAGTTCGTGCAGGCCGGCGCCGACGTCACACGCATCTCGCTCGCCGACTTCCCGCTGCCGATCTACGACGCCGACCTCGAGGCGCAATCGGGCATTCCACTTCACGCCGTAAATATGACGCGCATGATCGGCGTTCATCATGCCGTGCTGCTGGTGACGCCGGAATACAACGCCTCGGTGCCGCCGCTGCTGAGCAACGCCATCACCTGGATCTCGCGCGTCGACGAGCCGCCGGGCAGCCGCGGCGCGGTGTTCCGCAGCCGGCCGTTTGCGATCGCTGCCGCCTCCGAGAACCGTTTCGGCGGCGTGCGTGCACTCTCGGCGTTGCGGCTGATGCTGACTGCCTGCAACGCGACGGTGATCCCGAGCCAGCTTGCGCTGGCCTTCGCCGACAAGGCCTACAACGACATGGACCGGCTCAAACTGCCCGCCGACATCACGGCGCTCGACGCCCTGGTGCGGGAGCTGATCGTTGTCGCGCAACATACGATGTGAGGTGACATGCCGACCGAGATTGCTCCCCGCGACCGCCTGATCGTGGCGCTCGATTTGCCGAGCGTGGCCGAGGCCGAAGCCATGATCATCAGGCTCGGCGACGCCGTGACATTCTACAAGATCGGCATGGAGCTGACCTATGCCGGCGGCCTCGGCCTCGCCGAACGGCTCGCGGCCGAGGGCAAGCACGTGTTCATGGACCTCAAGCTGCACGACATCCCGACCACCGTCGAGCGCGCCACCCGCCAGATCGCCAGGCTCGGCGCGCGCTTCCTCACCGTGCACGGCTTCTCCCAGAGCATGAAGGCGGCGCTCGCCGGCGCTGCCGGCTCCAGCCTCGAGCTGCTCGCCGTCACCGTGATGACGTCTTACGACGATGCCGACCTCGCCGCCGCCGGCTACGCCATGGGTGTCAAGGAGCTCGTGGCGCACCGCGCCAGGCAGGCCAAGGAGATCGGCATCCACGGCCTGATCCTGTCGCCCGAGGAGACCCAGCTGGTGCGCCCGCTGGTCGGCCCCGACATGCAGCTCGTGACTCCCGGGATCCGCCCGGCGGGATCGGACGTTGGCGACCAGAAGCGCATCATGACCCCGGCGCTGGCGATCGCCGGCGGCGCCGACCGCCTCGTCGTCGGCCGTCCGGTGACCGGCGCCGCCGATCCGGCGGCGGCCGCCGAGAGCATCGTCGCCGACATCGCCAGCGCCGTCGCGCTGGTCGGCAAGACCAACCGAGCTTGAGCAAGAGCGCCAGAGAGCAAGGAGACGACAGGGATGCCCAAGGCCTATTGGATCGCGCGGATCGACGTGCACAACATGGACGGCTACAAGGACTACGTCGCGCAGAACGGCGCGGTGTTCCACCAGTACGGCGCCAAATTCCTGGTCCGTGGCGGCCAGTACGAGACCAAGGAAGGCACCTCGCGCTCGCGCAACGTCGTGATCGAGTTCAAGGACTACGCCACCGCGCTGGCATGTTACAATTCTGCCGAATACCAGCGGCTGGTGGCGATGCGCGCGCCGCATTCGCAAGGCGACCTGGTGATCATCGAGGGCTACGACGGACCGCAGCCCTGAGTGCGGCCCGGCTGCCCGCCGGCCTCGGTTGCCGGCGCCGCGCGCCCCGGCTATAGCCCTCGAAGGGGCGGAGGAGCTGACATGTCCAAGATGCGCTTGATCGTTGCCGGAGCCGGCGGCCGTATGGGCCGCGCCCTGGTGCGCGCGATCGCCGAGACCGACGGCGCCGTGCTGGCGGGCGCGCTCGAAGCCCCCGGCTCGGAGCTGATCGGCAAGGACTCCGGCGCCCTCGCCGGCCTGCCCGCCAACGGCATCACACTGTCGGGCGACCTCTGGACCATGTCCGCCGAGGCCGACGGCATCCTCGATTTCACCGTCCCGGCCGCGACCATCGCCAACGTCGCGATCGCCGCCGAGCGCGGCATCGTCCACGTCGTCGGCACGACCGGCCTGTCGTCGTCGGACGACGCCGTCATCAAGAGCGTCACCAAGCGCGCCGTCGTCGTGCAGTCCGGCAATATGAGCCTCGGCGTCAACCTGCTGGCGGCGCTGGTCAAGCAGGTGGCGAAGTCGCTCGACGCCGGCTTCGACATCGAGATCCTCGAGATGCATCACAAGCACAAGGTCGACGCGCCCTCGGGCACCGCGCTGATGCTCGGCCGCGCCGCCGCCGAGGGCCGCGGTATCGCGCTCGACGAGCATTCCGCCCGTGGCCGCGACGGCATCACCGGCGAGCGCCGCAGCGGCGACATCGGCTTCGCCTCGCTGCGCGGCGGCACGGCGGCGGGCGATCACAGCGTCATCTTCGCCGGTCCCTCGGAGCGGCTGGTGCTGTCGCACCAGGCCGAGGACCGCATGATCTTCGCCCATGGCGCGCTGAAGGCGGCGCTGTGGGCGCATGGCAAGCCGCCGGGCTACTACACGATGGACGACGTGCTCGGCCTCAAGGACCTTTTCTAGTTCAACGTCGATGGAAGCGAACTGATGAGCGAACGTCTCCTGGTGCTGGTGCGCCACGGCCAGAGCGAGTGGAATCTTAAGAACCTGTTCACCGGCTGGAAGGACCCGGACCTGACCGAGCAGGGCGTGGCCGAGGCCAGGGAGGCCGGGCGCAAGCTGAAGGCGCAGGGGCTGGTCTTCGACGTCGCCTTCACCTCGGTGCTGACGCGCGCCCAGCACACGCTCGATCTGATCCTGACCGAGCTCGGCCAGACCGGCCTTCCGACCAGCAAAAACCTCGCGCTGAACGAGCGCGACTACGGCGACCTCTCCGGCCTCAACAAGGACGACGCCCGCGCCAGATGGGGCGAGGAGCAGGTCCACATCTGGCGCCGCTCCTACGACGTCCCCCCGCCCGGTGGCGAAAGCCTCAAGGACACGCTCGCCCGCGCGCTGCCCTACTACGTCCAGGAAATCCTCCCCGGCGTCCTGCGCGGCCAGCGCACATTGGTCGCCGCCCACGGCAACTCGCTGCGCGCCTTGATCATGGTGCTGGAAAAGCTGACGCCGGAGGGCATTCTGAAGCGCGAGCTCGCCACCGGCGTGCCGATCATCTACCGCCTGAATGCGGATTCGACGGTGGAATCGAAGCTGGATCTGGCGGGCTGATCGCGCGCCCAAAGCGTTCCGTCTCCGATGCTCCCGCATCGCCTTGAGAACCATGAGGCCAAGGTCCGGGCCTCGCCCTTCGAGACGCCCGCCTGCGGCGGGCTCCTCAGGGTGAGGGGCGTAAGTTGCTCCGGAGCTCGACCCTTCCATGAGCACGCTGCTCATCGCCAATTCGCAGCTCCGAATGCGAAGCCGCCCCTCATGGTGAGGAGCGTCGCCCTTGCGACGCGTCTCGAACCATGAGGCCCGCGACGATGCGGAGGGAATCGGCCAGTGCGATCACCGGCACGCCGATCTTTCTCCCCGATTCACATCTCAAACAGCCCCGCTCACGGCTCCACGATCTCGCGGCGCATCTCGCCCGAGTCCTGCTGCAACCATGTCCCTCCGAAACATGAGAGGGCGCGGGGAATGCCGGATGCTGGCCGCACCCATGGCCCGCCTGCAGAAAAAAAGCAGGCGGCAGTCACCACAGGTTCAGCCGGAACAACCGGCATTCCCCGCGCGACGGTCTTAACGCTTATACGCAGTCTCCCTGGTGCGCCGGGCTTGTTGGCCACCATTGTCCGCGCGGCGCGTTTGCGCCATCGCGAACGTGACACCAGCATCGGGGCGTCAGGACCCTGCGACTTCACGTCCACGCTCCACCGTTCGTCCGCGCGCCCGAAGACGCGCTGCGGCAGACCGCGGCCATCGCTCCCCGCCTCGCGTGTCGTGACGATCGCGCGCAACGCCCCTCTCGTCGAGGCGGGATGGGCGGAGATAATCACAATTTCGGAAATAAAGCAATATATTTTGAGCAGAAGTTACCCCGATGAGCGGAGGCGCAGAGTCGTTGCCCACGAATCCGGCCGATATCGATCTCTCCGTGACATACCTCAGAGGTGACTTCGTGGCGGCAGCTTGAGTGCGCCGTCCGTGGGAACCGATATGAGCGCTAAGGCCTAACTTACCGAAAATTCGGTCCCGTTCTTTAGCTCAACTTTATACTGGAATGTTTTTCCACGAGCCTGATGAAATTCCCGAAGCTGCTTGAGGTAATCGCTCGCTTTCGTTCTGAGCCCTACGCTATGAACTTCGAAGAGATTACCATCTACGCCCAACACGAACACGCGATCCACAACGCTAGTCACGCGCATGACTTCCAGCGTTTTCTCCAATGTTTGCGCAACCGAAATGCTGAACGCGAGGAAGAAATCGACGTCTTTGAGAATTTGATCAGAACCGCTTGAGTGTCTGGTGCCCAACGCATGGGCGATTTCGTTTCGACGTTCGAAAAAGTTATTGATGTAACCTAAAATTAGTCCATGTGCTTTGTTTGCGTCGGTCTCCTGAAGATACTGAAGCATCGGCTCCTTGTCCGACGTTTTGAGACAGATATCTTGCAAATCGCTGATGCTGAACAACAGATTTATTTGACCGGGACGCATATTGTTTTCGTTATGGATTAGCTCTTCGTAGATGTCCTGCGTCTTGTCGCCATTGCAAAATTGATACACCGAATTGAATTTTCGAAGAGCGTCCTTACGACTTCCCTCAGCAAACGGCGTGGCACTCACCTCAACCTCTGCCAATCCAGCCATGGTGCGTCGCCAAGCTGTTTGGACAAGCTTTTTTGGAACAGCCTTGAAATCTTTCGCGGCGCCAACGATGGCCCTCGCGTAGGTCCGTGCCATCTCTCTCACAAATTGCTCGAACGTTGCGGCGAGCAAGAGCGTGGCGGAATTCGCCGCTGCTATGCGCATCTGCGGCTTAGACGGGTCAGTAACAACGCCTAATAGCGCTCGAATGGATTCGAGATCGTCATCGAACTCTTCTTGGATGATAGAAAACTGCGAACTCAAATTAGCCTCGCAGAATGCCGCGCATCAAGTTGATCCGGTCGCGAACAGCTTGAGCCGTATTGCCGCGGCCCGTCAGGATTTCTGATGTTGCTACTCCTGAGATTGCCCTTTCCATTCTTCGCTGCACGCCTGCTTTCTGTGAATTGATCTCGTTTCTAATTGACCAAAGGTCATTGATTGCCACCATTGAGGCATCGTAGATGGCGGCCGATACGCGATCTCGCTCCCCCTCTTCCTGAAACAACAGGAACGGCTTGTGGTCAAAAAGTTCATAAAGGAAGTCAAATCTTTCCATGAATTCCTGCTTGGCGGCTTGTCCTTGTTCGTTTGTAAGTTTTTCCTCCATGGCCCTATCTAGCATTGCCCTCATCGAGCCGCGGATATTACGATCGTCTTTCAAGGCAAAGTAGCGCAACACCAATTGGCAATCCCCCATCGTCGCATAAAGAGAATTTCGTTGGCGGTCTGGATTTTCATAGTAGTCGCCGGGATCTGTCTCGATGTACGGGGGAATGTCGAAAACTTCGGTGAAACGCGACCACCGAGTCAGTTCCAAAATTACCTTGCTGAAGGTCCCCGGATTAAGAGCATTCCGAATTTCCTGGGGGTTCAGCTTGGTGCCTCCAGTGTTCAGTCTGTCAAAAATGAACCGACGAATATCAGTCAGCGAAAACTTGCCCTGATTTGAGGCTTCTGGTTCACTCTCAAGGAGCAGCACGATGGCAGATACGCTCGCACGATCCAACGCGCGCTTGATACGGGGTGGGCACTTAGAATATCGAAGACCATTAAGCGGCTTCAACACTGACAGACTGCTCAGTGCAAAATCACCAGCTAAGAATTCGCGAACGGCATTGAGTCGCTGCTGCCCATCCATAACTTCATATCGCGCTGCATCGCTTTCATAAAAATAGACCGGCGGGACTGGAATATTGAGCAGCAAAGACTCTATGAGGCGAGATTTCTGGGGAGTGTTCCAGCGAAGTCGGCGCTGATATTCCGGCCTCAAGTTAAGGACCTCACCCTTGTCGATCAGATCACGGATTTGCGGCAAGAAAAAATTGTTAGTCTGATAGATTATTCGAAAGGCGTTCTTGGCAAAAAATCCATCTGGATCGGAGGCGGGCGAATTCAGCGCATCCAACTCAAAGCCGTCTTCATCCTCGACTATGATTTCTCGTACCATATAATGCCTCGTTTGAGTTCTGCTTGTAACGTCATAATCCATTTCGTCTTGAGAGTCTGACTCAAAAATGCAGGTATTAGCCTCGGCCGCTACATGGCCGCCTCGGCATGAGATTGATCCCCCGAATGGCAGCCCAACTCGTGGCGCTCTCGATAGGGCCGAATGCCGCGAGTGCAACAACGCACTCGTAACCACTAGCGCTGTCGGCTTTGCCGTTCCCATTCGCGTAATGTGATCCCGTCTTCCGAAATTCAGACGCCAAGCCAAAATGCTGAGCTTGCACACGGTCCAAAATGGTTCAGGGGCCTAAAATTTTTGAGGTCACCTCGTGGCAACAGCCATCAGCTTTTCCCCGGTGCCCCTCTCCGAACTTGACCTTGCCCCTCGGGCTTAATCCAGCTTGAAGTTCGTTCTGGCCCCAACGAGGACCAGAGCATGAAGCGCAGCCGCTTTACGGAAGAGCAGATCATCGGGATT
>NZ_JAUETE010000018.1:0-144116 GCF_032484535.1 Bradyrhizobium sp. SZCCHNS3016
TGCCCGAGGTCAACGTCGAGAGGCCGAGGCCCGCCGAGTTGAACGTGACACCAGTGATCGACAGCGTCGACTTGCCGTTCTCGTTGAAGGTCAGCTTCAGCGTGTCGCCGTTGAGCAGGTTGACGCCGTTGAACGACGCATCGCTCGCGGTCGTGTTGATCTGCGCCAACACGTTGTTGTACTGCGAGACCAGGCTCGCGCGCTGCGTCTGCGCGGTCGCGTCCGCCACCGGAGCCGCCGCCGTCAGGCCGTTGAAGGCCTGGCTGGATGCGGCCGACGTACCACCGATCGCGCCGATCGTCGCCGAAGCCGCGTCGTTGGTCGTGCTGAGGGTGATCTTGCCGGTCGATGAATCGATCGAGGCCTGCAGGTTGTTGGCTGCGAGCTTGGCGTTGAGATCGTTCAGCGACTTGACCTGCCCTGTCCCTAGACCGAACGTGATGCTGGTCGCGGTGCCACCTCCTGTGGCGCCGACCGTCAAGGTCTGACCCGACAAGCCGTCGCCGACAGCAGTTAGCCCGAGCTTGCCCAAGGTGCCGGTGCTGCCCGAGAGCGTCAATCCCGCCGCCGGAGGCGTCAGGGTGATCGCACCCGCGGTGATCGACGCGGTCACGCCGGTCTGGGTCTGGATCGCCGACAGCAGGTTGCTGACGCTGTCGCCGATGCCGATGTTGGTGCCGGACGAGGACGTGCCGGTGACGAAGGTGAAGGTGGTGCCGTTGACGACCAGCGTCTCACCCGAGGTGATGCCGGTGGCGAGGTTGTTCGACGCGGTGCCCGCCGTGCCCGACAGCTTGGTCGAGCCGGTGATCGCCACAGCGCTCGAGGTATTGTCGTTGTTCACAACCGAGCCGGTCACAGCCGTCGAGCTGCAGCCGAGCAGGTCGGTCGCGCTCGCCCCGGTCAGAGCCGCCGAGGTGACATTCGACTTGGTGGAGTAACCCACCGCGCTCTGCAGCACCTGGTTGGCGATCGACTTGGCACTGTCGACGAGCTTCTGCAGCGAGGTGATGCCGGTGTTGGCGGCCTGCAGCACCTGCACGCCGTTGCCGATGCCGTCGAGCAGATTGGAGATGTCGGAAGCGCGGTTGTCGAGACCCTGGGCGGTGAAGAAGTTGGTCGGATTGTCGAGCGCCGAGTTGACCTTCTTGCCCGTGGAGAGGTTGTTCTGCGTGGTGGCGAGGAGCTGAGCCGTCGACTGAAGCGACAGCAAATTCTGGCGCACCGACGCCGAGAGGACGATACCTGACATTTTCATACCCTTCTGGTGTGAAATAAACCCCGATCCCTTCGAGATCAGGGTGCAGCCCAGGTCGATTTGAACGACCCCGGACGACGGGCGTCACGGTGAATGGCAGTGGCTAACAAACGCTGAAGGGTTGTGGTGCGCAGCCGCCTCAATCAGCGGAACAGGCGCATCGGCGCGGCTCATTGCCGCGTCATCGCGCAAGAACGCCCTTTGAAAAGGCTCGTTGATTCAACAAACGCGCCCGTCGTTCACAACGCGTCAACCACCTTTGGAAAGGTTTCGACACGCGCGGCGACATTCTGCCGGCGGTCGTCATCGACCAGCGGACGACGCCGAGATGCGGCTTGCGCTCAGAGCGCCAGCGGCGGCGCATCGACCTCGATCAACGGCGCGAGACCGGCCGCGCGCTGGCGGCCGAACATGAGGACCGCCGCAATCAGCCGGTCGATGTCGCTCGTCCCGGTGCGATGATTGACGATCGCGGCACGGATCGCCAGCCGTCCGTCGAGCATCGTGGTCGACGGCGCGGCCAGGCCGGATTCGTGGATGTCGGCGACGATCTCGCCGTTGAGCGCATCGGCATCGTCGGCACGATAGCGGAAGCAGACGATGTTGAGATTGACCGGCGCCAGCAGCTCGAGCTCGGGCTCGGCGCGCACCCGCGCCTCCAGATGGCGCGCGAGTTCGCAGCTTCGCGCGATCACGGCGCCGAGCGCGTCCGCGCCGAACGTCCTCAGCGTGAACCAGGTCTTCAACGCCCGGAAGCCGCGCGACAGATCAGGACCGAGATCGCAGGGCCACTCGGCGCCCGCCGCGAGACCACGGGTTTCCCGGCGCAGATAGGCGGCCGGCGAGGCGAAGGCGTCGCGATGCCTGGTGCCATCGCGCACCAGCAGGAAGCCCGCATCGTAGGGCACCTGCCCCCATTTGTGAAAATCCAGCGCAATCGAATCCGCCTGCTCGATGCCGGCGAGCTTCGGTGCGAGCTCCGCTGACAGCATCGCGAGCGCACCGAAGGCGCCGTCGACGTGAAACCAGAGCCCCTCGGCACGGCAGAGCTCGGCAATATCAGCGAGGTCGTCGATGGCGCCGATATCGACGGTGCCCGCCGAGGCGACGACGAGAAACGGATGCAGTCCCGCGGCGCGATCGCGCGCGATCGCGGTCCGCAGCTCGCCGACGTTGACGCGATGTGCGGCATCCACCGCGATGCAGCCGAGCGCGTCGCTGCCCAGTCCGCAGATGTCCATCGCCTTGGCGATGCAGCCATGCGCGGCCCTCGAGGTGTAGGCGCGCAAGCGCCGGCCGTCGTCACCGAGGCCCAGCGTGCGAACCGACGCGCCGAGCGTGGAGCGGCGCGCCACCAGCACCGCCATCAGGTTCGCCATCGACGTGCCGGTGACGAAGATGCCGCTCGCGCTTGCCGGAAAGCCGAACAGCTGGCGCATCCAATCGACGACCTGCCGCTCGATCTCGATCGGCGCGTGGTCGCGGCCGCCGAGATTGGCGTTCAGTCCGGCAGCCAGCATCTCGGCGAGCATGCCGACCACGGTGCCGCCGCCATGCACCCAGCCCATGAAGCCGGGATGCACGTTGCCGGTCGCGTAGGGAACGACGAGCTCGCCGAAATCCCGATAGACCTCGGCGAGATCCGTCGGTGCATGCGGCAGCGCGCTGCGAAAGCTCTGCCGCGTCGCAGGCGACATCGGCTGCCACACCGGCCGGTCGCGGATATCGGCGACATAGTCGATCATGTCATCGAGCATGCGATGACCGAGCGCGCGCATCTCGTCCCAATGTTGCGGATCGAGCGTCTCCGCCGTCCGCGATGCTGGATCGATGCGCAGCCCGGCGGTCACGCCGCCTGCTCCGCCCGCGACGCGGCGCGCTTCTCGATCATGGCCGCGAAGGCCGCGAAGATCTTCTGCATCTGCGGCGGCTTGTAGGGGAAGACCTCCGGCGAATCCATGTTGTGGACGACGGCCGTGTTGTCGGCCTCGAACACCAGCAGCGCGCCGTCCCTGGTCTCGGCGCAGTCGATGATGAAATAATCGAGGCCGACGCGCGCCGCGATCGCATCGAGCACGCTGCGGTGACGGCGGCCGAAGCCGATATCGAAGGTCTGCATGAAGGTCGCCTCTTCGAGGCGCTTGCTCTCGCTGCCGGCCATGTTGGCGTTGAGGTACCAGATGTCCCAGCGCCGCGCGATCGCCATGTGGCAGGCGTAGGCCGTGCCGTCGACGAACACGATGCGGTACTTGCGGAACTGGCCGTCCTCGCTGGCATAGTCGACGAAGCGCGAGACGAAGAATTCCTGCTCGTCGCGCTCGTCGAGATAGAGCGACAGCTCGAGCGGCTCGTCGATCTTCTCAAGGCCGACGCCGGCATGCGAGCCGCGCGGCCGGACAATGACCGGGAAGGCGAGCGAGTGGTCGACGTCCGTGATCCATTCGCGCTCGTCGGCGATCTCGATCAGACGCTCGCGGTCGACGGGGATGGTCGCCGGAATGGTGAGCCCGTCGATGCCGGCCAGCAGCGCATGCAGCTTGTCGCGATCGAGATGCCAGATCCGCTCCGGCGGATTCAGCAGCGGACGCGGCCAGCGCGCCGCGACGGCATCGATCTCGCGCAGCGCGTGCTGACAATCCTCGGAATCGGAGGCGATGACGATGGCGACGTCATGAGCGGGCAAAGGCGCCAGCAGGTCCGCGCCCGGAACGACATAGAGCAGCAGCAGCTCGATGTCGGTATCCTCGAGCAGGAACTCGATCGGCGTGTTGCTGCCCATGTCGGTGGCCGCAGCGAGCGCGAGCACGCGCAGCCGCGGCGTCGCACTGTTGCAGGCAACGCGGTAGAGCTGCTGCGACTGCAGAACGTCGTACTGGATCGCGAGCCCGGACGATTTCTCGCCGATGAGCTGCGCGATCAGCGCGAGATCGAGCCCCTCGCCCGGCTGCGCGCGGCCGTCGAGCAGCTTGGCGAGCAAGGCGGCCCACATCGGTTTCAGGTCCTGGCCGTCGAAGGCGGCCTTGGCGAGCTTGGCCATACCGACCCGGTCGGCATATCCTGCGCCGCTGGCCTCGGCCAGCGCGAGCAAATCAGTCGGCATTGCAGATGTCCCTGAGATCCTGGCTGCTCAGATCCGATACGAGCAGCTCTGTTTTGGCGACGATGTCGGCGACGCGGTCGATGTCGGAATCGAGATTGACCCGGGCGACGGTGACGTCGGCGCACCACGCGTCCGTCACCTGGCGCGCGCCGATGCACAGCCGCAGCGCGGCCGTCGGCGCCTCGCCCGCGCGTTCGATCCGCACCGGCTGGCCGATCAGGCACTGGCGCGCGGCAACCTCGGCCGCGCGTCCGCTGAAGCCGTTGCCGAGGTCGCGCTGCAGCGCGCGATACACCGCCTGCGTCTCACCGAGGCCGAGCGGTCCGCCATCGCGCTGGAGCGCGAACGGGAAGATGGTGGGAAAGCCGAATTCGCCATCGCTCCCACCCTGCGCGGGGGCGCGGGTGGTGATCGGACGCAGCACCGGCGACAGCATCAGCAGGCTTTCGATCGACTCGCCGAGCTGCCGGATCGCCATCCGACGGAACGTCTCGGGCACGGCGTGATACGCCGCGATCTCCGCCAGCGCGGCTTCCCAGCGCAGCCATTGGCCGATATTGGCGCGCGGCGCGGTGCGCGCGCGCAGATCCGTCCAGGCGAACGGCCAATCGCTGCGATTGACGTAGTCGAACAGGCCGGGCGCGATCGGATGCCCGCTGCGCAGCGCAGCCGCTGCGGCCGCGGGCACCAGCAGCGCGCCGCTGAAGGCGGGGCCGCCGAAGAACTTCGAGCCCGTGACGAGCACCAAGTGGCCGCGCTCGAGATGATCGCGCAGCCGCGCCGCGCCGAGCCGCATCTGGCAGGCATCGACGACGACCTGGACGCGCCCCGGCCAGCGCCGCGCCACCTCGTCCAGGCAGGCCATGTCCGGCGCGCGCCAGCCGAGCTTGGAGGAATCCATGACCTGCAGCAGGACGCTACGGCCGTTGCGCACCAACGCCTCGACGCTGTCGAGCACCTCGGCGTCGATATCAGCGCGCGGCTGCATCGATGCGCCGTCGAGCAGCGGCAGCGACACGGCGTCGCCCGAAAGCCCTTCGATCGGAGTGTTCATTCGCACCGTCAGGCCGTTGGCCGTCCGCGTGCTGAAATGGTGTCCCCGGGCGCTCGTGGCGGTGCCGCTGCCGGTCTGGTCGCCGCCGACGACGATGCTCGTGACGGCCTCACCCAGCACCGCCCGCACCAGCGCCAGCGCATGCAGTTGCGAGTCGGTGCCGGACGGCGAGAACACGATGTCGACCTCGTCGGCAAGGCCGAGATATCCACGCAATTCGCAGCGCATCTCCTCGGTGCGCCGGTCGAGCGCCGCGTCGAGGCCGAGCGAGATCGCCGCATGCATCAGTTGCTCGCGCGCCAGCTCGACACGCGCATAGGCGCGTTCCGAAATCGGCGAGGCCGTGCTCGATGCGAAGCACAGCACATCGGGTTCGGGCGACGGCCCGCAGCCATAGACGTTGCGGCCCCAGGGGCGATCGAGCGCCAGGCGGGTGTCGCCGCCGTCGATCAGGAGATCGCCGAGCAAGGCAAACAGATCACGCAGTCCGGTCGCGGCGCCCTGCTCGCGCCGGTTGATCGGGGATGGCTGAGAGATGTGCGACTGGGTTGCCGCCGGGGTCATCGCGCGGATCATCAGGCTGCGTCGGCCGCGGCAGCGGTGGGAACCGCCACCGCCGACGCGAATTGCGAGGCGACATTGCCGTGGAACACGGACGGACCAACATGATCGAGCCGGCTGTCGAGATCGGCCCAGATCTCGCCGCCGAGATCGGTCCATCGCCTGCAGAACGCAAAATCCTCGCTGAGATAGGTGCCCGTCTCAGGATCGATCATGCATTCGAACAGCGCGAAGCGGTTCGGGCAGCCGGCCAGCGCGTCCTGCGAATGCTCGCGGAAGAACTGCAGCGGCGCGTAGGCCGGGTGCGCGATCATTGCCTCGACGACGCGGCGGCGGATCATCAGGAAGCCGGTGCCGGCATAGCGCACGCGGGTGAAGCCGTTGACCACCGCGACGTGGTCCGGATTGTCGATCTCCAGCACGTAATCGAGCGACGCCGCCGGCACGTCCATCCGGTTGTCGTTGATGGCGCGGCGTGCCTTGTTCCAATTGACCTTCTTGACCGGATAGACACCGGCGACCATGTCGCCGCCGGACTCGATCAGCCGGAACACCTGCCTTGGCGTGAAGCCGATGTCCGCATCGACGAACAACAGATGCGTGGCCGAGGGATCATTGAGGAACAGGGTGACCAGATTCGCCCTCGCCCGGGTGATCAGCGCATCACCGTCGCGCATGTGGACGGTCAGGTCGACGTTCGAGGTGGCGCGCAACTCGCGCTGCAGGGCGAAGATCGAGCTCGCATAGATGCTCGACACCTGGCCGCCGAAGCATGGTGTCGCGATCACCAGGTGAATGCGCTCGTCGGTTCCGTCACTCACGTCCGCCTCCAGACAAAGAGGCTCTCGCCCCAGATCTGAACAAAAGCTAAAGAGACGTGGTTAACGAAAACCTAACCGCCGCCCCCGGGGCGCTACAGATATTTCACGAGCGTGAGCTGGGCCAGCATCGCCGTCGTCTGGTAGGACGCCTGGAGGTTGGTCTGCAGCTGCAGGATCTGGCTCGCCACCTCCTGCTGCGAGATGCCCTCGGTCTGGTCGACCATGCTCTGCATCGCGGCCTTGGCCTGGGTCTGACGCGCCGTGGCGTCTTTCATCGTGGTCTGGGCGTTGGCGAAATCGGTCTGGATGTCCGAGATCGACTGCTGACCGAGCTGCGCCGTCAGGTTGGCGGCGATGCGCTGGCTGAGCGCGCCGATCTGCTGCGGCGCATTCGCTCCCGCCGGCGGCGTGTTGACGGCGGCGTAGACCGCGGTCTGCTGCACGAGGTTGCGGATCGCGAACTCGTTGCCCTGGGCACCGAACTGAATGCTCTGCGCGGTGTCGATGCGGATGGTCGCGCTCGACCGCGCCGAGCCGGGACCGCTGTTGCCGGTGTACCAGGCCACGGTGTTGGCCGAACCGTTGACGAGGCTGGTCGCCGACCCCAGCGGCGAGCCGGAGACACGCAAGGGCGGCGTCGCCGCCGTCACCGTGCCCGAGAAGCCCAGCGCCGCGAAGGCACCCGCGTTCGAGCTCGACACCGAGAAGCTGGCGGCGTCGTCGGTGCGCAAGGTGATCACGCCGCCGCTGACCGTCGACGGCTTCGACGTGCCACTGAGCGTGTCGATCTTAGACAGCAGCGTCTGCACGCTGTCGCCGACGTTGATCTGGTTGTTGCCGTTGGCACCGGAGGCGACGAAGGTCAGCGTCTGCCCGTTCACGGTGATGGTATCGCCGGCGGTGAAATTGGTCGCGATCGAATCGCTGCTGAGCGGTCCCGACAGCAGCGTCGCACCGGTGATCGGCGCGGGCGTCCCCGCCTTGTTGTTGACGACCGTTCCCGACACGGAGCTCGCCGTGTTGAAGAAGTTGTCACCGGCGACGACCGCTGAGGCAGCGGTCAGCGAGGTGTTGGCCAGCGTCGACAGCGCCGTGTTGAGCGCCGCGTTGAGATTGGCGGAGGTGGCCGCCGGCGTCGCACCGATGGCGAACGTATTGGTCGGCGCCGGCGTCGTGGTGGACGCCGTCAGCTTGATCGATTCCGAGGTGCCGTCGGGCAGCTTGAAGGTGAAGCTGATCTGGTCGCCCGCATTCGGATTGCCGGCGGTGAGATCGACCGAGATGCCCGCGGGCGAGCCGGACGGACCGGTCACCGTGGCATTGGTCAGCGACGAGGTGACGCCGCTCAGCTTGAAGCCGAACGGCGAGCCGGCGACGTCCTCCGCCAGCGTGATCGGCACGGTGGCCGACGCCGAAAGGTTGAGACGCCCGAGACCGTTGAGCCCGAGATCCGCCTGCTGCCGCTCGGCGATGACCTGCTTCAGGCCAGCCTGCGTCGTGGTGCCGTTCAGGATGTCGTCGGCGGACGCGATCGCCGGCCGGTCGGTGGCGCTGCCGGAGAAGATGTAGCGATCGCCGACCTGGGTGTTGAGGATGCCGGTGATGGCCGACAGGTTGGACAGCGCCGTCAACTGGCCCGTGGTCTGGCCGGTGCTGGTCAGGTTCTGCGGCGTCGCCGAGGCGCCACTCTGGACCTGGTCATGAATCTTGGACAGCGACTGCAGCGAGGTATTGACCGCGCCGATCACGGTATTGACGTGGGTCATCGTCAGCGTGAAGGCCGAGATGTTCGAGAGCTGCGCCCGCGCCGCGATCGCGAACCCCTCGTCGGGCCCCATGCCGGCGTAGTTGTTCGCCTTGACGCCGCTCGAGAGCTGCGTGGAAAGGTCCGCGAGCTGGTTCGAGATGTTCCGCACGGACAGGCCGAGCAGGGAATTTCCGTAATTGACACTGCTGATCGACATCTTACACGCGCCTCACTAAAATGCCTGGAGCAGGCTCTGCATCATGCTTTGCACGACCGACATGATATGGGCGTTGGCCGCATAGGTGTTCTGGACCTGGATCAGGTTGGACATCTCGCTGTCCATGTTGACCCCCGCCGTGCTCTGGAACTTCTCCTTCAGCGTGCTGACCACGACGCTCTGGCCCTGGCTGAGCTGGGTCGCCAGCGTCGAGGCACTGCCCTGCTGGCTGACGAACTGCTGCAGATAGCCGGACACCGTGCCCTGGAACGGCTGCGCCGCCGAGCCGAGGCCGGTGGTCGGCGAGTAGCTGAAGGTCGCCGAGGTGAGCTGCGCGAACAGGAAGTCCGGCCGCGTCGAGTCGCCGGCTGCGGTCTGCGGCGAGGTCGAATAGGTCGACAGCTTGGTCGGATCGTTCAGCAGCGCCGGATTGACGTTGAGCCGCCCGGCGAGACCCGTCATCTGCGAGCCGGTCGAGGTGATCGCACCGGTGTAGAGCGCGCCGCCGTCGGTGAAGACCGGCAGTTGCGCGTTGCCGCTGGCGAGCGTCTGCACCGTGGTGGTGGCCGAGGCCGCCTTGACCGTCGCCTGGCTTGTGCCGTCATCGGTGATGCGCAGCGTGGTGCCGGATGGATTGGCAAACTGCAGATGCGCGCCACCGAGCGCGCTGTTGAGCTGCGACACCACCGAGGCCATGCCGAGCGAGAAGTCGACGCCGACATAGGACGGGTTGGCACCGGTGGCATTCCGCAGCGGCAGCGCCGCGGGATCGTTGACGTTGACGATCTTGACCTGGCGCTGGACGTTGCTCGAATCCGTATAGGTCAGGTTGATGGTGTTGCCCGCCAGCAGCCCGCTGGTCGAGACGTCGAAGCCGGCCGGCGGACCGGTCACCGCGGTGCCCGCCGTGGTCTTGTCGGACAGCGCCGAGGCCATCGTTGCCGCGAGCTGGTCGACCTGGGTCTGCGCCTGCACCAGGGTCTGGTCGCGCAGCTTGAGATCGGCCGCGATCTGCCCCGAGTTCAGGAGATTGTTCGACACGACGTCGAGCGATACGCCGTTCGACAGCTTGATGTTGAGCTGCCCGACGCCGGTCTTGGTCGGATCGCTGCTGTAGAGCGAGGTGGCGTCGAGCGTCCCCGGCGACGAGAAGGTGAACTCCGAGCTGAGGCCTGCGCCGACCAGCTGGATGCCGGAATTGGTGAACACGCTGGTGCCGTTGGTCGCATCCGAGACGACACGGATGTCGACGTATTTGGACAGCGTGTCGATGGCGTTGTCACGCTGGTCCTGCAACGTCGCCGACAGCGGGTCGGATGGGCTGAGCCCCTGCAGCTGCATGTTCAACGTCGCGATCTGCTTGATCGCGGCATTCGCCTGCGTGACCGAATTGCCGATGTCCTGCTCCACATTGGTGCGCAGGGTCTGGATGCCCTTGGTGGTCGCGTTGAGCTGCAGCGCCACGCCCTGCGCCGCCGACAGCGCCACCGACTGCGCCGACTGGTTGCTCGGATTGTTCGACAGCGACTGCAGCGCCGTGGTGAAATTGTTCAGCGCCGTCTCGAGCGTGCCGCTGCCGCCGGGCGTACCGTACACTGTCTGCAGCTGGCCCAGGATGTTGGCCATCTGATTGGCATAAGTCCCACCCGAGGTCTCGGTGCGGAGCTGGTTCTGGACGAACAAATCGAGCTGACGGTTGACGCCCGTCGTCGTCACCGTCGAGCCGAAGCCGCCGCTGGCGACCTCGATCTGGTTCGGGTTCTGCGCGACATAGCCGGGCGTGTTCGCGTTGGCGACGTTCGAGGAGATGATCGAGAGCGCGGCCTGCGTCGAACGCAGGCCGGACATCGCGGTGGCGAGGGCAGAACTCAAACCCATGTTCGGTAGCCTTGTGTCAATTCAACTGCCACGTCTCAGCGCGATCAGCGCAGCACGTTCAGAAGATCCTGCACCATCGAATTGGCCGTCGTGATCACCTTGGTGTTGGCCGAATAGGCCTGCTGGGTCACGATCAGCTTGGTGAACTCGTCGGCGATGTCGGTGTTGGAGCCTTCCAGCGAGCCGCCCGAGATCTTGCCGGTCGCGCCGATGATGGCCTGGCCGGACTGGTCGGTCGCCTCATAGGCGCCGCCGTCGAGCGCCTTCAGGTAGTTGGTGCCGTTGAAGTGCGACAGCGTGACCTGCGCCAGGTTGATGGTCTGGCCGTTGGAGAAGGTGCCTGTGACGACGCCGCTGTTGTTGACGGCGACCGACTGCAGCTGGCCGGCGGCGAAGCCGTTCTGATTGATCTGGTTGATGGTCGCCGAGCCGATCGTGCTCGCATATTGCGTCAGCGCGCCCGAGGAGATGTTGAGGCTGACGGTGCCGAGCGTGGTGCCGTCGACCACGACGTTGGGAATGGAGATGTTGGAGGTCGTCGGCGACACCAGCGAGCCGTCGGAGGCGAACACGAAATTGGTGCCGACGTTCTGCCACGCCACCGTCGAGCCGGTCGCGTTCGAGTCGGTCTGGTAGAACAGGTTCCAGGTGTCCTTGTGGCCCGTGCCGAGCGTCGAGCTGTCGACCTTGCCCCAGCGCAGCTGCACGTTCACCGGCGTGCCCGACGAGTTGTAGGCCGTGACCGCGCCGCCCGAGATCGTCTCGTTGTTGAAGTTGGTGAGATCGTTGCCGATCACGATGCCGGTGCCGGGACTCGCCGTGCGCGTCAGCGCCACAGGTGACGTGAGGCCGAGCGCGGTGAAACCCGGGGAGGCACTGCTCAAGTTCCAGTCCTCGCCGCTGCCAGAATGCAGCGTGATCTTGCCGGCGGTGATGGTCGGCTGCACGCCGGTGACGGCCGCGATCTTCGCCAGCAGCGTGCCGACCGAGTCGCCGACATTGATCTGGGTACCCGAGGCGCCGGAGGCGACGAAGGTGAAGGTGACGACGTCGCCGGCGCTGCCGGTCAGGGTGATGGTGTCGCCGGCGGTGAAGTTGCTCGAGATCGAGTCGCCGCTGGCTCCGCTCAACAATGTCGAGGTCGTGATCTGCGCCGGGACCTTGTTCATGGCGGTGGCGCCGGTCACGGTGGAGTCGGCATAGAAGTTGGTGCCGACTGGCAGCGGCACGTTGGAGAGATCGGCCGAGTTGAGGCCGCCGGCCGCGACCAGCGTGCCGGTCGCAGCGTTGCCGCTCGCGGCGGTCTTCGGCTGCGTCGGCAAGTTGGCGGCGTACTGGATCGCGGTGGTCGCCTGCGCCGGCACGAAGTTGTTGGCGAACTGCAGCACGGTCGGCACGTTGCCGGTGGCGTTGCCGGTCTTCGGATCGACCGCGACGCCCATCAGGTAATAGCCGGCGCCGTTGATCAGGTTGCCGTTGGCGTTGAGCTGGAAGTCGCCGCGGCGGGTGTAGTTGGTGACGCCGGTGAAGACCGGCACGTTGTCGACGACCGAGGAGGCCTTCTGCACGTTGAAGAAGCCGTCGCCGTTGATCGCCATGTTGGTGGCGACGGAGGACGTCGAGACGGTGCCCTGGGTGGTGATGGTGGCCTTGGCGAAGGCGGTGACGCCGCCGGCGTTTTGTCGGGTCGGGTTGGTGGCGTTGGGGATGAGGTCTTCGAAGCTGGTGCCGATGCCCTTGTAGCCCACGGTCGACGCGTTCGCGATGTTACCGGAAATGTTCTGCAGCGCGAATGATTGAGCGGACAGACCGCTCACCGAGGTGTTCATCGCGTCGAAGATACCCATACCAATCTCTCCACTGTGATGCCGGTGGCGGGTCGGCCCGCACCGCGTTTCGTGGAGAGCTGTCGCAATCGCTGTGCCAGATGTGAAAATGCTGTGAAATCAGCGGGTTGGAAAACAACAACGTAAAAAGAGCGGCGTCAAAACTGGTGAACAATTGCCGAGCCGGCAGTTCTTGCCGGGCCGGACGCGCCAAATCGCGCTCCGGCTCGACCGCTCGTCGCGGCTGCCGACGCGTCCTGAAGACCCCCATCTGAGCCTTGAACGGACGGGCCGGACAATCCGGGCGCAAATTCCTGTCAGGTCGATGACGGATTTGCCGGATGGAACGTGAGCGACAGCCCGTCCATGCAGTAGCGCAGGCCGGTCGGCTTGGGGCCGTCGTCGAACACGTGGCCGAGATGGCCGCCGCAGCGGCGGCAATGCACCTCGGTGCGGACCATGCCGTAGGTCTTGTCCTGGCGCGTCGCCACGGCATTGTCGAGCGGCTTGAAGAAGCTCGGCCAGCCGGTGCCGCTGTCGAACTTGGTCTCGGAGGAGAACAGCGGCAGGTCGCAGCCGGCGCAGGCGAAGGTGCCCTTGCGATGCTCCTTCAGCAGCGGGCTGGTCCAGGGCCGCTCGGTGCCCTCCTCGCGCAGGATCTCGTATTGCTGCGGCGTCAATTGCGCGCGCCACTCGGCCTCGGTCTTCTCGATCTCGAACTTCTCGGCGGCGCGGGCCGGCGCGGAACCGCCGAGCCAGCGCAAGGCAGCGAAGCCGAACAGGCCGGCGGCGGTGGTGAACATCAGACGGCGGTCGATCATGGACGTCTCCGTGCGGCGATGGGTTACCGGATCTACGGATGGGATCCCGCGAAGTTACGTCAGGCGCCGGCGCGACGGCTCACTTTCTTGCGAGGGGTCAGCCCTCCCCGGCGTCGGGACGGCGGTTCAGATCGGATGGCTGCGGCCGCAACGGCAGCCGCGAGCCGGGACGCTCAGCTGCCCGGCGCCGCGCTTCGGCCGCCCTGATCTCGCGCACACGCTCCTGCGCGCGCACGCGCTCGCGGTGCCGCGCCAGCGTCCCGGCCGCGGCGGCGCGGCCGCGGATCCAGAGATTGACCACGTGGCCGGCGACCCGGCCGCTGACGCCGCCGGCCCAGACCAGCTCGAACGGCGAGAACAGCTTCCAGCGGTCGTCGCCGGCGAGGATCGCCTGCGCGATCAGCTGCCCGGCCATCGCCGAGGTGTTGAGCCCCTGCCGGCCGAAGCCGCTCGCGACCCACAGCCCTTTGCGAAGCTGGCCGATCTGCGGCATGCCATGCACGGTCTGGCCGGTCACGCCGCCGAAGGTCTCGGCGATCTCGACGCGGCCGAGCTGCGGGAACACCGTCCGGATCCGGCGCTGCAACGCCGCGGCAAATCCGCTGGGCCGGGCGTCCCAGGTCGTTTCCGGACTCGCCCACATCAGGCGGTCACCGTCGACGATGCGAAAATGATCGATGCCGTCGGTATCGCTGACCGATCCCTGGAAGGCGACCGCCTCGGCGAGCCGCTCGCCGAGCGGCGCGGTGACGCCACCATAGCGCCACACTGGCAACAGCGTATCGGACAGCTTCTGCAGCGGCGCGCCGAGATGGATGTTGCCGGCCAGCACGATATGCGAGGCCCGCATCCGCGCCGACGGCGTCACGATGCGCTTGCGCACGCCTGACGCGTCGATGCTGACCACCGGCGTATCCTCGAAGATCCGCGCCCCGGCCCTGTGCGCAAGCCGCGCCAGGGCATGAACATACTTCCGGCCATCGAGCTGGAACGCCCGGGGGTAATGGACGCCATGGAAGTAGCGGTCGGTCTTGAGCTTGGTCCTGACGCGCTCGACCTGCCAGCCCTCAACCTCGGTGTCGAAATCCTCGTGCAGCATCTGCAGGCGGCGGATCAAGGCGTCGCCGGCATCGACATTGGAGACTTCGAGCGCGCCTTCGCTGAGCCCGATGCCCGGCATCGCAGCCTCGGTGGCCTGGGCGCGGATGAACTCGGCGCCGGACCAGGACAACGCCCACAGCGCCCGCGCATGCGCGAGCCCGACGCGCTCGATCAGGTCCGGCAGCGGCAGGTCGAACCCGGGCATGACCGTACCGATCATGTGACCGGATGCGTTCCATCCGACTTGGCGGCCTTCCAGCACCGCGACGCTCGCCCCCTGCCGGGCCGCGCACAACGCCACCGTCAAGCCGGCCAATCCCGCCCCGACGACGCAGACGTCGACATCGAGGTCGAAATTCAACCTGGTGCGGCCGTGTGCACCTGCGGCATCGGCGTCATCGTTCATGCTTGTGGAAGTCTCGCTCATGGCGTTTTCTTAGCGAACCCTGCGCCGGACGTCATGACGCTTTTAATGGCGATAAAGAGACGTGGTAGAGGCTGACCCAGCCTGAACGATTCGAGACGGAATTCCATGCGCCGATTGATGCTGCTGCGCCACGCCAAGACCGAGACTGACGCGCCAACCGGCCGCGACCAGGACCGCCGTCTCGACGAGCGCGGGCACCAGGATGCCGCCATGATCGGTGATTTCATCGCCAGCCACCCGCCGGTGCCGGAGCTGGTGCTGGTCTCGACCGCGGTTCGGGCGCAGCAGACCTGGGATCTCGCGCTTGCGGCGATGAAGGACCGTGTCCCGGCCCCGCAGGTCGAGTCCGTTCCCGAGCTCTACGGCGCCGAGCCGATGCAGATCCTGTATCACATCCGCCTTGCGGCAGCGCATGATCCGAAGCAGCTCCTGCTCGTCGGGCACAATCCCGGCATGCACGAGCTGGCGCTGGCGCTGACCGGCGAGGGCGATTCCGAGGCCCGCCACGAGCTGATGCGCAACATGCCGACCGCGGGACTCGCGGTGCTCGATTTCGACACCGACGATTGGGGCGATGTGAGCTTCGCCCGCGGCAACCTGCTGAGGTTCATCACGCCGAAACTGCTCAAGCATGGCTCGGTCGATTGACAGGCAGGTCGGGGCCGGCGCGTAATGCCGGCGGAGAGAGAGGAGGACCTTCGATGTTCAACTCGATTCTGGTGCCGATCGATCTGGCCGACACCGACCTCGCCAAGCCGGCCATCGCCACCGCGGCCACGCTGGCGCAGACCTGGAGCGGCACGGTGCATCTGCTCAACGTGATGCCGATGACGCCAGTGATGCTCGCCGAATACGTCCCGGCCGATTTCGATGCGCAGCAGCGCGAGACCGCCGAGGAAGCGCTGTCGATCGTGGCGCGCGAATCCGGCATCCCGGCCGAGCGCATCAGCTACACGGTACGCCAGGGCGGCATCTATCACGAGATCCTCGAGGAGGCGGCCAAGGTCAACGCCGACCTGATCGTGATGACCTCGCACCGCCCGGCGATGCGCACCTACTTCCTCGGCAGCAACGCGGGGCACGTGGTGCGCTACGCCAAGTGCTCGGTGCTGGTGGTGAGGCCGTGAGGCGGCAGATCACCGCATCTTCGCATGTCGGACCGCTTTGACCGAGCCGTGAGTCAGACGGTCGGACCAGCCTCAGCCGCGCGAGCAAGCCAGAAGCTACGCTCGCCGTTCGCTGGCTCGCCAACCGAATGTGCGATCAATTCGAAACCATTGTCGCGAAGCAGCGCCGCGTACTCGGATGGATCGAGAGACGCATGATAAAGCGGATCGCCGCGATAGCACCCGATGGCTTCACCATGTGCGGGGCCTGCGTTGAACATCAGAATGCCGCCCGAAGCCGTGCAGGCCGCGAAGACTGGAAACATTCGTCGCTGGTCGTCGTGTCCGAGATGGAAGAAGCTGTCCCACGCCAGCACCCCGTCAAATCGCCGCCCTGAGGTCCACGACCGCATGTCGGCGACGATCCATTCCTGATCCGGCATCCTCGTTCGGCAAAGTGCGATCATCGTCGGCGAGCTGTCCACGCCGGTGACGGAAAACCCCTGTCCGGAAATGTGCGCTGCGACGGGCGCACCGCCCCCGCAGCCCAGATCGAGCACGGCCGCGCCCGGTCGGAGACACGCAAGGAAGCGTTCGATGGGAGGCTTGTCAGTCCAGGCAGCCGCGCGACGGTCGGCGTCCCACGACAGCGCATGGTGCTCGTAGTGGGCGACAATACGGCTTGCACCTTGGTTCATGGAAACTCCGTCGCAGGGGCCAGATGCCCCATCTGGAATGACCACCAAAGTCTGCCATGAGACCCGATGGACGCTGTTGTCATCGAAGTGCGAGCACGCGCCGAGTCGATCACGGCCACTCCGCGATGAAGCCCTTCGCCTTATAAGGTTCGATCTTGTCCCATTCGCTCAGCACGCGGCGGCGGAACTCCGGATCGGTGTGCCACAACTGCCGCGGTACGCCGAAGCTATCGACCGTCAGCAGCATCTTCTCGACTTCGGGCCAGTGCCGCTGCAGGGTCATCGCGTAGCGCCGCGCGGTCCAGCTGTTGCCGAGGCAGATCACGCTGCCGACATTGGCGAGGCCGAGTGCGGCGTCGATCACCGGCAGCGCGAGCGCGACGTTCTCGCCGGTATTCGTGGCGTGGTGCTCTTCGAGGATGCGCTCGGCCGGAATGCCGCGCCTCACCATGGCGGCCTTGATCAGCGTACACTCCGAAAGATCAGCGCCCGGCGTGATCCCGCCGCTGACGATGGCGTGGCGGAAGTAGCCCTGCTGCCACAGCTTCACCGCCGTCTCGGCACGCAGCTCCTCGTCGACGCGGGTCCCGAACACGAACAGGAGATCGGCCGGCCGCAGCGGCGTATCGGCGAAATGCCGCGCGTTGACCGCGGCGATCTCGGCGTCATCCGGTCTGCGCAGCGCGCGATCCTGCATCGTTCTTCTCCCAACGTCGGCTCATCCTGGCATGACGCGGCGCTGTCGCGCGCTCACATTCGATGACCGGCGATGACGCCGCGTGATCACGGCAGCAGCGCGTCGGGGATCTCGGCGAACGTGTAGCTGCGCGGCCTGTTGCGGGTGATGAAGCCGCCGACATACCAGGCGAACAGCGCGGCGAAGCCGATCAGGAACAACGCGCCCGACCATTCGGCGATGACGAGCGCACGCACCAGAAGCCCGGTCATCGCCACGGTGAGCAGCGCAATCGCGGCGAGCGCCGCGCCGTAGGTGAAGCGGCCGAGGCCGGCCGTGAGCCGCGCGTTGCTGCCGCTGGAGGCGAGCCGCGCATGCAGGCCGAGGATGAAAGCACGATAGGCCTCGCTCTGCGGCGCCATCAGCGCCGCCGTCTGCCAGGAAGTCGAGATGATGCTCAGCCTGCGGCCATCGCGATGGGTGATGTCGACACGAAAACGCTTCGCCTGCATCGACACCGGCCGGTAGGACAGCCGGATCGCGGCGATGTCGGCGTACGGCCACAGGCCGGTCCGGCCGGCGAACCGCCACGACAGCCCCTGCCCGGTCAGCTCGAACTGGTGCGCGGCCCCGACCAGCGACGCCTTGTAGGCGTAGCGGATCGCATCATCGCCGGCCGTGGTGGTGCGCTCGGAAATGGATCGGTCCTGTTGCGTGTGGCGCGCGCCTTATCCTACAAACGGAGCATGAGCGAAACGATCTATTTTCCGCGCCACCTGATCCTGGCCGGAGCGATGGCCGCCGGCGTGCTGCTGGCGCTGGCCGTGCACATGCTCGGCGCCCGCTACGGGCTCGATCTCGGCGGCCTGTGGCAGACCGAGAGCGGCGCCTTCATGCCGGCGGGATCGGCAATCGCCTGGTGGCTGATCGCCACCGTCGGCTTCTCCTCGGGCTATTTCATCGCCAACATCATGCACAGCGCGGTGTCGGGCGAGATCCCGCAGCGGATGCGCAACTTCCTGGTCGTGGTCGGCGTACTGATGCTGGCCGGCATCGGCCAGGCGATCTCCGGCCCGAGCCCGGTGCCGTCGGCCTCAGGTGTGCTGGCCGGCCTCGCCGCGCTCTGCCTCGGCGCCCTGATGGCGTTCTGCGGCGCCAATTTCGCGTTGCGTAAGAGCTGACGCGCGGCATCCGGATGCGACGACGCCGCGCGGGATGTCCGCGCGGCGTTTTGTCTCATCGACTGGTGACGCGATCAGCTCGCGGCGCGCAGGTTGACGCCGCTCTCGGCGAGCTTGGTCAGCTTCATGTCGGTCGCCTTCTCCTCGTCGAGCGTCTTCTGCAGCACGGCGGCGCAGTCGCTGCGGCCGAGCTGCTTGGCCCAGGCGATCAGGCTGCCGTAGCGCGTGATCTCGTAGTGCTCGGCCGCCTGGGCGGCGTTGATCAGCGCTGCGTCCAGCACGGCCTTGTCGGCGACCTCGCCCGCGACCTCCTCGGCCTCCTCGATGATGCCGTCGATCGCCGGACAGTCGACCGCCTTGGCCGCGATGCCGTGCATCTTGAACACCTGCTCGAGACGCGTCACATGCGTCTTCGTCTCATCGAGATGGGTCAGAAAGCCCTGCTTGAGCTTCCGATCCGTCGCCTTGTCCGCCATCTTTGGCAGCGCTTTGACGAGCTGGTTCTCGGCGTAATAGATGTCCTGCAGCTGATGAACGAACAGATCGTTCATCGTCTTGATGTCCTTGGTGAACAGTCCCATTTGCCTCATGTCCTCTTGGTTCGGGAACATGGCAGGTCCCTCCCCGACCGATCGTCGCCATGTTCGCTGTGCCCGCGGGGCGCTAACCGACGGCCACGGCGGTTGTTCCGGCGCAACCGGCCCTGCCGGCCGGAACCGGTCGCAGAGGGCCAGGTTTGCTCGTGAACCGCGCGCGTAACCAATTGGACCGAACTGAGGCGGCCGCCAGCCATGTGACTGAAGTGTGACAGACCCGCGCCGCATGGGTCGGAGCTGAGCTGTGTCAAGGACTGCACAAGGCGCGCATTTTAGCATAAGGAACAGGCTGTCACGAATTGCCCGCCTCCATCGACCAATGGTTTCGCCTCTTTTCCAAGAACTAGTACCGCCCCGCCGGGAGGATGAATGCAGCGCCTGCTGACCACGCTCTCGCGTGGCTTCAAGAAATGGATCGGCTGGAAGCGGCTGGGGATTGCAGCGAGCCTTGCGATCATCGCCTTCGCGATCACGACGCTCGTGCGCACGCTCAAGGGCGTCGATGCCGGCGTCATCCTGACGGCGCTCACCGAAATCCCGCTCGGTCACATCGCGCTCGCGGCCTTGTGTGTGATCGGCGCGTTCTGCACGCTGACCTTCTATGACTATTTTGCACTGCGAACGATTGGCAAGAAACACGTCCCCTATCGCATCGCAGCGATGAGCGCCTTCACCAGCTATTCGATCGGCCACAACATCGGCGCCACCGTCTTCACCGGGGGCGCGATCCGGTTCCGGATCTATTCGGACTACGGCCTGTCCGCGATCGACGTCGCCAAGATCTGCTTCCTGTCGGGCCTGACCTTCTGGCTCGGCAACCTGTTCGTGCTCGGCATCGGCATGACCCTGCATCCGGCCGCGGCCACCGCGATGGACCAGTTGCCCCCGGCGATGAACCAGCTGATCGCGATCGGCATCCTCGGCGCGATCTTCGCCTATCTCGGCTGGCTGACCGCCGGCAAGAACCGCCGGCAGCTCGGCCAGAACGGCTGGAAGGTGGTGCTGCCTTCCGCGCAGCTCACGCTGGTGCAGATCCTGATCGGCGTCGTCGACCTCGGCTTCTGCGCGCTGGCGATGTACCTGCTCGTCCCCGCCGATCCTCCGATCGACTTCCTGTCGCTGTCGGTGGTGTTCATCCTCGCCACCCTGCTCGGCTTTGCCAGCCATGCGCCTGGCAGCATCGGCGTGTTCGATGCCGCCATGCTGGTGGCACTGCCGCAGTTCGGCCGCGAGCAGCTCTTGGCCACCCTGCTCGTCTTCCGCGTGCTCTATTTCGTGATCCCCTTCGCCATCGCGATCTCGATCATGGGCATCAGGGAGCTCTGGATGAACGTCGTCAAGCCGTGGCAGGAGCGGCGCCGGCTGAACGCCGCCTGCGAGGACGAGGTCGCGGCCAAGCGCGCCGCCGCCACGGCCCCTGCCGCGGTTCCCCAGCGCATCAAGCGCCACTCCCAGCGCTGAGCAGCAATTCTCTCGCGGACGATGCGACGGTTCGATCCTCGACCGGTTGAACTCGCGTGCGGTCCTCTTATTTCCGCCCCATCGCTGACGTGAATCCTTGCGCATGACCCGAATTCCCCCTCGTCCGCTGCTCGCCGCCTGCGTCCTGGCCAGCCTGCTCGCCCCTCTCGCCGCCACCGAGGCGGCCGCGCAGTTCGGCGCAGCGCCGCTGCAGATCAGCTGGGAGGTGCGCAACCGCTTCCGTCTCTTCCGCGAGGAGCGCGACTTCCTGCTGCATACCGAGAGCACGCGCGACCGCTCCATCCTCGCCGCCGAGCAGGCGTTGGGGGTGCAGAGCGACGGCCGCGGCTGGGCCCGCAACGTCGTCAACCGGCTCTGCATCGACCTCGCCGGCCGCGTCAACGAGCCGTGCACACGCGACAACGTCAAGGAAAGCTATCTCACACCCATCGACCATCCGGTCACCGTGCGCCTGACCGGCCCGGTGCCGGTCGGCGCCACCTGTGCCTGGTCGTTCGACGACGGCGACGGGCCGCAGACCTCGACCTTCGACTGCGCCGAGCCGGTCAATTTGCGCGTCCGCTACGGCCGCCAGACCGTGGCATCCGTCGATGTCGCCAGCCCGGAAGGGACGCGGCAGGTCTCGACCGGAATCCAGGTCCGCGACGTCCTGATCGCCGGCCTCGGCGACAGCATCGCCTCCGGCGAGGGCAATCCCGACCGCCCGATCGCGCTCGCCGACGACGGCTTCTGCTTCCGCTCCTATCTCGGCGGCCCGACCGCGCAATATTATCGGCCGAGCCGGGCCGGCTTCAAAGGCGGCCGCGCCTGCGAGGCGCCGGACACGCTGCAGAACTGGCAGAAGCACAGCGCGGTCTGGCTCAACGCTGCCTGCCATCGCTCGCTCTACAGCTACCAGACCCGCACGGCGCTGGCGCTCGCGGTGCGCTATCCGCACGTCGCGGTCACCTACCTGCCGCTCGCCTGCACCGGCGCCACCATCGCCGACGGCCTGTTCGGCAGCCAGCGCGCGCGCGAATGCACGCCCGGCCGCTCGGTCGCGACCTGCGCCGGCGGCGTCAACGGCCAGCTCGGCGAACTCCGCGAGGCGCTGACCGCGGCCAAGCGCCGCCAGCCGGACCGCAAGCTCGACCTGATTCTGCTGTCGATCGGCGCCAACGACATCAACTTCTCCGGCCTCGTCGCCGACGTCATCGTCGACACGCCGACCGAGCGCACCCTGTTCAAGCGCTCCGGCGTGATCGGCTCGGTGGAGGAATCGCGCAGCGAGCTGGCGAGCGACCTGCCGCAGGGCTTTGCCAAGCTGCGCGAGGCGCTGAAGCCGCTGGTCGGCGACCTCTCGCACGTCATCTACACCTCCTACGGCAATCCGGCGCTGAGCCGTGCCGGCACGCCCTGCCCGGGCGGCCCGGCCGGCTTCGAGGTCCATCCGTCGTTCAATGCCAATCCGCAGCGGCTCGCCAAGGTCGCGGGCTTCGTCGAGAACGAGTTCCTGCCGTCGCTGCGCGGGCTGGCGCAATGCACCGCGGGAGTTCTGTGCCGCGATCCGCAGGCCGACCGCATGACCTTCGTCGATGCTCATCAGGCCGCGTTTGCCGATCACGGCTTCTGCGCCCGCTCGACGCAGGATCCGCCGTTCGACCGCGAATGCTTTTCGACCGACGGCGCCAGCTTCGATCCGAACATCGTCAGCGCCGCCAACGAGCCGCTGCTGTGCGGCCGCGGCGCCAGCGAATATCGCCCCTATTTGCCGCGCGCGCGCTGGATCCGCGACGCCAATGACAGCTACTTCTCGGCGATGACCTATCCGCAAGGGCTGCCCGCGGCGATGCAGCCTTCCGACATCCACGATGCGAGCTGGGGCGTGCTCTCGGCCGTCTACGGCGGCGCCGTGCATCCGACCGCCGAGGGCCACGCCGCCATGGCCGATGCCGCGTTTCCAGCCGCAGCAGAGGTGCTCAACCTCGATGCGGCCGAGCCCAACGTCACGAGCCAGCCGCTGCCGCCGGCGGGAGTCGTGCGGCAGTAGCGCGCGGCCAACGATCGGCTCACCGCCGATGCACCGAGTCGCCCGTCGGCCCGACGTTGCGTCCCGGTCGCGAGCGGAGTCCGTCGATTGCGCCGAAACGGCCTGCCGCAAAAGGACGAAATTCGCCCGCCATTCCAGGTCGATGACTGCGTCCGGCCGCCTCGTGACAAAATTTCCTATTTCTTTTTTCCAGAAATCATGCTCTGATGAGCGCATCCCGTGCTCATGAGAGGGGCGGTTCGCGGTCGTCACGAACGTGGAGTGCGGGACGCGGTGGGCGCCACCGGTCGCAGCGTGATCCGATCATGCCGACGAACGAGCGGCGGCGCACGGTGAAGTCGTAGGGTCCTGGCATCCCGATGCTGATGCCAAGCGAGCGGTGGTGATGATCCGCTCGTGACGGGGGCAAGACAGCCGGTCCCCGGGGAGAGGACGTATAAGCCGTCAAACATCGCGCAGGGAATGCCGGTTGATCGGCTTTACCTGTGGTTCCTGCCGCCTGCATTTTTTTAGCAGGCGGGCCATGGGTGAGGCCCTCACCCGGCATTCCCTGCGCCCTCTCGCTCGAGAGGGTCGCGTTCAGCTTGAAAACTCGGACGCCATGCGCCGCGAGATCACGCTGGTGTGTCGCTTAACAACGACCACCAAGCTGCAGTTCGGCGGCGAACTACTTCGTCGGCGCCGGCTTCTTCATCATCGGCGGCGGCGTCTGCTTGGTCGCGGGGCCGGTTGCCGTGGTCGCCTGGGCCGGCAGATATTTGGCGAGGATCGCGGGGTCGATCTGGGCCATGTTGGTATCTGGAAGACGGGTCCAGGTCTCGTCCTTGCCAAACAGCGAGATGCCGAGATAGCCGTGCAGGATCAGCGTCTGCCCGTCCGGACTGACCCGCATATTGGCCTTCCAGATGTTGCCGTCGCGCGGATTGAGCACGTTGCCGCCTTCATATTTCAGGCCCTCGCGCTTCATGTCGCGCACGAAGGAGATGCCGAGCACCGGCGCATTCTTGCGGTCATCGCTGCACTTCGAACAGACCTCGTTCGGATTGTCGCCGGGGCGCGGAAACGTCTTGGCGATCACGCCCTCGAACACGCCGTCGTGGTCGATGAAGAGAAACCAGCCGACGGGCCTGCCATCCTCGACCTTCTGCCACAGACCGGCCGCGGTCGGCTCAGCCGCGAGCGCAGGCCGCGTCAGCAGAGCACCGGCAACGACGAGCGCGCCGATCGCGAGCTTCGTCACACCAGGCGCCAGCCGAAGTCGGGGAAACGCATTGCGCATCATCATCTCACCTTGACCAAGTCACAAAATGAATGGCCGCACAGTACGGCCGTTTCGTGCATCGTTCCAGCCCATAACAGGTCTGGCGCGCCGGTGAAACCGGCACGCGCAGGAAACATTTCTTCACATTTGAGTTGGTTGGACGGCGTTGGGTTCCACTCCGCGAAGGAATTAGTTGACGCCGAGCTTCTTCTGCAGGCTCGACGACGACGTCGTGTACTGGAACACCAGCCGCTTCTCCGGATACACGTAGCGGTGCGCCTTCTGCGCCATCAGCGCACCCTCGTGGAAGCCGCACAGGATCAGCTTGATCTTGCCGGGATAGGTATTGATGTCGCCGATCGCGAAGATGCCGGGCACCGAGGTCTCGAACGCCGAGGTCTCGACCGGAATGAGATTGTGCTCGAGCGCGAGGCCCCACTCGGCGACGGGGCCGAGCTTCATCGTCAGGCCGAAGAACGGCAGCATCATCTCGCACGGCACGGTCTCGACCGCATTGTCGTTGCTCTTGATGGTGGCCGCGGAAAGCTGACCGTTCGCACCTTCGAGCGCCGTCACCTGACCGATGCGCAGATCCATCTTGCCGCTCGCCACGAGCGCGCGCATCTGCTCGACGCTGTGCGGCGCCGCGCGGAAATCGTCGCGCCGATGCACCAGCGTGATGCGCTTGGCGAGGGGATGCAGATTGAGGGTCCAGTCGAGCGCGGAATCGCCGCCGCCGACGATGACGACATTCTTGTCGCGGAACTGCTCCATCTTGCGCACGGCATAAAACACCGAGGTGCCTTCGTATGCCTCGATGCCCGGCACCGGCGGACGCTTGGGCTGGAACGAGCCGCCGCCGGCCGCGATCACCACGACCTTGCACTCGAACACCTTGCCGGCGTCGGTGGTGACGCGAAAACCGGGATCGCCGATCTTCTCGACCTTCTCGACCATCTCGCCGAGATGGAAGGTCGGGCTGAACGGCTTGATCTGCTCCATCAGCTGCTCAGTGAGGCCCTGCCCCGTCACCATCGGCACGCCGGGAATGTCGTAGATCGGCTTCTCCGGATACAGCTCGGCGCATTGGCCGCCGACCTTATCGAGGATGTCGATCAGATGCGCCTTGATGTCGAGCAGCCCCAGTTCAAAAACGGCAAACAGTCCGCAAGGGCCCGCGCCAATGATCAGCACATCGGTCTTGATCGCTTCGCTCATGTCGCTCTTCTCGTTGGAGGCGCCGCTCGACGGATGGCGGCAGATGGCGGTTCCGAATTTGTAGCCAACGGGGTGGTCGCAGGGAAGGCACAAAAGCCGCCCCTCGCTCGCGCGCGGCTTGCAGCGGCGGGCTTAGCCGGGTTTGAAGGGGACATGAATGATGGAGATCAATCGGTGACAGAGACGGCCCGCCGCGACCACGCGCCACGCCTGGAGGACTTTCCCTATCGGCTGACGGACAATGTCCGCTTCGGCGACCTCGATCCCAACCAGCACGTCAACAACGCGGTCTATGCGACCTATTTCGAGACCGGCCGGGTGACCTTGATGAAGGACCCGCGCCATGGCCTCGGACAAGAGGGGCTGGCCTGGATCATGGTGCGGCTCGACATGCATTTCCGGGCCGAGCTGCGCTGGCCGGGCATGATCGAGCTGGGACTGGGGGTCGTGAGGCTGGGGCGCACGTCCGTGACCTGCGAGCAGGTCGTGTTCTCGGACGGGCGCTGCGTGGCGTCGGCCACCGCGGTCATGGTTCTGATCGACGAGGCGACGCGCAAGCCGGCGCCGCTGACGCCGAAGCTCATTGCTGCGCTACAGCCCTGGGTCCGCCGCGGCGTGACGATCGCGCTGCCGGCATAGGCCTGGCGGCGATCACCGGGGGCGCGGCGATGAGGACGCGAGGCGAACGGTCAGGCCTGACGCTCGGGGGTGGAGACGACGAGGCCGTCGAGCTCGTCGGAGACCTTGATCTGGCAGGAGAGACGGGAATTCGGCCGGACATCGTAGCCGAAATCGAGCATGTCCTCTTCCATCGGGGTCGGCGGGCCGACCTTCTCGCGCCAGGCTTCGTCGACATAGACATGGCAGGTCGCGCAGGCGCAGGCGCCGCCACATTCGGCCTCGATGCCGGGAATGGCGTTGCGGATCGCTGCTTCCATCACGGTCGCGCCGTTCTCGATCTCAACGGTTCTGGATTCGCCGGTATGGTCGACAAAGGTGATCTTGGCCATGTGTGCTCGTGCTGCGCAGGGAATGAGGTCGGGCTGTCCTATAACGGACCGCTCCGCTCCGCGCTAGTGCTGCCGCCGGCCGCTCAGGCCGCGCCGAGCATCTCCGAAATCGCCGCGCGGGCCTGCGCGATCGCCGTGCCCAGCCAGGCCAGCGCATCGGCCGGGTCGCCCGCCCGCAGCGCCGCTTCGAGCCCTTCCGCCGCGTCGGCGACGTCGAGCGCGCCGACGGCGCGGGCCGAGCCCTTCAGCGTGTGGGCGACGGTGGCCGCATCCTCGGGCATCACCTGCAACCGCTCCAGCAGGCGGACAGCCTGGTCCGAAAACATGGCGAGCACCTCGCGCTCGAGCGCGCTGTCGCCGAGAGTCATCCGTCGCAGCAGGTCCAGGCTGATCGGCCCGTCGTCGGGAACCAGCGGGGGCGAGGGCATCCATTCGATCCGTGAAAGGTCGGGAATCATGGCGGCAATCCGGTCCGGCGGGCGCGCCGCGCGCGCCTGTGGTAAGCCAAGCACGACAATGGTTAATGCATTGTTACCGGCCCAATTGCCGCGGGTTTGCCGCGATTTGGGCCCGGCTCTGCCCCAATCGCGGCAGAAACGGGAATTCGCAGAACTTCTAAAGTGTTAACGGCGGGTGCTGTTAACGATGATTAAGAATCTCTTAACCACGGCCATTTCTTTCAACAGGCACAGCCAATAGGATGATGCCCGGATGGAGTGGGTCACCTGGCGGAATTTGCCACCCCTGGTGCCTGCGAGGGATGACGTCCGGTTCGAGCGTTGCGAGAGGGCACTCGTACGCGGCTCGCCGGATCGAAATTAAGACGAGGGCTCGGACTCAACATGGCGAACACTCCGAAAAAGGTCAAAGACCCGACTGAAGTTGCGCTGTCCGCCATTCAGGAGGCTTTGAACATCAGCGATTCGTCCGCGCCCACGGACTCGCAGAGCTCGGTCCACGCCGAGGGGGCCCCGCCCGTCATGCCGAACGGCGTGTCCAGTCTGGATTCGTTCGACTCGCGTCCGGGCATCGACCGCAGCAGCCTTGACGAGATCGAGCCGCCGCCGCTCGCCGCGCGCCGCCCGGCCAATGACGACCGCGAGACCATCGGCCAGTTGCTGCAGGCGATCCAGAAGGGCCGCCCGTCACGCGGCGTCTACACGCTGGCAACCGCCTTTGCAGGCATCTGGATCGTCGGCTGCGTCCTGCTGACCATCGGTTTCCTGCCCGCTTTGCAGGCCTTGATCGGCCAGAGCGGCGGCGTGCTGGTGCTCGCCGGTCTCGCCGCCGTGTTCTTCGCACCGGTTCTGCTGTTCTACTTCCTGGCCAGTCTCGCCTGGCGCGGCCAGGAGCTGCGCATGATCGCGCAGTCGATGGCGCAGGTAGCGATCCGCTTCTCCGAGCCGGAAGGCGCCGTCAGCGATTCCATCGTGACCGTCGGCCAGGCCATCCGCCGCGAGGTCGCGGCGATGGGCGACGGCGTCGAGCGCGCGATCGCGCGCGCAGGCGAACTCGAGATGCTGGTCGCCAACGAGGTCGCGGCGCTCGAGCGCGCCTACAGCGACAACGAGGTGCGCATCCGCGCCCTGCTCCAGGACATCGCCCATCAGCGCGACAACCTCGTCGGCCAGGCCGAGCAGGTCCGCAGCGCCATCTCCGGCGTGCAGATCGACCTTCGCCACGACATCGCGCTGATCTCGGACGCGATCGCCTCGCGCGTCGACGAGGTCGCCAAGAGCATCACCGGCGCGCTGGAAGAGCGCGGCGCCCACATCACGGCCGCGCTCGGCAACGCCGGCGACAACATGATCCTCGCGCTCGGCGAGCGCGGCGGCGATCTGCTCGACCGGCTCGAAGAGGCCAGCGCCGAGACCACCCGCGCCGTGCTCGACGCCTCGGAGCGGCTCACCACCAGCCTCAATTTCAAGACCGGCCACGTCCACGACGAGTTCGCCGACCTGTCGGACCGAGTCCACGAGATGCTGAACGAGCGCATCGACCGCATCACCAGCGAGTTCGAGCAGCGCACGGCGGCCATCGTCGACGGCATCTCGGTGCGCACAGAGCAGGTTCACGACCAGCTCAAGGCGTCCGGCGAGTCCCTCCTGCTGGAGCTCGAGCTGCGCAGCGGCGATCTCGTGACCAAGATCGACGAGGCGAGCCAGCGCATGTCCGGCCACATCGTCACGTCAGGCGAGAAGGCGAGCGAGTCGCTCGATGCGACCGTCAATTCGCTGGTCGCCAAGGTCGTCAGCCAGACCGAGAGCACCCACGACACGCTGTCGATCCAGATCAGTGCCTTCGACGAGCTGGTGAAGAACCAGGGCACCGAGCTCGCCGAGCGCTTCGCACGCGACAGCTCGACGCTGGGCGCGCTGATCACCCGGCACATCACCGAGTTCGACCGCACGGTGAAGACCTATGGCGGCGAGATCGTCGAGCGTATGGGCCAGCGGACCCAGGAAATCTCCGACAATCTCAAGTCCTATGTCGATACGTTCGATACGCGGCTGTCGTCCAACAGCGGTGAGATCACGGCGACGCTGGATCAGCGGCTGAACCAGTTCGAGACCAATCTGCAGGCCCGCATCACCACCCTCGACACCTCGCTCGATGCGAAGATCAAGACCTTCGACGACAGCGTCGAGGGCCGCCTCAAGTCGCTCGAGGAGAACTTCGACAACCGCGCGACCTCGGTCACCTCGACGATCGAAGGCCGCCTCGGCACTCTGTCCAACTCGCTGACCGACGGCGCTGCCCAGGTGCTGCACGCGATCGACTCGCGGCTGACCGTGCTGACCTCCTCGCTGACCGATGGCTCGGCCCAGGCGATCCAGTCGATCGATTCCCGCCTCAACATTCTGACCTCCTCGCTGACCGACGGCACCGATAAGGCGCTCGAAGCGATCGATCAGCGCATCCACAGCCTGTCGAACATCATCGACGGCCGCAGCTACGAGCTGACCGAAGCCGTCACCGCGCGCTTCCAGGACATCCATCAGGGCATCGAGACCCGCGTCGGCTCGATCGCCAAGGACATCGACCAGCGCGTCTCGCAGTTCGAAGACCTGCTCGGCTCGCGCGTCGAGGCCGTGGCCGGCCGCATCGAGAGCAGCGGCCGCCAGGCGAGCGACGAGCTGATGACCCGCGCCGAGCTGCTGTCCGCCAGCATCAAGTCGCACGTGGAAGACGCGGAGCGGGCGCTGACCAATCTCGTGGTCAACACCAGCGAGACCATCCAGACCGGGGCCCGCTCGGCACAGCAGGCGCTGCTCAACGTCTCGACCGACGTCGGCTCGCAGTTGAAGAACACGTCCGCCGAGGTCGAGCGCGCCCTGTCGAACGCGGGCAGCGGCGCGGCCGAGGCCGTCCTGACCAGTGCGCGCGAGGCCCAGGCCACGCTGGTCGCGGCCTCCGGCGAGACCGCCGACCAGATCAAGTCGCTGTCGGCCGACGTCGAGCGCACGCTCACGGCGGCAGGCTCGACCACCGCAGCCTCGATCCTCGCCGGTGCGCGCGAGGCCCAGAACACGCTGGTGTCCGCCTCCTCCGATGCCGCCACCCACGTCAAGTCGCTCGCCGTCGACGTCGAGCAGGCGCTGACGGCCGCAGGCTCGGCCACGGCAGCCTCGATCCTCGCCGGTGCGCGCGAGGTTCAGAATACGCTGGTGTCCGCCTCCTCCAACGCGGCCGAGCACGTGAAGTCGCTCGCAGCCGACGTGCAGCGCTCGCTGACCAGTGCCGGGACGGGAACCGCCGAAGCCATCACGGCGAGCGCTCGCGATGCCCAGCATGCCCTGCTCGCGGCATCGAGCGAAGCGGCCGAACAGGTCAAGGCGCTGACCGTCGACGTCCAGCGCTCGCTGTCGATCGCAGGAACCACGACCGCGGAAGCGATCACCGGCGGAGCTCGGGAAGCGCAGACCACGCTGATCAGCGCGTCGTCCGAAGCGGCCAATCACGTCAAGTCGTTGGCAGCCGACGTCGAGCGTACGCTCGCCGCGGTCGGAACCAGCACGGCTGCGGCAATCGTCGACAGCGCCCGCGACGTCCAGACGAAGCTCGTCACCGCCTCGACGGAAGCAACCGAGCACGTCAAGTCGCTGGCCGTCGATGTCGAGCGGACGCTGTCGTCGGTCGGCGCCGATACCGCGGCCTCGATCCTCAACAGCGCGCGCCAGGCGCAGATGTCGCTGACCGCCACGTCGGCCGACACCGCGGCCACCCTGGTCGGCAGCGCACGCGAAGCCCAGGCGGTGCTGACGACGACCACGACCGAGACGGTCGCGGTGATCGTCGGCGGCGCGCGCGAGGCACAGAACCTGCTGACGGCCACCTCCACCGACACCGCGGGCCAGCTCAAGGCGATGTCGTCGGAGATCGAGCGCGTCATCAATTCCGTCGCGGCGAACACCACCGATGCGATCCAGAGCAGCGCGCTCAATGCGCAGAGCGCACTCGTCGCCGCCTCCAACGAGGTCTCCACGCGGGTCAAATCGACCTCGACCGAGATCGAGCGCTCGGTGCTTGCCGCCGGCAACTCGTTCGGCTCGGCCATGACCGGCAAGACCGACGAGATCGTCACCTATGTGCAGCAGCAGAGCGAGCGACTGTCGCAGATGCTCGACGGCAAGCGCGGCACGCTGGTCGAGACGCTGAACTCGAAGACCAACCAGCTCACGATCGAGATCGATCGCGTCACCACCGATGCGCTGAAGGCGATCGAGGTCCGCGGCCAGAACTTCGCCCAGAGCGTCAATGGCAACGGCTCCGAGGTCGCCCGCACCATCACCTCCGCGGGCGAGCTCGCGACCACTGCGATCACCAAGTCGCTCAAGGAGCTGGAGCAGGCCTCGCGCGCGGCGATCGAGCAGTCGCGCCAGGTCTCGGTGGCTGCGGTCACCGAGATGCAGGAGACGAGCAAGATCCTGCGCACCGACACGGTCGCCCTGTTCGAACGTCTGCGCGAGGGCAACATCCTGCTGCAGGAGGTCCTGACCGGCGCCCACGACAACCTCAATTCGCTGGAGCGGGCGCTGGTCACCCGGGTGGCCGACTTCGTCACCGCGATGAACGACGTCACCGCACGCAACGGCACCGCGACGCAGACGCTCGAGGACCAGCTCAACGTGTTCAACTCCAAGACGTCGCGGGCGCTGGAGGATCTCAACTCGCTGTCCGGCCAGTTCGACGCGCATGGCAAGGCGCTGATCGAGGCGGCGGCCATTGTCGAGCAGAGCAACCGCGATGCGACCGTCTCGATCTCGGATCGCAAGACAACGCTGGAATCGCTGGTCACCACCATCGATCTGCGCACCGCCGATCTCGACCAGCGTCTGACGCGCTTCACCACCCTGCTCGACGAGTCCTTGGCGGCCGCCGAGGAGCGCGCCCGCGACATCGCCCGGGTCGTGGCGGAAACGGCGGGTGCCGGCTCGACCGCGCTCAGCCGCCAGTTCGAGGCCATCCGCGCCAACGCCGAGGAGGAACGCCGCCTCACCACGTCGCAGATGCAGGAGATCTACCAGCAGAGCACGCAGGAAGCCGATGCGATGTTCAAGCAGTCGGCGGAGAAGTTCGCCACGCTGGTGTCGAGCATGAAGCAGATGACCGCCGAGATGCATCGCGAGCTCGAGGCGACGCGCAACGAGCTGCGCCGCGGCGTGCTGGAGATGCCGCAGGAGGCCGCCGAGAGCACGGCGCAGATGCGCAAGGTCATCGTCGACCAGATCGAGGCGCTGGCCGAGCTCAACCGAATCGTCGCGCATCACGGCCGCGGTCTCGACGTGGTCAGCGCGTCGCGTCCCGCCGCGGTCGCCGCGCCCGCAGCCGTGATCCGTCAGGAAGAGCCGATCGTCGCCGCAGCCGTCGGCGGCCGGCCGGACATGCGCCTGCGCGAGCCGGCTGCGACCAGCGTCGCCAACCTGCCGCCGCCGGATCTCGGCATGCAGCCGCCGGCCCCGCCGCCGCAGCCACGCCGTGTCGAGGCGCCGCCGATGGGTCCGGTCGCCGATCAGCGCAGCGACAACTGGCTGTCCGACCTGCTCAACCGGGCCGACAACAGCACCGCCGGCCAGACTGCGCCGCGCGGCCGCGGACCGGCCCAGCAGCAGCCGGGCAATCCGCTGGAGTCGCTGTCGCTCGACATCGCACGGCTGATGGACCGCAATCTCGCGGCCGAGATGTGGGACCGTTACCAGCGCGGCGAGACCAAGGCGTTCTCCAAGCGTCTCTACACCCCGGCCGGTCAGAAGGCGTTCGACGAGGTCGCCCGCAAGTACCGCGCCGACCGCACCTTCAAGCAGACGGTGGACCGCTACATCACCGAGTTCGAACGGCTGCTCGACGAGGTCGCCCGCGACGACCGCAACCCGCAGGCGCTGCGCGCCCAGCTCACCTCGGAGACCGGGCTGGTCTACACCCTGCTCGCCCACGCCGCCGGCCGGCTGGCGTGATGGGAGCGAATGGTAGCGAGTAGCGAAGGGTTCAGTAGAACCAGCGCTGCGACAAGAAGAAAAAGCGGAGGCCACGAGGCCTCCGCTTCGCGTTTGGAGATGCAATGAAGGCGCTTTCGGCCTTGGCCGTTCGGGCCCCGCATCGCCGGCACAACGGTGTGCGACGTGCTCCGTAGCCAGCCAGCAGCGGTGGATAGCGACAGCGATGGAGCGCAGTCCGCTGCCGCGCGCCCCTATTCGCTACTCCCTATTCGCAACTCGCTCGCGTCACCGCCGCCCCGTCGCCGCCGGCGGTGCGGGCGCGGGCGCGGGCTGCGAGGCCTGGGCGTTGCTCGGGCTGGCGTTGCTGGCCCCGAACAGGACCCGGGTCGGATTGCGATCGAAATTGTTCACGGCGCGGCTGATGTCGGACAGCGTGCGCCGTCCATCGGCCATCAGCGCGCCGGAGCGCTTGTCCAGATCCTCGGCGAGCTCCCGGATCGATTTCACCGTCAGGAACAGCTCGCCGCCATCCTTGCCGCCGGCCAGCGTGTTGAGACCGAGCATCAGGGTATCGGCCTTGCCCATGATGCCGTCGACACGGCTCATGACGCCATCGATGCGCTCGGAATTGCGGGCCAGCGACTGGGTGAAGACCTCGAGGTTCTTGATCGAGTTCTTCACGGCGTCCTGGTTGTCCGCGACCACCTTGTTGATGTTCTGCAAGGTGGCGCGGATCGCTTCGGTCACGTCCTGCAGCCGGGTCGGATCGGCACGCAGCACCGGCACGCCATCCTCGTCGAGCGGCGGCGGCGGCGCAGCCTCCTCGCCGCCCTTCAGCGAGATCGCGGCGACGCCGGTCAGTCCCTGGAACTCGAGCCCGACCAGGGTATCCTTGCGGATCGGCGCGTTGTTCTCGACCATCGCCAGCGCCACGACGCGGCGCGGATTGTCGAGCTTGACCGAGATGACCTCACCGACCCGGATACCATTGAAGTTGACGCTGCCGCCGTTGCGCAGACCCGCGGCCGGCCCCTCGAACACGACCCGCAGCGGGCTGCGCTGCTTGGTCGTGTGCAGGCTCTGAAACCAGAGGACAAACCCGACCGCCGCGGCAATCACTGCCAGCGTGAACGATCCGATCAGGACGTAATTCGCCCGCGTTTCCATTACCAACTCCGGTACCGGCACGTCGCAGCGGAGATCCCAGCCGCCGCTCCCATGCGCTCTCGGTTGGCGCCGGACTGCGGCACCCACCCCATCAGCTATGTCGCAGGAGTCCCCACTCCCGCTCACAAAAATAATCGCCCCGAGGGGCGCTACGCACTAACCCATCACGGCTCGAGCACGCTTGCCGTGGAAATACTGCCGGAGCCACGGATGTTCCGAGGCCTGCATGTCGGCCATCGATCCCGCAGCGATAATCTTGCCGTTGCCCAGCACGGCGATGCGGTCGCACGCCGTATACAGGCTGTCGAGATCATGGGTTACCATGAAAACGGTCAGTCCCAAAGTGCGCTGCAGGGTACGGACAAGCTCGTCGAAATCGCCGGCGCCGATCGGGTCGAGCCCCGAGGTCGGCTCATCGAGGAACACCAGCTCCGGATCGAGCGCGAGCGCGCGGGCCAGCGCGACGCGCTTGATCATGCCCCCCGACAGCTCGCTCGGGAAACGATCAGCAACATCGGGCCGCAATCCGACCATCACCAGCTTGGCGACCATGATCTCGTCGAGCAGACGCTGCGAGACCTTGAGATATTCCCGGACCGGGAACTGGATGTTCTGCCGCACCGTGAGCGAGGAGAACAACGCGCCCTGCTGGAACAGCACGCCCCAGCGCCGCTCGACGGCGCGGCGGCCGGCACGATCGGCGGCGTCGAGATCGACGCCGAACACCTCGATGTTACCCGACAGCTTGGGCACCAGGCCGATGATGGTGCGCGTCAGCACCGACTTGCCCGCACCGGAGGGACCGACGAAGCCCAGGATCTCGCCGCGCTTGACGTCGAGGTCGAGGCCGTCGAGCACGCGCGTCTTGCCGAACTGCACGGTGACGTCACGCACGCGGATGATCGGATCGGACATCTCCTGCGTCATCTCACATCCCGACCGCGGCGAAGAAGATCGCGAACACGCCGTCCATCACGATGACGAAGAAGATACCCTTCACCACCGATGAGGTGGTGTGGCGTCCCAGCGACTCGGCGCTGCCCTGCACGGCCAGTCCTTCGACGCAGGCGACGATCCCGATCACCGCCGCCATCACCGGCGCCTTGAGCAGCCCGACCGTGAAATGATCGATCGAGATCGCATCGCGCAGGCGCAGCAGGAAGGCCTCGGGATCGACGCCGCCATAGAACCACGCCACCAGCCCGCCGCCATAGAGCGCGGCGATGTCGCCGAGGAAGGCCAGGATCGGCAGCGCGATCACCAGCGCCAGCATGCGCGGCAGGATCAGGACCTCGATCGGATCGAAGCCCATGGTGCGCAGCGCATCGATCTCCTCGCGCATCTTCATCGAGCCGAGCTCGGCCGTGTAGGCGCTGCCCGAGCGTCCGGCGATCATGATCGCCACAAGCAGCACGCCGATCTCGCGCAGCACCAGCACGCCGAGCATGTCGACCACGAAGATGTCGGCGCCGAACCTGCGGAAATGGAAGATGCCCTGCTGGGCAATGATGCAGCCGATCAGGAAGGTGATCAGCACGATGATCGGCACCGCGCGCCAGCACACCTGCTCGAGATGATGGATGGTCGAGGTCAGCCGGAAGCTGCGGGGATGGATGAACACCCGGCCGCTGGCGACGATCACGGCGCCGAGCATGTCGATCAGCGCGGCGACCGTGCCGAAGATGCCGGCGACACTGAGGCCGATCTGGCCGAGCATGCCGGTGATGGTCACCATCGTCGCGTCGCCATTGGGCGCGGTGCTGACGCGGCGAACCTCATCGACCAGGCTGGCGTAGTTCGCAGAGAGCCCATCGATCCGGACCTCGACGGTTCCGGTCGTGAAGCTGCGGCGCAGCCGCTCGATCAGCCAGGCGCCGAACGTGTCGAGCTTGGACACCTGGGAGACGTCGATCGAGACATCGATCTTCTTGCCGGCGAGCTTTTCGGCATCGGCGACAAGCCGTTCGAGCGACGGCGCAAAAGGCGCAGTCCAGGCGCCGGTCGCGCGCAGCGACAGCGCGTTGCCATCGCCACTGCGCTGCAAATCAGGGCCGCCCTTCACGACGGCCATCCTCGGAGCCTCGGACGTCCGCTCCTTGACGAGAAAAATCCCACCGCGTCGCTACCACCTTGCCGGAGACCACTATCAACAGCCATAGTCGGTCAGCTCGCGCAAGCCCCAAGCGCCTCATTCCGGTTCACAAATCGCCAGACTTTCAAATGACTTCCAACGGTTTTCCAATACTGGACGCCCGGATCGGCCACTGGCCGATCGCCGGCAGCTTCACGATCAGCCGCGGCGCCAAGACCGAAGCGGTCACGGTGATCGCGGAAGTGCGACACGGCACGATCGTCGGCCGCGGCGAATGCGTGCCCTATGCGCGCTATGGCGAGACCCCCGAGGCATCGTTGAGCGCGCTGCTCGCGATGCGCGATGCGATCGCCTCTGGTCTCGACCGCAACGCCCTGCAGACGGCGATGCCACCGGGGGCGGCGCGCAATGCGCTCGACTGCGCGCTGCTCGACCTTGAAGCCAAGCGGAGCGGCCGGCGCATCTGGGACCTGCTCGGACGCCGCGCGCCGGGGCCATGCGTGACCGCCTACACGATTTCGCTCGGGACCCCCGACGTGATGGCCAAAGCTGCGGCCAAGGCCGCGCACCGCCCGCTGCTCAAGATCAAGCTCGGCGGCGACGGCGATCCGGCGCGGATTGCAGCCGTGCGCGAGGCAGCTCCGCAGTCACAACTGATCGTCGATGCCAACGAGGCCTGGACCGAGGCGAATTTGGAGTCCAATCTGGCGGCCTGCGCCGCCGCCGGCGTCACGCTGGTCGAGCAGCCGCTTCCCGCAGGAAACGACGAAGCGCTCGCCAACATCGCGCGCCCGCTCGCGGTGTGCGCCGACGAGAGCGTGCACGACCGCAACTCGCTCGAAGCGCTGCGCGGACGCTACGACGCCGTCAACATCAAGCTCGACAAGACCGGAGGGCTCACCGAGGCGCTTGCCATGGCCGATGCCGCGCGCTCGCTCGGCTTCGACATCATGGTCGGCTGCATGGTGGCGACATCGCTCTCGATGGCACCGGCCATGCTGCTGACGCCGCTCGCCCGTTTCGTCGATCTGGACGGACCGCTGCTGCTCGCCGAGGATTGCGAGCACGGCCTGCACTACGAGGACAGCCTGGTCTATCCGCCCGATCAGGCGTTGTGGGGCTGAAGCGACAGGCTTCGGTGCGCGATCCACATCAGGACGCCACCCGCTCCGGCCATCGCGGCCATCACGTAGTAGACACCGGGTCCATAGGCCGCATAGACCGGCCCCGAGAGGGCCGATGCCGCCGAGCCGACCACACCGCTCGCAGCCGCATAATAGCCCTGCCCGCGCGCCGTCAGTTGCGCCGGCACATGGCGGACCAGCAGCCCCATGGTTCCGACCAGGGTCAGTCCGAAGGTGAAGCCGTGACTGATCTGGACCGCGGCGAGCCCGGCCGCATGCGGCTCCTGAGCCGTGAGGCTCCAGCGCAGCACGGCCGCCACTGCACCGATCATGACCAGGCTGGCGGGCGCCAACGTGAAGCGTGGTGACAGGGCGAACACGACGATCTCGGCCAGCACGCCCATGGTCCAGAGCCAAGCGATGGTCATCCCGCTGAAGCCCTGCGCCTTCCACGCGATGGCGGAGAACGTGTAGTAGGCCGCGTGGCTGGCCTGGATCAGCGCCGAAGCCGCGATGATGCAGAGGAAGCTCGGATGGCCCAGCAGACTGCGCCCGTCCCGGGCCAGGCCGGCGCCATGCGGCAGGGGCGGCAGCGCCTGCAGCAGCAGGCTGCTTGCCGCACCGCACAGCGCGACCAAGAGGATGATCCAGATCAGCTCGGACGACGGCGCGAGGTCGGCCACCCCGCCGCACAGCAGCGTTCCGGCGATGAATGCGGCCGATCCCCACAGCCGCAGGCGACCGTAGTTCAGGCCATAGCTCATCACGCCACGGAGCGCATAAGCGTCCGTCAGCGGGACAACGGGTGTCCATAGACAGCAGGTTGCCACGTAGACCAGGAATACCAGCCAGGGTTCGCGCTGGAAGGCGAGAACCACAAAGCCCGATGCCGTTGCGAAGGTGGTCAGCCGCATCGCGGCGCGCAGGGCCTGCCGGCGTTCGGCAACCGCGGTGATCAGCGGCAGAACGGTGAAGCGGGTCACGGCGGGAACCGCGATGATCACGCCGATCCACGAGGCGTCCAGCCCGATCGCCCGTAGCCACACGGGGAAAAACGGCAGATGCGTCCCCGACAGCATGAACACCGCGCCATAGAACAGCCCCAACCTGTCCGCGAATCGGCGCGACAATACCGGCGATGTGGTGGAGATTTGTCGGGACAGTGGCATCAATTCAATTGCGATTCGGTCAATATCATGGTGATCGTTATGCCAACGCGCAGCAATGTGCGCGATAGGTTTGCCATGGTCGATGAAGTCTTCGCCCTCTCGCCGATATCCGCCCGCGCGGCTCAGCCGAACGAGGCCGATTACGAGGCGATCCGCGACGCCTTCATGGAGACGTCCCGAGGCCGCTGGTTCCTCGGCGAATACGCCAAACGCAACCGCAATGCCGACACCAGCATGGTGCTCGACGCCGTGGCCCGCATCGAGCACGCGCTGGCCTCGCAGCGTCAGCAGCAGCAGGAGTTCGAGCAGGCCGACAGCAAGGCGCTGCCCGAAGCGCTGGCCGCGATCCGCGCCTCGGTCGAAGACGCTGCACTGGTCGCAGCCTCTGCGGTCGACAGCATGGCCCTTGAGCAGAACCTGGCGCCGGTGCGCAAGGGCATCCGAATCATCAAGGAAATTTCCTGGCGCTGGCGCGAGATCGGCGCCGATTCCCGGATCTGCGACCTGATCGATGCACAGGTCACATCGATCGAGGCCGCGTGCGACCAGCTTGCGAGTGCCGACCCTAAGGTCGCGCTGCTTGCGGCCTTCGAGATCATCAAGACGCGGCTGAAGGAGCTCGACGCGGCGGAAGCAAGCGTTCCGCCCGCGGCTGACGAGATCAAGCCGGCGACCGAGTCCGCCGCCCCGCCAGTACCTGATGTCGCATCGGGTCCGGCTGCGGAGGCGACGGTCTCGGCTGAGCCGCAGGCGGCTCCGGAGCCGGAGCCCGTGCCGGAACAGATGGAGGCGGCCCAAGCCGGGCCCGAGATGACCATTCCGCTCGTTGCAGCGGTGGCCGCGATCGAATCGGTCGAGACATCCTCCGGCGCTGACACTGTGATCATGGCGGCCGCAGCGGTTGAAGCCAGGATGGTTGACACCGACGCTGCGGCGGTGGTGCAGCCCCCCGGAATTGCGACCGAGCCGTCGGTGGACGCAACCCTTCTCGAAATCGAGCAGCACGCCGCGGCGGCCCTGGATGACGCCGTCGCCGCAGAAGCCCACGACGAAGCCATCCTGGAATTGGTCGCGGCGGAGATGGGTGCTCCCGATCCGATCGACGATGAGGAGTTCAGCCGGGCCAGGACGCTTGGCTTCGACATTGAGGAGCCAACCTCGGTCGACGACGACATCGTCGCGAGCTTCAGCGAGCCGGCGCCGTCGGAGCCGGATCTCGCGCTGACCACGGCAGAAGCCTCGGTTGCCACGGCGGCGCCGGCTCCCGCTGCGCCCACGATGTCTGCCCCGCCAATGTATGCCCCGCCGATGCCGGCCCCGCCCGCGGCGACCCCGCGCATGGCCTCGCCTCCAGCCCCGGCGCCAGTCCCTAGCGTGCCCGTATCGGCACCGCTTCCGGAGGCGATCACCATCGAGACCCTGGCCGCCGTGGCGGCTGCGGTTGCAGCTCAATCTCCCGCGGCGGCCCCGCAGGCCGATGTTGCGCCGAGCCAGCAGGTCCGCCCGACCGCCGCCGCGGCTCACAGCACCAGCGCATCCGCGATGCCCAGGCCTGCCTACGAGCCGTCGCTGGGATCGACGCTCCTGTCGAACGGCCTTCTGCAGCGGCCACAGGCGCCCGCCAATGACTTGCTGGCACCGATCCGTCGCATGACCCAGCCTGAGAAGATCGCATTCTTCTCGTAGGGCGAGAGCGTCTCGGCCACCTCCTATCGAACCCCGATCACTGAGCACCGAAAGGTGCTGCGTTGATAGGTGACGCGGATCACGTACGCTGCTGCGTAATCTGCGTAGCCTGGTCCTCAAGCCATTCGCTTGGCGCATGCTCGAGGAGAACGCCGTGTCCGTTCCGAAATTTCGCGCTGTAACATCCGCCTGGAAATCCCTGCTCATGTCCGCGCTGCTGGGCCTGATGGCCTGGGTCGGCCCGGACTCGGCGTTCGCCGCCGGCAGTGAGATCGACAACCTTCACACGCCACCGCGCGCGCTGGCAGCTCCCTCACCTGCAAGGGAGAGCAACACCCCCGCAGCGATCCCTCAAGGAGCCGAGCCACGCGTCGCACTCGTGATCGGCAATGCGAGCTATCAGAACGCGCCACCGCTGGAGAACCCGGACAACGACGCCCATGCTGTTGCCAAGCTGTTGAACTCGGCCGGCTTCGAGGTGATCACGGCGACCGACCTGACGCAGAACGAGATGCTCAAGGTCGTCCAGGATTTTTCGAGCCGGGTGGCAGCAAACGGCCCGAACACAGTGGCAATGGTCTACTACGCCGGCCACGGGGTTCAGCTCGCGGGCGAGAACTATCTGATCCCGATCGATGCCCGTATCTCAGCGCCCTCCGACCTGACGACGGGGACGATCCGTCTGGTGGACCTGATGGCAACGCTCGACGCCATCCCGAGCCGCATGCGGATCGTCGTGCTGGACGCCTGCCGCAACAATCCATTCCCTGCCATCAACGATGCCGGACGCGGACTTGCCATCGTCGACGCACCGAACGGCTCCATCCTCGGATATTCGACCTCGCCTGGCGAGGAGGCGCTCGACGGGCGTGGCGAGAACAGCCCGTACGCGCAGGCGTTCCTGAACCTGGCGCGGCAGCCGAACCTGCCGATCGAGCAATTGTTCAAGCGCATTCGCCTGCAGGTGAACCAGAGCACCGATGGTCGACAGACGCCGTGGGAGAGCTCTTCGTTGATCAGTGATTTCACCTTCTTCGGCGAATCCCTGGTTGCCGCAGCGCGCGCGCCGGAGAACGCGCCCGTGGTGCAGATGGCCGCCAACCTGCCGAGCCGTTCCGTGCGGCAGGCCTATGACTACGTGCTGTCGGAGAACCGTCCGCAATATTATCGCGAGTTCATCGCGATGTACCCGCGCGATCCGCTCGCCGACCGCATCCGCGCACTGCTCGCCGGCCTCGTGCAGGCCGCGGCGTGGCACCAGGCCGTGCTGGCGAATTCGCCGGCCGCCTATCAGAGCTTCCGAGAATCCTATGCCGACAGCCCATATGCGCCGGTCGCGCTGCGGCTGCAGGGACAGCCTCGGCCCATCCCCGTGCTGCAACCGAGCCGTCTCATCATGCCACCGCAACTGGCACCGATCGCTCGGCCGTTCAATCCCGGCGCCCAGATCCAGAGCCATCCAGGCCCGCAACCGAAGCTGCCGACCACCAGCGTGCCGCCGCGCGGACCGATGCCGCCAACGGTGGTCACGAAAGGCAATGCCATCAACAACGCGGGTCCCAACAAGGTCGTCGATCCCAGGCCAATCGCTCAGACCAGGTTGCGCGACAGGATCATGCCGCCGGCAAATCCGCCTGTCGCCGCGAAGATCCAGCGCGATCCACTGAAGCGCAGTCCTGGGCGGCCATTCGACACCCGCGAGGTCCGGCGTCCCTTCCCCGGCAATTCCGGACCGTTCAAGCCGAACATCAACGCGTCGCGTCCGTCGATGGCGCGTGGCCAAGGCGGGATGCAGGGCGGCCCGACGCGGGGCACGCCGCACATCGCGCAGTCCGGACTGCGGATCGGCGGTGGGGGATCTGCAAAAGGCGGCCTCAGCTTTCACTGAGGCTTGATCGTCAGGCGATCAGCCTGGCGTAGAGCTCAGCATCGACATTGCCGCCGGACAAAACGATCACCACCGTCTTGCCCGCCACATCCAGCCGGCCGGCCAGCAATGCCGCAAGCCCGACCGAACCACCGGGCTCGACGACGAGCTTCAGCTCCCGGAAGGCAAAGCCGACCGCGCGCCCCACCTCCTCATCCGAGGCCTCGACCGCAGCCGATAGCAGTTGGCTGTTGATCGCGAAGGTGATCTCGCCCGGAATCGCCGCCATCAGCGCGTCGCAGATGGTGCGTCCCTTCGCATCATGGGCCTCGCGGTGGCCGGCCCGCAGCGAGCGCGCATGGTCGTCAAAGCCCTTCGGCTCAGCCACGACCATCTGGGTGCTCGGAAAATGCGCCTTCACCGCGGTCGAGACGCCGGCAAGCAGACCACCGCCCGAAGCCGGGACGATCACCAGATCCGGCGACAGGCCCAGCGCCGCGAGGTCTTCGGCGATCTCGCGGCCGACGGTGCCCTGCCCTGCGATGACGTGGGGATCGTCATAGGGCGGCACCACCGTAGAGCCGCGCTTTGCAGCGATGTCGCGCGCGATCGCTTCACGGTCCTCGCGATCGCGATCATAGAGCACGACCTCGGCGCCGAACGCCTTGGTGCGCTCGCGCTTGGCCGCCGGCGCATCCGAGGGCATCACGATCGTGGCGTCCATGCCCAGCAATGTGGCGGCATGGGCGACGCCCTGCGCATGATTGCCGGAGGAGAATGCGACGACGCCGTTGCCGCGCGCTGCCTGCGGGATCGACGCCAGTTTGTTGTAGGCGCCGCGGAACTTGAACGAGCCGGTCCGCTGCAGCACCTCCGGCTTCACGAAGACGTTCGCCTTGAACTGCTCGCTCAGCACGGGAGCCGGCAGCAGCGGAGTCCGCACGGCCACGGGCGCGAGCACGCGTGCCGCCGCATCGATGTCGGCGGCGGTCACGGGCAGGATTGGGGAATGAGTTGTCATGCCCCTATTTTACCGCGCCCGATTGCCGAGAGGCAAGGGAGCCGGTGTCAGGCGGCGCGGGCGGCCAGTTGGGGAACCGGCGCGCGCTGCCGCAGCGGATCGGTCCAGGTGAGGATCTCGAAGCGGCCGTCCTCGTGCTCGACCAGCGCCGTGCAGCTCTCGACCCAGTCGCCGCAATTCATGTAGCGAATGTCGTCCTGATCGCGGATGACAGCGCAATGGATATGGCCGCAGATCACGCCGTCAGCGCCATGCCTTCGCGCCTCGGAGGCCAGCGCCGTCTCGAACGCGCCGATGTAGTTCACCGCGTTCTTGACCTTCTGCTTGGCCCATTGCGACAGCGACCAATAGGGAACGCCGAACATGCGACGGAAGAAGTTGACCAGACGGTTCATCTGGATCGCGAAGTCATAGGCCTTGTCGCCGAGATGGGCGAGCCAGCGCGCGTTCTGCACGACCAGATCAAAGATGTCGCCGTGGATCACCAGATAGCGTTTGCCGTCAGCGCCGGTGTGGACGATGTTCTCGACGACGTCGATGCCGCCGAAATGCGTGCCGTAATAACCGCGCAGGAACTCGTCGTGATTGCCGGGGACGTAGACGATCTTGGCGCCCTTGCGCGCCTTGCGCAGCATCTTCTGCACCAGGTCGTTATGCGACTGCGGCCAATGCCAGCTCGATTTGAGCGCCCAGCCGTCGATGATGTCGCCGACCAGATAGATCGTATCTGCATCATGGTGGCGCAGGAAATCGACGAGGAGATTGGCCTGCGAGCCGCGGGCTCCGAGATGAACGTCCGAGATGAACAACGTCCGAAAGCGCCGAGCCGGGCTTTCTTCACCAGCAGTCTCAAGTCCCATGCGCGCCCACCTAACAGTCCCTGATGACACCGCGATGACGAAACGCCGCACCGGCAGAACCCATCCTGCCGGACCGCGACCGGACACCGCTCGTTCGACGACTCGCGACGTCCTTCGTCACTGCCCCGCGATACCAGCGGGGTGCGACAATCAGGCGACAGGCGGGCGGCGCGAACAGGGAAAAACAGCCTCCTATCTCGGCACGGTGACGACGCGCAGATTGTTGGTGGTGCCGGCCCGCGCGAACGGGATGCCGGCGACGACGACGAGCAGATCGCCGGCTTCAGCGAACTCCTCCTGCACGGCGAAGAAGGTCGCGCGCTCGACCATCTCCTCGTAGCTCTGCACGTCCTGCGACAGCACGCTGTGCGCGCCCCACAGCAGGCACATGCGCCGCGAGGTGTCCTCGTTCGGAGTGATCGCCAGAATCGGCAGGCTCGGCCGCTTGCGCGCAACGCGCGAGGCCGAGGTTCCGCTCGACGTATAGGCCACGATCGCCCTGGCGTGGATTGCCGAGGCGAGATCGGCCGCCGCGGTTGCCACCGCATGCGGCGGCGTCTGCTCCTCGCCCGGCTGCGTCGCCTCGACGATCGAGCGATACATCTTGTGGCCTTCGGTGGCCTTGATGATGCTGTCCATCATCGCCACCGCCTCGCGCGGGTATTGGCCGCTGGCGGATTCGGCCGACAGCATCACCGCGTCGGCGCCGTCATAGATCGCAGTGGCGACGTCCGAGACCTCGGCGCGCGTCGGCGTCGGCGTCGCCACCATCGAATCCAGCATCTGCGTCGCGACGATCACCGGCTTCACCGCGAGCCGGCAGGCGCGCACCAGCTCCTTCTGCTTGCCCGGCACGTCCTCGTTGGGAATCTCGACGCCGAGATCGCCGCGCGCGACCATGATCGCATCCGACAGCTGGATGATGTCGTCGATCCGCTCCAGCGCCGCCGGCTTCTCGATCTTGGACATGATGCCGGCGCGGCCGTTGATGAGGCCCCTCGCCTCAAGCACGTCCGACGGCTTCTGCACGAACGACAGCGCCACCCAGTCGACGCCGAGCTCGAGCCCGAAGGCGAGATCGGAGCGGTCCTTGGCCGTCAGCGGCGACAGCTCCAGAATGGTGCCCGGCAGATTGACGCCCTTGTGATTGGAAATCGCGCCGCTGACGATCACCTTGGCCTCGATCCAGTCGTCGCCGAGGCCGGTGACGCGGACGCGCACGCGGCCGTCATCGATCAGAAGATCGTGACCGGGCGAGACCGCCGCAAAGATCTCCGGATGCGGCAACGGAATCGACGTCTTGTCGCCCTCGGTGCCGTTGAGGACAAATCGAATCGTCTCGCCGACTTCGACCTGGATCTTCTTGTCGCGCAGAGTGCCGACGCGAATCTTAGGACCCTGCAGATCCATCAAGATGCCGATCGGCCGCTGCACTTCCTTCTCGAGCGCGCGGATCGCGGCATGGACCTTGGCGTGATCGGCCTGGGTGCCGTGGCTGAAGTTGAGACGAAAGGTGTCCACACCGGCGAGGAACAGCGCTTTCAGCATCTCCGGAGAATTGCTCGCGGGACCGACAGTCGCAACGATCTTGGCTCGACGGTGACGACGCATGATGTGTCCTTTCTCCTTAAGCCGTGTCTCGCGTCTCTATGACACGCATGTGATTGGCATGCGCGGACGCAGCGGAAGCGCTGATATACGCCCCGCAGCGTCCATTGCAAGCGCGACACGGAACACGCCAAAATTGTGCAAGAGAACAGCACGCCTCAGACGTTGGAGCCTTGGATCGCGTCGATGACGGCGTCGGTCACCTCCCTGGTCGTCGCCTTGCCGCCCACATCGGGCGTGAGGATGCCGGCTGCACACACCTTCTCCACCGCCGCCATCAGCCGCGCGGCCGCGTCCCGCTCACCGAGATGCTCGAGCATCTGCGCGCCGGTCCAGAATGTTGCGACCGGATTGGCGATGCCCTTGCCGGTGATGTCGAACGCCGAGCCGTGGATCGGCTCGAACATCGACGGGAAGCGGCGCTCCGGATCGATGTTGCCGGTCGGCGCCACGCCGAGGCTGCCGGCCAGCGCGCCGGCGAGATCGGACAGAATGTCGGCATGCAGATTGGTCGCCACGATGGTGTCGAGGCTCTTCGGCTGCAGGGTCATGCGCACGGTCATCGCATCGACCAGCATCTTGTCCCAGGTCACATCGGGGAATTCCCGCGCCACTTCGGCGGCGATCTCGTCCCACATCACCATGCCGTGGCGCTGCGCATTCGACTTGGTGACGACGGTGAGGAACTTGCGCGGCCGCGACTGCGCCAGCTTGAACGCGTAGCGCATGATGCGGGTGACGCCGACGCGGGTGAAGACGGCAACCTCCGTGCCGACCTCCTCCGGCAGGCCGCGGTGCGCGCGACCGCCCATGCCGGCATATTCGCCTTCGGAATTCTCGCGCACGATCACCCAATCGAGATCGCCGACGCCGACGTTGCGCAAGGGCGAGGCCACGCCAGGCAGGATCTTGGTCGGCCGCACATTGGCGTACTGATCAAATCCCTGGCAGATCGGCAGCCGCAGCCCCCACAGCGTGATGTGGTCGGGCACGTCGGGAGCACCGACCGCGCCGAAATAGATCGCGTCGAACTTCTTCAGCTCGGCGAGGCCGTCGGCCGGCATCATCACGCCGTGCTTCTTGTAATAGTCCGAGCCCCAGTCGAAGGTCTTGACGTTGAAGCTGATGTCGCCTGAGCGCTTGGCGAGCGCCTCGAGCACACGGACACCTTCGGAGATGACCTCGGGGCCGATGCCGTCGGCGGGAATCGCGGCGATGGAATGGGTGCGCATGAAAGGGCTCCGTGTAATGGGTCAGGATTGCGTGGCCGCAGCGGCCTTTGCACGTTGTGAACGTGACAGCAACAGGGTCAGCACCGCCGATACCACCAGCAGCCCGGCGACGAAATAGAGCCCGCCATTGAAGCTGCCGGTCTGGTCCTTGATCCAGCCGATCATCGCGGGACCGACGAAGCCACCGAGATTGCCGATCGAGTTGATGGTCGCGATGCCCGCCGCGGCGGCCGAGCCGGACAGGAACGTGGTCGGCATGCTCCACAGCGGCGGCTTCGAGGAGGAGATGCCGACATTGACCAGCGTGAGTGCCGCGAGCACGGCGGCGACACTGGTCGACAGCCCGGCCAGCCAGAGCCCGACGGCGGCGACGACGCAGGCCAGCACGACGTGCCAGGTGCGCTCGGCGGTGCGGTCGGAATGGCGCGCCCACAGGATCATGACGACCACGGCCACGGTCGGTGGCACCGCGTTGAGGAAGCCGACGGCGAAGGACGACAGGCCGAACTGCTTGATGATCTGCGGCGCCCAGACGCCGAGCGTGTAGAGGCCGGCCGAGGTGCCGAAATAGACCAGCGCGAGCGCGAGCACGCGGATGTCGGCCAACCCGCGCCAGATGCTGTGGCTGGCGGTGGCGGCCTTGCTCGCCAGCTCGGCATTCATGGTGCGCACCAGCCAGTCGCGCTCGTCGTCGGCGAGCCAGCGCGCCTGCTCCGGACGATCGGTCATGTAGGCGAGCACGACGAAGCCGAGTAGCACCGCCGGCAGCGCCTCGATCAGGAACAGCCACTGCCAGCCCTTGAAGCCGAGAATGCCGTCCATCTCCAGCAGCGCGCCGGAAACCGGAGAGCCGAGAACCGTGGAGAGCGGCGCGGCGGCCATGAACAGCGCGGTGACGGCTGCGCGCTGGCGGGCCGGGAACCAGTAGGAGAGATAGAGGATGATTCCGGGGAAGAAGCCTGCTTCCGCAGCACCAAGCAGGAAGCGCAGCACATAGAAGCTCGTCGGTCCCTGCACGAACGCCATCGCGCCGGAGACGATGCCCCAGGTGATCATGACCCGCGCGATCCAGATGCGGGCGCCGAACTTGTCCAGCGCGAGGTTGGAGGGGACCTCGAACAGGAAATAGCCCCAGAAGAAGATGCCGGCGCCGAACCCATAGGCCGAGGCTGACAGCCCGATGTCCTTGTTCATGGTCAGCGCTGCGAAGCCGACGTTGACGCGGTCGATGAAGGCTACGAAATAGAGCAGCATGATGAAGGGCACGATGCGCAACGTGATCCTGCGCAGCACGCGCGTTTCCAGCTCTCCGGCCATCGTCACCTCCCTGTCCCGTCTTGTCGTTGATCTGACAAGCGTAGGCGGCGAACCAGGCCGGCTTCAATGCTCGCATCATTATACAAAAAAATGATATAATCCGGCCCATCGCCTCTTCAGGACCCCACCATGGAATTGCACCAGCTCCGCTGCTTCGTGGCCGCCGCCGAGGAGCTGCATTTCGGCAAGGCGGCGCAGCGGCTGCAGATGCTGCCCTCGGCGCTCGGACGCCAGATCAAGCTGCTGGAGGAGGATCTCGCGACGCCGCTGTTCGCTCGCACCACGCGCGCGGTGTCGCTGACCGAGCACGGCACGACCTTGCTGCGCGATGCCCGGGCGATCCTGGCCCGTGTCGAGGCGGTCGAAACCGGCTTCCGCCGCCGTACCCGAAGCACGAAGGCGCAGCGGCTGCGTGTCGGCGCCATCGACAGCGCGGCCGCCGGGCTGCTGCCGCAATTGCTGCACGATTTTCGCGCGCGGCATCCCGACATCGCGGTGCAGCTCACGGAGGAGAAGACGATCCGGCTGCTGCCCAAGATCCTGTCCGGCGCGCTCGACCTCGCCTTTGTCAGGCCGCCCGAGCGCACCGATATCAGGCTCGAATTCCGCGCGCTGCTCAGCGAGAGCGCCGTGGTGGCACTGCCGCAGCGGCACCGGCTGGCCTCGCGCGCCGCGGTCTCGCTCGCCGACATCGCCGACCAGCCGCTGATCGTCCCGGACCGCCGGTCGCGGCCGCACAGCCACGACCTCACCATGAAGCTGTTCACACAGGCCGGGCTGTCGCCGGGTATCGCGCAGTTCGCCGATGAGAAGCAGACCATCGTGCATCTCGTCGCCGCGCGACTCGGCATTGCCATCGTGCCGCGCTGGACCTTGCGGCTCGCGGTCTCCGGCGTCCGCTTCGTGCCGCTGCGGATGACACGCGGCAGCACCGCCGGACGGCTTCCGCTCGCGGCCGTCTGGCTGCGCGGCTCGCGCGATCCGGCGCGCGAGGCCATGCTCGGCGTGCTCGACGCGCGGCTTGCGAAATACGCCCGCGGTGCCTGACCGCAAAATCCGCCGAACATCCTACCCCAGCGGCGCCTCCGCGATGTCGAGCAGAGCACCGAGGCCATGGCGCAGGCCGCGCATCGGCTGCTGCTCCGACGACAGGCCGAAGGCCAGCAGCGATCGCCCGGTCACCGCGTAGACGTGGCCGAACGGGAACGACTGCGGCTGTGCATCCGGCTGGTTGGTGTCGAGCAGCGCCAGCCAATTATGGCCTTCGGGCACGGATGGAAGCGTGAAGTTCACGACGTCGAAATGCGCGTTGTAGACCAGCAGGAGCGTCGCATCCGAGCCACGCCGCTTGACGCCGGTCTCCTGGGCGCGGCCGTCGAGCAGCATGCCGAAGCAACGCGCGTGATCGTCAGTCCACTGCTCCGTCGTCATCTCCTCGCCCGACGGGTCGAGCCAGGTCACGTCGTTGACGCCGAGGTCCTCATTGTGCGAGCCGATCAGGAAGCGGCTGCGATAGAGGATCGGAAACGCCTTGCGCATGGCGATCAGCTTGCGCGTGAATTCGCGCAACGCCCGCCCCTGCGGCGTGATGCCCATCCAGTCGAGCCAGGTGGTCTCATTGTCCTGCGCATAGGCGTTGTTGGTGCCGTTCTGGGTATGGCCGAACTCGTCGCCGGCCAGCAGCATCGGCGTGCCATGCGACAGCAGCATCGTGGCCAGCAGATTGCGCTTCTGGCGCTCGCGCAACGCGGTGATCTCGGGGTCGTCGGTCGGTCCCTCGACGCCGCAATTCCAGGAGTGGTTGCTGCTGTGGCCGTCGCGATTGTCCTCGCCATTGGCCTCGTTGTGTTTGTCGTTGTAGGAGACGAGGTCGTTGAGGTTGAAGCCGTCATGCGCGGTGATGAAGTTCACACTCGCCCAAGGGCGGCGGCCGCGCTTGTTGAACAGATCGCCCGAGCCGGAGATGCGCTTGGCGAAATCGGCGAGCGTGCCGCCATCGCCCTTCCAGAACGCACGCGCGGTGTCGCGGAACTTGTCGTTCCATTCCGCCCAGCCCGGTGGAAACTGGCCGACCTGATAGCCGCCCGGACCGATGTCCCAGGGCTCGGCGATCAGCTTGACGCTCGACAGCACTGGGTCCTGACGACAGGCATCCAGGAAGCTGCCGCCCTCGTCGAAGCCATAGGGCTCGCGCGCCAGGATGGTGGCGAGGTCAAAGCGGAAGCCGTCCACCCGCATCTCGGTCGCCCAATAGCGCAGCGAGTCCGCGACGAGCTGCAGCACGCGCTGGTGCGACAGGTTCACCGTATTGCCGGTGCCGGTGTCGTTGATGTAGTACCGTTTCTGGTCCGGCATCAGCCGGTAGTAGCTGGCATTGTCGATGCCTTTGAACGACAAGGTCGGCCCGAGCTCGTTGCCTTCGGCGGTGTGGTTGTAGACCACGTCGAGGATCACCTCGATGCCGTTGGCGTGGAACTGGTTGACCATGGTCTTGAATTCGGTCGCGAACGGCGTCTTGAGATAGCGCGGCTCCGGTGCGAAGAAGCCGATCGAATTATAGCCCCAGTAGTTGCGTAAGCCCTTCTCGACCAGATAGCTGTCGTCGATGAAGGCGTGGATCGGCAACAGCTCGGCCGAGGTGATGCCCAGGGAGCGCAGATAGGCCGGAATGTCCTGATGCGCGAGACCGGCGAAGGTGCCGCGGTCGGCCTCGGGCACCAGCGGATGCAGCTTGGTGAAGCCCTTGACGTGCATCTCGTAGAAGATCGTCCGCTCCCACGGAATTTCCGGCTTGCGTGAGGTGCCCCAGGTGAAGGCGGGATCGATGACCCGGCACTTCAGCATCAAGGGCGCACTGTCGCGGTCGTCGAACGACAGGTCCTTGTCGGCATGATCGAGCCGATAGCCGAACAGTTCCGGCCCCCAGCGCAGGTTGCCGACGAGCTGCTTGGCATAGGGGTCGATCACGAGCTTGTTCGGATTGAACCTGTGACCGGCGTCCGGCTCGTAGGGTCCATGCACGCGATAGCCATACACCGTGCCGGGCCGCGCGGCCGGCAGGTAGCCGTGCCAGACCTCATCGGTGTATTCGGGCAGCTCGATGCGTTCGAGCTCGAACTCGCCGGTGTCGTCGAACAGGCACAGCTCGATCTTGGTCGCATGGGCGGAAAAGATCGCAAAGTTGACGCCGAGCCCGTCCCAGGTCGCGCCGAGAGGAAACGGACGGCCTTCGCTGATCCTAGTCTTGCGCAGATTGAACGCCGCCTGCGTCAAAGCGTCACCGAGGTCGGTGCGTTGGTCCATCCTTTGCCCCCTTCGTCCAATTCCCCAGATCGATTGCCGGGGGTCTCGATGATCAGCGTCGATTGCTAGGTTGCCGCTGGCGTCTCGTCCGGCACGATCACTTCCGCCTTGGTCTCGGTCACCGTCACCGACGCGATCACGGCTCCTTCCGGCGCTGCCCTCGCGGCTCGCTGCTGCGCGACTTCCTTGGTGATGGCTGCGATGGAGTTGCCGATGCGTTCGACCATCTCGGACAATTCGCCAGGCGACATCTTCAGCCGCTTGGTCACCACGCGGACCTGAGCCTGATCGGTCATGTCGAGCTTGTTGCGGGACGGCTGAATCTTCGGACGGCGCATCGGGAGTCCTCCTGCATGCCAGCTAACCTTGAGTGCGGAATTTGGTTCCCGCGCTCCCTCCCCCTGGGCATCGCCGTGAAGACGTGCGTCACTGCTCTCGCGGCGCCATGCGCCCGAGTGATGTCATCGGTGTTGCCCCCCGATCAGGCAGAGGGCGCAGGGAATGCCGGGAGCTGGCCGCCCCCATGGCCCGCCTACAGAAAAAAAGCAGGCGGCAGTCACCACAGGTTCAGCCGAGACATCCCGGCATTCCCCGCGCGATGGTTTTCACGCTTACTTCGCGATCTCCTCGGTGTACCGGCTTGTTAGTCACCGTCGCCCCCGGGGTCATCGCCCGAAGACTTGGCGCCAGCATCGGGGCGCCAGGACCACGCGACTTCGCGTCCGCAAGCTGCCGTTCGTCCGCGCGAGTCGCCCCACGCTGCGGCATCCTACAGCCACCGCATCCCGCGCCCAACGTTCCGTGACGATCGCGAAGCGCCCCTCTCGAGGAGCACGGGATGGAGACAATCAAGCACGATTTCCGAAAAATGGCAATAGATTTATTTTTCTCAGAAATACAGGCTGGTTCCGATCAGCCCGAGCAAGCATCGGGCGGCGCGTGCCCGCTCCGTTGACGATTGGGGTCTTGTCAGATCGCAATCGGCGCCTACCGGGGAGGCCGACGGCGGCTTGGCTCAGACGGGCGTTGTGCATAGGGGTTCGGCAAGCACATGGCCGAAATGCCCGCAGCCCCCGCTCTACACGCCTCCCACGACCTGTACTGGCACGAGATTGTGCTGGAACCGCCCCACTCCCATGTCTGGAGGCACACCGGATCAATGCCATCGAACCGTTGAGCTGCGGCCGGAGCGGTTGCAAGCACTGTGATCGAAGTCATGAGGAGAAGCGCGCGCATCATCATACATCATGGCATGAGGCTGACCAATCCGAAAGGGTCTGCCGGCGCGGCGACGTCCACGCGGGCTTGATCTGCAGGCGCGGCGGGTTTCGGTATCCGCGTCGTCAGGCGACCATCTCTTGCTCCGGTGCATAAGCCCGCCGATGGCCCGAAGCTGATGGGGGGCCTCCGCCGACCAGCCTTCCTCGACAGCTAGAGGGCGGCTTTTTGACCCCAAGGCGACATCGTTAGCGTTCAGTAACGGCTGCGCGAAAAATGTTCTCCTTTGATTTCCGCTTCCTTGTTCAGAGCAGTGTAGAGTGCCGCGTGGGCAATATCGGCAACGACCAGGAAGATGAGAACAAAGCTCGTAATCGCAGCGCTTCTGATTTTCGGTGTGGTCGTTCTGGGCCAGGCGTACCTTCGTGGCTACCCACCCTTCACGTCACGATTTGTGCAGACATGTGATAGAGCAATTAAGGAGCGGCTGGTTGTTCCGTCCACATATGAACGGATTAGTGTAGACGAATCTCGGAAGACAATCACGTTCGACGAATTCTTCGAGGACCCGATACGGCCTGCGTCTGAAGCAGCCAGAAAAGCCATGGTCCAAGTCGCGCGAGCGTCGCCGGTTCAGTATGTCGCGCTCATCGATTACCAAGCTCAGGACCCCATCGGCGCCATCATTCGCGAAAGGGCAACATGCACTTTCAACTCACTTGATGGGAGCGACATGCCTGAACGTACAGGTTGGGTGCAGATCGACGGCGAACATAATATGGCGTGGGCCGCGAAGCAGCCGAACGCGGCCGCGCTCCTGTCGCGCCTGGGACGGTGACTGGGGTTCGGTGGCCCAAAGCCGCCGCATCCCGACCAAGACGATCGGCTGTCTGGCCTAAAGCTGAGCTATGCAAGGCTGACGAATGGTCTCAACCCAACGCCGTCGTCAGGACGCTACGGCAGAGCGTCTTCATATCCGCAGGGCACCAACGATCTCGAACTCGGGCAAAGCCCTTTGCCGCAGACGACGCTGCCGTAGGCTGGGCAAAGCGACGCCAAAGGCGGCGCGTGCCCACCATCGGCGGCGCTGGGTGCGGGCGGTGGGCACGGCGCGCGCGAAAGCTCGCCCGACAAGGCCTCGCCCCGGCGCGCCTTTGCCCACCCTACGGTCCCTCGTCAATCATGACCGGCCCGGTGACCTTCTTCCGAATGGCCTCGACCGCAATCCTGTCCCGCCCTACCCGAACAGATGCGCCAGCCAGAACGCCGCGCCGGCGGCGAGGCCGCCGACCAGCGCCGTCTGCAGCGCCGACTTGATCTTGTTGACGCCGGTGAAGTGGCCCTTGATGGCGCCGAAGATCAAGAGCGCGATGCCGGTTGCGACCACGGAGATCCGGAGTGCGGACGAGATGTCAGGCGCCAGCATGTAGGGGATCAGCGGGATCAGGCCGCCGATCACGTAGGAGCCGCCGATGGTCACGGCGCTGACCGGCGCGCGCTTCGGATCCGGGCGTTCGAGACCGAGCTCGAAGCGCATCATGAAGTCGACCCAGCGCTTGCGATCGGACGCGATGGCGTCGACCACGGTCGTCAAGGCCTGGCCTTCGAGACCATAGCCGCGGAAGATCGCCGCGACCTCCTCGACCTCGCGGCCGCGGAGGTGCTCGATCTCGTCGTGCTCCCGCTTCTCCTCGGCGGCATAATGCTCGGCGTCGGAGCGGGCGGCGAGATAACCGCCGAGCCCCATCGCGATCGCGCCGGCGACGACCTCGGCAAGGCCGGCGGTGACGATCACGTCGGTCTTGGCGACCGCAGCCGACAAACCGGCGGCGAGCGCGAACGGCACGGTGAGCCCGTCGGCCATGCCGATCACGACGTCGCGGACGACTTCCGACGCGGTGAAGTGCTTTTCGATGTGCGGCGTTGCCGGCATGGCGGCCTCCGATGGCGCGATCGACGGAGGCCTCTTAGCAGGCCCGGATGACAGGACCGATCACCGCAGTCCCGGCACCATCCGCCGCAGGGTGCGATCGTGCAGCCAGTAATGGTGCAGCAGCGCGGCGCCTGCGTGCAGGCCGATCAGGATCATCAGGCCGTTGGCCAGCGCCTCGTGCATCTCCTTCATGTCGTGGGCGAAGCCGCGGTCGCCGACCCAGGGTGAGGCGATCTCGAACAGGCCGAACACCGGCAAGCCGTAGCCGCGGGCAAACTGGGTGACGATGCCGAGGACCGGAATGGCGAACATGATGCCGTAGATCAGCAGATGCGTGATCTCGCCGACGTGAACGGTCCACGCGCCGAATTTGGCCGCTTCAGGGGCCGGCGGCGGATCGGCCAGACGCCAGGCCAGGCGCGCGAGCGCAAAGCCCAGCATCGCCAGTCCGAGCGAGACGTGCATGAACAGGCCCGTGTCATGAGAGCCGCGTGGCAGGATGTCGCCGAGATGACCCGAGATCCAGGCCGCCGGCACCAGCACGGCGACGATCCAGTGCAGCCCGATCGCGACGGACCCATACGCCTTGGCGGAATTTCGAATACGCATGATCAGCTTCCTTCGACCATTGGGCACCCCCGCGGTGCCAAGCCGCGCGGGGCGTCATGACCTGAGGCAATAGCTGACCGGGGGCGTCGTGCCGCTGACGCGGGATGTCAGCCTGCTGTCAGAATGGACGGCGCCGGGGTCGCCTGGGACGTCGCGGGCTGCGGCCAGCGGAGCGCCGAGACGATGGCCGGCGCGATCGTGATCCTGGCGCCGCCCAGCTCGGAACGGCCGATCTGCAGCCGCCAGCCATAGGCTTCGAGCACGTCCTGCACGATCGCGAGCCCCAGCCCGCTGCCCGGCCCCTGCTCGTCGAGGCGGCCGCCGCGCTCGAGCACGCGGCCGATCTTCGCGTCCGGAATGCCCGGACCGTCATCCTCGACGGTGACGATCAGAGGGGTCGCACTGGCGACGATGCGAACCGTGCTCGCCGCATGACGCGCGGCGTTCTCCAGCAGATTGCCGAGCACCTCGGCGAGATCCGTCCGATCCATGGCGACGCGCAGGCTTGGGGGCACCTCGCCATCGAAGCTGACATGGGCGGCCGCCGGCGTGCGGCCGAGCGTCCCGAGCAGCGCATTCACCAGGGGCGCGAGCTCGGTCGCGGCCTCCGGCCCGCCGCGGGCCTTGCCGCGCAGCCGCGCCAGCGCCAGCTCGCGATCGACCTGCCGGCTCATCGCCTCGGCGACATCCTCGACGTTGCGCGCCAGCTCGAGCTGGCCGAGCTCCCTCAAGCGCGCGGCGTCGGCCGTGAGGGCGGCGAGCGGCGTCTTGAAGCCGTGGGCGAGATCGGCCGCACGGCTGCGCGAGCGCATGATCTCGCGCTGCTGCGCATCGAGCAACGCGTTGACCTCCTCGACCAGCGGCGCCACCTCGGTCGGCACGTCCACGGGAAGATGCTGGCGCCGACCGCTGCGGATCTCGGCGACGCCACGGCGCAGCACGCCGAGCGGACGCAGGCCGAGAGTGACCTGAACCGACGTGCCGACGGCGAGGATGACGGCCAGCACGGCGAGCGCGATCGACAGATCCTTGGCGAAGGTCAGCACCGCGCTGGTAGCACCGTCGAGGTCGTAGGCCACGGCCGCGCGGACGCGGATCTGGCTTTCCGGATTCATCAGGATGCCGCGCTCGGCGACCAGCACGTGTTCGCCATCCGGCCCGGCGAGCTCATGCTGATGCACGTCGCTCGGTCCGGGCTCGTCGATCGGCAGCGGCAGGATGGTGTCCCACAGCGAGCGCGAGCGCAGCAACTGGCCATGATCGTCCGAGATCTGCCAGTACAGCCCCGACAGCGGCACCACGAAGCGCGGATCGGCCGGCGGCCGCGCGACCACGATGCGCCCTTCCGCATCGACCTCGAGGCCGTTCAGCAATTGGCGCAGGTGAATGTCGAGATCGGAGGCGAGCGTCCGCGCGACGTGGCGCTTGAACAGCACGACCATGCCGAAGCCGGCGACGCCGAGCGCGACCAGCAGCGCGATGGTGCCCGCCGCCACCAGCCGCAGCCGCAGCGAGCCGAGCCTCATTCCGCCGTCTCCGGGATCATGTAGCCGAAGCCGCGGCGGGTCTCGATGATGTCGGCGCCGAGCTTCTTGCGGACGCGCCGGATCAGCACCTCGAGCGCGTTGGAGTCGTGCTCGTGGCCGAGGCCGTAGACGTTCTCCTCCAGCTCATGCTGCGGCACGACGCGGCCGCTCTGCCGCAGCAGATAGGCGATCAGCCGGTATTCGAGCTGCGACAGCGTCACCGGCACGCCGGACAGGCTGACCTTCATCTGGCGCTCGTCGAGCGTCAGGTCGCCGGACGAGAGCACCGGCGCCGCATGGCCGGCGGACCGCCGCACGATCGCGCGCAGTCGCGCCAGCAGCTCCTCGTTGCGAAACGGCTTCGGCAGATAGTCATCGGCGCCGGCATCGATGCCGTCGACCCGCTCCGCCCAGCTCGCGCGCGCCGTCAGGATCAGCACCGGCATGTGCCGCCCCGCACCGCGCCAGCGCTTCAGCACCGACAGGCCGTCCATGCCGGGGAGACCGAGATCGAGGATCACGGCGCCATAATCCTCGGTGTCGCCGAGAAACCAGGCCTGCTCGCCGTTGTCGGACGTTTCGACCAGATAGCCCGCCGCCTGCAGCGTCCGCGCCAGGTCGGACGCCAGCCGCGGATCATCCTCGACCAGCAGCACACGCATCTACTTTTCCTCGATCCGTTCGATCTCGCCGCTGCGCGCATCGACATAGACCTCACGCACCCGGCCGTCGCGGCCGATCACCCGAAACTCATAGCGCCAGCGGCCACGCAGGCGCTCGACATCGATCCCCATCACGTCGCCGGCGACCCGGCCACGCAATCTCGGCAGGATCTGCGACAGCGGCAAGACGTCGCCCGCCTCCACGGCATGACGCATGGCATCACGGCGCTCACGATCATCCTCGCGCGCCACCGTCGCCGCGGACGCAGCCGTAGAGATCAGCATCGCAGATGCCGTGATGCGCATGAACCGTCCAATTTGAGGCAAATGCATGATCCTTCCGGGGCCTGACGCCGTCATCTTCAGAGATCGTCGTCAATCGTTGCGCTCTCGCCACTGGTTCGAATTGCGGGGCACGAATTGCGGAGCATTCGCAAATGCTAACGAGCTGGTGCGGATGATAGTTTGAACTTCCGATGTCGGAATTGCGCATCAGACAGATGCGGGGGTGGAAACTCGCACAGGATCGGCATCCTGCCCGAGGCAAGCTGACTCCCCGCTGACACGACCCGACAGGATGCCGTCAGTCTCGTTGCAACATGATCGCGTCGGGACGGAGCGAGCCGGGGGCGGTGAGTTCGGAGACGAGCATGCGTAAGACGATGACATTGGCAGCCGTGCTGGCGGGGCTGGGCGGCATCTTGGCCATGTCACAAGCCAGCCGGGAGACGGCGCCCACGCTGGTGCCGGTGGCCCGCGCCGTTGACGGCGGTCCTGAAGCTGATCTTGGAGCTGGTCTTGGGGCCTACCCGCATCTTGCGGCGCTGCGTGCGCGGGCCGAAAGCCCGCCGCTGAGCTACGAGCCGGCCCGCCGCGAGCGCGAAGGCGACGACGACGATCAGGACGAGCCGCGGCGGTGAGGCGAACCGCTCCTGGCGAAGCACCGACCGGAGCTAGGCCGGCAGTCCCGCTTCGTACCAGCGACGCGTCGCCCTGACGATGCGCACGACCGAGAGCATCACGGGGACTTCGACGAGAACCCCGACGACCGTCGCAAGCGCGGCCCCCGAGTCGAGCCCGAACAGGCTGATGGCGGCGGCAACCGCCAGCTCGAAGAAATTGCTGGCGCCGATCAAGGCGGCCGGAGCCGCGACGCACCAGGCCACGCCGAGCCGGCGGCTCAGCCAATAGGCGATGCCCGCGTTCAGATAGACCTGGATCAGGATCGGAACGGCAAGGATCGCGATGACGACCGGCTGCTTCAGGATCTGCTCGCCCTGGAAGCCGAACAGCAGCACGAGCGTACCGAGCAGCGCCGCGAGGGAGACCGGTTGCAGCACCCGCAAGGTGCGCTCCAATGCCCCGCCCTTCGTCCGCAACAAGGCGCGACGCCAGAGTTGCGAGATGATGACGGGCACAACGATGTAGAGCAGCACCGACAGCAGCAGGGTGGTCCATGGCACCGAGATCGAGGCGACGCCGAGCAGCAGGCCCACCAGCGGCGCGAACAGGAACACCATGATGACGTCGTTGAGCGCGACCTGGCTCAGCGTGTAGTGCGGCTCGCCGTCGCACAGATTCGACCAGACGAACACCATCGCCGTGCACGGCGCCGCCGCCAGCAGGATCAGACCGGCCACGTAGGACGACAACTGGCCTGCGGGAAGCATCGGGGCGAACACGTGGCCGATGAAAACGCTGCCGAGCAGAGCCATCGAAAACGGCTTGATCGCCCAGTTCACGACCAGGGTGACGCCGATGCCGCGCCAATGCTCCTTCACGTTGCCGAGCGCGGCGAAATCGATCTTCAGCAGCATCGGAATGATCATCAGCCAGATCAGGGCCGCGACCGGCAGATTGACCCGCGCCACCTCCGCCGACGCGACAGCCGCGAACAGCCCCGGCATCAGATGGCCGAGACCGATGCCGACGATGATGCAGAGCAGGACCCAGACCGTCAGATAGCGCTCGAAGATCGTCATCGGATCAGGCCACGTCGGAGCGGAACGACGTTGCGCCCTCGCCCGTCCCGATCTCGCGCAGCCGCGTGCCCAGCGACATCGAATCGATGCGACCGAGCGGCAGATTGATGAAGGCGTCGATCCGGTTCTTCAGATAGCGGAAGGCGGTCGTGAACGCCGCGAGCTTCTCCAGCTCCGTGCCTGCGGCCGCCGCCGGATCCTCGATGCCCCAATGCGCCGTCATCGGCTGCCCCGGCCAGATTGGACACGCCTCGCCGGCGGCGTTGTCGCAGACGGTGAAGACGAAATCCATCGCCGGCGCGCCGGCGATGGCGAACTCGCTCCAGCTCTTCGAGCGCAGATCGTCGGTCGGATAGTCCATGCGCCTGAGCAGCTCGAGCGCCAACGGATGCACCGCGCCCTTGGGCGTGCTGCCGGCCGAGAAGGCGCGGAAGCGGCCGGCGCCGTCCTTACGCAGGATCGACTCCGCCAGCACCGAGCGCGCCGAATTTCCGGTGCAGAGGAACAGCACATTGTAGACGCGATCAGACACGATTCTTCTCCTTGCGCTTGGGCGGACAGCAGGGGCTGAGGCTTGCGACGACGGGAGCGCAGACCTCCGGTCGGCCGCCGCAGCAGTCCTGCAGCAGAAACAGCGCGACCTTCTGAAATTGCGCGAGGTCGATGCGGTAGACGATCGATCGGCTGTGCCTGATCGAGCTGACGAGGCCGGCGCGCGCCAGCACGGACAGATGCGCCGACAGCGTGTTCTGCGGCACCTCCAGCAGACGTGCGAGCTCGCCGGCCGGCAGACCGTCGGGCTCGTGCTGCACCAGGATGCGAAAGGCCTGCAGGCGCGTCGGTTGCGCCAGCGCCGCCAAGGCCAGAACGGCTTGTTCGTTTTCCATATATCCAGAATTATCGATATATAGAGTCGGCGTCAAGGCCGACGAGCTCGAATGGTCAGTGTCGACGAACGGGAGACGAGGCGCCGGAAGGCTCATCGCAAGCGCAGGCGGGTGCCGTCGACGATGAGCTCGCCGTCCCGTTCCATGCGTGCCAGCGCACGATAGAGCGCCTCATGGGTGACGCCGAGCTCGGCGGCCCAGTCCTTCTTCGACCGGCCGAGCTCGACCTCGCCGCCCTCCCCTTCGGTCTCGATGAAATGCACGATCCGCTCGCGCGCCGTCTTCAGGCTGAGCCGCTCCGACTGCGCCCGGACCTTGCGCAACTCGCGGGCGAGATGATCGCACCATCGGTCCCCGATCTCGGGACGACGCAACGCTTCGGCGAAGGCCTTGCGGTCGATCGCGAGCAGCGCAGAGTCCTGTGTCGCGACGGCGTCGCAATGATACGTTGACTGATCGAGGCTGGCCTCGGCGAGAAAGCCCCGGCGGGCCCGCTGCAGGACGATGTCGTCGCCGGCGCGCGAGCTGCGCACCAGCCTCACTTCGCCGGTCAGCACGAAGAACATCGCCCGTGGCCGATCCCCCCGGCAGAACACCGTGCCCTGGTGCGGCACCTGGACGTGCCGGGTCTGCAACCGCGCGGCCGCCGGCAGCGCGGCAAGCAACGGCGACAGCCGTGCAAGGGCGCGCCAGTCGAGCGGCGGGCGCGTGCCCTCGGGCGGGAGATGGATGATCCTCGGCATATGATCAGGATCATATGTGCCGCCGGCTGCGCGGTCTAGGGAAGACGTCACCGCGTTCGCTCAAATGGAGGTCCTCATGCGCCTGCGTCTTGCCGCCATTTTGCTGGCCTTCGTTGCGTCCGCCGGCATCGCCACGGCGCAGCACCACGGCCATCACGACCACGGCAGCCACGGGGCGCTTCCGCCAGACCCGCGCGAGCGGGTGGCGTTTCCGCCCGATCTCGCCGAGCACACCCTCGCCAACATGCGCGACCATTTGCTGGCGCTGCAGCAGATCAACGACGCGCTTGCGGCGGGCGAGCCGGACAAGGCCGGCCAGATCGCCGAGCAACGCCTGGGGATGAGCTCGCTGCGGCTGCACGGCGCCGCTGAGGTCGCCGGGTTCATGCCGCAGGGCATGCAGGAGGCCGGAACGACGATGCACAAGGCGGCGAGCCGCTTCGCCATCGAAGCGCAGAACGCGGGCGTGACCGGCGAGCTCAAGCCGGCGCTGAAGGCGCTCGGCGAGACGATGGCCGCCTGCGTCGGCTGCCATGCCGGCTACCGGCTGAGATAGCGCGCCGGACGACCGACCGCGCGCGGCGCGCGCTCGTGGATATTTCCAATGTTCTAGAAATATCGTTTGACTCCGGCGGGCCGCATGCCGCATCCTTCACACCATGAAGCTCGATGACGCCGCTGCCCGCCTGGAAGCCCTCGGCAACACCACGCGCCTGAAGATCTACCGCGCGCTGGTGCGCGCCGGGCATGCCGGGATGCCGGTCGGCCGGCTGCAGGAGCGGCTGAAGGTCCCGGCGTCCACGCTGTCGCACCACGTCAAGACGCTGGTCGCGGTCGGGCTGATTTCGCAGATGCGCGAGGGCACGACGCTGGTCTGCCATGCCGAATACGACGTGATGCGCTCCCTGCTCGGCTTTCTGGTTTCCGAATGCTGCGTCGAGGAGCGCGACTGCGGCACCGCGAGGCCGGCGGCTTGATGATCTCGCCTTTTAATTCGATGCTTCTAGAAGTATAGGAGGAGTACATGACGGACGCCAAGACGGTCGCGATCATCGGCGCCGGCCCGGTCGGGCTGGCGGCAGCGGCCCATGCGCTGGCGCGCGGCCTGAAGCCGGTCGTGCTGGAAGCAGGTCCGGAAGCCGCGCATGCGGTGCGGCAATGGCAGCACGTCCAGTTGTTCTCGCCGTGGAAGTACAACATCGATACAGCGGCGGCGCGGCTGCTCGCTGCGACGGGATGGAATTCGCCCGAGCCCGAGGTCTATCCCACCGGGCGCGAGCTGATCGAGACATATCTGGTACCGCTCGCGACACGCACGGAGCTGCGCGACGTCGTCAGGACCTCGCATCGCGTCACCGCGATCAGCCGAGCCGGCTTCGACAAGGCCAAGTCGAAGGGACGCGCCGATGCGCCGTTCGAGATCCGCATCCACAACGGCAAGGGCGAGGCGGCGCTGCAGGCCGACGCCGTCATCGATGTCTCCGGTGCCTGGTTCTCGCCCAATCCTGCAGGCCACGGCGGGCTGCCCGCGCTCGGCGAGGCCGCGCATGCGGCGCGCATCGCCTATGCGATGCCGGACGTCCGAGGCGCGCAGCGCAGCCGCTATGCGGGCAAGGCGGTCGCGGTGCTCGGCGCCGGCCACTCGGCGATCGGCACCTTGATCGATCTGGCCGCGTTGGCCGAGGACGCGCCGGGCACGCAGGCGATCTGGCTGTTGCGCAGCGACGATCCGGCGAAGGCGTTCGGCGGCGGCAGCGCCGACCAGCTCGCCGCGCGCGGCGAGCTCGGCCTGGCCTTTGCCGCGCTGGTGCGTTCGGGCCGCATCCGGCTCGAGACCGGTTTCGGCGTCACGGGGATCACCGATGAGGACGGAAAGTTGCAGATCATCGCGGCCGGTGACCGCAGCGTCGGCGCGGACGAGCTGATCGTCGCCACCGGCTTCCGTCCCGATCTGTCGCTGCTGGCGGAGCTGCGCCTGCAGCTCGATCCGGCGATCGAAGCGCCGGTGGCGCTGGCGCCCCTGATCGATCCGAACGAGCATTCCTGCGGCACGGTACGGCCGCATGGCGCGCGCGAGCTGGCGCAAGCCGACGAGCCCGGACTCTATCTCGCGGGCATGAAGAGCTATGGCCGCGCGCCAAATTTCCTGATGATGACGGGCTATGAGCAGGTCCGTTCGATCACCGCCGACATCGCCGGCGACAAGGCCGCCGCGCAGCGTGTCGAGCTGAAGCTGCCGGAGACCGGCGTCTGCACCCGCGGCGGGCTCACGAGCATTGCAGCCCTGCCCGGCTGCTGTGGCGGACCGGCGCCGTCCGGCGTAGACAGTTGCTGTGCCGATGATGCCAAGGCCAAGGAGGCTGGCCGCAGCGGCTGCGGCTGTTCGTGACGTAGAGCCAAGCAGAGGTTTAACGGAATGCAGGCACGACGGCTGGGCGTGGTCATCGCTCTCGGCACCGCCCAGACGCTGGCCTGGGGATCGAGCTACTATCTGCCGGCGATCCTCGCCGACCCGATCGCCAGGGATCTTGGCCTCTCGAACAACTGGTTCTTCGGCGCGTTCTCGGCCTCGCTGATCATCTCCGGCCTGTTGGGTCCGCGCATCGGCCGCCAGATCGACCGCGTCGGCGGCCGTCAGGTGCTGTGCGCCTCCAACATCGTGCTGGCGATCGGGCTGGCGCTGCTCGGCCTGTCGCATTCGCTGTGGGTGATGGCGCTGGCGTGGCTGTGGCTCGGCGTCGGCATGGGGCTCGGCCTCTATGACGCCGCGTTCGGCGCGCTCGGGCGCATCTATGGCAAGGATGCACGCGGCGCGATCACCGGCATCACCCTGATCGCGGGCTTCGCCTCCACCGTTGGCTGGCCGCTGAGCACATGGGGGCTCGCGACGATCGGCTGGCGCGAGACCTGCTTCGCCTGGGCGATCGCGCATCTCGTGATCGGCCTGCCGCTCAATTTGTCGCTGCCGCGTGCAACGCAGATGGCGCCCGGCGAGGTGCCGACCGGCAAGCCGAACATCCCGCTCGACCGCCCGATGGTGCTGATCGCGTTTGCGATGGCCGCGGCCTGGACGGTGACCGCGGCGATGGCGGTGCATCTGCCGCGGCTGATGCAGGCGTTCGGCGCGACGCCGGCGCAGGCGCTGTTCGCAGGCATGATGATCGGGCCGGCGCAGGTCGCCGCGCGGGTGTTCGAGGCCGGCTTCCTCAGCCGCTTCCATCCGCTCGCCTCGGCGCGGCTCGCCTGCATCACCCATCCGATCGCCGCCGTGACGATCGGTCTGTTCGGCGGCGGCGCCGCGGCGGCCTTCGCGCTGCTGCACGGCTCGGGCAACGGCATCCTGACGATCGCTCGCGGCACCCTGCCGCTCGCGATCTTCGGCCCCGTCAACTACGCCTACCGGCTCGGCCTGATCGGGGCGCCGTCACGGATCTGCCAGGCCTTCGCGCCGCTGCTGTTCGGCCTGCTGATCGACGGGCTCGGCCGCGGCGTGCTGATCGTGTCGGCGAGCCTCAGCCTGTCGGCGCTCGCCGCCTTGATGCTGCTCCCGGCCGGGCGCGCCGAGGCGGCGGTGCCGCGCAGCACGACCGACAAGGCGGCCTGAGCCGGTAGCACTTCCTTAACCAGCTTTCTGCGCCCACAGCCCAACCTGCCGCTGCGGACGGGCATCCTGGGGCGCATATACGGAAAGTTGAAGGTTGGATTGAAGGATACCCGTGGTCATACGGGGGTGTTCACCACACGATGGCATTGCAGCGCAAACACATGCTTCGTGTCGGAGCGGTGGCCGCCTGCGTCGGGATCTTCCTGGCCGGCGCCGATTTGGCCGTGACCGCGCTGATCGGCAACCAGACCGCGCGGCAGCTCAGCGAGCTCAGCAAGGTGGCGCTGCGCCGCTCCGAGGCCGCGATCGACTCGGCCGGATCGATCCTGAACCGCCTGATCGCGAAAGGACCGATGGATTGCAGCGCCGTCGCGCTGCAGGCGCTGCGCCTTCACGTCTATCAAGGCACCATCATCAAGGACATCCGCACCGTCGATCGCGGCGGCGCGGTCGAGTGCGCGGCCTATTCCGAAACGCTCGAATTCGACAATGGCTGGGCGCGGCGCGACGAAATGTTCAAGTCCGCCGACGGCGAGCTGCGGCTGTTCCGCGTCGAGCAGTTCACCGGCGCCGCGTTCGGCGTGATGCGCGACATCGACGCGCAACGGTCGCTGGCGGCGATCCTGCGCATCGACCGCAACCTGCTGGACGTGATGCCGGTCGGCCTGCGCGCCGAGAGCAACGTCACCCTGACCCTGCCCGATGGCGAGCAGGTGGCCGGCTATCATCCCGATACATTAGCCAAGACGCCGGCGCAGACCGTCGCCTTCACCACCGTGTCCGACCGCTATCCGCTGCAGGCCACGATCCATGTGCGACCGCAGAGCCTGAGCGCGCGCCGCGACCTCGCTTATCTCCTGACGATGCTCGCCGCCGGCACGCTGGGCGGCATGTTCGGCCTGCTGCTGGCGAGCTATCTCAGCCGGCCGGTGGACCCGGTCGCCGAGCTCGATCGCGCGCTCGCGGCCAACGAGTTCAAGCCCTATGTGCAGCCGACCTTCCGACTGAAGACCGGCGACATCGTCGGCTGCGAGATCCTGGCGCGCTGGGAGAAGCCGGACGGCCGGCTGATCCCGCCGGTGAGCTTCATCCCGCTCGCCGAGAGCACCGACCGCATCGAGAAGCTGACCTGGCAGCTTCTCAAGACCGCCTTGCGCAGCCGGAGATGAAGCAGGACAAACTGTTCAAGCTGTCCGTCAACATCACCCCGCGCCATCTGCTCGGCGACCGCTTCATCGACGATCTGCGTAACACGGTTGCGTCGTCATCGGTCTCCCCCCGCCAGGTCGTGCTCGAGGTCACCGAGCGCGAGGAACTCGCCGATCTCGCCAAGGCGACTGATGTCGTGAAGGAGCTCAGCGAGCTCGGCTTCCGCGTCGCGCTCGACGACGTCGGCATCGGCCATAGTGGCCTGTCCTATATCCAGCGGCTGGGCGCGCGCATCCTGAAGATCGACAAGTTCTTCGTCGACGCGATCACCCGCGACCAGTCCGCCATCGTGGTGGTGCAGATGCTGGTGGCGCTGGCGCGCGAGCTCGACATGTCGGTGGTCGCCGAGGGCATCGAGCATCAGGAGCAGGTCGATGCGCTGATCGCCTGCGGTGTCGAGGAGGGCCAGGGCTACCTGGTCGCGCCGCCGCTGTCGCTCGGCCGTTTCAAGCAGTTCCTCGACGTGCACCGGGCCTCGGCCGTTCCCGGCCAGGCCGGCGAGCCGGAACTGGCCGCGTGACGGCGAGCCCGCGCGCGTCGGGCACACGCCTCACTGCCTGGTCATCTGTCCGCGGATCTCGCCGCCCGGGTTCGCCTGGGTGTGGACGTTGGCGTACCATTTGCCGGCCAGCAGATCGGCTGCCTGCGCATCGGTGATCACGGCGGAGCCCGTGATCGGCGGCTCCGGGCTCTTGAACGGCAGCACGATGCCGGCGTTCTTGCCGGGCTCGCTGGGCCCGTGGAAATGCGCGCCGATCGGCGGGCCGCTGAGGCCGGAGAACGTGACCTTCCAGCTCAGCGTCTTGGTCGCGGTGTCGAAGCTCGCTTCGGCCACGCCCGACGCGGCGGACGCGTTCGGCGGCACCTCGCTGGCGGCCTTGAGCTCGGACTTTAAGATGACGGTTTCGGCGCGAGCAATCGGCGCGGCCGCGACGCAGGCGACGGCGAGCAACGCCAAATGAACGAATGTCCGTCCCATGGTTTTCCTCCTAAATCGTTTTGTGCAGTCTCAGTGTTCGAGACCCCACGGGCAAGCCGATATTCCGTGGAACGCGTTAACAGCCCAGGCATGGGCAGCGGTCCCGGCCGCGTTGATTGAACAATCCGGACCCCTGTGCCAAACAGGACGGGAACACAAAGGCCTCGAAAGAAAGCCATGGCGGATCGAATGGTTGCTTCCAGGACGGCGCGCGGCAAGGTGGGGCGGCCTCCGCTCGAACGTGCCGGCGAGGTCGAGGAGCGCATTCTCGACGCGGCAAAGACGGTGTTCCTCGCAAACGGCTTCGAAGGCGCGAGCGTCGACGAGATCGCGCACACCGCGCGCGCCGGCAAGCCGACCATCTACGCGCGATTTCCCAGCAAGGCCGCGCTGTTCGCGGCCGTCATCGGCCGCCAGGCCGCGCGCAACACGCAGTATGAGAACCTGGTGCCGCAGGGCCGCACCTTCCGCGCCCGGCTGATCAGCCTCGGGCTCACCTTGATCGAGCGCGCCTTCGTCGAGGACACGATCGGCCTGATGCGCACCGCGATTGCGGAAAGTCCGCGCTTTCCCGAGCTGACGCTCGAGATCCAGGACACGGCGCGCAAGCGCGCCACCTGCAATGTGAGCCATGCGATCGGCGAGCTCGCGCGCGCCGAAGGTCTCGCCGGCAAGGGCGCCTTCTCGGCCGACCGCATCGAGGACAGCGCACGGATCTTCCTCGATCTCGTCGTGTTCGCCGTGCTGATCCGCAGTCTGCTCGGCGAGGACATGCGCGCCCTGAAGAAGGAAGCCCAGGCGCATGTCGAGAAGCGCGTCGACTTCTTCCTCGCCGCGACGACGTGATCCTAAATCTTTTTGTCCTTGCGCAGCTCCGGAAAGATCGTCTCGTCCTGCAGGATCACGTCCGCGGTGCGCTGATAGTGCGCCGTGAGCAGCGCAACCGCGCGTTCGGTGTCGGCGTCGAGCACGGCGTTCACGATGTCGGCGTGCTCGTCGCCGACGGGGCGTGACGGAAACGCCTTGCGGATCGACAGCCGGCGGTAGCGATAGAGCTGGTCGGCAAGCTGGCCGCAGAACGCGATCAGCGACTGCGAGCCGCAGTTCGAGATCAGGACCCGATGATAGATCCGGTGCAGCCTCTCCCACTCCGGATTGTCCTCGAACGTCGTCGCGCTGAGCGAGCGCGGCGCGCGGCTGAGCCGATGCTGCGCCAGCACCAGTTGCTCCTCCCAATCAGGCGTCGCCGCCGCCATCGACTCGCGCAGCGCCAGCGCCTCGACCCAGCAGCGCGTCTTGGTCAGCTCGGCGAGCTCGGCGCGGCTGATGTCCTTGACGTAGAAGCCGCGCTGCTCGCGCACCTCGACCAGTCCGTCGGCAGTCAGGCGGTTGAGCGCCTCGCGCAGCGGCGTCTGCCCGGTCTGATACGTCTCGGTCAAGAACCGCATCTGCAGCTTGCGCGACGGCGCCAGCCGGCCGGACAGCAGGTCCTCGCGCAGCCGGTCATACACATGACTCGCCTGGGTCGACGGGCCCTGCCCCTCGGCCTCCAAAACCGCATCCACGTCCGATCTCCTCTGAATCAGACGACATATATAGAGCCGGGCCACAGAACATAAAATTTATAAATTCTGATTGATTTCGATTTTTTCTGTAATAAAAGGGACGAGCCGGTTTCGCCGGCCAGGGATAGAAACGTCGCGCGTCCTCACCCGGGCATCGCGCAGGAGGACACGCTCATGACCCGGTTTCCGGTCGCGGCTCTCCGCAGCGTCGATCTGGGCACGCCAGATCTCGCGCGTTCGGAAGCGTTCTATCGACAGACCTGGGGGCTGGAGCGCGTCGCTGAGGCCCACGGCATCGTCTACCTCCGTGCGACCGGCAGCGACCATCATGTCGTGGCGCTGCACCGGAGCGAGCGCACCGAGCTGCAGGCGGTGACATTCCGCCTCGCCGATTCCAGTGATTTCGATGCCGTCGGCCGCAACGCCATCCATGAAGGCGCGACGCTGATCGCAGCGCCAGCGCCGAACCCCGGCCCCGACGGCGGCGTGATCATGAGCCTGCGCGGCCCCGAAGGCGGCGTGCTGCGCTTCGTGCATGGCGACATCAGGCACGACGCCAAGCCGCCGCGGCCCGAGCTCCCGGAGCGGCTCGCCCACGTCAACCTCAACAGCACCGATGTCGATCGTTCGGCGGCATTCTACCAGAAGGCGCTCGGCTTCCGCCTGACCGATCGCTCCGCGGCGATGGCCTTCGTTCGCTGCAATTCGGACCACCATGCCGTCGTGATCGCTGCGGCGAAGGTCAACGGGCTCAACCACGTCGCCTTCCTGATGCCGACCTGGGAGGGCGTGATGCGCGGCGCGGGCCGCATGATCGATGCCGGTCATCCGATCGCCTGGGGTGTCGGACGCCACGGCCCCGGCGACAATGTCTTCGCCTACTTCATTGATCCCGTCGGCACGGTCATCGAATACACCGCCGAGGTGCTGCAGGTCGACGACGACTATGTGGTGCGCGGACCGGAGCATTGGGTCTGGCCGCCTGGCCGCACCGATCAATGGGGCATCGCGCCGCCCAAGGCCGAGCACGTCAAGGCCGCGCAGCTCGCGGTCGGCTACGCCGCCTGACTCGCTTTCCAACTCCAGAGTTTCCAGATCCATGTCCGCCACGTCAGATCACAAGCATTTCGAGGTCGTGATCGTCGGCTTCGGTCCGACCGGCGCCATCGCCGCGAGCCTGCTCGGTATGCAGGGCATCAAAACGCTCGCGATCGACCGCGCTGTCGAGATCTACGACAAGCCGCGCGCGATCGCGCTCGATCACGAGATCATGCGGCTGTTCGACAATCTCGGTATCGCCGAACAAGTCAGCCGGTACGTCGCGCCGTTCCCGGCGTCCGAGCATTTCGGCGCGCAAGGGCAGTTGATCCGCCGCATCGACATGGTTGGCGAGCCCTATCCTCTCGGCTACACGCCGAGCATGGTGTTCACGCAGCCGCCGGTCGAACAGGTGATGCGCGATCGTGTCGGCCGCTGCCCATCCGTGACGATCGAGCTCGGCACGACGCTGGTCGACATCCGCCAGGACAGTTCTGCGGCGACGGTCGTGCTGAAGCGCGAGGACGGCACCACGCGCGAGGTCACCGCCGACTACGTGATCGCCTGCGACGGCGCCTCGAGCAGCGTGCGCCAGAAGCTCGGCATCAGCTTCGACGATCTCGATTTCGACGAGCCGTGGCTCGTGGTCGACCTCCTCGTCAACGACAGCGGCGTCGGCAAGCTGCCGAAGACAGCCGCTCAGTTCTGCAATCCGGCGCGGCCGACCACCTACATCATTGGTCCCGGTAACCATCGCCGCTTCGAGATCATGCTGCGGCCGGGCGAGGACCGACATGCGATGGAGCAGCCGGATCAGGTCTGGCAATTGCTCTCGCCCTGGCTCTCTCCGGACGATGGCGAGCTGTGGCGCGCGGCGAGCTACCGCTTCCACGCGCTGGTCGCAAGCCGCTGGCGCCGGGGCCGCGTCCTGCTCGCCGGCGATGCCGCGCATCAGCAGCCGCCCTTCATCGGCCAGGGCATGTGCCAGGGCCTGCGCGATGCAGCCAATCTGTGCTGGAAGCTCGCGCGCGTGTTGCGCGGACAATCGACCGCGGCCCTGCTCGACAGCTACGAGATCGAGCGCAGCACGCATGTGCGCGAGCTGACCACGCGCATCAAGGCGATCGGCCGCGTCATCTGCGAGCAGGATCCGGAGGCCGCAGCGGCACGCGATGCGCGTATCCTTGCCGAAGGCGGCGGCCTGCCGCGCACCATCACCCGGCAGGAGATCGTGCCGCCGCTGACGCAGGGATTGCTCGCGACCAAGGCAAACGCGGCCAATGGCACGCTGTTTCCGCAGCCCTGGATCGTCGGTGATGGCGGGCGTGCCCTGCTCGATACCGTCGCCGGCACCGGATGGCGGCTCGTCCTCGACGGGCGGGGCACGCTGAACTCGAGCTCGATCGACGCTGCGACCCGTGACGCCGGGATCGGTGCGATCGCCATCGGCGGTCACGGCTTGCACGAGGAGAGCGCGGTCGTCGCACGCTGGTTCGAACGCCTCGGCTGCAGCGCCGCGCTGGTGCGACCCGACCATTATGTCTACGGCGTCGCGACGGACGCGCCGGAGCTCGCCGCGCTGCTGAGCGAATTGAACGAACGACTGCACTAATCAAAACAAGAGACTATCAAACGGGGAAACGCCATGACGACAACATCGGACACCGCCAGACCCAGTGTGGGAGGACGCGCGATCGCCGTCCTCATCATGCTGTTCCTGTTCCAGACGCTGAACTTCTTCGACAAGCTGGTGTTCGGCCTCTCGGCCGTGCCGATGATGAAGGAGCTGGGTCTGAGCCCGAAGGAGTTCGGCCTGATCGGCAGCAGCTTCTTCCTGCTGTTCTCGCTGTCGGGCATGGCGGTCGGCATGTTCGTGGTCGGCCGCTTCCCGGTGAAGTGGCTGCTCCTGATCATGGCCGGTGTCTGGTCGGCGACGCAGATCCCGATCTTCTTCTCCGGCTCGATCGCGGTGCTGGTGATCTGCCGCATCATCCTCGGCGCCGGCGAAGGGCCGGGCCTGCCGACCGCGCTGCACGCCTGCTACAACTGGTTTCCCGCCGACCGGCGCAGCGTGCCGAGCGCCGTGGTGCTGCAGGGCATCAGCGTCGGTCTCTTGGCCGGCGGTCCGATCCTGACCTATGTCATCGTGAGCTATGGCTGGCGCACCGGCTTCCTGTTCTGCGGCCTGCTCGGGCTGGCCTGGATGCTCGGCTGGTTCTTGGTCGGCGGCGAAGGCCCCTACTCCGCCCTTGCGCCGGAGGCTTCGGCGGCGAAGGACAAGGCGTTGCCGGCGCGCGTGCTGTGGGCCGATCCGACCGTGATCGGCGTCATCATCATGTCGACCGCGTCGTACTGGATCGTCGGCATGTCCGCGACCTGGCTGCCGCCTTTTCTGCAGCTCGGGCTCGGCTACAAGCAGGTCGATGTCGGCTGGATCATCTCAGGGATCTATCTGTTCCAGTCGCCGCTACTGCTCGGCGGCTCCTGGCTGACGCAAGTTCTGCAGCGCAAGGGCTTCAGCCTGCGCGCCTGCCTCGGCCACGCTTCGGGGCTGGCGCTGCTCGCCGCCGGTTGCGCGCTGCTGCTGAGCATCGTCACCTCGGGCCCGCTGCAGCTCGCCTGTATCGCGATCGCCTTCGCCGCACCGAGCCTCACCACGATCTTCGGCCCCGTCGCGCTCGGCGCCGTGGCGCCGGCGATCCAGCGCGGCCGACTCATCGTCGTGATCTACTCCGGCAACGCGGCATCCGCACTGGTATCGAATGCGCTCACCGGCTGGATCGTCGGCGAGGCCGGAAACAACGCGCCGCTCGGTTACGCCCACGCCATGACATTCACCGCCGGCGTGCTGATCGTCGGCGCCATCTCGGCCTTCGCGCTGATCTTCCCGGAGCGCAGCATCGCGCGCTTCGCGAAATCGGCGCAAGAACCAGCTTCTCCCTCCGCCGTACCGGCGATTTCGACCTGAGGACATCGGATGAGATTTGCAAGCTTCACCATCGACAATGCGCCGACCTGGGGACTGGTCGAGGGCACTGAGATCGCCGATCTCGGTGCTATCCTGCGCGACCGCTTCCCCGACCTGAAATCGGCGATCGCAGCGGACGCGCTGAAGGAGGCGGCCGCAGCGGCCTCGGGCGCGAGGCGGTATCCGCTCTCCGCCATCAGCTTCCTGCCGGTGATTCCGAACCCTGACAAGATCCTCTGCATCGGCTTGAACTACGAGACGCACCGCAAGGAGACCGGCCGCTCCGAGGTCGAGACCCCCACGGTGTTCGGCCGCTTCGCCAACAGCCAGACCGGGCATCTCACCGACATCATCCGCCCGCGCGTCTCGACCGATCTCGATTTCGAGGGCGAGCTCGCCATCGTCATCGGCAAGCCCGGCCGCTACATCCCGCGCAGCGAGGCTTGGCAGCACATCGCCGGCTATGCCTGCTACAATGAGGGCAGCGTCCGCGACTTCCAGCGCCACACCCACCAGTTCACGCCGGGGAAGAATTTCCCGGCCACCGGCGCGTTCGGTCCGTGGCTGGTCACATCCGACGAGATCGACGATCTCGGCCCGCTCAGGCTGCAGACGCGGTTGAATGGCGAGGTGGTGCAGGACGCCACGATCAGCCAGATGATCTTCGATATCCCGCGCCAGATCGAATACTGCTCGTCGTTCACCCGGCTCGAGCCCGGCGACGTGATCGCCACGGGAACGCCCGGCGGCGTCGGCTCCCGCCGCACGCCCCCGCTGTGGATGAAGCCCGGCGACGTGGTCGAGGTCGAGATCGACCGGATCGGTCTGCTGCGGAACGGGATCGCGGACGAGGCGGTGTGAGCGCCCCTGATGTTCTTGACCGTCATTCCGGGGCAGCCCGCCAGGGCTGAACCCGGAATCTCGAGATTCCGGGTTCGATGCTTGCGCATCGCCCCGGAATGACAGCCGAACAACAGTGCCTACTCAATGCGCCATCGCCGGCCCGCCGCCGAGCTTGACCTTGCGGAGCGTCAGCGCCAGCGGAATCGCCGACAGCGAGATCAGCATCAGCGCCCAGTAGACGTCGACATAAGCGAGCAGCGACGACTGCATCTGCACGGTCTGGCCGATCCAGGCGAGCGCCTGCTGCTGCGCCTGGACCAGCGAGCTGCCATGCGCGGTGAAGTAGTTGGTCACCTGGTGCAGCGTGTCCTGATAGGCCGGATTGGACGGAATCGCATTCTCGACCAGCCGGCTCTGGTGGAACTGCGCACGGTGCGCCAGGATGTTGGCCGCCAGCGACACGCCGATCGAGCCGCCCGTGTTGCGCGCGGCGTTGATCAGCGCCGAGGCCTGATCGGTCTTCTCAGGCGGGATGCCGTTGTAGGACGCCGTGGTGATCGACAGGAAGATCAGCGGCAGGCCAATTCCGATCAGCATGCGGGATTCGGCGAAGAACCAGAAATCCACATTGGCGTAGACCCGGGTGAGGTCGTACATCGCGAACGCCACGACGGCCGCGCCCGTCATGATCATGTATTTCGGCTGCACCTTGCCCGAGAGGCGTCCGACGACGAACATCATCGCCATCGTCACGAGGCCGCCCGGCGACAGCACGAGGCCGGCCCAGGTCGCAGTGTAGCCGAAATCCTGCTGCACCATCTGCGGCAGCATCTGCGTGGTGCCGAGCAGGATCGCACCGGTCGCAAGCATCACCAGGAAGCTGGCGCCGAACTGGCGCGACGCCAGCATGCGGACATCGACCGTCGGATTTTTCTGGTTCATCTCCCACGGGATCATGGCGATGAAGGCCGCGACGCAGACCGCGGCGGTCACCATGATGAAGCGCGAGTCGAACCAGTCGTCCTCCAGGCCGCGATCGAGCATCAGTTCGAGCGCGCCGAGGAAGGTCGCGACGAGAAGGAATCCGACGACATCGAAGCCGTGCGCCTGCTTGCGCCGCTCCGCCGTGACTGCGGCCGGCTCCTTCAGGATCAGTCCGATCAGGATCATTGCCGCAACACCGACAGGGCCGTTGATCAGGAAGCACCAGTGCCACGACGCGTTGTCGGAGAGATAGCCGCCGAGCGTCGGGCCGACCACCGGCGCTACGACCACGGCGACACCGAACAGCGCGAAGGCCTGGCCGCGCTTTTCCGGGGGAAAAGAGTCGGCGAGGATCGATTGCGCCACTGGCACCATGCCGCCGCCGCCGAGGCCCTGCATGATCCGGAACAGCAGCAGCACCTGCAGATTCCAGGCGAAGCCGCACAGCACCGAGCTCACGGTGAACAGGCCGAGGCAGAGCAGGAAGAAGGTCTTGCGGCCGAAACGCTTGGCGAGATAGCTCGACGCCGTCAGGATGATCGCGTTGGAGACGAGATAGGTCGTCACCACCCAGGAGGATTCGTCCTGGCTGACGCCCATGCCGCCGGCGATATAGGGCAGCGCGACGTTGGCGATGGTGGTGTCGAGCACCTCCATGAAGGTCGCGAGCGCAACCAGCACGGCGATGATCCAGGGACTGCCGGCGCGCGGCGCGGAGAGAGCAGCGGCCTCGCTCATGGCATCAGCCTTCTCACAGCGCAGCCTTAAGCCGCTCATAGAGCGACGGCTTGGGATCGACGCGCACGGTCGGCACCACCGACATGCCCGGCCCGAGTGCGACGTCGGTCGGCGGATCGTCCATCTCGATCTTCACGGGCACACGCTGCACGATCTTGACATAGTTGCCGGTCGCATTCTGCGGCGGCAGCAACGAGAAGGCCGGGCCCGAGCCGGACTGCACGCTGGCGACATGGCCACGGATCTCGCGCTCGGGATAGGCATCGATCTCCAAGGTCACGGGCTCGCCGGGGCGCATCTGGTCGAGCTGGGTTTCCTTGAAATTGGCGGTGACCCACACGTCGTCTGGCACGAACATCGAAAGCGCCGTGCCTTGTGCCGCGAACTGGCCGTCGGCGGCGCTGAGATTGACGACGCGGCCGGACTGCGCCGCGGTCACGGTCGTGTAGGACAGATTGAGCTGGGCCTGGTCGCGCTGGGCCTGCGCCTGAGCAAGATTGGCGTCGGCGCTCTCGCGCTGCGCCTTCAGTGACTCCAATTGGAGCTGCGCGACCGAGAGGTTGGCCTGCGCCGAGGTCAGCGCCGCCTTCTGCTGCTGGAGCTGCGATGTGTATTGCTGCTCGCTCTGCACCGTGCCGGAGCCGGTGCGGGCGAGGTCCTGATAGCGCTTGGCCTGCTGCTCGGCGAAGGTCAGCCCGGCCTGGGCCTGCTCGACCTGGGCCTGGCCCGCGGTGATCTGCGCCTGCTGCACCTCGATCTGCGCATCGATGTTGCGGATCGCCGCCTGTGCCGACTTCACCTGCGCATCGGCCTGCGCCAGCGCGGTCTTGTAGTCGCGATCGTCGATGCGCGCGATCACGTCGCCGGCTTTGACGTGCTGGTTGTCGGTGACCGGGACGGCGGTGATGTAGCCGGAGACTTTCGGCGCAATGGAGAACTGGCGGGCCGCGATGAAGGCGTCGTCGGTGGTCTCATAGTGACCGGCCGCATCGTAGTAGACGTAGCCGCCGGCGCCGATGGCGAGCAGCAGCACGAGACCCAGCGCTGCCCCAAGCGGATGCCGCCGGATCAGGCTCCTCCGGGACCCCTCCTGGCGCTGCCCGTGCTCCGTCGGCGACGGGCCGGGCTCCGCAGCCGGCGCCTTGGCCTCGATCTGCTGCGGAGTCTCGCCGGAGGCATCCCCGCGCCATTGCCGCACGGCACGATCGCGGGCCGCGACCGCCGGACCGTCGTTGGCCGCCGATGGGACCTCAGCCGATGACAGAGCTTGCTGTGTCATCACGTCTCCTTGAATAGAACGGAACCGTTTCGTTTCTAGAATTGGGCGTTATGCAGATGGGATGCAATGGCGGACCGCGATGCGGACAGCTAAACTTTTCGTCATTGGAGGCCGCCGGCGCGCGATCCCCTGCGCCTTCACCGCGATCCGCCGTCAGCAGGATCAACTGCGTGACGCAGCCGGGGTTGCAGCCTCACGTCATCGCGTTGACTCGATCAACTCGGCTAAATACAACACACGCATAATAAGAAATTGTTAGGGTCGGCAACCAACCACCACGGCGGGTGCCGACATGGTCATATTGCGAGGCACGCATGCCCGTCCGTCAGGTACCAGGCTCAGACCTGCAATACGTGCTCATCGCCTTCGACGCGACGGGGCAGGAGCGGCGAGAGGCCGACGGTTCGCTCGCGAGCGAGATGGTGGTGAACCGCCTTCATGCCCTGGGCGCGGCAGTCACCGATGTCATCCTGCTCAGCCATGGCTGGATGGGCGACGTCCCCGCGGCGATCGAGCAGTATGATCGCTGGCTTGCCGCCATGGCGGCGCTCGAAGCGGATCGGCTCGCCGCCGCGCGGCAGCGTCCCGGCTTTGCCCCCGTCATCATCGGACTGCACTGGCCGAGCCTGCCGTTCGGAGACGAGACGCTTCCATCAGGCGGCGGCGGGTTGCTGTCCACCGACACACCGGCGGCATCGCTCGAGGCGGAGGTGGACCGCTATGCGGTCCGCATCGCCGACACCCCGGCGGCACGCGCCGACATTCGCTCGATCCTCGAGCAGGCGCGCATTGCGCCGGCGGCGGCCACGTTGCCGGACTCGATGCGCGATGCCTATCTCAGGCTGTTCGCCGCGGCCGGCCTTGCGATGGGCGATGCGAGCGGACGCCCCGGCGCCGAGCAGGACCGGTTCGATCCGTCCGTGATCGTGAGCGAGGCGCGGAGCGCGCCGGCCGACGCAACCGCCGGGACGCTGGGCCTCGGCGATGATCTGCGCGACGCGCTGCTGGCGCCGCTCCGCATCCTGTCGTTCTGGAAGATGAAGGATCGCGCGCGCCAGTTCGGCGAGGCCGGCGCCCATGATGTCCTCGTCAGACTGCAGCAGGCGGCGCCCACAGCCCGGGTTCACCTGATGGGTCACAGCTTCGGCTGCATCGTCGTGTCGGCGGCCGTCGCCGGAACGCCCGACGGCCGTGCGCTGCCGCGCCCGGTCGAGACGATGTTCCTGGTCCAGGGCGCACTGTCGCTGTGGTGCTATGCCGAGAGCATTCCGCAGGCCGCGCCGACGCAGGGCTATTTCCGGCGCACGCTGCTCAAGGGGCTCGTGCGCGGCGCCTTCGTGACCACCCGCTCGAGCTACGACCGGGCCAACGGATGGTTCTACCCGCTCGGAGCGCGGCTCAAGCAGCAATATCTGCTCGATACCGACTATCCGCTGTATGGCGCCATTGGCAGCTTCGGCGTCCGCGGCACCCAGCCCCTGGCGATCGTCGACATGCCGATCCAGGATGTCGGCTTCAGCTACAATTTCGGCAGCGGCCGGGTCTACAACATCGAGGCGAGCCGCATCATCCGGAACGGCGGCGGCGCAGCCGGGGCCCACAGCGACATCGCCCACCCCGAAGTGGCGCACGCTTTCTGGGCTGCGATCCTGGCCGCGCCGATGGCCGTGCGGCCGCAACCCGGCCCGGGCGGCGGGCTGCTCGGCAGCGACATCCGCCACTTCGATCAGCAGCTCTGGCGGCAGCGGACGTTCGAGAGTGCTCCGTTCCCGGAGCAGGTGCAGAAGCAGGATCAGCAGCAGGTCGAGCCGGCCCAGCGGCAGCAACGCGAGCAGCAGCAGCGGGAGCAGGGTCAGCATCAGCAGCAGCAACGGCAGCAGGAAGACCAGCAGCAGCAGGTTCAGCTGCAATATCCGCAATGGGTGCCGGCGCCGCCGGTCGCGCAGCCACCCCCGTTCGAGAACCGCAAAGCCTATCCGCCCGGCGAGCAGCGCTGGATCAACGCCGGCTTCGAGGATCTCGATGCGCCGTTGAAGCCGGGCCAGTGGTACACCTTCGCTTTCGACGTCGACATCCAGCAGAGCGGCGTCTCGTCGGTGCCGCTCGCCGACGAGCAACTGTTCCCGGAAGGGACGTCCGATGTCACCTTGACCATCCAGCTCGACAGCGACGATTTCGAGCTGTCGGACAAGAGCCGCCCGCTGCGGCTGCCGCGCACAGGCAAGTCGCGCAACAAGGCGCGGTTCGACCTGTCGCCGAAGAAATTCGGCCCGTCGGCGCTGCGGGCGACGGTCCACAAGGACGGCAATTTCGTCCAGCAGATGGACCTTGTCATCGATGTCGGCGCGGCGCCCTCGCCCCGCGTCGAGGGCGCGCATGGCCGGCCCTATTCCTCCGCCAGCGTGCTCAATCCGCGCGACGTCGGCCTGTCGATCATGCCGATCGCGGGCGGTTACGACTGTCTCGTCTGGAAGCCCGTCACGGTGCGCGCCCGGCTGCCGTTGCTGCCGGACTACCTCGCCAAGTCGATCGAGATCGCGCGTCAGGAGCTCATGAAGGTCGTGACCTATCAGAACGCGGCCGGCAGCTTCGTCTTCCAGAGCGGGATCGACATCGCCGATGCCGACCGCGACGCCGCGCTCAAGATCATGGCGCGCGCGGGAGCGGCGCTGTTCACAAAGCTGTTCTTCGGCCCCGCCGCCGCGCAGGATTCCAAGGACATCGGCGAATTCCTGCGCAAGCTGACCAGCGACCGCTCCAGGCGGCTGAAGCTGCAGATCGTGGCGGAGGCGACCACGGTGCCGTGGGGCCTGCTCTATGTCGGCGATGCCTCGGCCGGCGCCAAGCTCGACTGGGACAATTTCATCGGCATGCGCCACGTGATCGAGCAGATCCCGATGCAGAACACGCCGCGCGTCTCCGACTGCCTGATCCCCAGCGACAAACCCGAACTCAGCATCAGCGTCAACGTCAACGACAACATCGACCGGCAGATGGGCGCCGACCTCGTCGCCCAGCAGCAGCGCTTCTGGGTCGCGGAGAAGGCGGCACGCCGCAACGTCCACGTGGTCTCGCGCACGACCAGCAAGGAGCTGGTCAAGGCGCTGGCCGACGAGACCACCAACGACCAGATCCTCTACCTCTATTGTCACGCCCGGGCGACCGGCCTCGACGATCCCGGCGGTCCCGACGGCTCCAGCCTGGTGCTGACCGATGCCGGCATCACGCTGGGCGAGCTCAGCTTGGACGCCCCGACCAGCAAGCTGCTTCCCGGCAATCCCCTCGTCTTCATCAACGCCTGCGAGTCGGCCGAATTGTCGCCGGCGTTCTACGACGGCTTCGTGCCGTATTTCATGGCCAAGGGCGCGCGCGGCGTGGTTGGAACGGAATGCAAGACGCCGGCGATCTTCGCCACGGCCTGGGCGAAGCGCTTCTTCGAAAGCTTTCTCGACGGCGTACCGCTGGGTGAGACGTTCCTCAGCCTGCGCCGGGAATTTCTCCGCGAGCACGGCAACCCGCTCGGACTGCTCTACGCGGTCCATTGCGACGGCGACACCCAGGTCGCGCCGTCATTGCCGCGGTTGCCGCCGACGGCCCCCGCGCCGAACGTGCAGCCGGCGCTCGGCACCGGCACCTGACAGCGTCCTCAGCGCGCCGGCTCCGGCCCGGCGAGACGCACGACGAGAGCCAGCGCGGCAACGACCGGTGGCACGACGAAGCACCAGCTGCCCAGGCGCACGAACAGCAGCGCGGCGGCGCCGCAGCCGAGCGCAAAGGCGAGCACGTTGATGGCCATCTGCATGAGCCGCGCGGGCGGCGGCGCCTGGCCCTTGTCACCGACATAGATCCTGTCGGCGAGATCGATCATCACCTGCGTCGTGGTGCCGGTCATCAGGGTCGAGGGCGGCGCGGTCGGCAGATGGATCCGGTGCACGGCGTTCTGGATCGCCATCGCCGCGACCAGCACCATGCCGGTGATGATCGCCTCGCGGCTGTCGCCATCATGGAACGCGCCGAAATGCACCGCGAGCGCGGCGCCGAGGATCAGCAGCACGAGCTTGACCGCGATAAGGATCTCGAAGGCGCGCGCCCCCCGCCGCGACAGCAAGGTGCCGGTCAGGCGTGTCGCGATCACAACCACGCAGAACACCGGAAGCGCCAGCAGCTTGGCGACCGCGCCCGAGGTCCCGAGCGCCAGCGCCGCGCCGAGCGTCACGAAGTTGCCGGTGACGTGCGCCGTGAACAGGCCCTGCAGCGCCAGGAAGCCGGCCGTGTCGACATAGCCGGCATTGACGCTGAGCAGCAGCGGCACAACGTTGCGGGACACGAATTGCGACATGTGTGGTCCTACCTTCGTTGTTCAGAGCGCGTATTTCAGCTCGATGCCGATGTAATCGCTATCGTGGCCGCCGGCGCGGCGCAGCGCATCACCGATCTTGTAGTGCACGGCTTCCAGCGCGCCGGTGAGATTGGCGCTGAAGCGATAGTCGGCGCGCAGCTGCGCGTAGACGCCGGACCACGAGCTGCCCTGCCCCGCGGTGCCGGCCACCGCGACATTGGGCTGGACGTAGATCGCGTCCGCCGTCGTCGCGCGCCATTGCAGGCCGATGGCCGCCATGAACGACAGATCGGTCGCGGGTCTCACCGTCAGCGACGGCTTGAGGTGGACCAGGTTGGTGTAGCCGGTGAAGCCCGCGAGCGTGAAGTAATAGCCGTTCGGGAACAGCGGATTGAAGGTCTCGATCCTGTTGTCGCCGGGATGGCGGTCGCCGGAGGCGCCATCGAGCTGAAGGCCGATGCGCGGCTGCCAGGCCAAATCGGCGAAGGTGTAGCCGGCGCGGGCGCCGGCGCCCCAGGCGCGAATCTGCTTCGCCCCGACCGAGCCCGCCTGCCCCATCGCCTCGAGATCCCAGTCGAAGCCCGCCAGCTTGCCGGCGAAGCGGATGTCGAGCACGTGACGCTGCTCGGCACCCGCTGCGTCGAGGAAGCGCGCATTGTCACGCTGATAGTAGGAATAATACGACGACAGCTCGTTGGTGCCGAGCACCTGGCGCTCGACTCGGAAGGTGTGGAACAGGAACGATCCGTTCGACGTATCGTCGAACGGGCGCACCAGATTGTATTGCACCGGCTGGCTGACGAACCCGATGAAGCGCCATGGGCCGCTTTCCCAGTCGGCCCACAGCGCGTCGAAGGACTGGCGCACGTTCGGCCCGTCGCGCGACGAGACGAAGCGCTGCAGGTCGAAGTCGAATTCCTGGCGCCCGACGCGGGCCTTGAAGGTGCCCTTCTCCGTCGCATCGACATAGGCGAGGAAGGCGAGCCGGAGGTCGAGCGGGTCCTGGTCGACGGACGTGATCTTGGCCTTGCCGAAGGCACGGTCGTCCTCCAGCTGGACGAACAGCTGCCAGTGCTCGTTGAGATGTGCGTCGGCATGGATCTGCAGCCGTTGCAGGACATGCTGATCGGGTTTCGTTCCACCGATGCCGAAGCTCGCGGCATCCAGGCTCTCGAATCGCTCGCGCAGGTTCATGCCGAACGAGACGTAGCTCTGCGGATGATCCTGCTGCAGCGGGATGTACTTGATCGAATCTGATGGCGCCGTGCGCAGCGCCGGATCGGCGAGCACCGACCAGTCCTCCTGCCAGCGGTTGGTGCGGATCGCCGGACGTGAGGCGTTGTCCTCGGCGAGAGCTGACGTGGCCGCACATAGCGCGCCGAGCAGCGCGCTCGCGACCACCGTCTTTCTCAGGACCCGCGCCATCCGTCACCTCTCGGGAATCGCAGCAATACCCTACTTCGACGGCGCATGAATCTCCGCGACATAGCCGCCGGGAAACTGCACCACCGCCTGTTCGCGCCTATCCGAGGTGAAGGGTTCGACCAGCACGGTCGCGCCTGTTGCTTTCGCCTTGTCGAGGGTCGCCTTGAGATCGGCGACCTCGTAGCCGGTCATCTCGCGCCCGAACGGATATGGCAGATGGCCGTCGGTCACGAGCACGGTCATCCGCCCGAACACCGAATCGATGCGGAGGCGCCGATAGTGATCGTTGGGACGACCGATCTCGACCCCAGGCGCCTTGGGGTCGTCAGAGACGACCTTGCCCTTGGAGAAGCGCAGGAAGGCGCGCGTGAAGGCCTCGACGCGATCGGGCGAAACATAGACGCGGTTGTCGGGAACGGTCTGGAACGCCGCGTAGGACGGCTTCGTCGTGTGCCAGTACAATTGCATGTTGACGCCGCCCGGCCACTGGATCACCGCATCACGGCCGATCGGATCGGGAAACGGCGCAACCACCACGTCGGCGCCGGCGGTCCTGGCCGCCTTGATCGCCGCGTCCAGATCGGTGACGAGATAACCGGTGCGCTCGGCGCCGAATGGGTACGGGATTGGTGTCTTGAAGCCGAACAGCGAGACGGTCCCGACCGGCGTCTGCAGCAGCTGCGAGGTCGTGCTGCTCGGAGCAGGCGTCACCGTCGCAACCATCTGCTTGGTGCTCAGGCCGCCGAAGGTGGCGAGGAAAGAGGTAGCGAACTTCTCGACGTCGTCGGGCGCGACATAGACATGCGTGGTGTCGTATTGCGCGCCCACGCCGATCAGCGGCGCCGCGTCCTTGGCGAGAGCGGGCGCGGCGAGCAGCGTGGTGGCAATGACGGCACCGAGCAGATGACGGGAACGGACCATGACGACCTCGAATGAGCAGATGTAGATCAAGCGCGGCGCGCGCGCCAGGAGATGATCGAGACGAGCACGAGGCCGGCGATCAGGCCGAGATGCTCGAAGAAGGCGTTCAGCGCCATGAAGCGCTCATGGCCGGCCATGTGCCAGAAATCATTGGCGGTGAGCATCGCAACGAGCGTGAGCACACCGAGCGCGCCGGAGCCGAGCCAGACGAACCTGTTCGCGATGACGAGCACCGAGCCAATCAGCTCGACGGCGATCGCGGCCGACGCCCACAGCGCCGCCGGCTGCAGGCCGAAATGCGCCTGCTCAGCGATGGCGCTTGGGAAGTCCATGAACTTCTGGACGCCGCCGATTAGATAGGCTGAAACCAGCGCGACCCGCGCCGCGGGCCACAGCCAGCGCCAGTCGAGCACCGCGGCGATCGGCCGCGGCGTGTCGGACATCTCCGCCATCTCAGACCGCCCAGCAGGCGCAGCCGAGCGCGCCCCAGAAGCTCTTGAGATCGGAGACCGGCAGGCTGGAGGACCATGCCCGCGCGTGGTCGTGGCCATGCATGCCGCACGCGCTGGCGCAGCCGCACATCTGCATCGCCTGGGCGCGGACGGTGCCGTCGTCGCTCTTTTCCAGCCAGGCGCCATAGCCGCCGAAGCGGCGCACCGGCGACCATTCGGGCATCGCCGGCGGCGGAGCGGCGTCATCCAGCGGCTTGAACGCGGCGGCTGCGTAGACGATGCGGCCACCGACCATGGTGAGGTCGCTGGTGATGTCGGCGATCTCGGCCTCCGCACAGGAGAAGAAGTCGCGATCCGGCACGATCAAATCGGCGAACTGCCCGACCGCAATGCGGCCCTTCCTGCCTTCTTCGTTGGAGAACCAGGTGACGTTCTCGGTCCACATCCGAAGCGCCGTCTCGCGATCGAGGCAGTTGCGCTGCGGATACAGTCGCAGGCCGCCGACGGTGCGGCCGGTCACCAGCCAGGACAGCGAGACCCACGGATTGTAGGAGGCGACGCGCGTCGCATCGGTGCCGGCGGAGACCTTGACGCCCTTGTCGAGCATCGTCTTCACCGGTGGCGTCGCCTCCGCCGCGCCAAAGCCGTAGCGCTCGACGAAATACTCGCCCTGATAGGCCATGCGGTGCTGCACGGCGATGCCACCGCCGAGCGCGGCGATACGGTCGATCGACTGGTCCGAGATGGTCTCGGCATGATCGAAGAACCAGTGCAGCCCGTCGAGCGGGGTATCCTGATTCACCTTCTCGAACACGTCGAGCGCGCGCGAGATGGTCTCGTCATAGGTCGCGTGCAGCCGCCACGGCCACCTGTTCTGGACCAGGATGCGCACGACCTCCTCGAGCTCGCCTTCCATCTCGGCCGGCATGTCCGGCCGCGGTACGCGAAAATCCTCGAAATCCGCGGCAGAGAACACCAGCATCTCGCCGGCGCCGTTGTGGCGGAAATAGTCGTTGCCCTGCTTGTAGGACGAGCTCTGCGTCCAACGCAGGAAGTCGTCCTTCTCGCCCTTCGGCTTCTGCGTGAACAGATTGTAGGCGAGCCGGATCGTGAGCTGGTCGTCATCGGCGAGCTTCTGGATCACGGCATAGTCGTCCGGATAGTTCTGGAAGCCGCCGCCGGCATCGATGGCGCCGGTGACGCCGAGCCGATTCAGCTCGCGCATGAAATGGCGCGTGGAGCTGAGCTGATAGTCGAACGGCAGCTTCGGGCCCTTTGCGAGCGTCGCATAGAGGATCGCGGCGTTCGGCTTCGCGAGCAGCAATCCGGTCGGCTTGCCCTGGGCATCGCGCGCGATCTCGCCGCCGGGCGGCTCTGGCGTGTCCTTGTCGTAGCCGACGGCGCGTAGCGCGGCGCCGTTGAGAATGGCGCGATCATACAGATGCAGCAGGAACACCGGCGTGTCCGGCGCGACCGCGTTGAGCTCATCGATGGTCGGCAGCCGCTTCTCGGCGAACTGGTGCTCGGTGAAGCCACCGACCACGCGCACCCATTGCGGCGGCGGCGTGATCGCGACCTGCGCCTTCAGCATCGCCATTGCGTCAGCGAGCGACCGCACGCCGTCCCAGCGCAGCTCCATGTTGAAGTTGAGACCGCCGCGGATGATGTGCAGGTGATTGTCGATCAGGCCCGGCAGCGCGCGCCGGCCCTTCAGGTCGATGATCTTCGTCGCCGGGCCAGCGAGCTTCATGACGTCCTGCTCACGGCCGACCGCGGTGAACACGCCGTCCTTGATCGCGACAGCACTCGCCTGCGGGTTGGAGCGATCCAGCGTCGTGAACAGGCCGCGATGCAGGATGAGGTCGGGATGATCGGTCATGAGGTCTTCTCGTCTCGCGCCGAAGCGATGGTTGTGTCTGCCCGGCCGTGATGGCCGGGCAGCATGCCGAAGATGTGCGTGGCGCAGGCCGCCTTCTGCCACGCGGCAGCAAGCGTGGTGCCGTTCAGGAGCTGCTTGCCCACGGGGATCACCTGCTCTCCGACGAGAATTCCGAGCAGGCCGACCAGCGCCACCAGCGGCGGCGCCGGCGAGCGGACCTGAAGCAGGCTGTAGATCACGCCGACCAACAGACCCGCCCCGAGCGAGAACAGATAGATCTTCATCGCTCGTCCCAGGGCTACTTTGCGCCGCCTTCCGAGGCGTGCTCGCCGAGCGCCCACTTCGAGAAGCGGATCTGGATGCCGTAGGGCGAATGCGCCTTGAGGACCTCCATCATGCCGTCATAGGTCTCGGCACGCGCCCAGTCCTGCTGCAGCTCGAAGGCGAACTGGCACGAGGTGATCGGCACCGCGCCGGCCTGCACCGCGCGATCCATCGCCCGGTTGTGCGCTTCGAGAGACAGGTCGCCGCAGGCATCGGCCGGGATGTAGATCTCATAGCCTTCGCGCAGCATGTCGAGCGTCGGGAACAGCACACAGGCCTCGGTCCAGAGTCCCGCGATGATGAACTTCTTGCGGCCGGTCGCGGCGACCTGCTTGCGGAAGCCGGCGTCGAGCCAGGAGTTCATCGCCGTGCGGTCGACGATGTCGTGCTCCGGAAACAGCTCGGTCACCTCCGGCATGAAGGGACCGGAGAACGAGTCCTTGGCGACCGTGGTGAGCACGGTCGGGATCTTGAACAGCTTGGCCGCCTTGGCGACGATCTGGATGTTGTTGAAGACGCCGAGGCGATCATGAGACTGCACGCCCTGATACATCGCGGGCTGATAGTCGATCAGCGCCACGGCGCAGTTCTGCGGGGTCAGCATTTCGAGCTTGGACACGAGGTTCTCCTTGGAGGGCCGAATCGATCAGGTGAGAGAAGCTCGCGGCGCCAGCGTGGTGGGCGCGAAACGCCGCCACGAGAAGACACCGAAAGCAATGAACACAGCGAGCGTGACGAGCTGAGCTGCGGCGAACGGCGGCTCGCTCTGCGTCGGCGCCAGGACATTGAGCACGCCGATCTTCTGGAACGACTGCACGATCGCGACGAAGACGTTGAGATAGAGCGAGAGCAGCGCGGTGACGACGTAGACCCGTCGCCACCATCCCGACAGCGCGAACGCATAGAGAGCGGCGCTGGCCGCAATCAACAGCGCGAGCAGGATGATGCCGATGATGCGCGGCGGGTCGAGACCGAACGGCGGCAGCGGAAAGCCGGTCACGCCGGTGAGGAAGGTCGTGACCAGGAACAGCGCCGCCCAGGCCGCCAGATGGCGGCCTGCCAGCATGCCGGCGAGCATGACGAGCCCGGTCGCGATTCCGATCAGGCTCAGCACCACGTGGATCTGAAGAAACAGGGCCGTCGGAATTCCCCAGGTCATGCAAGCCTCCTCTGATCAGCTCTTGATGAAGGACAGCAGGTCGGCGTTGATGGTCTCCGCCTCCGTGGTCGGCATGCCGTGCGGAAAGCCCGTGTAGGTCTTCAGCACGCCGTTCTTCAGCAGCCTGGCCGACAGCGGCGCCGAATCCGCGTAAGGCACGATCTGGTCGTCCTCGCTGTGCATGACCAGCACCGGCAAAGTGATCTTCTTGAGGTCCTCGGTGAAGTCGGTCTGCGAGAACGCGACGACGCCGTCGTAGTGCGCCTTGGCGCTGCCCATCATGCCCTGGCGCCACCAGTTCTGGATCACGGCCTCGGACGGCTTGGCGCCGGGCTTGTTGTAGCCGTAGAACGGCCCAGCGGCGACGTCGCGATAGAATTCCGCGCGGCGCGTGGCGACCTGGGTCTGGAAGTCGTCGAACACCGACTTCGGCAGCCCGCCCGGATTGGCCGCGGTCTGCACCATCAGCGGCGGCACCGCGGCGATGATGGCAGCCTTGGCCGCGCGGCTCTCGCCATGGCGCGCGAGGTAATGCACCACCTCACCACCGCCCGTGGAATGGCCGACATGGATCGCGCTCTTGAGATCGAGATGCGCGGTCAATGCCGCGAGATCGTCGGCATAATGGTCCATGTCGTGGCCGTCGGCGACCTGGGCCGAGCGGCCATGGCCGCGGCGGTCATGGGCGACGACGCGAAAGCCGTGATTGAGGAAAAACAGCATCTGCGCATCCCAATCATCCGCTGACAGCGGCCAACCATGGCTGAACACGATCGGCTGGCCGGAGCCCCAATCCTTGTAGTAAATCTCTGTGCCGTCATTGGTTTTCAGAACGGGCATGATTTTCTCCTGCGCGCCAGCCATGCGGTCGCACCAACGAATTTCGTGTCGCGATCGCCAATGCCCGGTGCTATGCAATCTCATGTGCATCTGCACAATGACCCGAGGAGGCCAAAGCACTGGCTCCAGAAGGCCAAGGGATGGCTCAGCAGATTCGAACCACATCGTCGTCCTGGATGCGCGGCGTCGCGACGACACTGAACGAGCAGGGTCTGGATGCGGCCGCGCTGTTCGCCGACGTCGGCCTCTCGATCGACGATCTCGACGATTGCGATCGCCGCTGGCCGACCGAGGCACTGAGCCGGTTGTGGGTGCTGGCGGCGGAGCGTTCGGGCAATCCGGACATCGGGCTCGCCAAGCTCGATGCGCCGCGACCTGACAACTATGGCGTCGCCGGCTACGCCATGATGTCGAGCCCCACGCTTCTCGCCGGGCTGACGCGCCTGATCCGCTACATGTGCCTGGTAAGTGACGCCGTCACCATCACGCTCGAGCAGGGCAATGGCGGCCGCTGGGTGCGGACCGACGTGTTCGGCGGTGAATGCCCGATTCCGCGGCAGCGCTATGACTACGGCGTCGTCAATCTGCTCAATCTATGCCGGTGGATGCTGGATCGTCGCTTGACGCCGCTCGCCACCCGCTTCTCGCACGCTGTGCCGCTGTCGATTGCGTGCTACAACAGGGCTTTCCAGTCCCCGCTCGAATTCGATGCGCCGTTCAACGGCTTTCTGGTGTCGGATCAGGATCTCGCCTGCAAGCTGACGACCTCGGCGCCCGAGCTTTCGGCAATCCACGATCGGATCGCCGACGAGGCGCTGGAGCGCCTGGTCAAGACCGACACCGCGCATCGCGCCCGCACCGCGATTGCCAAGCTGCTGCCCGACGGCAGCCCGTTGCGCTCGGCCATTGCCGCCGAGCTCGGCTTGAGCGATCGCACCTTCCAGCGCCGGCTCGCCGATGAAGGCCTCTCCTTCAGTGATCTCGTCGATGATGTCAGGCGCGAGCTCGCCCAGCGCCATCTCGCCGATTTCCGCATGACGCTCACCGACATCGGCTATCTGCTCGGCTATGCCGACCAGAGCACCTTCTTCCGCGCATCCAATCGCTGGTTCGGCGAATCACCAGGCGAATATCGCGCCCGCGTGATGGGGGGACATCAGCAGGAGATCGCCGCCGCGCGGCTGATGCGCACGGCTCGAACCAGCATCGGGTGATCTCAATCAGTAGAACCGGTACAGATGATGCACCGGGCCGTGGCCATGCCCGACGGTGAAGCGATCGGCCGCCGCGATGGCACCGGAGATGAAGGCCTTGGCATTGCGCACGGCCGCCTCGAGGCTCTCGCCCTTCGCCAGCCCTGCGGCCACGGCCGACGACAGCGAACACCCCGTGCCGTGGGTATTCTTCGTCGCAACGCGCGGTGACGCCAAGGCGATGCAGGCGTCCGCCGTGATCAGATAGTCGGTGCTGTCGGCGCCCTGCCCGTGGCCGCCCTTGATCAGCACGGCCGGACAGCCAAGCGCGAGCAGCCGGCGGCCTTGCGCCGCGATCGTCTCGTCCGAGGTCGCGACCGGCTCGTCCAGCAGCGCGGCCGCCTCGGGCAGGTTCGGCGTGATCAGCGACGCCCGCGGGATCAGCCCGCGGCGCAGCGCGTCGATCGCATCCTCCGGCAACAGCCGGGCGCCCGACGTCGCCACCATCACCGGATCGAGCACCACGTGTGACGGCGTCCAGCGCGCAAGGCTTGCGGCAATGGCGTCGGCAATCGGCGCCTGCGCCACCATGCCGATCTTGACCGCGCCGACGGCGAGGTCATCGAACACCGCATCGATCTGCGCGGTAACGAAATCGGGGGGCACCAGGTGCACCCCGGTCACGCCCTTGGTGTTCTGGGCGGTCAGCGCCGTCAGCACCGACGCGCCATAGACGGCCAGCGCCGCAAAGGTCTTCAGGTCGGCCTGGATGCCGGCTCCCCCGGAGGAATCCGAACCGGCGATGGTGAGTGCGACGGGGGTGCTCATGCCCCTTCCTAGCGCGGGCCGGCCGCGCCCGGCAAGCAGGCCCGGCCACCGGAGAAAGCGTATCGACTTCGCCGGAAAACGCTATATTGAGGCGAAAGATGCCTTCCGGAGACAGCCCGCAATGGTTCCCTTCTTCGTCCAGATCAAGTGCAAGCTTGGCCAGTCCTACACGGTCGCCAATGCGCTGGCGGAAGCCGAGATCGCCTCCGAGATCTACTCGACGGCGGGAAATTATGACCTGCTGGTGAAGTTCTACGTCGACAATGCCACCGACATCGGCCACTTCGTGAATGAGAAGGTCCAAATCCTGCCCGGCATTCAGGACACCCACACCATCATCACGTTCAAGGCCTTCGGCGCCACCTAGCGACGAGCTCGTCCAAGCCCGGGACGGCCTGCCCGTCGGCCACCTGCCTCACGACAAAGGCGCCCGTCGTGACCGACGGGCGCCGAGGTCCTGAAAATGGGTCAAGCATGGTTTCGTCATGAAAGACGGTGGGCGGCCCGAGGGCCGTGTCCGCCAGTGCGTGTCAGCAGGCTGAAAAGCCGGACCTTTCGATCGCGAGGGGTCATGGGGGGACCGTCGAACGGCCCGGCTTTCCTTTCGGGCAACTTGGCGATAGGCGTCTATAACCGGTGCGCGGAGCATCGGGTCAAGGCGGGCGACCGATCCGATACGGTCGATCAAGAAGTTGAGACGAAAACTCAAGAATGACTGCGGCGCCGCGTGAAGAGTGAGATCAAAGCCGTTTCGTCCCTGCTGCCGAGCTACGGCTTTTGCGCCGAGCAGATGGACACCGAGACCAACATTGCCGCGTGGCGTGAGGCCACGTCGACGTTCTTCGAGGTCGACGAGCTCGCGGCCGGCGAGGCCGCTCCGTTCCGGGCGGACGTCTTGTCCTACGCGCTCGGCTCCGTCCTGCTCGGATCGGCCCGTGCGAGCGGCCAGCGGTTCCGGCGATCGGCCGAGACCGTCGCCCGCAGCGGCGTGGATCACATCATCCTGCAGCTCTACGTGAACGGCAGCTATGAGGGCGTCGCGGGCGCCTCGCCGATCCGGGTCGAGGCCGGCGACCTCTGCGTGCTCGATCTCGCCCAGACACTCGAAACGCGCGCGACGCCGTTCGAGAACGTCACGTTGGTGGTGCCGCGTCCGATGTTCGATGCGCGCCTGCTGCAGGTCGACGACCTGCACGGCCTGGTGCTGCCGTGCAGCGGCGCGCTGGCGCCGCTGTTGGCGCGGCATTTCGGCGCACTGCTCGACTGTGCGCCGCGCATGAGTTTCGACGAGTGCCAGGCCGCGGTCGAGGGCACGATCGCGCTGATCTCGGCGTGCCTGCGCGGCGAGCTCGAACGCCGCGATGCCGACCGCAGCGTGACCGCAGATGTGTCGCTGCTCCGCATCCGCAAATACATCGAATCGCAACTGTCGAGCCCAGAACTCAGCGCAGACGCGGTGGCGCTGCATTTCGGTCTGTCGCGCGCTTCGCTCTACCGCCTGTTCGCGCCGATCGGCGGCATCGCCGACTACATCCGCCGCCGCCGACTGCACCGTGCGTTCTTCGATCTCGCGGGAACCGGATCGCGGGCGTTGCGCATCAGCGAGGTCGCGCGGCGCTGGCAGCTCGGGACCGATGCGCATTTCACGCGGCTGTTCAAGTCCGCCTACGGCATCACGCCGAGCGCCGCGCGCGAGGCCGCCATGCTGGGCTCGCCACGCCTGTCGGTCGACGCGGACGCCGAAACCGCCTCGCCGCTCAGCCGTTGGATGCGAGGGATAGCAGCGCCCCGGACCGGGGAATGAGCGCGACGACGGCCGCCGAGTGCGGATCGTCGTCCTCGGCTGCGTCGTCCTCGGATGCGTCTTCGGCCGGCTGCGGCTCGTCGGCCTCGGACGCAGCGCGCGCGATCTCCAGATGCTGCTCGAGCTGCTCGACCGGCATCGGCCGGCCCAGCAGATAACCTTGCGCGAAGTTGACGCCGAGCGAGCGCAGTTGCACCAGCTGCTCTTCGGTCTCGACGCCTTCGGCGGTGATCTGGATGCCAAGCCCCCGCGCCAGCGTCACGACCGAGGAGATGACGGCGGCACTTTCGTCGCGCACGCTCAGATTGGCGACGAAGGACTTGTCGATCTTGATCTTGTTGAACGGGAACGCCGTCAGCGAACGCAGCGACGAATAGCCGGTGCCGAAATCGTCGAGTGCCAGCGAGATGCCGAGGCCCTTCAGCCTGTCGATGAAGCTCTCGTTCTCGGCCGCGCGCTCCAGCAGCACCGACTCCGTGATCTCGATCTCGAGACGCTTCGGATCGAGGCCGGACCTCGCGAGCGCCGACTGGATGACGTCGAACAGTTCCGCCTGCTTGAACTGGACGGGCGACAGATTGACGGCGATCTTGACGTCGTCCGGCCATGCGGTGGCGTCGTCGCAGGCGCGCCCGATGATCCATTCGCCGAGCGGCACGATCAGGCCGGTCGACTCCGCAAGCGGGATGAACTTGTCCGGCGGCACCAGCCCCTTGACCGGATGACGCCAGCGCACCAGCGCCTCGACGCCGCGCCGCTCGCGCGTCTCGGCGTCGTAGAACGGCTGATAGTGCACCTCGAACTGGCACTGCGCGATGGCGTCGCGCAGATCGCCCTCGAGCGTGTTGCGCGCCTCGAGCTCGGCCGACATCGCATCGTCATAGAGCGTGTAGCAGCTGCGGCCGGCGGATTTCGAGCGGTAGAGCGCGAGGTCGGCCTTCTTGAGCAGGTGCTCCTGGTCGCGGCCGTGCTGGGGCGCGAGCGAGATGCCGATGCTGGTGCCGATCTCGACCCGTTGCCCGGCGAGCTGGAACGGCTCGGCGATCAGCTTGGTGATGCGCTGAGCAAGCTCGATCGCGGCGGCGCGCTGGTCGGTGAAGCCGGCCTGGATCAGGGCGAACTCGTCGCCGCCGAGCCGGGCCAGCACGTCCTCGTCGCGCAGTTGCGATCTCAGCCGCTGCGCGACCTGCACCAGCAGCTCGTCGCCGGCGCCATGACCGAGTGAATCGTTGACGTTCTTGAAGCGGTCGAGGTCGAGCAGGAAAACGGTGAAGCGGCCGTTCTTCTCGTCGTTGATGCGCTCCATCTCCTCGAGGAAGAAGGCGCGGTTCGCGAGGCCCGTCAGCGCGTCGGTCTGCGCCAGCTCGAGCACGCGGCGATTGGCGAGCGCGAGCTGCAGGGCGTTGCGGCTCGATAGCGCGAGATACACGGCGAGGAAGATCGTCGTCGCCACGCCGGCCGCATACAGCGCCAGTGCGCGGTTGTGGCTCGCCATCAGGCTGCCGCCGGCGGGCGCCGCCTGGAACACCCAGTCGGCATCGCCGATGCGCAAGGTCGTCGACCAGATGCTGGGGTCCGCGGGCCAGCGCTGCGGGTCCACCCCGGAGGCGTTGATCACGCGTTCGGGCGGTAGAAGGTTGATCGCGAGCGCCGGGCTGTTGGGATTGTTCGCGCGCACCGACTGCAGCAGCGTCGGCAGGTCGAACACGCCGATGATGAAGCCGCTGAGATTGCGCCGGCGGTCGGCGACCGTCGTGCGCGACGTCCCCTTGGCGTAGACGGGGATGCCGATCATCACGGCGTTGTTGCGCTCGTTCTGATTGATCAGGTTCTGACGCGTGCGCAACGCGCCGATCACGTCGTAGTCGCGCGACTGCTCCAGCACGGCGCGATGGTCGGGAATGCTCCAATAATCGAGGCCGTAGACCGGCGAGGTCTTCGCCTCGGTGGAGAAGTAGACCGGATAGTATTCGTCGCTCTCCGGCGCCACCGTGCCGTCGGGATAGGACTTGATGCGAAAGGCGGGAACGCCATCGGTAATCGCCGCCGCCTCGTATTCGCCGCGCTCCTTGCGCTTGATCCGCGGCAGCCACGCCAGGCGGAGCATGCCGCGATGCGCCTCGAACAGGCGCGCGCTGAAGGTCTGGTACTCGCTGCGGGTAATGTCGTCGTTGGCGGATTCGAAGCGGGTGCGCAGCGCGGTCAGCCGGCTGACATATTCGTTGACGCCGTTCTGGACCAGGATCGCCTGGGCTTCGGCCACACCTTCGAAATCGGTGCGCGCCAGCCGGTTTTCCCAGCGTCCCACGGCAACCGTCCCGACGACCGACAGCACGACGCCGACGCATGCCGCGATGATCGCAGGGCGATAAAGGCGGTATCGCGATAACGACGCGCGCAGCCTCTCCCGCCCGCTACCGCTGCGAGCATCATCCTTTTCCGGCAGCGTCGGTGCGCTGTACTCTTCAACCTGCAATATGGCCCCCGCCAAACGGCTGCCCCTCACCACGATGCGGCCGATGCTGGCCGCGGTAAGTTAAGGACGGTCAAAGATGATCCGTTGTGGAGTACCAGAAACCGGGGCTTGGTTAACGGCTGACTGTTGAGGGCCGCCCAAAACGCGATCAAGCGCGGGCTACGTCCTTAGCGAGGTCTTCATTCAACACGCCTAGACTGAGTTGTCATCCAGCGTACCCGTGCATCGAAGATCGCAATGAACTGGTTTTCAAGCCTTCGGATCTCCATCGCTCTCATCCTGATCGCCGGCGGGCTCCCGCCCGGGCCTGCGCGCGCCGACGAGCTCGGCGTCACCAACGACTCCATCATGTTCGGCCAGGTGGCGGCGCTGGAAGGCCCGTCGGCCGCGCTGGGCCAGGCGGCGCGCCAGGGACTGCTGGCGGCCTTCAACGAGCTCAACGCCAAGGGCGGCGTCTACGGACGCAGGCTCAAGCTGGCGAGCCGCAACGACGGCTACGATCCCGATCGTTCGGTGGTCGAGACCATCAAGCTGATCTACGAGGATAAGGTGTTCGCGCTGATCGGCGCCGTCGGCACGCCGACCGCGATGGCCACCGCTCCGATCGCGGCGTCGAACGACGTCCCCTTCATCGGGCCGATCTCGGGCGCCGAATTCCTGCGGGCGCCCGAATTCCAGAACATCGTGAACATCCGCGCGAGCTACGCGGCCGAGGCGGAAGCCTCGATCAAGTACCTCACCGAAGAGCTTCACCTGACCCGGATCGCGATCTTCTATCAGGATGACGCGTTCGGCCGCGACGTGCTGGCCGGCGTGAAGACACATCTCGATCGCCGCGGCCTCGAGCTCGCGGCCGAAGGCACGTTCGAGCGCAACACGCGCGCGGTCGGCGCGGCGCTCAAGGTCATCCGGCGCGCGGAGCCGGAAGCGGTGATCCTGGTCGGCACCTACGGCCCGTGCGCCGAGTTCATCAAGATGGCGCATCGCAGCGGCTTCAACCCGACCTTCACGGCGGTCTCCTTCGTCGGCGGCAACGCGCTCGCCAAGGAGCTCGGCCCGGAAGGCCGCGGCGTCATCGTCTCCGAGGTGGTGCCGTTTCCGTGGGACACCGACCTCCGCATCGTCGCCGACTATCAGGCCGCGATGAAGACGCTCGATCCGAGCCAGACGCCGGATTTCATCGGCCTCGAGGGCTACATCACCGGCCGCCTGGTGGCCCGCGCCCTGGCGATGACCGGGCCTAACCCGACCCGCGCCGAGCTGCTGCGCATCATCAACGAGGTCGGCCAGTTCGACATCGGCGGGCTGGTGGTCAGCTTCGGCAACGCGCGCAAGGAGAATCCACCGCCGGTGTCGCTGACGGTGATCCAGAGCGACGGCAGCTTCAAGCCGATCTGATCCGCGTTGCGCGCCGGCCGAACTGATCAGCCCGCGGGCTTCTTCGGCTTCGGCGGGCCTTCGACCGGCGGCAGCGATTTCAGATACACCGCCATCGCCTTGCGATCCTCGGGCGTGAGCTGCGAGGTGTTGCGGATCACCCGCGCCATCGAGCCGCCGGCGCTGTCGCCGTCGGGCAGTTGTCCGGTCTCGAGGAAATAGCTGATGTCGCTCTCGCTCCAGTCCGACAGACCCTTCTGGGTGATGTTCGGCACGAAGCCCTGACCTTCCGGATCAGGCCCACCCGCCAGACGCTGCGCCGAGACGATGCCGCCGAGCGCATTGCGCGGGCTGTGGCATTCGGCGCAATGGCCGAAGGTATTGACCAGATAGGCGCCGCGATTCCACTCCGCCGGGCGCGAGGCGTTGGCGGCAAAGGGCTTGTCGCCGAAGAACAAGAGCTTCCAGACCCCGACGGTGCGGCGGATGTTGAACGGGAATGGCATGTCGTGCGCGCGCGAGGCCCCGGCGACCGGCGGCAGCGTCTTCATGTAGGCGAAGAGATCGCGGACGTCGTCGATCTTCGCGGCCGCGTAGGAGGCATAGGGAAACGCCGGGTAGTAGTGGCTGCCGCCCGGCGACACACCCCTCACCACCGCATTGACGAACTCGGCCTCGCTCCAGCGCCCAATGCCGTCAGTGGGATCGGGCGAGATGTTGGGCGCGTAGAACGTGCCAAACGGCGAGGTCAGCGGCAGCCCGCCGCCGAGCTTCAGTCGATCCGGCTGGTTCGGGACGGCATGGCATGACGCGCAGCCGCCAATGTTGAACATCTCCTGGCCATTGGCGAGATCAGGCGCCCGTGTCGCCGCCGCGAGCACCACGGTCGACGGGCTCGTCAGCCACCAGAATACCACAAGGCCCGCGGCACCGAGCACACAGACAGCAAGCAGAAGGCGTCGCAACATGGTCGCTCCGTCACGGCGGGGAGGATGTCATGGTTTTCGCCGCAAGCTCCAAGGCGTCGGCGGCGATCGATACGACAGGACGCACGGGCGTACAAACAAAACAGGCGCACAAACAAACGGGGCGAACGCGCAGCACGCGTTCGCCCCTCGCATGAGATCACATCAGGTCAGCTGGCCTTGAGCCGGAAGGTCTCGTGGCAACCGCCGCACTCCTTGCCGATCGCCGGCGCGGTCGCCTTCAGGCTGTCGAGATCCTTGATCTTGGCCTTGGCCTCGGTGACCACCTTGGCGAAGCTGTCGATCTTGGTCTTGAAACCGGCCTGGTCTTCCCAGATCTTCGGCGACGGGCTGTAGTCACCCTCGAACTTCGCGCCCTTCACACTGGCGGGATACATCGTCGGCAGCTTCTTGGCCGTCTCGTCGAGCTGCGCCAGAGCGGCATTGACCGCGGCCTGGTCGTACGGCTTCTCGCCCTTCACCATGGCGATGAGAACACCGCCGAGGTTCTTGGCGTTGGCCTTCATCGTGTCCTGGCTATGCTTGACCAGATCCTGCTGTGCCATCACGGCGCCGGCCCCTAGCAGCAAAGCTGCGACAGCCACGACAGTCCGCTTCATCAATTCGCTCCTTTGTTGTCACAATCCCGTCCAGCCCACCTGGACGGGTCGCTCGGTTGGTCAACCCCTCAACCGGCGGATTATTCCGGAATTGAGGCGGATATCGGAGGAGATCCGGAGGGAGAGTACTCAGAGACTATGACGGCGATGCTGCTCCCGGATCGCAATCCAGACGCGCTCCGGGGTCGCCGGCATGTCGATGTGATCGATCTTGTACTCGCGCCAGAGCGCTTCGACGATCGCATTGACCACAGCCGGGCAGGAGCCGATCGCGCCCGCCTCGCCCGCGCCCTTGACACCCATCGGATTGGTCTTGCAGGGCACGTTGTGGGTCTCGAAGGTAAAGGACGGCGCGTCGGCGGCGCGCGGCAGCGCGTAGTCCATGAAGCTGCCGGTGACGAGCTGAGCGTCGGAGTTGCTGTAGACCACCTGCTCCATCAGCGCCTGACCGATGCCCTGCACCGCACCGCCATGCACCTGGCCGGCCAGCAGCAGCGGATTCAGCGTCACGCCGAAATCGTCGACGATGACGTAGTTGACGATTTTGATGATCCCGGTCGCCGGATCGATCTCGACCTCGGCCACATGCGTGCCGTTCGGATAGGTGCCGTCGGCGCTGGCGAAGGTGGCGCTGCCGTTGAGCTTGGCGGGATCTGTGCCCGGACGCTTGGCGAGATCGGCGAAGGAGATCGCACGGTCGGTGCCGGCGACGCGGATCACGCCGTCGGCGATCTCGAGATCGCCGAGGCCGGCCTCGAGCGCTTCGGCGGCGATCTGCTTGAGCTTGTCGCCGAGCTCATGGGTGGCGCGCTGCACGCTGACGCCGCCCGACGGGATCGAGGCCGAGCCGCCGGTGCCGAGGCCGGTCGCGATTTCGGCCGTGTCGCCCTGGTGGATGTGGACGCGCTCCGGCGGCAGGCCGAACTGCTCGGCGACGATCTGGGCATAGGCGGTCTGGTGGCCCTGCCCGCTCGACTGCGTGCCGATCAGGATGGTGACGTCACCATTGGGATCGAGCCGCACATTGGCGGTCTCCTCGCCCATGGTGCCGCAGACCTCGACATAGCTCGCGAGCCCGATGCCGCGGATCAGCCCGTGCTTCTTGGCGGCCTTGGCGCGCTTCGGAAACTCCTTCCACTGCGCGATCTCCATCGCGCGCTTGAGATGCGCGTTGAAGTCGCCGGAATCGTAGACCTTGCCGGTCGCGGTCTTGTAGGGCAGCGCGCGCGGCGGAATGAAGTTCTTGCGCCTGATCGCATCGACGCTCATGTCGAGCTTGCGTGCGCAGGCATCGACCAGGCGCTCGATGACATAAGCCGCCTCGGGGCGGCCCGCGCCGCGATAGGCGTCGACCGGCACGGTATGGGTGAAGATCGTGCGCACCCGGCAGTGGAAGGCCTGGATGTCGTAGAGCCCCGGCAGCATGCCGGCGCCGCCATGCGGAATGTACGGCGCGAAGGTCGAGAGATAGGCGCCCATGTCGCCCATCAGGTCGACGTCCATCGCGAGGAACTTGCCGTCCTCGGCGAGCGCCATCTTCGCGGTGGTGACGTTGTCGCGGCCCTGCGCGTCGCCCATGAAATGCTCCGAGCGATCGGCGGCCCAGCGCACCGACTTGCGCAGCCGCTGCGCGGCGACCGCGAGCAGCGCGTATTCCCGGTAGGGAAACAGCTTGGTGCCGAAGCCGCCGCCGACGTCGGGGCAGATCACCCGCATCTTCTCGGTCGGGATCTTCAGCACGTTCTGGCAGAGGATGTCGCGCAGGCGGTGGCTGCCCTGGCTGCCCGCCGTCAGCGTCAGATGGTCGCGCTTGGTGTCGTATTCGCAGACCGCGGCGCGCGTCTCCATGAAGCTCGCCACCACGCGCGGATTGACGATGCGGATCTCGGCGACCGCATGCGCTTTCGCAAAGGCGGCCTCGACCGCGGCCTTGTCGCCGATCGCAACGTCGAACAGCACGTTGCCCTTGTGCTCGGCCCACACCTGCGGCGCATCCGGCTTGATCGCATTCACGACGCCGGTGACTGCCGGCAAGGTCGTCCATTCGACCTTGATCGCCTCCAGCGCGTCGCGCGCGTGATCGAGCGTGTCGGCAACGACGAAGGCGATGGCATCGCCGACATGGCGCACCTCGTCCTTGGCAAGGATCGGATAAGGCGGCGCGGTGAACGGATCGGTCTCGAGGTTGAACAGGCAGGGCAAACCGCCGAGCTCCGCCGTGTCGTCGGCGGTCAGGATCAGCGCCACGCCCGGCAACAGCCGCGCCTGGGTGACGTCGATGGTGAACTTGGCATGCGCCTGCGGCGAGCGCAGCACCAGGGCATGCAGGGCGGCCGATGGCGCGAGATCGTCGGTGTAGCGGCCCTTGCCGCGAATCAGCGCGTCATCCTCTTTCCGGAGAACGCCTTGTCCGACGCCGAACTTGATAGGAGCTGCCATCTGGTTTCACTTCCCGCTTGCATTGTCGCAACTATTGGACGGCATATTGCAGCGGAACGAAGACTCGCGCAAACGCCATATGGCCACCCCCGGACCCACGCGCGGTCAACTCTCGGCAGGCATGCCAGCAGCTCGATGCTGCAGCGCAAACCTCAGCGCCGCACGAGGGCCTTGAGCCAGCGCGGGCCGAACAGAACGAGAATGGCGCCCGCATAAATGACGGCGCCGACGATGATCAGCAGACCGAGAACGGCTTCATCCTGCATGCGGCCGAGCGATGCGAGATGGGTCGATGCCACCAAGGCCGTCGCCCACAACGTTGCCGCGAGCACCGCGCCAGTTCCGGCAAATTTCAGCAGCGACATGGTGAGCCGCCGATCGAACCGCAGATAGCCCTTGTGCACGGCGAAGCCGAGCACGAGCAGCAGGTTGATCCAGGCGCCGACGGCCGTCGCCAGCGCGAGGCCGACCTGGGCGAGCGAGCCCATCAGCAGCACCTTGAGCACGACGTTGGCGGTCAGCCCTGTGAGCGAAGCCTTCACCGGTGTGGCGGTGTCCTTGCGCGCATAGAAGGTCGAGACCGCGCTGCGAATCATCACGAACGGAATGAGCCCCACGGCATAGGCCGCGAGCGTCGCCCCCGCCGCCGCGGCATCGCCCTTGGTGAAGGCGCCGCGGGCGAACATCGCGCGCGTGATGACGTCGGGCACGGCAAGGAACGCGGCGACGAACGGCACCGAGAACAGCAGCGTGAACTCGAAGGCGCGGCGCTGCTGCTCCATGGCGCCCTCTTGGTCATTCGCCGTCAGCCGCCGCGACATCTCCGGCAGCAGCACCGTGCCGATGGCGATGCCGATGACGCCGATCGGCAGCTGGTTGAGACGATCGGCGTAATACAGCGCCGAGATCGCGCCTGCCGGCAGGAACGTCGCGATGATCGTGTCGGCGAACATCGCGACCTGCGTGCCCATCGAGCCGAGCGTGGCGGGCCCCAGCGCCTTGAAGAAGGCGCGGATGTCGTCGTCGAGCTTGAGCGGCGCGAAGCGCGGCAGCCCGCCATGGCGGGCGAGATCGCCGGCGAGCAGGAAGTATTGCAGGAAGCCAGAGATCAGCACGCCCCAGGCGGCGGCATGACCGACGCCGGGAAAGAACGCCGCCAGCGCCAGGGTCGCCATCATCGCGAGATTGAGGAAGATCGACGCCGCCGCAGCGCTGGCGAAGCGCTGCATCACGTTGAGCATGCCGCCATACAGCGTCACCAGCGTGATCAGCAGCAGATAGGGAAAGGTGATCCGTGTCAGCGTGATCGCCAGGTCCCGCTGCGCCGGATCGTCGGTGAAGCCGGGCGCCAGGATCATCATCGCCTGCGGCATGAACACCCAGGCGAGGATCAAGAGCACGATCTGCGAGGCCAGCAGCAGCGTGAAGATCCGGTCGGCAAACAGGCTCGCCGAGGCCGGCCCCTTCTCGCCATGGACATGCGCATAGGCCGGCACAAAGGCGGCGTTGAACGCGCCCTCGGCAAAGATCGCCCGGAAGTGGTTGGGCAGCCGAAACGCAATGAAAAACGCATCCGCCACCGGCCCAGCGCCAAGAATCGCCGCCAGCATGATGTCGCGGGCAAAGCCGGTGAGCCGAGACAGCAGCGTATAGCCGCCGACAGTGAAGATACGTCCGAGCATGGGGGCTTCTAGAGCATTGGGGGGCGGGTTTGAAGCGGAGAACGCGGGCGATGCCTGCTTGGGGCTAAAATGTGGCGACAGGCTCGCTGTCACCTCGCCCTGCTTGCGGGGAGAGGTCGGATGGCATCGAAGATGACATCGGGGTGAGGGGGACTCTCGACGGGCGCGGTCTGCGAAGCAGCCCTCACCCTATCCCCTCCAGCCGTTCCGAGTGGTATTCACAGAGATGAACGACACGGCCAACGTCCTCGGTGCCGGCTGAGAGAGCACCATGCCCCACGTCAGAACCAAAGCCCCCAACGGCGACGGCATCGTGATCGTGCCGGAGGCCGACTACGACCGGATGATCGAGGAGCTCGAAGACCTCCGCGACAGCCTGATGGCCCGGCGCACGCTCCGCGAGATCGAGAGCGGCCAGAAGCCCGGCACTGCCGCAACATTGAAGAAGATCGCCAAGGCGCTGCGGATCACAGTCGATGATTTGATCTAGGTCATGTACTCATAAATGGATTCCGTTAGCTGGCGAACGGTGATTCACTCCCCTTGGACATGGCGCGGTTTGACCTGAGCGATCGAGAATGGTCTTTGATCAAGCCCTTGCTGCCGAATAAGCCATGCGGTGGCGGTCGGGTCGACGACCGGCGGGTTCTCAACGGCATCTTCTATGTGCTGCGGACAGGCTCGCCCTGGCGAGATCTTCCGGAACGCTATGGTCCTTACACGACGGTCTATAACCGCTTTAGCCGCTAGGCCAAGGCAGGCGTTTGGGTCCAGATTTTCGAGGTGCTGGCAGCTCGCTCGCCGCAGTCGATGGCGCTGATCGACAGTTCCATCGTCCGCGCCCATCAGCACGCCGCTGGGGGTAAAAAGGGGGCAAGGATCACGCCATTGGCCGCTCTCGTGGAGGACTGAGCACCAAGATCAATGCAGTCGTCGACGAGAACGGATTGCTGGTCCGGCTGACGCTAACCTCGGGGCAGGCCCACGATCTGCGTGCCGCGCCATTTCTGCTCCAAGGGCTAAAATGTCGTGATGTCGTGGCCGACCGCGGTTACGACGCCGACGCCCTCCTGCACATGATCAGAGCTGGCGGAGCTAGGGCTTATATTCCTTCCACCAGCCAGCGAGTAGTCCAACGTTCCGTCAGCCGACGCATCTATGGCCAGCGCAATCTCGTTGAGCGGTTCTTCTGCAAGCTTAAGCATTTCAGGCGCATCGCTACCCGCTTCGATAAGCTCGCGCGCAACTTCCTCGCCGCGGTAGCTCTTGCCTCAGCACGCCTCTGGACAAGAGTTTATGAGTCCACGCCCTAGCCCGTAGGGCGGGATTAGCGCAGCGTAATCCGCCGCGCCCAGCGCAAAACTTCCAACGACATTGCATGTTCGTCCAGATCGTCTGGCGAGAGTATATGGACGTTGCCCATGCAAGCATTTGGCGAGCGAAATCGAGCCCAGCATGACGGCGGATTACGCTCCGCTAATTCGTGACGCAGTCGTACTGATACTACTGAGTACCGCCCCACGCTCGCGAAAGCATCGGGGACGGAGTTTAAAGCGGCGAACGCGCAGAAATTCCGCTCAGGGCCGAAGTGCGGCGGTTCGAGTTGCACTCTTGTGTCTTCGAAATCTGCCAGGATGTGCGAACGGGCGGTTCTGACCAACCGCCCGTCGCTGGATCTGAGCCCGATTGTGCTCAAAGGCCCTTTTGGAGCCTGTCGGGGAGCGTGGGACAGGTCCGGTGTCTTCCTTCAACCCGAACAGTTGCACGGGCTTCGAGTCCTCACCTTGCAAGGAAGGGAGCCGGATGATGGCACAGAATGATCTCGTTGTCGCGGTATCGATGTCGCCAAGGATAAGGTCGATGCTGGTACCCGAGCGCTTGGGTCCAAGCAGATGTTCGAAAGGACGGATGAAGGCCGGCGCGACTTCGTGGCGTGGCTGCGCCGGAACAAGATCGGCAAAGTCGTGATGGAGGCCAGCGGCGGCTATGGGAGTGGGCCAAGCTGGCGCGGGGCCGCCAAAGTCGACGTTCGTATCGTCGACCCAAAGCGGGTGCGGAGCTTCGCTCGATCGGCCGGGCGCCTGGCCAAGAACGACAGCATCGATGCGGACACGATCGCCTGGTTCGCCGAGACCTTCAATGAAGCTGCGGGTCAGGCCTACGATGCGGCCCGAGAGAAGCTTCAGCAGATGGTCAATGCGCGCCAGGCAACGAAGGACATACTGGTTGGACTGACGAACCAGGGCGAGCATGAATTGCCTGTGGAAGTGCAGCGTCTGCACACGCGATTAGCCAAGGTGATCAGCACCGAGTTGAGCAAGCTCGAGGCCGAGATATCCGCCGACAACACTGGCCTCCCGAAGCTGAGGTCAAGTTTACGCTGCTGCGGATAGCGCGGCGCGGACGACGGTGGCTCCTCCACTGGTGTGGAGGGCGGGACGCAACGCACAGCTCCGGCACAACGCGCCGCGAGACCGTGACCGCGCGTCTGAGATTGGGCGTCCTGTGATGCGCCTGATGGGATGAGTGACCGATCGATGCAGCGCCCGTTGCTGGCATTCGCCGTCTCCCCCCTCCCCACCGCATTAACCAGCTGCTAACCATGTCGCGGGCAAGATCTGCCGCGCCGCGCTACGCAGCTGCGGCCGCTCGAATCGTCGCCGTCTTTGGCCGCACGGAGAAACAGCCTTGAGCACCGTAGGTTCGCGCGCCTTCCAGAAAGCCCGACAGGAGAAAAAGCAGAAGAAGCTCGCCGAGACGCTGGCACTGGCGTACAGGGCCTTCCAGGCCGGACGCCAGGCGGAGGCGCAGGCGCTGTGTGCGAAGCTACTGCAAGAGCTTCCGGACTATTTCGACGCCATACATCTGCTCGGCGTCTCACTGGTATCCTCGTCCCGATTCGCCGAAGCGACCGTGTTCCTAACCCAGGCCGTCGCGCTTGAGCCCAACTCGGCGGATGCGCACTCCAATCTCGGCTGGGCGCTGGTCAATTGCGAACGCTATGAAGAAGCGCGCGCCGCGCTGGAGCGATCGCTGGCGCTGAGGCCGAATGCGCCGATCACCCTGCGCAATCTCGCGATCGCCCTGCTGCGTCTGGGGCAGGGCGAGGCGTCGCTCGCCGCCGCGGCGCGTGCCCTCGCGCTCAAGCCGGACGACGTCGACGCCTGGTGCAATCGCAGCGTCGCTGAGCTGATGCTGCGGCGCTGGGACGCCGCCGCCGCCAGCGCCGAGTGCGCGCTGACGTTCAACCCCAGCCATTTCGAAGCCACCGTCAATAGAGGGCTCGCCCATCTCGAGCTGCATCATTTCGAGCTGGCGGAAGCGAGCTTCAATGCAGCGCTTGCCGCTCGACCCGCCCATGCCGAGTTGCTAGCGCATCGCGGCCGACTATACATGATCTCCGGGCGCACGGCCGAGGCCGAAGCCGACTTCGATCGCGCGATCTCGCTCGATCCGGACCTGCAGGTAGGCTGGCAGGGTAAGGCGCAGATCTGGCTGCTCAACGGCAACGTCGCCCAGGCGATGGCGGCCTGCAAGCGTGTGCTCGACACAAATCAGACAGCCCAGGCCGCGCTGACCCTACTCGGCGCCTGCCATGGACGGCTCGGGGACGTCACGAGTGCGATCGCACTGTTCGATCAGGCGCTGGCGGTGCAACCGGACTACGAAGAGGCGATCACAAAGAAGATCTTTTATCTCGATTTCCTGCCCGGCGCCGATTTCGCCGCGCATCAGGCCGCGCGCCGCTATTGGTGGGACATGGTGGGGTCCAGGCTGCCGCGTCGTCAGCTTGCGGCCCGCTCGCTTGACCCCGACCGACGTCTCGTCATCGGCTACGTCTCAGGCGACTTCCGCACCCATTCGGCCGCCTTCGCCTTCTTTCCGGTGCTGCGCGCCCACGAAAAGACGCAGGTCCAAATCAACTGCTATTCCACCTCGCGGTCGCGCGACCACCTGACCGATGCGTTCCAAGACATCGCCGACGTCTGGGTCGATGCCGCCACCCTGTCCGACGACGAGTTCGCCGATCGCATCCAGGCCGATGACGTTGACATCCTGGTCGATCTCTCCGGCTATACGTTGGGCAACCGGCTGACGGTGTTTGCGCGCAAGCCGGCGCCGATCCAGGCCACCGGCTGGGGCAACGGAACCGGGACGGGCATGCAGACGATGGACGTGCTGTTCGCCGATCCGGTCACAATCCCTCCCGAGGTCCGCCCCCTTTTCGCCGAGCGCATCTACGACCTGCCCTCGCTCAACACGACCGATCCGATCACCGACATTCCGCTGTCGCCGGCGCCGCTGCTGCAAAACGGCCACGTGACGTTCGGCGTATTCAACCGCATCGACAAGATCTCCGACGCCGCGATCACACTGTGGTCGCGACTGCTGCGCGAGATCGAAGGCGCGAAGATGGTGGTAAAGCATCTGGCTCTCGACGATGCGCTGGTGCGCAACGGTCTAATGGCTCGGTTCGCGGCCCAGGGCATGCCGGAGGAGCGCGTAGTCTGCATGGGCGCGAGCGACCGGCGCAGCCACCTCGGCGCCTTTTCCGGGATCGACATCTCGCTCGATCCGTTTCCGCAGAACGGCGGCGCGAGCACCTGGGAGTCACTCTACATGGGCGTCCCGGTGGTCGCCAAGCTTGGCACCAGCGCCTCATCGCGGCTCGCCGCCGGCATCATCCATGCCGTCGGCCTCGACGACTGGATCGCCGCAGATGACAACGACTACGTCCGCATTGCCAAGACCTACGCAGCCCAGCCGGAGCGGATGGCCAGACTGCGTGCCGAGCTGCCAAATCGGATCGCGCGCTCGCCGGCCGGTAACGTCGCTAACTATACACGGTGCGTCGAGGCCGCGTATCGGCAGCTCTGGCGGGACTATTGCGCGAGGTCCGGCGGATGACGCTCACGGCCTCCCAAAGGACGGACGCACATCGAGCTGCGCCTGTGAGGCACACAATCTGTGCAATGACGAGCGGTATAACTACTTACCATGCCGGTTTGACACTGCCGAGCGCGGTGATGCCGCGGTCCTGCTATTTGCACGTGCGGCCCGCCGCAATCTAGCAGTCCGCTGGAATACCCGCATGAGGCCGACGGTTTGACTTTGAAGTCTGAGCCGACGGGGGCGTTGCGAGGATCGCAAGACCGTCCGCCCGCGAGGGAGCGAGGGACGGTGTTACGCGGCGATCAGCTTGGGTATCCGAACGAGGTTATAGCCGATCAGGTTGAGCAGGAAGTCGCTGAGGACGCGTTCGCGACCACGGTGCTTGGTCTTGCGCATGGTTCCGTGCTGCTTGCCCCATCCGAAGATGCATTCGACCATGGCCCGGCATGTCTGAGACATGCCGTAACCAGCGTGCCGGGTGGTGCGGTCGTCGATGGCACTCTGGCGCCCGTTGGGATTGCCACTGTTGTATTGGGCGACGTGCGGCGTGACATTCATCTTCCGCAGCTTGGCGACGTGCTCGGCGGTGTCATAGGCCTTGTCCTCGCCCACGGTGATGCGGCGGCCATCCTTGTTGGCTTTGGATTTGAGCATGGCTTCCGACGCGGAGCGTTCGGCGGTTCCGTTGGCATGGGTGACACGCCCATCGACCGCCAGGCCGTTCCGGTTCTCCATGGTGACGTGGCCCATGTAGCAGAGTCGGGCTTCCTTGCCCTGCGCCTTCCGATACAGTCGGCTGTCGGGGTCGGTCACGCTGGCATGGGTGTCGTTCTTGCGCTTCTGGCCGTGGAAGTTCGCACCATCGTCGCCGTCGTCCGAGTCATCCTTCGGCCGGAAACTCTTATGCGAGGCCCAGGCCTCGATCAGCGTGCCGTCCACCGAGAAGTGCTCGCTCGACAACAGCGGCTTCACCTCGGGATGGTTCAGCAGCTTCGCCATGAACTTGGCGAACACCTCGCCGTTTTCCAGCCGGGTACGGTTCTTCGTGAATGTCGTCGGGTCCCACACCCGATCGTCCGGCGCCAACCCCACGAACCAGCGGTAGAGCAGATTGTAATCCAACTGCTCCATGAGCTGACGCTCAGAGCGGATGCCGTAGAAAACTTGCAGCAGCAGAGCGCTGAGCAATTGCTCGGGCGGGATCGAGGGGCGGCCTTCCTTCGAGTAGAGCGCGCCCAATGCACGGTTCAGGTCGCGAAGAACGTCTCGCACCAGCTCCCGGATCTTGCGCAGCGGATGATCCTTTGGAACACGCGCCTCCGGCGAAATGTACGAAAACAGCCCGCCCTGATCCTCGAACTTGCCCCGCATCCGCCCCCTCCGAGACTCGCCAAGATCAGTGAATCACGAAAATCCGGCAAAAACGATAGTTTTTCAGCGGACTGCTAGTACCCACTTTCCCTGGCACGTTAGTCATGATTCAACATCGGCATGGTACCCGAAGCAAGAGAAGATAGACCGCCCATTCACGCCCCATAGGGACAGGATTGTCGTTTCGGACCATCAGCGGGGCAGATCAGCTGCCTGCGAGCCCGCAAGCTAGCGAAGACCTCAGCCCGCCACAGCGCCGCGGACGGCGTCGATGATGCGAACCTGCGTCGGCTCGTCGAGATAGGCGTGCATCGGCAGGCTGATGACGTCGGCGGAGAGCTGCTCGCTGACCGGCAGGCCGCCATCGACGCTCGGGAAGATGCGATAGGCGGCCTGCTGATGCATCGATTTCGGATAGTAGATCGCGGTCGGAATGCCCTGCGCCTTCAGCGCGGCGGCGAAGGTGTCGCGGTCGACGCCCTTGGGCAGGCGGATGGTGTATTGCGCCCAGACCGAGGTGCAGCCCTCGACGAGACGCGGCACCTTCACAACATCGGCCAGCGCGGCCGTGTAGCGCTCGGCCACCTTGTTGCGCGCGACGATCTCGTCCTCGAAGATCCTGAGCTTCTCGATCAGGACCGCGGCCTGGATGGTGTCGAGCCGCGCGGTGAGGCCGAGGCGAACGTTGTCGTATTTGTCGCTGCCGCCGCCATGGGCGCGCACGCTGCGCAGGCGCTCCAACAGGCCGGCATCGTCGGTGAGGATGGCGCCGCCGTCGCCGAAGCAGCCGAGCGGCTTGGCCGGATAGAAGCTGGTGGCGGTCGCCAGCCCGAAGGTGCCGATGCGGCGGCCCTTGTAGCTGGCGCCAAAGCCCTGCGCGGCGTCGTCGAGCACGAACAGGCCTTCGTCCCCAGCGATCGCGGCGACCGCATCGTGGTCCGCGCTCTGTCCGAACAGATCGACCGGGATCACGGCCTTCGGCTTGAGACCGAGCCGCTTGGCGGTTGCGATGCCGCGGTGGAGCGAGGCCGGATCGATGTTGAAGGTGTCCTCCAGCACGTCGACGAACACCGGCGTGGCGCCGGTCAGCGCCACGGCTTCGCCGGTCGCGCAGAAGGTGAAAGACGGGCACAGCACGGCATCGCCCGGGCCGATGCCCTGGGCCATCAGCACCATCAGCAGCGCGTCGGTGCCGCTGGAGCAGCTCACCGCGTATTTGGCGCCGCAGAATTCAGCCAGCTCCTTCTCGAGCTGGATGATTTCGGGGCCGCCGAGAAACTGGCAATGCGCGAGCACGCGGGCGACGGCGTCGTCGAGCGACTTGCCGAGCCGCTGGCGCTGCGCGGCGGTGTCGATGAACGGAATGGGCTGATGACGCAGGTGCTGGTTCATGAGCTCTGACAAAGGTTCGGATCGAGACGATGGGGTGAAGCGGAGGCGTGGCCGGCTAGCCGGCCACGGCGCGACGCTTGGTAGCAGCCGCCTCGGCGGGACGATGGCTCGAGGTCTCCAGGCACTGCGTGGCGATCGCCAGACTCGCGACGCCCTCGTCGCCGGTGACAGCCGGCGAGGTGCCGGAGCGGACCGCATGCAGGAAGGCGATCAGCTCGGCGCGCAGCGGCTCGTCATGGCCGACCGGGAGATGGCGCATCGAGTAGCTACCATCCGGCTTGAAGCCGAAGCACTCGGTGACCTGGCGCGTCAGCAGATCGCCCATGATGTACTTGCCGCGCGTCGCCACGGTGACGTTGCGCGCCTTGAACGGCGTCAGCCAGTTGGTGTTGATGTGGGCGAGCACGCCGGAGGCGGTGCGGAACTGCAGGAGCGCGATGTCCTCGCGCTCCGCCACCGCACTCGACAATTGCGGCTGCACCTCGATGATGTCGGATTCGGTGAACCAGCGGATCAGGTCGATGTCGTGCACGGCGAGATCGATGACGACGCCGACGTTGGACATGCGCGGCGGGAACGGGCCGACGCGGGTGATCGCGATCGACAGGAGGTCCTCGCCGGCGATCGCCTTCTTGATCGCGGCCACCGCCGGATTGAAGCGCTCGACATGACCGATCATCAGGGTGACGCCGGCGCGATGCGCGGCCGAGACGATCTCCCTGCCCTCCTCCACCGTCGAGGCGATCGGCTTCTCGACCAGCAGATGCACCTTGCGGGCGATGCAGGCGAGCGCGAGCTCATGATGCAGGTGGGTCGGGGCGGCGACGGTCACCGCATCGACGCCCTCGGCGACGAGTTCATCGAGCGTCTCGAAGGTCGGGCAGTTCGCAAGCTCGGTGACGCGGTTGCGATGCGCCGGCAGCGGATCGACCACGCCGACCAAGTGCACATCAGGCAGTCCGGCGAGCACGCGGGCATGGTTGCTGCCCATCACGCCGGCTCCGATGACGCCGACTCGCAGCGCCTGCCTCAGCTCGGCCTTGTGGCCCGCCCCCTTGGAACTCATGTCATCGACCCCATCAATGTCCCCGGATTGCGACGTCACGGATTGGCCATGACGGTTAACGAACTGCAAATCACCGGTCGAAGCTCTCCTAGCATGCCGGTTGAAGCGAGGCGAATGCGGAAACCTTTTTCAGGACACGATTTGATTCAGAAAGTTACATCGGGCGTGGACGAAAACCGCTGTCTTTTGAACGGCGTGCGCGATGCCCTTCACGTGTGGCAAGTGCCCTGTTCACGCGTCCCGACATGCCGCGGACACAACGGTTGCAGCGGCTTCACGCCTGCGTGTTGGCCGCGGCCGGAGGTAACGCGGTGCATCCCGCCAGCGAAGGAGATCACGTCACTTCGCGGGAGAACACCCATGACCCTCAGCCTCGCCTCGCTCCGCTACGCCTCATCCTTCGCCGTGCTGCTCGCCTCGCTTGCCCCGTGGTCGCCGTCGGTGGCCGCCGTGGATCGGCCTGTCGTCATCGAGCTCTTCACCTCGCAGGGCTGCTCCTCCTGCCCGCCTGCAAATGCCTATCTGAACGAGCTGGTGCGGCAGCGCCGCGACGTGCTGCCGCTGGCCTTTCACGTCACCTATTGGGATCGGCTGGGCTGGAAGGACCCGTTCTCGTTGCCGGCCGCCACCGACCGCCAAGCCCGCTACGGCAGCCGCTTCGGCGACGGCTCCTACACGCCGGAGATCGTCGTCGACGGGGTGACGGGTCATGTCGGCTCCAACAGGGCCGAGGTGGGAGCCGCGATCGATCGCGCCAGGGGCGCGAGCGCGACGGCGGCGCGGCTCAAGCTCGCGCGCAATGGCGACAGGCTCACGGTCGAGGTCGGCGGCGGTGAAGGACGCGGACGCCTCTTCCTGGTCGGCTTCGACCATCGGCACGAAACGGCGATCCGCCGCGGCGAGAATGGCGGCCGCACGCTGGAGGAGCTCAACGTGGTGCGCTCGGTGCGTCCGCTCGGGGATTGGAGCGGCACCGCGCTGCGCCTCACCGAACCCATGCCGGAGGGCGAGGATGCCGCCGTGATTCTCGAAGCGGCGGACGGGCGCATCGTCGGCGCGGCGCGCTGGTAGTTGCGGAACGGTCAGGCGGAGGTGCAGCACCGCCGCCAGAACTGACGGTACCCCTCCTCGACCTTGCGCGTGTAGGTCTCGACATTGCCGGCGGCGGAGCTCAGGATCATCTGTGGGAGCTCCGCACGCAGCTTCGCCAGGCCCTCCGGATCGCCGGCATGACGGCGTGCGATGGCGAGGTAGCCTTCATCGTCCTCGGCTGCCCAGTCGCCGAGGCCGACCGCGGTCACGACCGCACCGCCGGCGCGCGCCGACGGCGTCGACCCGAGCTTGGTGATGACGGGCACGCCCATGTGCAGCGACTCCCAGGTGCTGGCACCGCCGTTCTGCGGGAACGGGTCCAGCGACATGTCGATCGCAGCGAATTCCGCCAGATGCTCGTTGCGCGCGCTGGAGCCGAGACAACGGACGCGCTCCGCGGCGATGCCATGGCTGACGAAGCGGCCGATCAAGGTGTCCCGCAGATAGGCGTCATCGAGTGCACCGTTCTTGATGATGATCCTCGCGCTCGGCATCTCCTGCAACAGCCTCGACCACACGGCCAGCGCGGCGTCGGAGATCTTGTCGATGCGGTTGAAGACGCCAAAGGTCACGTAACCGTTCCGCAGCATCGGCAGCGGCGTCTGGGCGACGCCGACGATCGCGTCCATCGTCACCATGCACGGCAGATCGTAGATCTGCTCGGCGAAGAGGTGCCGGACCGCCGGCGGAATCGAGACAGGGTCGGCCAGCACGTAGTCCATCGTTGGCAGTCCAGTGCCGGTCGGATGCCCCCAGGCGCTCGCCTGGATCGGAGCCGGGCGCCGCGCAAAAACCGCAAGACGATTGCCGGCCGAGTGGCCGGAGAGATCGACCAGAATATCGACATTGTCGGCCTCGATCCGGTCGGCCAGCTCGTCGTCCGCCAGCTGGCAGGCATCGACCCAGCCGTCGGCGAAGGACATGAACTGCTCCGTCACGCCATCGCGCAGCGGCGAGCTGGAATAGCAGATGACCCGAAAGGCCTTGTGGTCATGCAGGCGGAGCACCGGCATGAACGAGAGCGCCGCCGAATGGTTCCGGAAGTCTGACGACACGTAACCGACGATGATCAGCCGCTCGGGATCGAGGTTGCGGTCCTTGAGATGACGGCGGGGCAGCGCGGCGCCGATCCGGTCCCACCATTCGCGTCGGGCCGCCTGCTGCATGGCGAAGTCAGCCTCGGCAATGAAATCGAGCGCGAAGATCTTCTTGAGGATAGCGTCCTCGAATGTCGGATTGATCTCGAGCGCGCGGTCGAAATGCTGCATGGCGGCCGCCGTATCGCCCTGCTTGGCGAAACAGGCACCAAGCCAGACCAGCGCGGTCTCCGAGGCCGGATTGTGCTCCAATACGCGCTTGCACGCGGCCATAGCCGGGGCGATCTGCTCGGTGAGCACGCCGACATGGGCCTTGCCGATCAGCGCCGCCTCGAGCATCGGATCAGTAGCCAGCGCCGCATCGAAGTCCGCCTCGGCTTCCTTGAAGCGACCCATCTGGATGAAAACGCGGCCCCGCCGCGCGATGACAGCCGGCATGCCCGGCTTCATGGCCAGCGCGGCATTGAAGGCCGCGAGCGCCTGCTCGAGATGGCGCAGATTGACGCTGACGAGCCCCTTGCCGAAGGTGGCCTGCATGTGGCGCGGGGCCAGCGCCAGGGCGCGATCGAAACTCTGCCGGGCCTCTTCGTTGCGCTGGAGCAGCAGCTGCGCCATGCCGCGGTTGCAATAGGCGTCGGCAAAGTCCGGCTTCAGCGCGATGGCGCGGTCATGCATCTCGATCGCCGGCGCGAACAGCTGCATGTTCATCAGGGTGTTGCCGAGGCTGGTCAGCGCCGTGGCGAAGCTCGGCTTCAGCGCGATGGCGCGCTCCTGCGCCGCACGGGCCTCCTCATAGCGCTTCATGCTGAACAGGACGAGGCCGAGATTGGCCTGCGCCTCGGCATTGCGCGGCTCAAGCGCGGCGGCCCGGGTCAGCGCCTGCTCGGCGAGATCGAGCCGGCCACTGTCCAGCGCGGAGGCGCCGAGCAGATGCAGCGCCTCGAAATGGTCCGGCACCAGCGCCAGAACCTGGCCGCACACCGCCTGGGCATCGGCATGCCGGCCCGCCCGGTAGGCCTCGACGGCCTTCGGCAGCAGGCTATCGGCCTGCTTGCGATTCTTCTTCTGCAGGCGCGCATTCTGGAACGCGCGCGATCCGATCGTGCTTTGCAACGAAGCTCTCCGGCGGACGACGTCCGGGGCTGTCTAGCACGGCTCGCGTGATTCGAGGCGAGACCCGCCCTACTCGCGGCGGTAATCGTCCTCGATGCGGATGATGTCGTCCTCGCCGAGATAGGACCCGGTCTGGACCTCGATCAGCTCCAGCAGGATCTTGCCCGGGTTCTCCAGCCGGTGCACCGCGCCCATCGGAATGTAGATCGATTCGTTCTCATGCACGGTCTTGACGGTCTCGTTCACGGTGACCCGCGCCGCGCCGCGCACCACGATCCAGTGCTCGGACCGGTGATAGTGCTTCTGCAGCGACAGGCGCTGGCCCGGCTTGACGATGATGCGCTTGACCTGATGACGCTCGCCATTGTCGACCGACTGATAGCTGCCCCAGGGCCGGTGCACCTTGATGTGCGTCTCGGTCACTTCGGGCGCCACGGTCTTGAGCTTGGCGACCAGCCGCTTCAAGCCGTTGGCATCGCGCTGGCGCGACACCAGCACGGCGTCCTGCGCGGCCACGACGACGAGATCGTCGACGCCTTCGAGCGCGACCAGCGCCTTGTCGGTGACCACGTTGCAGTTGCGGGAATCCTCGAACACGGCGGTGCCGCGCGCGGCATTGCCCTGCCCGTCCTTGTCGGACAGTTCCCAGACCGCATGCCAGGAGCCGACGTCAGACCAGCCGCACGACACCGCCACCACGGCGGCACGTTCGGTCTTTTCCATCACGGCATAGTCGATCGAGATCGGCTTGGCCGCCGCGAAGGCATCGGAATCCAGGATGATGAAACCGAGGTCGCGGCCGGCCTTGGAGACAGCGTCGATCACCGTCTGCACGCTGCCCGCATCGAACTTGCGGTATTCATCGAGCAGGACCGACGCGCGGAACATGAAGTTGCCGCTGTTCCAGAGATAGCCCTCGCGGATGTAGCGCTCGGCGGTCGGCTGATCCGGCTTCTCGACGAATTTTGCGACGGCCCGCACTTCCCCGGATACCGATGCACCCGGGCTGATATAGCCATATTCGGTGGCCGCGCGCTCCGGATTGACGCCGAAGGTGACGATGCGGCCGGCCTCGGCGGCAGCGAGCCCCTGCCGGCACGCCGCGAGGAAGGCCGCGGTGTCGCGAACGACGTGATCGGCCGCGAGTGCCAGCACGACAGCGTCCTGATGGCGCGACTGGGCGAAGGCGGCTCCGGCTGCGATGGCCGGGCCTGAATCACGCCGCATCGGCTCCAGCAGGACGTCGGCCTCGATGCCGATCTCGGCCAGTTGCTCCAGCACCATGAAGCGATAGGCCAGGTTGGTGATGATGATCGGCCGTTCGAACAAGTCGGCATCGGATACGCGCAGCAGCGTGTCCTGGAATGTGGAACGGGTGCCGAACAGCGGCAGGAACTGCTTCGGGCGAACCTCCCGCGATGCCGGCCACAGCCGGGTCCCAGCGCCGCCGCACATGATGAGAGGAATGATGCGTCCGGTCATGAATCAACCCGTTAAATTCGGTGATAGTCGCGGTACCATTTCGCAAAACGTCCGATGCCGTCGGCGATCGAGGTCGCCGGCCGGAAGCCGATGTCGCGTTCGAGGTCGCTGACATCAGCATAGGTCGCCTCGACGTCGCCGGGCTGCATCGGCAGCATCTCCCTGATGGCCGGCCGCCCGAACTCCTTCTCTAGTAGTGTTATCACGTCCATCAGCTGTTCGGGATGATTGTTGCCGATATTGTAAATCCGCCATGGCGCCCGGCTGCTCGACGGATCGGGTCTGTCTCCATCCCAATCCGGGTTTCCCTGGGGCGGGCGGCCGATCAGGCGGACGATGGCCTGCACGATGTCGTCGACATAGGTAAAATCACGCCGCATCCGGCCTTGATTGAACAGCCTGACCGGCTGTCCTGCGAGGATGGCCTTGGCAAAGATGAACATCGCCATGTCGGGACGGCCCCAGGGGCCGTAGACGGTGAAGAAGCGCAGCCCGGTGGCCGGCAGGCGGTAGAGATGGCTGTAGGAATGCGCCATCAGCTCGTTGGCCTTCTTGCTTGCCGCATAGAGGCTGATCGGATGATCGACATTGTCCTTGACCGAGAACGGCAGCTTGGTGTTGGCGCCATAGACCGATGAGGACGATGCGAACAGCAGATGCTCGCAGCCATGATGGCGGCAACCCTCGAGGACGTTGATGAAGCCCTCGAGATTGGCATCGACATAGGCGTGCGGATTTTCCAGCGAGTAGCGCACGCCGGCCTGGGCCGCGAGATGCACCACAGCGGGAAAGCGATGCTGGGCAAACAGCGCCTTGATGCCGGCACGGTCGATGAGATCGAGCTTGTGAAAGGTGAAGCCGGGCGCCGCCTTCAGAAGGTCGAGCCGCGCCTCCTTCAGCTTCGGATCGTAATAGGCGTTGATGTTGTCGATGCCGACCACCTGCCGTCCCTCGGCGAGCAGCCGCTGCGACAGGTGAAATCCGATGAAGCCGGCGGCGCCGGTCACGAGGATGGGATGATCTGCCATGGTCGCTCCGTCAGGGTCGCCACAGTTCGATGGCGGCGGGTTTGCTCGCGCGGTCGAGCTTCATCTTGACGTCGAGCACGAGGCCGCTCTCCTCGCCGAGGAGGCTCTGAACCAAAGGCCAGCCTCCGGCCAGGAACTGATCGTGCGACACGGCCAGCACGACCGCGTCGGCTGGACGCAGCGCGCCAACTGCCGTGAGGCCGATGCCATACTCCTCGTGCACCGCCGCCGTATCGGCCAGGGGATCGGCGACCTGCACCTCGACGCCGAACGACTGCAGTTCGCTGATGATGTCGATCACCCGCGAATTGCGGATGTCCGGCACATTCTCCTTGAAGGTCATGCCGAGGATCGTGACGAGGCCGCTGCGCCCTTTCCGCTTCAGCAGCCCGCGAATGCATTCGCGCGCAATGCGCCGGCCCATCTCGTCGTTGATGCGGCGGCCCGCCAGGATGACCTCGGGATGGTAGCCCGCCTTCTCGGCGCGATAGGTGAGGTAATAGGGATCGACGCCGATGCAGTGGCCGCCGACGAGGCCGGGCGTGAAGGGCAGGAAGTTCCACTTGGTGGCGGCGGCTGCGAGCACGTCGCCGGTATCGATCTCGAGCGCCTGGAAGATCAGCGACAGCTCGTTCATGAAGGCGATATTGAGATCGCGCTGGGTGTTCTCGATCACCTTCGCCGCCTCGGCGACCTTGATCGAGGGCGCACGATGAATGCCGGCCGTGACGACCGAGCCGTAGACGGCCGCCACGATCTCGAGCGTCTGCGGGTTCTGTGCCGAGACGACCTTGGTGATGGTCTCGAAGCGATGCGTCTTGTCACCGGGATTGATGCGCTCCGGCGAATAGCCGACGTTGAAATCGGCCCCCGCCCTTAGGCCCGAGCAGCTCTCCAGCAACGGGACGCAGTCTTCCTCGACGGCGCCCGGGTAGACGGTCGACTCGTAGACGACGATGTCGCCGCGCTTCAGAACGGCGCCAACGGTGCGCGTCGCGGCCAGCATGGCGCCGAGATCGGGCCGACGCGCGCTGTCGATCGGGGTCGGAACCGTGACGATGAAGAAATCGGCAGTCGCGATATCGGCCGGCTCGCTGGTGAAGCGCAGGCCCGGCCGCCGCAGGTCGCCCGCATCGACCTCGCAGGTCCGATCCCTGGCGTCCTTCAGCTCCGCGACGCGGGCCGCATCGATGTCGAACCCGATCGCCGGGCAGCCTGTCCGCGCGAACGCAGCCGCGACCGGCAGGCCGACATAGCCAAGGCCTATCACCGCAATCTTCCGGCCATGAGACATAAATTGATATTCCGGTCGTTTCGGAGGCCATTGACGCCACCCCTGCGACTGTTTAGCCACCGGGGCATCAGGACCGCAAGGGGCGGCTACGGCTCCCCTTACCCGGGGTCCGGCCCTGCCAGGACGGGCGTTGCGCGTATCGCACTCGGCTTGGACCGTTTCAACCAAGAGCGAAGCCAGCCTGGCATGCGTGCGTTTTTGATTCTTCTCCTCCGGATCGTGGTGTCGCTGGCTCTGCTGTATCTCGCTCTGCGCGGGATCAACTTTGCGGCGATCCGCGAGCGGCTCAGTCAGATCAACATCGGCTGGATCGGGCTGGCGGTGGCCATCACGCTGGTGCAGATTTTCATCGGCGCCCTGCGGTGGCGCGAGATCTCCGCGCTGTGCGGCGCGCCGCTGACGGACATGCAGGCGTTCCGCTACAACATGATCGGCGCCTTCTTCAATCAGACCCTGCCGTCCTCGATCGGCGGCGACGCCGTGCGGCTGTGGCTGATCGGGCGCACCGGCGCCGGCTGGCGCGCAGCCAGCTACTCGATCCTGACCGACCGCGCCGTCGGCTTCATCGCGCTGGCGCTGATCATCGTCGCGAGCCTGCCGTGGAGCTATGGCATGATCGCCGACCAGCACGGGCGCCTGGCCCTGGTGCTGGTCGACGCCGCCGCACTGGCGGCCGGCGTCGGCTTCCTCACCATCGGCCATCTGCCGGCGGCATGGATGAAGGCGTGGTGGCCGACGCGCCACGTCTATGCCTGCTCGGTGATCGCGAACAGGGTGATCTTCGGCCGGACCACGGCTGCGAAGATCGCCGTGTTGTCGCTGTCGATTCACGTGCTCGCCGTCGTCATCGCCTGGTGCGCGGTGCGCTCCATCGCGGCGCCAGCCGCATTCGAACAGCTATTCCTGCTGACCCCGCCAATCATGCTGATCACGATGCTGCCGATCTCGATCGCTGGCTGGGGCGTCCGCGAGGCGACGATGATGGTCGCATTCGGCTATGCCGGGCTTGCGCCGGCCGACGGCACCGTGGTCTCGATCCTGTTCGGCGCGGTCTACTTCATCGTCGGCGGCATGGGCGGCCTCGTGTGGATTCTCAGCGCCGAAAAGGGCGCTGGCCGACTGGCCGTGCCGGCAATCGCGGAAGACTGAACTATTAGGGACGGGCCCACGCGTCGTACCACGCCTCGGCCATCAGGACGTTCCACAGCCAGTAGGAATGGTTGTGGCGCCGGCTGAGATGCTCTTCGAACATGCGTGTCACCCGGATCGGATCGAACAGGCCCTGCCGCTTGAGGCGAGCCGGTGACAGCAGGTCTGCGGCCCATGATTTCAGCGGGCCGCGCAGCCACGTATCGAGCGGAATGCTGAATCCGGTTTTCGGCCGATCGATCATCTCCGCCGGCACGTGCCGGTACAGCACCTGACGCACCAGCCATTTGCCGCGCCCATCACGGACCTTCATCCGAGGAGGAACCCTCGTTGAGAACTCAACAACGTCCTTGTCGAGGAAAGGCACGCGTGTCTCCAGCGCCACCGCCATCGCCGCACGATCCAACTTCTGCAGGATGTCATCGCTTAGATAGCTCAGGGCATCGGCGAGCGTCATGCGATCGAGCGGATCGAGCTGAGCAGTCAGCTGCATCTCATTCTCTGCCCAGCTCGGACGCTCCGCGCCTCCCATCACCGTTGCGGCCGGATCCTGGTCGATCGAGCTCAGCGTCCGATACAGCGCATCAAGGCCATCGGCGGCAATGATGCGCCCGAGCTTGGCGACCTGGTCGCCGGCATGGCGGACCTTCCATCGGGCCGGCAACACGGGCTGTAGGGCGTTGAGAATCGTATCGGCCGGCTCCGGCGCTATTGCACCAAGCGCGGCACCGATCGCACGCCGCAACGGCATCGGCAGGAGGCCGAGACGCGCCTGCAGCCCCCCGCCCCAGACATGGCGGTTATAGCCACCGAACAATTCGTCACCTGCATCGCCCGACAGCGCGACGGTGACATGCTGGCGCGCCAGCTGCGCCACCAGATGGGTCGGAATCTGTGAGGAGTCGGCGAACGGCTCGTCATAGATGCGCGGCAGCTTGGGTACGACGTCCATGGCGGTGCGGGCATCGACATAGAGCTCGGTATGATCAGTGCCAAGATGTTGGGCGACCCTACGCGCGTCCTCGGCCTCGTTGTATCCGCCCTCGGCAAAGCCGATGCTGAAGGTGCGGACCGGCCGGCTGGCCTGCGCCTGCATCAGCGCGACGATGGTCGAGGAATCCACGCCGCCGGACAGGAACGCACCGAGCGGCACGTCGGACAGGCACTGCCGTTTCACGGCTGTGGATAGAAGCTGCTCCAGCCGTTCGATGGCCTCGCTCTCACCGCTGATCCGGTCGCCCTGCGCAGCAACGACATGGTGGCGCAGCGACCAGTAAAGCTGCGGCTCGAACCAGGTCCCGGGCGCAGCATCGGCAGGGAAGCTGACGTACGAGGCCGGCGGCAGCTTGCGTATCCCCGTCCAGATCGTGGCCGGCGCGGGCACGCAGGAGAAGCGCATGAATGCCGTCAGCGCCGCGCGATCTAGCGCTGGTGCCCATGATGGATGCGCCGCCAGCGCCTTCAGTTCCGACCCGAACACCAGATCGGCGCCGCTCCAGCCATAGAACAGCGGCTTCTCGCCAAAGCGATCGCGCGCCAGGATCAGGCATCGTGCCCCGGCGTCCCACAGCGCAAAGGCGAACATGCCGACCAGGCGCTGGAGCGCGGGCTGGACGCCCCATTGCCGGATGGCGGCAAGCAGCGTTTCGGTGTCGGAATGGCCGCGCCAGTTCGGCGCAACGCCGCACGCCTCCAAGTCGTCCCGGATCTCGAGATGGTTGTAGATCTCGCCGTTGAAGGTGATGGTGTAGCGCCCGCACGAGCTGCGCATGGGCTGGGCGCCGGCCTCGGAGAGATCGAGGATCGATAGCCGCCGATGACCGAAGGCGATGCCGGCCTCCGCCAGGATAGATAGTCCCCACGCGTCCGGCCCCCGATGAGCCAGCGCTTCGGTCATCCGCCCGGCACAACCACCAAGTACACTTTCATTGGCGCCGCGAGGGCGAAAAAGGCCCACTATGCCGCACATAAATCGGCTCTTTCGGGCACGCGCAAGCCGCGGATCCTCGATAAGGACTTCTTTAATAGCCCCGATCCGCCGACAAATCCGGCGGCTGCGCTGAGCGGGCAGGACTTCACACTACAGACCCTTCTTGCCGGTGCAGAGCGCGGCAATGTAATTGGCCATCTTATGAAAACCAGTGTGGATGACCTCGTCGTTCATACTAAACATAAACACGTTGTGGAAGTAATCCTCCAGCAGACGCCGCAGATCCGGACCGGTCTTGCAATTAATGTGACCGATCCTTGACTGAGCGGATGCATAGGGCTGGCTCTCAATGGACGGCATGCCGATAATCGCCGCTCCGTTGGAATCCAACGAAGCGAAGGCATTAGATAGGAATAGGCGCTCCTTGGCGGGCTCGATATGTTCGAGCACGTCGAGCGCGTAAACGGCATCGTAGTCGCCAGGAACGGGCCCATCGAGCATGTCGTGAACGAAAGCTTCGAACTGCCAGCGCGGCGCCATGCGCTTCTTTGCGTCCTCGATAAACACCGGATCGAAATCGATCGCGGTCATCTTGCCGACCTCGGCCTGCACGATGCGGGTCCCAAAGGCGTCGCCGCAACCGATTTCCAGCACCTTCTCGCGTCCCGAGAACATCTTGGACACGAACTTATAGCGGGACAACCGAAACACGAGGTGCTTCGGGTCCTCGTGCCAGCTCTGGCTGCCACGTAGCCCGAGCGTCTCGTATCCCCGCTCGGACGCAGCTTCGACCATGACCTGATACTGGGTTTCCTTGGTCCTCTTGTCCTCCATGAGCGTACCCTTCCCCAACGCTGATCCGATCATTGCCATCTTAGATCCTCACATCCCCGTCCTCGCCTACGACCCGGGTCTCGGGACACAACACAATGAAATGGCCACCCTTGCTGAGGTATTCCTGGTTGGTCTCAATGATCTTCTTCGAGTGCACCCAGGCCAGGATGATCGTGTAGTCCGGCATCCGCTTCACGAGCTCCGCCGTGGGCACAACCAGATTGCCGTCCCCGGAGGCGTAGCGTCCAACCTTCTGCGGATGATCATCCACGATGTAGTCGATCTTACCGCAAAGCCCCATCTGGATGATCAATGTCGGGCCGCTACGCGCCGCGCCATAGCCGGCGATGGTGGCGCCCTGCGCTTTTAGCTTGGCAACGAGCTCGGCTGTGCGGGTCCGCAGTTCCTTCACCTTTGCACCGAAGGCGTGCAGCGTTTCGAGCTTGTCCAGCCTGCGCTCGGTCTCAAGGGCGACGAGCTCGCGGACGGAGTCCTGAACTGGGCGTGCGCTGCCCTTTAGCTGAACGGTGCCGATCAGCGAACCGTGCTGAATGGCTGCACGCTCCACCGCGATCAACTGCAGCCCGTGACGGTCGAGGAACGAGATCAGGGGCTTGACCGAATGATGGCTCAGATGTTCGTGGAACAAGGTCGCGATCAGCATGCCGTCGACGATATCGAGCAAATACTGAGCCTCGAAGAAGAACAGACCGTCGGGCGCCAGCATTTCCCGCACGCAGTCGACCATCTCGCCCAAATCGTCGGCATGTGCGAAGACGTTGAACGCACAGATGATGTGGGCGGGACCGTGCTCCTCGCGGATCTTCCTGGTGAGATCCCTGGTCATCAGCGAGGTGATGGTCGGAATACCGGCATCATTGGCGCGTTTGGACGCATCTGTCGCCGGATCAATGCCGAGCACACGGTAGCCGGCGGCCTTGAACGGCTTCAATAGCGAGCCGTCATTGCTGCCGATGTCGACGACCAAGGCACCGACCGGCGCGGCCGCCGCCCTCACGGCTCTGGCAGCGACGTTCTGGAAGTGCTCCGGCATGCCTTTGGCATCGCCCGAGAAATAGGTGTAAGAATCCCACAGGGTCTTGGGATCGATGATGTCGACCTGTTGGACGTGGCCGCAATCCCCGCACATGAAGACATCGACTGGGTAGCGCGGCGCGCTGGCCGCCATAGCCCGATCGTAGGAGTAGTTCTCCGACAGCGGGATCGGCGAGAGCTCGACCACGCGCTCCACATTGCGGGACCCACACAGCCGGCATGTCTGGCGTCTTGTCACGGTCATCGCATTCAAGCCTTCTGTGCCCGGTAGTCAGTGATGAGGTCCTCGACCAGTGCGTCGAGCGGTTGCGGCGTGACGCCGCACAACTTGGTTGTGCGCTGCATGCCAAGCCCGCTATAGGTCGGCTTGAATGCAATATGGATGCCTTTTGCGGTCGCCGTCGTCGGCCGGATCATGTCGGGGTCGACACCGAGCCGTCGGGCGAGCTTAGCAGCAAAATCGACGTAGTTCACGTTCTCCGCGCCGGAGAGATGCAGGTTCCCGGCGACGCGCTGTTGGCCGATTTGCGCCAAGGCCTCACCCACGAATCGCACCGACATCGGCGCAAAGACCAGATCGGAAAAAGGCTCGATTGGCTGGCCCTTTTCCCAAGCCGAGAACCACGCTGGCAGAGGCGACACGCCCGCATTCATGATCTTGGTGAGACGAATGATATTGAGGCGATCCAGCGCACCCAGCCGCTCCGCGGCACGACGCACGACGATCTCGCTGTCGGACTTCTGCTTCGCGTAGGCGATGCCCGGTTGATGCGGGTCATCCTCCTTCGGCCATGGCAGCTCGCCACCGAAGACTGAATTGGTCGAGATGTAGGTCACGAACAGGCCTTGCTCCAACAGCGAAGCCACCGTGCGCGGGATCAGCTCGACGTTGATGATCCGAGCCATCGGATCCTTTTCGCAGCGACCATAGTTGGTCGCGGCCGCGATCAGGAAGGCATATTGCACACCAGGCGGAGCGATGAACGGCGCCTCGCTCTCGAAATCGAGCAGCACACGCTCCGGACCGACCGTATCCGGCCGCCGTGTGGTCTCAAGGGCGGTGTGCCCGCGCTGGCGCAACGTTCTGACAACACTGCCGCCGACGAGACTGTCGCCCCCGACAACCAGAAATGCTTGCTGATTGCTCATTATATCGCCTCGCCGCGGCTTTTCCCAGCAGCTGTCGAAAGATCGTGCTTCATCTCCGGCAAAATCCCTTTTCTCATCGGGCCTGTCACTTAGACGCGATCAGCGTTCCGGCTCCGCCTGGATAGCGACAACATCGCGCTACTGCAATAATCTGGGCAACGGGCCGACGCCGCCCCTCGCATCAAAATGTTGTATAACATCATCACAGTGGCCCACACACACCAGCAGTTCACGGCGACAACGACCATAGGCAACTTCTGAATGGATGAGGGCCGAAGAAAACGAAAAAAGAGCCTTTCGATTAATCTCAGCTTCCGTTTGAAACGACCGCCGACGAAACGTCCTTCCACTCGGTAGCCGATCCAGTTCGCAGGTAGGACCTCCTGAGTGTATCGCGAAAGCTCGCTAGAGAAATTGCTTCGTTCGAGCTCGGAGTTCTGGTGCTCGATGAATACTGCCAATTGGCCCCCGTGTGCCAAATGTCTATCGGCGATTTCGAGCCACTTCCTGAGCTGACGGATGTTCGCTCGATAGATGTGAATCAGGATACGGTCGTAGGCCTTGTGCGGACCTTCCTCGCCCACCGAGTTCGGCATCTGCTGGATGTCAATCGGGAGCCGCCCCGGAAGATAACGCGCCAGTGAGCTGTCAGCAGGACAGATCAGCAGGACTCGCCGCGGCTTCACCTGGATGACGTTCGCTACCCAATCGAGCACCAGGCACGAATCGAGCCAGAGGTGATTCCAGATACGAACATCCGGAAGTCGTCCGGTATATACCTGCGCCACGCGCAGCATCGCGTGATAACGTCCGACCAGATCCGTTCTCTTCCGAACCTGCACATTCCGCTTTTCGGGATCGAGAACCTCCGGAGGCCACGTCCATTTGCCAGACAGCGAGAACTTCAGGGAAGCCCAGGCCTCCAGGCCAGACGACCAGTACTCATGCCCCTCATGTGGCACAGCATTCGGCGTCATCCTCGACGCGACATCGGCCATGAACTCTCGAGCAAGCGCCTTGACTTCCGGCAACGCTTCCCCACCGGGGCCGCTGCGGAAAACGAGATCGACCTGCGCACAACGCCGATGTTCGCTGGTAGTCCAACGCGACAGTTCGGTTGCGATGCTGCCGACGCTCTTAATGCCGCAGCGAAGCAGCGCCTGCTCCTGCGCTTGCGGCTGCAGCTCCAACATGAAGAAATCGTCCGAATCGTCCATGAAGCCGATCTTGCCCGACGGAACCAGCTCCGGGACAAAGCCATAGTCGCAATAGGAATTCACGGGCGGCATCGGCACCTCGGGCTTGATAGCCAGCATAAAGATGAGGTGGTACCGAGCCAGCAGGGTCGCCTCATCAACCTGCCAATACATCTGGTTGTGGGTTTCGCAGCTGACGAACTGCTGGGTCACGGTCTTCGCTACAGCCGTCGGATGCAAGTTCTCGAACGCGAGTCGCACCATCGAGCGCGGTGGGACGGCCAGGCAGTGCCCTTCGTCAGAAAGCGAGCTCGCCAGAATTGGCAGTGTCGGCTCCGCGGACGCACGTAAGGACGGCGCCATGATGCACGGATACCCCTCTCCTAGCTTGGATATGGTCGCGCGCAACGAACCGTCGGCCAGCACGAAGTCGGAGTTCATGAAAATAAAGTGCGTATTAGTTTGTTCTGGCCCGCTATCCATGATGCCGCGCGCGTAAGCGAGTGTCAGGGTCACACCATAGATACCGGTCGTGATCAGATCATCGATGAGAATGAACCGAACTGGACATAGAGCCCGCACCCTTTCCATGATCGCGAGTTCGGAGAAATGAGCCTGCCCCTCGGTTGAAGTCAGAATCAACATTTCAAGCTCGGTCTGGCCGGCAACATAGGGCAGATTTCCCGGCGCAAGATAGGACGGCAGTGAAAGCCTGACGAACTCGTCAATGTACCGAGTTCCCCAGATCACCGTCAGAAACTTGACTTTCATCGCTCCCCTTCAGTCCGGTCGCGTACCAACAGATCGTCACAATTAGCCGATGTGGGCGCCAAAGACTCCACTTTGCGAGATCGAAGGCAATTCCAGCCCACCCGCCGCGGTTGTAGTCCAAGCAGAAATCCGCAGCAAGCTCTAGCCAGAAAGTGGCACAAATCTACCCGAATCAACATGCCGCAAAATTGGGCCGTGCGGAGGTAGCGCCGGAGCTGGTTAGCCTATGTTATGATACCCGCGATAGCAAATCCCGATGCCGGCAGCGGTTCTAACTCCGCAGCGACCGCGATCCAGAACTGGTGCGGTCAGCCGACTGCGCAGGGAGAATCCGTTTGGACAAGGACAGCAGCAAACTGCTACAGTGCGCGGGAAACCTCGCTTGGTGGCGGCGCATCCGAAAATTGTTCAGCGTCGTCATGACTGCAAGCAGGCCCCAGGCAAGCGCGGCTCCCGCCGTCATCGGCAGCCTCCGCAGGGAAACCGGCCATAAAAAGCGGTAAACTCCACGTTCGGCGCAGCGAAGAACGTGCTTTATTTCGCCGCCTGCGAATCGGGCGCGACAGTGGTAATTGATCCAGTCCTTCGGCAATAACTGGTCGGCAAAGTACGGCAGTTCGCCAGAAAGATCCCCTCCATCGAGTTCCGGATAGCGATGCTCGACGAAGACCGACAGAACACCGTCCGGACCCAACCGTTTTTCAGCCGCCCGCAAGGTGTTCGCCATTCCGGCGACTCCCTCGCGGAGAACATGAATGAGAATGTCGTCGTATATAGCCTGCAGCTCGGGCACGGACGGTGTTGCGTCGCGAGTAACTCCGGAAATTAGCGCGGCCTCAGAGCAAACATCGATCGGGAAGTATAGTGGCAGCGCAGCGGCCAAAGGGCTGGCCGTACTACAGACGAGGAGCGTACGCGATCTCGATCGCGCCTGGACCTCGGCAATCCAAACCCGCAGCAAACACGAATCCAGCCACTGATAATGCCAAATCGGGACGTCAGGGAGACTGCGGCTCTGTCTCCTCATCCAGCCAATAAATTGGCTGTAGAGCCGAAGGATGGCGGATTTCAGGTCTCCCGCCTTGCCTACCGAGCTGTCTCGGCTGTCCAATTCCGGCGGCATTACGACAGTCTGGTGAGCAACGGCGAATCTCAACGATGCCCAATACTGAACGCCGGCGAGCCAATACGGATGGTTAACGTGGTCGATTGGTTCACGCGTCATCTTCGATTTCAGCTCGGTCATGAACTGCTCTGCGCGTGCGCGAGCCCGATCCAGTTCCGGGCCGGGATCTCCGGAATGAAAGACAACATCTACTTCGGCGAAGCGCCGGTGTTCGGCTGTGGTCCACTGACAGAGCTCGGCCGCGATTGTGTCCACGCTGGCTTGACCGCCCTTAACAAGGTTACGCTCGGAACTCGATGATTGCAGCTCGGCAACGAAGAATTCGTCGGAGTTACCGAGCAACGTGAATCTCCGCGACGGGACCAGTTCAGGCATGAAGCCATAGTCGCTGTACGAGTTCAGCGGCGTCAGCGGTACCTCGGGCTTGACCGCCATCATGAAGATCAGGTGATGGCGACAAAGCAATGTCTCGTCGTCCACCTGCCAGTAGATCTGGGTATGGCTGGTACAGGTGATGAGGCCCTGGGTGATGGTCTTGGCTGTCACGGTCAGATGCAGGTTGTCGAGGACGATGCGGACCAGATCGCGCGGTTTGAGCGTCAGCTCAAATCCGTCCGGCGAGAGCGCCTTTACTAGAGATGGCAGAGCGGTCTCCGCGACTGCGCGCAAGGATGGCGTCTTCACGCAAGGATGCCCCTCGGCGATCTTGCTAACGAGTGTTCGCAGCGATCCGTCTGCCAGCACGAAGTCCGAGTTCATGAACACGAAGCAGGTGTTGGTCTGTTCGCTGCCGCTGTCCATGATGCCGCGCGCATAGGCTGCCGTCAGAGTCACGCCGTACGCGCCGCCGGCGATCAGATCATCGATCGGAATGTAGCGAACAGAGCAAAGCGCCTTCAGCCGGGCCATGATCGGCTGCTTCTCGAAATGCGCCCGCCCTTCGACAGACGTTAGAACGACGACTTCCAACTCGTTCGCCTCGGCCACCCAAGGCAGATTTTGGGGCGACAAATAGGAAGGGAGCGAGACGCGGGCGAACTCGTCGATATACCGAGCCCCCCATATCACCGTCAGAAATTTGACTTTCATTCCGTAAAAGCGCCTCGAAAAGCCTTCGTGCGACGGACTTGACACGCCTTCCGCTTGGCACGCGCAGCGAACGCCCGCCCTCGCTCGGTCACGGCAGCCAGGACCAACGCTCCATTTTCCAGGCAAGGTAAAGCAGAAACGCCGGTCAAACTCTAGCAAAACTCCGCATCGCGACGTTGCAGTGGACCCAAAAGTCCTTTATGCGGGCGGGCTAAAGCTCCGACCACCGCACGGCCCGGGTATCCTTCCGGGACCGCGCCATCGCCGGGGGGCTGTGGACAAGTCAGCGCATTTCTGGACGAATGCATGGACCAGCCGGACCACCGATTGCGCGAAGTTTCGCCCGAGGTGCTGTACTCGGATGGCGGTTTCCTCGCTGTCGACGACAGAATCGTGCAGCTATTGAAGAACAAGGCGGCGAAATCGCCCCGGCGGCGCTGCCGCCTTTGTTTTCACGCATCGTCGGACGATCTGCAACAGGAGATGCTGATCGTCATGCACCGCTCCTCCTATGTGCGCCCTCACCGTCACCTGCGCCGTTCCGAAACGTTGGCGGTCATTGAAGGAAACTGCGAGACGCTCCTGTTCGACGAAGATGGACAGCTGACGGAACGCCTGCCGATGTCGGCCGCGGCCGAGGGCGGCCGCTTCTTCTACAAGATGCCGCCGGGCATCTTCCACACCTTGATATTCCGCTCGGAATGGCTGGTGTTCCTGGAAACCACGATCGGTCCATTCGATCCGACCTCCAGCGAAGCGGCGAGCTGGGCTCCGCCGGAAACCGACCCGGCGGCCGGGCATTCGTACCTCGCCGGTCTTGAATCGGCTGGTGCCAGCCGGTAGTGGCCGCTGTTTACTCATGCCGCCAAGTCGGGCATCTAGCTACGGTCGTTAGAAATCTCTGAAGAGGAATCGCGCACATGGCGTGTTTGGTTTGCGGTGCTCAGGAGGTCAAGCAGGCGCTGGACCTGGGAAGCCACCCGGTGGCGTCGTTCTTCCTGCCGGAGAGGGAGACGCCGGAACATGCCGTCGAACTGGTGCTCGGTCAATGTGCCACCTGCGGCACCATCCAGCTGATGAAACCCGTGTCGCATGAGGCGCTGATTCCGCCGTACGACTGGCTGTTCGCGCGCGAGCCGGAAGAGCATCTTGACCAGGCGGTCGAGCAGATCGTGGCGCTTCCCGGGGTGGCAACGGACAGCGTGATCGGGGCGCTGACATCGAAGGATGACACCACGATCGACCGGTTTCGCCGCAACGGGTTCGAACGAACCTGGCGGGTCACGCTCGACGGCGATCTTGGCCTCACCAACCCCGCCTGCGGCATCGAGACGGTCCAGAAACTGACCACACCTGAGCGCATGGCCGCGATCGCAGACAGGCGCGGTGCTGCCGATGTCTTGATCGTCCGCCACATTCTCGAACATGCCGAAAACCTGCATGATTTCGTCGGCGGCATCGCGGCGCTGGTCAAGCCCGGCGGCATCGTCATGGTGGAAATTCCGGACTGTACCAACAGCCTGCGGCTGCACGACTACTGCATGCCCTGGGAGGAGCATTCGCTCTACTTCACGCCCGAGACCTTCGCGCCGGTCCTGACCATGGGCGGCTTTGAGCCCATCCGCATGGATGTGTTCCCCCTGCCCTTCGAGAATTCTATCGTGCAGTTGGCGCGCAAGGTCGGCCTCCCCGGTCCGGTCAAGCGAGATCAACCGCCCGATGCGAGCCAGTTGCAGCTGCTCGAAAGCTACGCCGCCGATTTCGAGCCCACGCGTCGCGAACTGCGCGCGAAGCTCGCCAAGTTCCGCGCCGAGCAAGGCCCGATCGCCTTGTTCGGTGCCGGCCATCTCGCCTGCGCCTTCGCCAACTTCCTGGGCGTTGCCGACCTGATCGACTTCGTGGCCGACGACACGCCGCAGAAGATCGGCAAATATCTGCCCGGCGCGCGCCTGCCGATCCTCCCCTCCGCGGCGCTGGCTGAACGCGGCATCAAGCTGTGCCTGCTGGCTCTCTCGGTCAGCAGCGAGGACCGGGTGATCGAGCGCAACAGCGCTGTGAGCGCGGCCGGCGGCAAGTTCGCCTCGATCTTGCGGGCGAGCCCGCGCTCAATCTTCTCGCTGGCGCTCTGATCCGCTTGAAGCGACGTTCGTGTCAGCGCCGCGCGTGCCGCGCGCGGCGGAACCAGGCCGTCCTGGCGAGCGCCCACAGCGACATCGGCCGCTCCTGCAGGACGAACCAGGCGAGAGCGATCATGCGTCCGGCGGCTCCGTCCAAAGCTGCGGCGAAATTGAGCGCGATCGGGCCGAGCGGCCCGCGCGCCAGTTGCAGGAGCGTGGCTTTCCGCATCGGCTGCGCGGAAATGGCGATGCGCGCTAATCCGAAGCGCCAGCGCCGCTCGAACAGCTTCGGATACCAGATTGGGAACGCCGGATCGGCCTTCATTCGCGCGATCGACTGGTTCATCACCTCGAAGCTGCGCGAGAGATCCGCCGCTTCCGAGCGCGAATAGCCCGACGGACTGATTTTCCAGGTCATGCCGACCGTTGGGCTAAAGCAGAAGCCATGCCGCAGGGCCAATTGCTTGAATAGAAGGCCGTCCGCGAATGACCGCAGCACGGGATCGAACCCGCCGGCATCGATGATGGCCGCACGTCGCACCACTGCCGTCCCGGCAAGCAGCCAATTGTCGGCGTAGCGCAGCAAGGCCGCGACCTCGCCCGGCCCGAGATAGGCCGCCTCGTAAGCCGGCACGATCGGCGGCCTGGGCTGCGCGCTGTCGGGGCGCGTCACGTCGACGGCGAGCCCTTCGGTACAGGCCAGCACCGCCTCGGGACGGCGCTCCAGAGCGGACAGAGTGGCCTTGAACAGCCCCGGATGCGTGAAATCGTCGGCAGCGCCAAAATTGATGAAGATGCCGCGAGCAGCCTGCAAGCCGCGGTTCAGCGCCGCGACCGTGCCCTGGTTCTTCTCCTGCGCCAGAACCCGCAGGGTCGGAAACTCCGACGCCAGCGCGGACAGCCTCGCCAGGCTGTCATCGGTCGAGCCGTCGTCGATAACGATGATCTCGTCCGGCGCCGGCTCCTGTTGCGCAAAGGCGCGGATAGCATCGCCGACCAGCGAACCATGATTATAGTTCGGAATGACGACCGAGAGCCGCACCGAATCCGTTGACGGACGCTCGATGGCGGTGATCGGTGGTTCTGCCTGCGGCGAGTTGGTGGCGCTCATTCGAAGAAGATGAACTCGTGGTCGCCGGTGTAGCCGGAGCGCTTGAATTCGAAGGCCCATTCCTCGGGGGTGTGGAAGATGCGGCAGGTGAGCTGCCAGTACATCAGGTTCACCTTCTCGCGCTCGTTGCGGTAGCCCTCGACGCAGAGATATTTGGCGCCGCGGCTGACGCGCTCCATCTCGCGCAGGGCGGCATCGAGATCGTAGTTGTAGAGGTTGTGCAGCGTGTTGATCGAGATGACCAGATCGAAGTGCTTGTCGGGGTAGGGCAGCTTGGCCGCGGTGCCGACCTGGCAGAACGGCTTCACGCTCTCCATCGTGTGCTCGATGCCGTAGGAGGAGACGTCGATGCCGGCGACCTCGAGATCCGGGATGGCTTCGCGGAAATCGTGCAGGATGAAGCCCTTGCCGGAACCGACGTCGAGCACGCGCATGCCGGGCTTGATGCCATAGGTCGCGATCATCGCATCGGCGACCTTGCGCCAGCGGCCGTCATATTTGTAGCCGCCATAGCCGGTCTCGCGGCTGCCGTCCCAGTAGTCGTAGTCGTACTTGATCGCCATCTCCGCGACATCGGCCTTGTCGCGCTGGGTGACGCGCGCGAGATAGTCGCGCTTGGTCGATTTGTGGACGAGACTGACGAACTCGCGATAGGCCATGAAGATCTCCGGGCGTTACGATGTCGGTTAGTCGGATGTGGCGCCGATGAGGTCGAGCTTGGCGTCGGCCTTGGCGAGCTGCGCGGCGCAACGCTGCGCCCAGGCGCCTGTGTCGGCGAAGGCGCGCCTGGTGGCGCCGAGCGGCAGGAAGTCGTTCAGGATGATGCAGGTCCATTTGACCTGGTAGGCGTCGAGCAAGAGCCGGCAGCGCGCGACGCTGGCCGCGTCCAGTCCGAGGCCGTCCGTGAGCCGGTCGATGAAATGCTCGTGCACCGCCAGCGGCACCGGCACCTCCGGCTGGCAGAAGAAGTCGGAGACGAGCTTGGCCGGGTCGTCGCGGCCGGCATATTCGAAATCGAGGAAGGTGAGCTTATCAGCGTCGTCGATCAGAGCGTTATGGAAGCCGAAATCCGACGGCGACAGGCAGACCTGATCGGCTGGGATGGCGGCTTCCAAGGCAAGCCCTTCGGCCGCGGCGCCGCGCAGAATGGCCGCCTTCACCTCTGCCCAGGCCGGCTGCAGCCGTGCGGTCACGAACTGTCGGGCATCGGCCACGTGGGGCACGTCGCCATCGAGCGTCGCCAGCCGCGCCACCCGGCGCTCGACGGTGGCGAGGTGCTCGGCGAGGGAGAAGCAGGCCTCGGATCCGGCCGTCAGCGCCGGGCGGGGCGGAGCATTCACGGCGAGCACGAAGTCGATCGCGGCATCGACATGAACGGGCGCCAGCTCCGCGACCGTCAGCTTGCGTCCCTCGACGAAGCTGTACAGGCCAGCCTGTTCGGCGCGGTCGCAGGCCAGGGGCTCCGGCACGACACGGACCCCGTGCGACCAGGCATGGCTGATGAAACTCCATTCAGCGCCGAGCCGGTCGCGGGTATCACGGGCATCGGTGAAGTAACGCTTGAGCACGAGGGGACCGGCCTCGGTGTCGACGCGAAAGACCCGGTTGTTGCGGCCGCCGGCCAGCCGTGTCAGCGCGGTGGCGCCGGGCTTGCCGGCCTGCGCGGTGAGTCGCTGCGCCAGCGCCAGCAGGGCGGCATCGACGTCTGGACTGGCCTCAGCCGTGGTCACGGACGACATCCGCCGCGATCTCGGCCCAGGACATCAGGCGCTCGTAAGGCACGGCCTTGGCCGCGAACTGGTTGTCCGGATCGAACAGCACCTTGCGCATGCCCTCCGGGAATCCGGTCATCGCCAGGATCTCCGGCAGGTCGTCGACGAAAACCTCGCAGGCCAGCGCATGGGCGCGGGCGACCTTCTCGTCCTTGGTCAGCTCGAAGAACACCCGGTCCGGCGCGATCTGGCGGGGCGCTGATCCCATCAGGCCGCGGTCGGTCAGGAAGCCGCGCGCGGCGGCATGCATGTCGTGCTTCGGTCCGAGAATGGGGTGCCTGGTCTTATGGCTGACGATGAACAGGTCATGGCCGGCGGCACGGGCCGCATCGACGAACTCCGCGAAGCCGGGATAGGGCGACACCAGGTCCATGCGGGCGCCGTAGACATAGCCCTGCAGCTCGGTGAAATCGTCCTTGCGCCCGCTGCCGTTGAGATGGTCGCGGACGCTGTTCTTGTCGCGGCCGAGGTCGGCCGGGATCAGGCCGCGCTCCAGCGCGGCCGCATGAAACACGCCGTCATAGCAGGCGATCGTGTTGTCGAAGTCGATCCCGATCCGCATGGCCTGGACTTAACGCAGCGACATGTCGATCAGCGGACGGCCGACCTTGCCGGCCGCGAGATCCTGCAGCGCCTGGTCGGCCTGGGCGAGGCTGTAGGGCTTCGACAGGAGATCCCGCACCGGGAAGCGGCCGGAGCTCAGCAGCCGGCCGTAGCGCCCGTAATCGCGATCCGGGACGCTGTCGCCGCCCCAGGTGCCGAGCAGGCTCTTGCCCTGGTTGAAGACGCCCGGATTCAGCGTGAGCGCCGCGCCATGCTTGGCATTGCCGATCACGACCGCGCGGCCGCCCTGCTGGCGGGTCGAATTGATCGCCTGCTCCATCACGGCCGGAATGCCGGAGGATTCGACCGCGAGATCAACGCCCTGCGGCACGATCTTCTTGATCTCGGCCAGCACGTCGCCGCTGGCATCGATCACGTGAGTGGCGCCGTAGATCTGCGCCAGCGCGCGGCGGGTCGGGTTGGGGTCGATGCCGATCACCGGCATGGCGCCCGCGAGCGCCGCTGCCATCAGCGCGTTGAGGCCGATGCCGCCGGTGCCGAACACGGCGACGGCGTCGCCCGGCTGCACCTTGAGCACGTTGTAGACCGCGCCCATGCCGGTCGGCGCGGCGCAGCCGAGCAGCACCGCGACATCCATCGGCAGGTCGGGCGGCAGCAGGGTCAGGCGGTTCTCGCTGACGACTGCATGGCGCTGGAAGGTGGTGACGCCGCCGGCGTTGACCTTCTTGCCATCCCAGTCGTAGACGGCGCCGCCGGCCTCGATGCCCGTGCCCTTGATCCAGGACAGCACGACCTTGTCGCCGACCTTGACCTTGGTGACGGCGCTGCCGGCCTCGATCACCGTGCCGGTGCCCTCATGGCCCAGGCAGTGCGGCACCCATTTGTCCTCGCCCTTGTCGCCGCGCCACTCCATGACCTGCGTGCCGCAGGCGCCGGAATAGGCGATCTCGACCAGCACCTGGCCCGGCTTCAACGCGGGGGTCTCGATCTCGGCCAGCACGAGCGGTTGGCCGGTCTGGACCAGGAGGGCAGCTTGAGTCTTCATGTGATGTCTCAGCTCAACGCGTGGATGATCTTGTCCGCGATCTGGTGGCCGGTCAGTCCCAGCACCTCGCGGGCATATTCCTGTTCGCCTGATTTCTTGAAGAAGGCGTCCGGCGTGCCGAAGCGCAGGAATTTCTGGTGCTTCGTCTCGGTATCGGCGAGCCATTCGGAGACGGCGGAGCCGAAGCCGCCGATCAGCGAATGCTCCTCGATGGTCGCGACCAGCTTGAAGCGGCTGAAGGCCTGCTTGAGCTTGTCCTCATCCAGCGGCTTCACGGTGTGGAAGCTGACGACCTCGGCGGAGATGCCCTTCTCCTTCAACTTATGTGCCGCTTCAATGACTTCCGGCAGCATGTTGCCGGTGGAGAGCAGGCAGACGTCGGAGCCTTCCTCGATCGTGATCGCCTTGCCGATCTTGAAATCCGCGATGGGGCCCTTGTGAACGACCGGCTCACCCTTCTTGCCCATGCGGATGTAGACCGGGCGGTCCTGCTGCATCGCCGCGCGCAGCGCGCCGCGCACCTCGAAGGCATCGCCCGGGCAGATCACGACCATGTTCGGGATCGAGCGCAGGAACGAGATGTCCTCGCAGGCGTGGTGGGTCGGGCCGAGGCCGGAATAGGCGAGGCCGGCGCCGACCGCGACGATGGTCACGGGGACCTCGTGATAGCAGACGTCGGTGCGGATCTGCTCCAGGCAGCGCGTCGTCACGAACGGCGTGATGGTGTAGGCGACCGGGCGGAGGCCGTTCATGGCCATGCCGGCGGCGACGCCCATCATGTTGGCCTCGGCGACGCCGCAGTTGAAGAAGCGGCTGGGGTGCTTGTCCTTGAATTTGTCGAACAGGCGATTGCCGATGTCGCCCGAGAGCATGACGACGCGGCTGTCCTCGTTGCCGAGCTTGGTCAGTTCGTCAGCGAACGCGTTTCTCATGACAGGCCGAGCTCCTTGAACGACTTGACGACTTCCTCAGCGGTCGGGGCGCGATAGTGCCAGTTGTTGTCGTCCTCCATGAACGACACGCCCTTGCCCTTCACGGTGTGGGCGATCAGCGCCACCGGCTTGCCCGAGCCGTTCGGGATGTTCTGCATGGCTTCCGCCAGCGCGCCGACGTCATGGCCGTCGATCTCGTGGGCGTCCCAGCCGAACGCCGCCCATTTGTCGCGCAGCGGCGCCAGCATCAGGGTTTCGTTGGAGCGCGCGGTCGCCTGCCACTTGTTGTAGTCGACGACGACGCAGACATTCTCGAGCTTCTGCGCGGCGGCGAACATCGCCGCCTCCCACACCGAGCCCTCGTTGTTCTCGCCGTCCGAGAGCAGGGCGTAGACGCGGTAGTTCTCGCCCTTGATGCGGCCGGCCAGCGCCATGCCGCAGCCGAGCGGCAGGCCGTGGCCGAGCGAGCCGGTGGCCGCCTCGACGCCGGGCAACAGGTTCGCCGGCGGATGCTCGGCGAGCCGGCCGCCGTCCTGGCAGTAGGTGTCGAGCTCCTCGATCGGGAAGTAGCCCTTCATCGCCAGCGTCGCGAACAGCGCCGCGGCGGCATGACCCTTGGAGAGGATGAAGCGGTCGCGCAGCGGGTCGGTGGGATTCTTCGGGTCGATGTTCAGCACATGCCAATAGGCTGCGGTCATCGCATCGGCGCAGGACAGCGACGAGGCCAGATGCGCGGCCTGCGCCTTGTGCGACATCTCGATGATCTTGCCGCGCAGCTTCGCGGCCTGCGCCTTCAGGGCGGCAGCGTCAGGCTTGGCCGCCGGGCTCCGGACTGCAACGTTCATCGCGCTCTCCAGTCGCGCTTCCCAGGGAAGCGCAGGGATCGATCAGGGTTTATGTTCGTACTTGGTCGGCAGCTTGGCCATGACATCCTCGAAGCGTCGCGCCCAGGCGATGACGTCGTCGATGCCCTGTTCCAGCGAGAACGTGTCGCGCCAGCCGAGCTCGGTGCGCAGCTTGAAGCTGTCGAGCGTGTAGGCGGTGTCCTTGCCGGGGCGCTCCGGTCCGATCTCGACGCAATCCTCGAACGACTTGCCGAGGCGGGCCAGGATCATCTCGACCAGGGTGCGGATCGAGACCAACTCGTAGCCCGAGATGTGATAGGTCTCGCCGAGCTTGCCGCTGCGTCCGATCTTCACCGTCGCATCCGACACGTCGGTCATGTGGATGAAGACGCGGATCGACTTGCCGCCGCCGTCAAGCCGCAGCTTCTGCCCGGTCATCGCGGCCACGATGGTGCGCGGCACGATGCGGTAGAGCTGCTGGCCCGGGCCGTAGACGTTGGCCGCACGGGTGAAGACCACGGGGAACTGGTAGTTGGCGAAATAGGTGCGCAGGCTCATGTCGCCGGCCGCGCGCGACACCGCGTAGGGCGTCGACGGGTTGAAGGCTGCGTCCTCGCGCACCCAGCCCTCGGTCGAGCCGTAGACCTCGGGCGTCGTGACGTGGACGTAGCGGTCGAGGCCGTCATAGTTGCGCAGGATGTCGTGCAGCCGGACCGCGGAGACGACGTTGGTCGTCATCCAGTGGTCTGGATGCAGCCAGCTCTCGCCGACCATGCTCTGGGCCGCGAAGTTCACGACGTGAGTCGGTCGCTCCGAGGCCAGCAGCGCCTTGAGCGCATCGAGATCGTGATTGAGATCGACGCGCAGGAAGCGGACCTTGCCGGGACGTTTCTGCCATTTGTACGGCAGGAAGGCGTCATGCGGCTCGTCCGAGCGGCTGGTCGCGATCACGTCGTGACCGGCCGCGGCCAGGAAGTCGACGAAGGTTGCGCCCGAGAAGGAGTTCGAGCCGAGGATCAGGTACTTTTCGTTCGCAGCCATCGTCCCTGTCCGTCAGACCTCGCGCGTCGTGATGATGTCGCCGCGCTGGGCGTACAGCCACTGCATGATCATGTGGCCGATCACCATCTGCGCGTCCTCGGCGATCTGCATGTCGTCGACCGCGAAATGGATCGGCACGTCGGCGAGGGCCTTGGCCTTGCCGCCGGAGAAGCCCAGCACGGCATAGCTGGTCATGCCGATCTTCTTGCCTTCTTCCAGCGCCTTCAGGATGTTCGGCGAGTTGCCGGAGCCGGAGAAGGTGATCAGCACGTCGCCCTTGCGCGCGAGCACCGCGAGCTGCAGCGAGAACACCTGGTCATAGCCTTCGTCATTGGCGAGGCAGGTGATCACGGATGGGTTCGACGACAGCGAGTGCACGCGCAGACCCGAGCCTGGAGTCTTCGACAGCGCGTAGAGGAAATCGTTGGCGAGGTGGTTGGCGTTGCCACCGCTGCCGCCATTGCCGCAGAAGAACACCTGCCGGCCGGTCTGCCAGCAGTCGCGCAGATCATAGGCGAGCTTCTCGACCGGGCTCCAGTCGAAATCCTTCAGCACGGTGCTGAAGCGGCTGGTGTAGTCGGCGAACAGGCTGCCGGGGGTCTTGAAGGCCAGGACGTTCATTTCACGACCTCCTTCTCCATCCATTTCAGATTGTACCAGCGATCGTCGTTCTTGAGCTGGCCCTGCGAGTACATGCCGATGATCTCCTTGATCGCGTCTTCCACCGTCTTCTTCGGGCGGAAGCCGGTCGCGAGCAGGCGATCGGAGTTGACGCGATAGCTGCGCGGGTCGTTCGAGGGCGTCACGATGACCTCAGCCGGCACGTGCTTGGTGACCAGATTGGCGATGTCGAGGATCGAGATGTTCTCGAAGCCCGCATTATAGATCCCGGTGTGCTCAGGATGATCGAGCAGGAAGAGATAAAGATCGGTGATGTCGTCGATGTGGATGTTCGGCCGAGTCTGGTCGCCACCGAACACGGTGATGCGGCCGTTCATCAGCGCCTGCATCGTCAGCATGTTGACGGAGACGTCGAGCCGCTGGCGCGGAGAGTAGCCGCACACGGTCGCGGGACGGACGATCTGCACGACCATGTCGTCCTTGTAGGACAGCACGATGCGCTCGCCGCACATCTTGGTCTTGTTGTACTCGGAGATCGGCAGCAGCTCGAGATCCTCGGTGACCTGCTCCTCTTCCTTCACGCCGTAGACGCTGCCGGAGGACGCGTAGATGAAGCGCTTGATGCCGTGGCGATAGGCGCGGTCGGCGAGCTGCATCGTGGCGAGGCAGGAGATTTCCCAGGTCAGCTTGGGGTCGAGATCGCCGCAGGGGTCGTTGGCAACGCTGGAGAGATGGATGATGGCGTCGACCCCGGTCAGGTCGATCGCGTCGGGATTGCGGACGTCGCCCTGGACGACGGTGAGATCCGGATGCGGCTCGAGGAAATTGCCGAACCACATGATGTCGAACGCGACCACCTTGTGGCCGGCCTTCAAGAGCTTCGGCACGAGCACGCTGCCCTTGTAGCCGCACGCTCCGGTCACGAATATCTTCATCTGCCGATTCCCCGTCGCTCGCCTGTTGCTCACCCGATCTCGCCTTGGGCGCATCTGTCGACTATGGCAGGAAAACGCGATCGGCCCCAGCGACGACAGCCGCCCTCAACCGCCCCCACCATGGCGCGGCTTGTGCTTAAACTCCAAATGCGCCCGGCGCAAGCTTTCCGGGTTGCCGATATCCCGGTGATAACCTGCAGTTTCCACGCATAAAATTCGTCCCAAATAGTTCGGGATGATCTCGGTGGAGAGATCGACGACGGCTTTTCCGAGTGCTGCGATATCGTCGATCACCTCGGGTTCGAAAATATAGACCGCGCCATTGGCGAGGTTCCCAGGCGGGTTCGGGACTTTTTCGTGAAAGGCGATCACCCTGTTCTGGCAGTCCAATTCCAGAATGCCGCAGGAGCTCGGGTCGTCGGTTCGGAAAGCGAGCATCGACATGATGCAGCCGGCCGGCCGTTTGTCGTGCGCCGCGATCAGGCCAGCCACGTCGAAATCGGTCAGGTTGTCGGCGTGGGCGACCAGAAACGGGCGGCTCCCGAACCATTCCCGGTTGGCAATCACGGTGCCGCCGGTCCCGAGCAACTCATCCTCGTGAACAAGATCGATGCGGGAGCGCCAGGGCGACTGCGCCACGTGGGCGCGGACCTGATCCGCAAGCCAATGGGTATTGAGCAACGCGCGTTCGATGCCGCCCACGAAGACCAGATCGAGCCAATAGTCGAGCAGCGGACGATCGTGCACCGTAACCAGGCATTTTGGCGTGGTGTTCGTCAAAGGTCGCAACCGACTGCCGATTCCGGCCGCAAGAAGGAGCGCGCGCATCAGAGCATCCGTCACTCGTGGCTGAAGCCAGCCTCGTCGATTTCGCGCACCAGCTCTGCCGTCGTCAGTGGCAGGTTGCCGACGCGGGAGACCTGCAAGGCCGCCGCCAGCGAGCCGAGATAGGACGCCTGCCAGATGTCCGCGCCCGCGCGCAGGCCCATCGACGATGCCATGAAGAAGCTGTCGCCAGCACCGGACACGTCCTTCGGCGACGGATTGAAGGCGGGCAGGCGATCCGAGGTGAAGGTGCCGTCTGCCATCGTATTGATCAGCGCACCTTCCGCGCCGAGCGTGACGACGAGGTTTTTGGTGCAGGCGCGCTCGACCAGCCGCTCGCTGATGACCGCGAGCCCCGAGATGAAATCGTTGAGTGCGACACGCGCCTCGCGCTCGGTCGGCGTCAGCAGGGTCATACCCTTGAAACGCGAGACGTCGCCGGCCTGCGACGACACCTGGCTGTCGGCGGCCATCATGACGCCTCGGGATCGCGCCTGATCGGCGATCGCATCCACCAAATCCTGCGGCAGGCAGCCGTAGTTGAAGCAGGAGAACAACAGCAGATCGCTGGTCTTGAGCGCCCGCTCGACAGCAGCCAGCATCTGCTTCTGGATTTCCCCATCGGCTGCGTGCTGCCGCAGATGATTGACCCGCAGCAGTGTCTTGTTCAACGCACGGAAACGCTGCTTGCGGGTCGTCGGCCGGCTCGAATCTGTAAAATGGTTGAAGTGGACGCCATGCTGCTCCAACGTATTGCGCGCGAAGCGGGCTGCCTCGTCGTCGCCGACGAGGGTGAAAAAATTAACGTCCGCGCCGAGGCCATGCGCGTGGGCCGCAACAGCGCCGGCACCTCCGACGAAGGTGCGCGTCATCAGCGGCGTCACCACGATGGTCGGATCCTCCTGTGACATGCCGACGGCATCGCAGGTGACATATTCGTCGACGATCAGATCGCCAATCACGGTCACGCACATGCCGGCTAGCTTGCCGAGCAGCCCCTTCAGCTGCGAGATGTCGAATCCGTGTCGCCTGGGGAATTCCAGCGGCTTGCGGACCGTCGAGATGTCTACATTCGCGTCGCGCTCGAGGAGCGACAGTGAGGTGAAACGCAACTCACCTGACGAGAACAGCAGCCGCCCGCCATAAGCATCGACGACCTCTTCCTCGGGATTGAAACGACCCTCAAACTCCTTGCCCTTTACGACAACGGACGGCTGGAGCTGGCGGATGAAGGTCATCGCCTCGGTCGTCAAGCGCACGACATGATGCACAAACGAGATCGAGCGCACGTTTTCAAGGCGCATTTCCTGCGCCAACGTCACGCCGGGTGCAGAATCGGGATTGACCCCCACAACGAGAACATCAGCCTGCTCGGCAGCGAACTTCAAAAGCCGCAAATGCCCTGGGTGCACGACGTTGAAGTTACCGGACACAAAGGCAAGGGTCTGCCCAGGCTCACAGGCCGCCCGAATCACCTGGCCAGCCTGTTCAACCTGGTCCGTATCAATCAACTGAGTCAAGAAACCGTCTCCACCGGCCCACGCAACCCGCACGGCGCCAAGTCCCTGCGGCGCCAGCGCGCTGCTGTCAACATCGCATAGCCCAACTCGGCAACAGATAGAAGCACCAAACACCACTGCTCGCCATACGAGCGTCCGAATTCTCGTAGGGCAGCGAAAGATTTGGAGTTAATGAGTTGAAAGCGAGATCTTTTCTTGCCTCAACTCGACGGAACAGGAGCCCGCCCGATCCAAGCGTCACCGGATCCACAAAGATCAAAGCGGTGCCCGTCCAATGCGAGTCAGTGATCCAACCGCCGAGTCGGTGCGCCCCGCAGCATGACCTAACCGATCACGGGACAGCCTGTAGACGCCTCGTGGCAACGCGGCCATGCACCTGAATCCCCTTCCGTGAGTGCGCACTTTTGTTGCACCGAACCGCCGGCAGAACTGCAAGTCGCCCCCCCCCCCGCATCGACTGTCAACTTCGCCGATGCATTGGGCGAGGGGCTCAACCCGATTCACCTTCGCCCCCGCTGCCCTTCGATTTAGATCAGCGCTCGAAAGACAAAAGAAATCAGTCTTTTCAAGGATCCTGAGCCCTGGTTGCCCCTCCATGAGAAATGGCCTATAGAGCCCCCCGCACCATAAAGGGCGAAAAAGCGCGGTGGGCATGACGACGGCAGGTTTGGACCGACCAATTGACAAGCCCATTGCGGAACGCGATATTCGCCGGGTGACTTATTTCGGCGCTGGGCGATCGCAGAGTTCGGCAGCGCTCGATGACTTGCTGGCCGGATTTCGACTCTGGCATCTGTGGATTTCGCTGGCCTCGTTGGACGTCAAGCAACGCTATCGCCGCGCTGTTCTCGGGCCGTTTTGGATCACGATCAGTATGTCCATCCTGGTGCTGACGCTCGGCACTGTTTACGCGGGGCTGTTCAAGCAGGATGTTCGCTCCTTTCTTCCGTACGTGGCTGCCGGCTTCATCGTTTGGAACTTCTGCACCGGCGTTATCAACGACAGTACGACGGCGTTCGTACAGGCCGAAGGGCTGATCAAACAAGGGGGCCTGCCGATCTCCCTACACATCTTCCGCACGATCTTCCGGAACTTCATCATCAATGCGCACAATATTGTGGTAATGCTGCTTCTTTACGTCTGGCAGCCGTCGCTGTTGAACTGGCATCTGCTGTTGATCATTCCCGGACTTGCCCTGATGCTATTGAACTTCGCCTGGGGAGCGATCGTGATCGCGGTGTTGTGCACCCGCTTCCGCGATCTGCCGCCGATTATCGGAAACATCTTGCAGATCCTGTTCTTTGTCACGCCGGTCATGTACCGGCCCGAAACGTTGCCGTCGCATCTAAGCCTGTTCGTTCAGCTCAACCCATTCTACTACTTGATGGAGGCGGTGCGGTCACCGCTGCTCGGGAGCTTTCCTCCCGGTCATGCCTACCTCGCTCTCATCCTGATTTTCGTCATGGGCTCACTGCTGACGTTCCGTTTCTACGCGCGGACGCGAGGCCGTATCGCTTACTGGCTCTAGGACAGTTTCATGTTGAGGCCCGGCAGTTCTGCGCGCTTTCCGAGTTCTGTGACGTTCGAGCACGTCTCCATCGAGTTTCCGATCTATTCGGCGCATGGGCGTTCGGTCAAGCGCTCCATGTTGCAATACACGACCGGCGGCCGGATTGGCGTTGGGTCCGATCAGCGCATCGTCGTGTCATCGGTCAATGATGTGTCGCTGATGGCCGAGCACGGCGAACGGATCGGTTTGATTGGTCACAACGGCGCGGGAAAGTCGACCATGCTGCGCGCCGTATCGGGCGTTTACGAGCCGGTCCGCGGTTCTATCACTGTCTGCGGCCGGGTTGCCTCGCTGATCGATCTAACGTTGGGAATGGATTTGGAAGCCAGCGGCTACGAAAACATTCGGATCCGGTGCATGCTGCTCGGGTTGAGTTCCGAGGAAATCGCCCATCAGATCGACGACATTGCCGAAGTGACCGAGCTAGGTGATTTCCTGGAAATGCCTATCCGCACCTACTCCAGCGGCATGATGCTACGACTCGCCTTCGCGATATCGACTTCGATTACCCCCGACATTCTGCTGATGGACGAATGGATCGGAGCCGGCGACGCCTCGTTCATGAAGAAGGCCCAGGCACGCCTGCAGGACCTGCTAGGCCGAACCGGTATTCTGTTTATTGCGTCGCATTCCGAAGAGATTGTGAAGAACAATTGCACCCGGGCGATCTGGCTGGAGAAGGGCGCGATTCGCGTGGACGGTACTCCGGCCGAAGTGTGGCGCGAATATCAAGAGTGGAGCACACGATGAATTGTTGCTCGCATTCGGCTGCAGCAGCTATCGTCAAAAAAAGCAGCCGTGGCATGAAGCTTCAGAAATTCGCCCTGATCTCGCGGCGACGCGCCAACAGCAGAACCATCCGCATTTGTAGTATTCCGATCCCGAAGCTTGCAACAAGTCTGGCGCAAAGCGGGAATTCGGAATCTGAGCACCAGGCCCAATTGGCCCCAAGGGCATTATGACGACCGCCTCTCCTCGCAGCATATCAACCGATGCGGGTAGCGTCTCTTGGTCCAATTAACCGCTTGTTGTGATAGGATCGCATTTTGAAGTCCCCAGGCCCCGCCTCATCCTTCACAACTCCGGGGCTCGGTTTGCCGGTCGTTCCCCGCCATGTGGCTGCCCTTGACGGCGTCCGTTTCGTCGCGGCCTGTGCCGTCATGGTTTCGCACGCCACTTATCAGATCCATCCGCCCGGCGATTGGGACAACATGACGCTTGCCGTTTGGATGCTGACGCATCTGGCAAATGTCGGGATGACATTGTTCTTTGTCCTCAGCGGCTTCGTTATTCACTGGAACTACCGGCATAGCGTGCAGCGGCCAGGTGGCTTACGAGATTTTTTCGTTGCGCGCTGGTCCAGACTGTATCCGCTGTTCCTGATCGTCTTCGTGGTCGGATTTCTGTATGAGCTTGCAGCAAAGCAAGACCCCACGCCGCTGGCGAGATCGACACCTTTTTTCCTGACCTTCACCACCACCTGGTGGTTTTGGCGAGTCGATGACACGCGGTATATCTTTAGTGCGCTCTCCAATCCGCTTCTGGGGGTGATGTGGTCCCTCGCGACCGAGGCGCTCTTCTATGTTGCCTATCCATTCATTGCGCCTGCCGCAAACAGGCTGAGCAGATGGGGCGCCGTGACGGCGCTACTCGGAATCGGTGCCATCGGCGCGGTTATGGCGCTGGGATTCGTGAAATTTAGCGATCTGATCCTCAATTTGGGCGTCACCTACGCGAAGGTCGATCAGTCAAGCGGATCATCCTTCCTGTTCTGGCTGGGTTATCATTCGCCCCTGATGCGGCTGCCATCCTTCCTTATCGGCGTCGCGGCAGCTCAGTTGGTTCTTCTAGGAGGGCGCCCGCCTCGGGTATGGGCGGATGTTATTTTTGCGCTATGCGTGATCGGGATCGTGGCTCTTGAACAGATCCGATCGCTGTTCGCCATGGTCGACACATCGGCATGCGTGATCCTGTTCGCGGGCGTATGTCTCGCGGCCTCGACCGACAAATCTTGGGCCGCGCGACTCATGAGCCTACCGCTCATGGTTTGGGGCGGGCAGGCAAGCTATTCGCTTTACCTGCTGCATGACCCGGTCATTTGGGCGATCTCGCGATCGACGGCGCATTTGGGATTTCCGCTGCCCGTCCTCTGGGTGATCGTGGGTGTAGCTTCTGCCGTCCTAATATCGAGAGCCTGCTTCGTTTGGTTCGAAAGGCCCGCTCAGTCTCTGTTCAGGTCGTTCGGACGTATGCTGTTGCGAGTCCCGGACCCGAAGTTCTCGTAAGCAACCGGAAATCGTTGGCTGCGTTCGCCAGGTGAGTGCTCTGCTCGTCTCGCGCTTGTGCGGCTACCTTAAGGAGGCCGACCAGCGATCCTGGTCGACGTTGGGCCTAAGCTGGGCACGGTGATAAATGCCGATTGACACCCTTTGTGTCGGACTGCCAGGGAAATGCAGGATGGCGGTCCACATCAGTCCACCGTCTTCTCAACCATGCGCTGTTCACCTTCCCCTTCGCTCGGAAAACCGGAAAACCTGGTGATCTTGACCGTTAGGGCGTGACCTTGCCCCTCGGGCTTAATCCAGTTTGAAGTTCGTTCTGGCCCAACGAGGACCAGAGCATGAAGCGCAGCCGCTTTACGGAAGAGCA
>NZ_JAUETE010000019.1:0-112369 GCF_032484535.1 Bradyrhizobium sp. SZCCHNS3016
CCCCGCGTTGACCGTTTCTTTCGAATGCCCATCGCAACCTCCTCATCGAGTGTTGCGACGACCAATTGAATCCACCCGGCCCTCCCTGCGCGATGGTTGAACGGCTGCTTCGCTTTCTCCCTGGTGCACCGGGCTTTCTGGCCACCATCCCCACGCGAAGCAAAGCCTCAACGTGAGTTGATATCAGCATCGGGATATCAGGACCGAGCGACTTGACCGTGCGTGGCGGATTGTTCGTCGGCGCGAGCAACCCGCGCTGCAATCCACCACGCCCACCGCTCCCCGCCTCGCATGTCGTGACGACCGCGATACGCCCCTCAGCTCGAGACGGGATGTGGGAATAGAACCATGATTTCCGTAAAAACGAAAGCGGAATATTTTTGGCGCGGGGACTGGACAGGCCAAATCAGCTTGATCGCGCAGCGCAAATCAGCTTCTCGGCGCGTTGAGCATCCAGCGGTTGCGCCGCCCGTCCGAACTCGGGATTTGCTGGTCCGACGCTGACGCGTCGTCCTGAAATGACGAAGAGGGTGACCGATGCGCCTGGCTGCGCCGCTCCGTCACGGCCAGTCGGCGAAGTTGAGGATGGCCCGTGACTGGCCTTTGGTCCGCTGCGACGAAACACCCTTGCGCCAGGCGCCCGGTGATTGACCGGTGTGCCTGACGAAGAAGCGGTTGAAATAGGCGCTGTCCTTGAAGCCGAGCGCGAAGGCGATCTGCTTGATCGTCGCGGTGGTGGTTTCGAGCCGGGTCGCCGCCTCCTGAATGACGCGTTGCTGAATCAGCGCGCTCGGTGACCGCTGCAGCACGCGGGTGCACAGCGCGTGCAGGCGATCCGGCGTCACGCCGAGCAGCGCAGCGTAGTCGGCGACCCGCAACTGCTGATGAAAGCGTTCCTCGACGAGCCGGCGAAAGCGGCTCAGGATCTCGGCGCTGGAGCCTTGCGCCTCGCCGGCGCTCTCGTCGGCAAACAGCCGCCAGAAACGCAGCACGCACAGGGTCAGCTCCGACGACATGATCGAGGCCGCGCCGCGCCGTGAGGGATTTTCGATCTCGGCTGCGATCGCCGCCATCGAGCGCGCGATGACCGCGGCGAACTCGGTCGTGACGGAGAAGGCCAGGACGGCCTCCGTGCCTGCGAGGTCGAGATAGGCGGGCTCGGCCGAGGAGGGCAGGTGGCGGTGCCAGAGCCCGGAGCGCAGCCGCAGGAGATGGCCGGCGGAACCGGCCGCGACGTCGAGATGCTCGACCCCTCCCGCCGGAACCCAGACCAGCGCCGCACCAGCCCAGGTCTGGATTTCGCCATCGGCGAAGCGCACCGAGGCCGTTCCGGCGGTCAGGCAGAGCAGGTGGACGAACGGCCGCGCGGCATCCGAGCGCAGGGCCCAGCGCCGTGCCTCGAAATGCGAGGGAATGACTTCGGCTCCGAGCGCTGCCGGGGTGCCACGGGCCGTCGGCGGCAGCGTCCGAGGCGCGGCATTACGCGCAGTCGCCGCCCCAGAAAAGTGCACTCTTTTGCCGGAACTGTCCATTGCGCCACCCAAGCCTGCGGTGTTTCCCTCGTCAAGTCCCGACGACCGCAAACAAAAACCGCGGACGACGTCGGGGCAGAGGAACGTCACCGATTCACCCGCGCGGTCCGCGCGCGTGAACATGGGAGGAGGACAGACAGATGACTTCGACCAACCGTCGTCAGGTGTTGCGGATCGCGGGAGCGGCGGCGATCGCAGCCGGCTTTGCCGTATCGGCCGCCCAGGCACAGTCGCAGGACAAGATCCGCATCGGCTATGCGATCTCGAAGACCGGCCCCTATGCCGGCGGCGCCGGCATCACCACGCTGCCCAACTATCAGCTCTGGGTGAAGGACGTGAACGCGGCCGGCGGCATCAAGCTCGGCGACAAGCGCCTGCCGGTCGAGATCGTCGAATATGACGACCGCAGCTCGTCGGAAGAGGCGGTGAAGGCGATCGAGCGCCTCGCCAACCAAGACAAGGTCGACTTCATCCTGCCGCCCTGGGGCACCGGTCTCAACCTCGCGGTCGGTCCGACCTTGAACCGGCTCGGCTATCCGCATCTCGCGGTGACGTCGGTGACCGACAAGGCGCCGGAGCTCGCCAAGCGCTGGGCCAATGCCACCTTCTGGCTCGGCACCTCGGCGCAGATCTCCAATGCGCTCGCCGAGCTGCTCGGCAAGCTCAAGAGCGAGGGCAAGATCGGCGGCACCGTCGCGATGGTCAGCGTCGCCGACCAGTTCGGCATCGAGCTCGCCGCCGCCGGGCGCGAGGCCTTCAAGAAGGCCGGACTGACCGTCGCCTACGACAAGACCTATCCGATGGGGTCGCAGGATCTGCAGCCGCTGCTCAAGGATGCGATCGCGAGCAACGCCGATGCCTTCGTCGCCTTCAGCTATCCGCCGGATACGATCGGGCTGACAGAGCAGGCGCAACTGCTCAAGTACAATCCGAAGATCTTCTATGTCGGCGTCGGCACGGCGTTTCCGCTGTTCAAGGGCAAGTTCGGCGCGGGCAGCGACGGCGTCATGGGCATCGGCGGCTGGAACGCGGACGCGCCCGCGCTCAAGGACTATCTCGCCCGCCACAAGGCGGCGACCGGGCAGGAGCCGGATCGCTGGGCGAGCCCGATCACCTATGCGAGCCTGCAGGTGCTGCAGCAGGCGATCGAAAAGGTCGGCAAGGTCGATCGTGCCGCGGTCGCCAAGGAGATCCGCGAAGGCACCTTCGACACCATCATCGGCAAGGTGAAGCTGAAGGACGGCCTGCTGCAGGAGGTGTGGGGCGTCGGCCAGTGGCAGAACGGCGAGTTCTATGCGCTGGCGCCGGCCTCGCTGCCGGGCGCACGCGCCGCTGTCGTGCCGAAGCCGGAATGGAAATAGCCGGAACGAGGTCGTGAGCTCGCGGGCGCGCGTGATCCGGCGTGCGTCCGCGGGCTTCGCGCAAGAGGCACGCGCCCCATGCTGATGTTCGACATCCTGCTGCCCGGCCTGGTGCTGGGGGGTATGTATGCCCTGATCGCGCTCGGACTCACGCTGCAATATGGCGTCGCGCGCATCATGAACCTGTCCTATGGCGAGTCGCTGGTCGCGGCCGCCTTTGGCACGCTGTCGCTCTATTCCGGCCTGCAACTGAGCCCGCTGCTGGCGCTGCTGCTCGCGATTCCCGTGGCGGCGCTGCTGAATTGGCTGCTCTATCGTCTGCTGCTGCAGCGTCTGATCCGCCGGAGCAAGGACGCCGGCGCGCAAGAGGTTGACAGCATCCTCGTCACCTTCGGCGTGCTGTTCGTGATCCAGGGCGTCATGCTGGTGGCCTTCGGCGGGCAGTATTACAGCTATAGCTATCTCTCCATTCCCGTGACGGTGCTCGGCTCGACGCTCGCGGTGAACCGGCTGGTCGCGCTCGGTTTCGCCGCGCTGATCGGCACCGGCGTCTATCTCGCGCTGACGCGAACAAGGATCGGCACAGCCGTGCGTGCCGTCGCGGTCGATGCCAATGCCGCGCGGCTGGTCGGCATCGATGTCGCTTGGCTCGCGGGCCTGGCGTTTGCGTTCGGCGGTGGACTGGTCGCGGCCGGCGGCGTGCTGGTCAGCATGTTCCTCACCTTCAATGCCTCGATGGGCGTCGTGTTCACGATGAAGGCGCTGGTGGTGGTGATCATGGGCGGCGTCGGCAACGTCATGGGCGCGCTGGCCGCAGGGCTGCTGCTCGGCGTCGTCGAGACCGCGGTGGCGCGGCTGGTCGATCCCGGGCTGACCTTGGCGGCGACGTTTGCGATGTTTCTGGCCGTGCTGCTGATCCGGCCGACCGGACTGTTCGGAAAGGCGGCGTCGTGATCAGCCCCGGCAAGATTCTCGCCTGGTGCATCGGGCTCGTCGGCGTTGCCGCGGCAGTCGCGCTGCCGCTCTATGCCAACGGCTACTATCTCGCGCTTGGCATCAGCATTCTCTATTTCACCGTGCTGGCAACCGCCTGGGCGATGTTCTCCGGGCCGACCCGCTACGTCTCGCTGGCGACGGCTGCGTTCTTCGGCATCGGCGCCTATACGGCGGCGGTGACGGGCGAGACGCTGAGCTGGCCGCTGCAACTGATGACCGCTGCGGGTGTCGGCGCTGTCGTCGCGGCCGTCACCGGCCTGTCGACGCTGCGGCTGTCCGGCATCTACTTCATCATCTTCTCGTTCGGCCTGGCCGAGCTGATCCGCCAGCTCGTGATCTGGTACGAGGTCAACATCCACAAATCGGTCGGCCGCTATCTGTTCAGCGACATCACCCAGGAGATGCTGTACTGGCAGCTCTGCGCGCTGACGGCGCTGGTCTTCCTCGCGGGCTTTCTGCTGACGCGCTCGCGCTATGGCCTCGCGCTGCGCGCGATCGGCGCCGACGAGACCGCCGCGCGCCATTCCGGCATCGATGCGACCGCGGTGAAGCTCGGCGTCTTCATCGTCAGCGCGGTGTTCATGTCGGTGACCGGCGCGATCATGGCGCCGCGCTGGACCTATATCGATCCGGCGATCGCGTTCAACCCGATGATCTCGTTCCAGGTCGTGATCATGGCGCTGCTCGGCGGCGCGGGATCGCTGATCGGCCCGGTGCTCGGCGTCATCCCGCTGGTGCTGCTGTTCGAGGTGCTGACCGCGGCGCTGCCCAATCATTTCAGCATCGTGCTCGGCCTCATCTTCATCGGCATCGTGATGGCGCTGCCGCGCGGTGTGATCGGCCTCGTCGACAGCACCTGGCGGCAGGAGCGCCGGGTCGTGCCCGCGAAGCCCGAGCAGGACGGTCGGCCGCTGCTCGTTGCGGAGGCCGTCGGCAAATCCTTCGGCGGCCTGCGCGCCGTCGACAGTGTGAGCCTTGACGTCCGCGCGGGCGAGATCCTCGGCGTGATCGGTCCCAACGGCTCGGGCAAGACGACGCTGCTCAACATGCTCTCGGGCGCGCTCGTGCCCTCGGCCGGCACGATCCGCTTCGGCGGCACCGTCATCAGCGGCCTCGCGGCGCACCGGATCGCGCGGCTCGGGCTTGCCCGCACCTTCCAGTTGGTGCGCGTGATGCCGGACCTGACGGTCGCCGAGAATGTCGCGGCGGCGGCGTTGTTCCGCACGCGCCAGACCGGTGCGGCCGCAGAATCGATCCATGAGCTGCTCGCCCTGGTCGGCCTCGATGGCATGGCGGAGATGCCGGCGGGCGACCTCACTTACATCGACCAGAAGCGGCTGGAGCTGGCCCGCGCGCTGGCGCTGCATCCGCGTCTTGTGCTGCTCGACGAATGGCTGGCTGGGCTCAATCCGACCGAGCTGGAGACCGGCATCGAGCTGATCGCCTCGCTGCGCGACCGCGGCATCACCATCGTGATGGTCGAGCATGTGATGGATGCGATCCGCGCGCTGTGCGACCGCTGCGTCGTGATGAGCGCCGGCACCGTCATCGCGCGCGGCACGCCGGGCGAGGTGCTCGCCGATCCCGCCGTGATCACAGCCTATCTCGGAGAGCCCGATGCTTGAGATCAAGCGGCTGTCGCACGCCTATGGCAAGCACCAGGCGCTCACCGATGTCGCGCTCGAGGTCGCGCGCGGCGAGATCGTCGCCATCCTCGGCGCCAACGGCGCCGGCAAGTCGACGCTGCTGAAGGCGATCGCGGGACTGATCCGGCCATCGGCCGGGTCCGTGATCCGCCTCGGCGGGACGGATATCGCGTCGCTCGCGCCGCATCTGATCGTCGAGCGCGGCATCGCGCTGGTCCCGGAAGGCCGCGGCGTGTTCGGCGATCTCACCGTCGCCGAGAACCTCCAGCTCGGCGCTTATCCTTCGCGCGCCCGCGACGGCGAGGCCGCGCGGCTGGCGCACGTGCTCGCGCTGTTTCCGCGCCTCACCGAGCGCATGGGGCAGGCGGTGCGCACCATGAGCGGTGGCGAGCAGCAGATGGTCGCGATCGGCCGCGCGCTGATGTCGCGGCCCGATTTGCTGCTGCTCGACGAGCCGTCGCTCGGCCTGTCGCCGCTCTTGAGCCGCGAGGTGTTCCGGGCGCTGAGGACGATCCGCGGCGACGGCGTCGGCATCCTGATGGTCGAGCAGAACGCGCGCGCCAGCCTCGACATCGCCGACCGCGTCTACCTGATCGAGCAGGGGCGCAACGCCGGCCGGGGGCCGGCGTCCGAGATGAAGAACAATCCCGACATCCAGCGCGCGTATCTGGGCCAGTCGCGCGCGCCGGCTTCCGCAACCGCATCAACCCCATCGACCTAGGAGCGCCCCATGAACGCGATCAATCTCCTGATTGGCGGCAAGGACCAGTCCGCCACCAACCAGCGTACCTTCCAGCGGCTCAATCCGATCAGCGGCGAGATCGCAACCATCGTTGCGGCGGCGTCGATCGATGACGCGCTGCGCGCCGCCGATGCCGCCGCGGCGGCATTTCCGGCGTGGTCCCGGCTCGGCCCGGGCGAGCGCCGCAAGCGGCTCAATGCGGCTGCGGATGCGCTGGCGCGCAACGCCCCGGAGTTCATTACGCTGATGATGGCCGAGACCGGCGCCACGGCGGGCTGGGCCGGCTTCAACGTGCATCTCGCCGAGGGCATGCTGCGCGAGGCCGCGGCGATGACGACGCAGATCGCGGGCGAGGTGATCCCGACCGACGTGCCCGACAACATCGCGCTGGCGTATCGCCAGCCGGTCGGGGTCGTGCTCGGCATCGCGCCGTGGAATGCGCCGGTCATCCTCGGCGTCCGCTCGGTGGCGATGCCGCTCGCCTGCGGCAACACCGTGGTGCTGAAGGCCTCGGAGATGAGCCCGGGCGTGCACCGGCTGATCGGCGCGTGTCTGGCCGAAGGCGGTCTTGGCGACGGCGTCGTCAACGTCGTCACTAATGCGCCCGAGGATGCGCAGGCGGTGGTCGAGGCGCTGATCGCCCATCCCGCGATCCGCCGCGTCAACTTCACCGGCTCGACCCGCGTCGGCCGTCTCATCGCCATCGCCTGTGCCAGGCATCTGAAGCGCGCGCTGCTCGAGCTCGGCGGCAAGGCGCCGCTGGTCATTCTCGACGATGCCGATCTCGACGCCGCGGTGAACGCCGCTGCGTTCGGCGCCTTCATGAACCAGGGCCAGATCTGCATGTCGACCGAGCGCATCGTGGTCGACGACAAGGTGGCGGATGAATTCGTCGCAAAGTTCGCCGCCAAGGCCAACAGCCTGCCTTACGGCGATCCGCGCAAGGGCAATGTGGTGCTGGGCTCGCTGGTCAGCGCCGCCGCCTGCGACCGTGTCGGCGGCCTGATCGAGGACGCGGTGGCCAAGGGCGCCGTGTTGGCCGCCGGCGGCCGCGGCACCGGCACGATCATGCCCGCGACCATCGTCGATCACGTCACGCCGGCGATGCGCATCTATGGCGAGGAGAGCTTTGGCCCGGTGGTGACGATCGTGCGCGTCGGCGGCGTCGACGAGGCCGTGCGCGTCGCCAACGACACCGAATATGGTCTGTCGTCGGCGGTGTTCGGCCGCGACATCGCCCGCGCGATCGGCGTCGCCAAGCGCATCGAGTCCGGCATCTGCCACGTCAACGCGCCGACGGTGCATGACGAGCCGCAGATGCCGTTCGGCGGCGTCAAGGCCTCCGGCTATGGCCGCTTCGGCGGCAAGGCCGCGATCGACGAGTTCACCGAGCTGCGCTGGATCACGGTGCAGACCGGCGAGCGGCATTATCCATTCTGAGACGGCGTTTGCGGCCCGGCCCTGGCTCATCGTCGGATGCAGCCAGAGCCGGTTGCGTTCCGCGCGGCCATGCGCGGCAGCGATTCGATATGTGTCGATGGTGCGAGGCGTGATCGAAATTCACGTTGCAGCTCCGCTGGTTGCGGCAGACAGGCGCGCCACTTTAAAGAAATTCCAACGGCTTTAGATCGATTCAGTTTGCTGCGGCCCTTCTCTTGCCTGACGTTCGGATCATCACGTGCAACGTCGATGAAGAAGGGTGGGTTCGAGCGCATGCGGCTGTGGGTTCAGGTCCATACGTGGACGTCGCTGATCAGCATGATCTTTCTGCTGATGCTGTGCCTGACCGGGCTTCCGCTGATCTTCCATGACGAGATCGATCATCTCTTCGAGGACGAGATCGCCGCGCCGGCGATGCCGGCCGACACGCCGCTGCTGCCGCTCGACCGCCTGATCGCGGCGGCCAAGCAGCAATTGCCGGAGCAGCATGCGCTGTTCGTGAGCCTGAAGCAGGCGGAGCCGCTGATCGTGGTCGCGATGTCGCCGACCGCCATTCCGGTGCCCGGGCAGTTTCATCGCCTCACCGTGGATGCGCGCACCGGCGTCGTTCTCGGCGAGGAGGCGCCGCATCAGGACGTCATGGACGTGATCCTGCGCATCCACCGCGACATGTTCACCGGCCTGCCGGGCGAGCTCTTTCTCGGACTGATGGGACTGGTGTTCGCGGCCTCCATCGTCTCGGGCGTCGTCGTCTACTGGCCGTTCATGCGGCGCCTGCAGTTCGGCACCGTGCGGGATCGCTCGGCCCGGCTGAAATGGCTCGACCTGCACAATCTGCTCGGCATCGTCACGGTGAGCTGGGCGCTCGCGGTCGGTCTGACCGGCACCATCAACACGCTGGCGGTGCCGCTGTTCGATCTCTGGCGCGCAAAGACCATGCCGGCGCTGCTCGCGCCCTATCAGGGCAAGCCGCTGGCGGAAGCAAAATCGATCGAGGCCGCCGTTGGCGCCGTCCGCACCGCGTTTCCGGACCGGCTGGTGACGTCCATCACCCTGCCGACGACGACGCGGTTCGGCAGCCCGCAGCATCTGATGATCTGGACCAAGGGCCGCACGCCATTCACCGCGCGCATGTTCAAGCCGGTCCTGGTCGACGCCCAGGACAGCAGCAAGATGGTCGCGCCCGAGCTCGCCTGGTATCTCACCGCGCTGCAGGTGTCGCGGCCGCTGCACTTCGGTGACTACGGCGGGTTGCCGCTGAAGATCATCTGGGCCGTTCTCGATGTCATCACGATCATCGTGCTGTGCAGCGGACTCTATCTGTGGGCCGCCAAGCGCTGGGGCTTCCGCGGGAAGGTGTCCGGCGTTGTTACATCGGCAGCGCCTGCGGTGGTGTCGCCATGAGCTCCTCGGCCGCATCGGCGACGCCATCTGCCCGCGTCGCGCAACTCTCGACCTGGCAGGTGTTTCGTGCGCCGCTGCTGATCGGCCTGGTCGCCGCAGCCGGGCTCGCCTTCGGACTGTTCGGCGACGGGCTCTGGGACGGCCTGTGCTGGCTCGGGCTGTCGATTCCGATTCTGCTGTCGCTCGCGTACGGCACGAAACTAAGCCGCGGCGCGAAGGCCGGAGCGCAAGGCGCTCGGGCCGGGACGCAGGATCTGCCGCTCTGAGCGCCGACGTCCGCCGTCGGTCGGCGGAAGATACCCCGCATCATTGACCTCGATCCGCGCTGCTGGACGATGCGCCAGGCGCGATGGCCCTGATGCGCTCGGTCGGCCAACGATCCCACGCATCTCTTCTCTCTCTCGCGCGACGCGTCATTGCGATGGCAGCGCGCTGCGTCGGCGGCGCGTGATCGGTCTCGCGCAGCGAGGACCGACGCGGGCGGCGTCGCTCCGCCCCGGAAACAAACAGATACAATGGTCCCGGTGATTTCTTCGATCAGCGCGCGGCGCGGCGGAGATGTGGCGCATTTGAAAGCAAAGATTGATTCAAAAGTGGCAATGTGATTAGTTATCATCGTACGATTGATCGAAATTTTTCGATCAGCTCGAGACGATCGGTGTCGTGAGCTGTATCAGCCGAAACGATCGCATCGTTCTTCCCCGCGACATGCGCTTCTTTTGAAGGCTTCAAAGAAGCGAAGGGAAAAGAATCTCGTAGTAGCGACAACCTGTTGAGCTGATCGATTCGGCGAAGCTGTCGCTCGTTAGACGAGTTCTACGTCGCACAACGCCATCCTCAAATACCTGTGTGTTAGGACCACCGACGAGCCGAGTTGGAACTTGGAATGATCGGGGTGTCAGGATGGTTTGTCGCGTTTGGGATAAAGACGTTGGGTTGATGATGTCGTTGGGACTTGTGAGCTCATTGGCGCTCACGCTGAATGTCGGAGGCGTTCAACCGGCCTTCGCGCAGACCAAGCTCCCCGATGTGACCGTCGACGCGCCGAAGCCGAAATTCCGGCAGACCGCTTCGAGGCCCCAGGCGACCTCGACGCGAACCGCTCAGCAGCGCCGCGTCGCTCCGCGCAACCTGCCGCCGACCGCGCCGGTGGCCTACGTGACGCCGTCGACGGGTACGATCGGCGCGCCGCCGTCGCCCTATGCCGGCGGCCAGGTCGCGAGCGGCGGCGGCCTTGGGCTGCTGGGCAACCGCGGGGTGATGAACACGCCGTTCAATCAGACGAGCTTCACATCGCAACTGATCCAGAACCAGCAGGCGCGCACGATCCGCGACGTGCTGATCAATGATCCCTCGGTGCGCACGACGCAGGCTGCGGGCGGCGGTGCCGACGGCCTGTTCATCCGCGGCTTCTTCTACGACAGCGGCGACTACGCGCTGAACGGCCTCGCCGGCATCGCGCCGTATTATTCGACGGGCGCCAACTTCATCGAGCGCGTGGAGCTCCTGAAGGGGCCGAGCGCGCTGCTCAACGGCATGACCGTCGGCGGCACCGGCGCTGCGAGCGGTGGCGCCGTCGGTGGCAGCGTGAACCTGATCACCAAGCACGCGCCCGACGTCGACATCACGCAACTCACCGGAACATTCGTGTCGAAGTCCCAGTTCGGCGAGCAGATCGACGTCAGTCGGCGCTATGGCGAGCACAAGGAATGGGGCGTCAGGCTCAATAGCTCCTACGCGAACGGCAATACCCCTTGGAACCGTCAGACCGACGAGCTCGGCAACGTGGCGCTCGGCCTCGACTATCGCGGCGAGAACGCCCGCCTTGCGGTCGACCTCGGTTACCAGGCGGATACGCTGAAGCCGCCATTGCGCTTCTTCGGCGTCGGCGCGATCACCAAGATTCCGGATCCGCCGAAGGCAGGGCTGAACTTCCAGGTGCCTTGGGCCTATTACGCCCCGACCGACTTCTTCACGACGGTCAAGGGCGAAGTCGATCTGAGCGACCGGATCACGGCCTATGGCTCGTTCGGATACCACGACAGCAACATCAACTATTCCTATCCGTCGCCCACGATCAATACCAACGCGGGTGCGCTGTCGGCTGTTCCGGGGCAGGGCAAGGAGACGTTCGAAACATTTGCCGGAGAGGCCGGCGTTCGACTCAACGTCGACACCGGGCCGGTCAACCATTCGCTCAATCTGGGCTATTCGATCGTCGACCGGACCTATAACCAGCGTGTGCTGTGGCCGGTGACGAATCCCACCGCATCGACCGTGGCCTTGGCCGGTGCAATCCCGACGAGCTGGAATCTCTACACGGAACCGGTCAACTCGGCGGCGCCGAACTACAATTACCTGCGCCTCAGCCAGATGACGGGCGTCAACCTGTGGAGCGTCGGCGTCTCGGACACCATGTCGATGTTCAACGATCGCCTGCAGTTCGTCGTGGGCGCACGGCGCCAGACCGCGGGGACCGAGGTCACGGATTATCTCACGGCTGGAAACAGCCGCCCGTTCAAGGACGAGTCGATCTGGACGCCGTCCTATGCGGTCATCGTCAAGCCCGCCGAGCGCGTCTCGCTCTATGCCAACTATATCGAGGGGTTGCAGACACCGGCCGTGGTCTCGGGCACGTTCGCCAACGCGGGTACCGTTTTTCCGCTCAGTCCGACGACGCAGGCGGAAACCGGAATCAAGATCGATTTCGGCCGGATCACGACCACCGCCAGCCTGTTCGATATCACCCAGCGCAGTGTTGTCACGGTTGGAAGTGGCGCGACGGCGACCCAACAACTCGATGGGCGTCAGCGCAACCGCGGTGCGGAATTCAATGTCTTCGGCGAAGTCACGCCGGAGTTCCGGCTGCTGGGAGGTTTGGCTTACATTCACGGCGTCCAGGAAAAGACGACAAACGGCGTGAATGACGGCAAGCGCGCCATCGGTGTCCCTGAGCTGACCGTAAACCTCGGTGCCGAGTGGGACACGCCGATCGTGCGTGATCTGACGCTAACGGGTCGCGTCGTCTACACGGGAGCGCAGTACGTCAACGCCACCAATACACTCTCCATACCTGATTGGACGCGGGTGGACCTCGGCGCGCGCTACAAGTTCACGTCGCCCTGGAACGGCAAGCCGATCGTCGTCCGTGCCAGCGTCGAGAACGTGTTCAACAAGGCTTATTGGGCATCTGCCTATAGCGGAGTGATCACGTTGGGAGCGCCGCGCACCTACCTTGTCTCCACGACCTTCAACTTCTGAAGCGTCGGCCAAATGACGGCGACGGGGCCGCCGCACGGAACATGTGCGGCGGCCCGGTTAGTTCGAGAGAGCGTCGACCTCGATGTGAAGGCGACGGCAATCGGACGGTTTGCGACGCGCATGCGGGCCCGCGAAGCGACAGCCGCGCGCGAGATGATATTGCTGCGGTATCGAACTATGCGGTGCCGACAACAAGGCCGCTGGTATCATTGGTATGAGCCGATGCATCCTGATGTTGAATCGTCACCGGCGTGTCACCTTGGAGAGATTAAAAACTTCGATCGGCGGTATCCTTTTGACTGTCATTATCAACTGCATTACTCGTAGTTCATCAACGTCGTTTGTTAGTAGGAGTAGCCGGGCATGATGATCTTCGACAGAGATGACGTCACCTTCACCGTCGTCGTGAATCACGAAGAGCAATATTCGATCTGGCCGACGTTCAAGGACATTCCGAACGGGTGGACCGCCGTCGGCGTGACCGGCAGCAAGAAGGAATGTCTCGATCACATCGAGCAGGTGTGGACCGACATGCGGCCGCTCTCGCTGCGGAAATTCATGCAGGAGAACGCGCAGGTTTCTGCCGAATCCTGAAGCGAAGGAGGCTGGCTGCCATGCGGCTGATCTGTTTGCCCTATGCCGGCGGCAGCGCCATGGTCTATGCGCGCTGGAGGAGAGGTCTTCCGTCCTGGATCGAGGTCCTGCCGCTGGAGCTGCCAGGACGGGGCGCACGGATGGACGAGCCGCTGCAAACGGATGCGACCGCATTGGCCGATCAGCTCGCGTCCGAACTGATCGGGACGCCGTTGGCGGAGCCTTACGTCCTGTTCGGGCACAGCCTCGGCGGCTTGCTCGCCTTCGAGCTCGCGCACAGGCTGCTCGCGCTCGGCGCACCAAGGCCGCAGATGCTGCTCGTGTCCGGAACGGAAGCGCCGGCCGTGCGCGACGGCAGCCGCTGGCGCGAGCCGCTCGGTGACGCCGCATTGCGCGAGGAGCTTCTCAGGCTGAACGGCACACCGCCGGAAGCGTTGCAGAGCATGGAGATCATGCGCAGCACGCTGCCGATCCTGCGGGCCGATTTCCTGATGTGCGGGAACTACGTGTATCGGCGGCGCCAGCCGTTGCCGTGTCCGCTGCACGTGTTCGGCGGAGAGCTCGACGAAACGCGTGCCGAGGCACTGGAGGCATGGCGGGCCGAGACCTCCGGCACGTTCGGCCTCGACATGCTGCCGGGCGACCATTTCTTCATCCACAGCCAGCAGGCGGATCTGCTGAACCTCGTTGCCGCATTGCTAGCACGTCGGGCGTGGCCGGAGCTCGCCGTTGCTCGCGCGGGGCCTTGAGCGGCCTGCCGAAAGCAGGACCCAGCCGGGAAGCCGGCTGGTGAAGAGACTTCGATGCTGAATCGACGGGAGACGGGGAGAGGTCATGTTCGCGATACAATCTAAAATAGAACAGGAATCATTGCCGTTCCTTCTGCGGGCCAGCCGCACGAGGCAGCCGCTGATGGAGGCCGTCAGCGAGGTCCGCGACATGGTCGAGCGCCAGCTCTACGCGTGCGGCGGAATTCTCTTCCGTGGCTTCCATCTCGACGGCGCCGAGGCGTTCAGGAGCTTCGCCGCGAGCTTTGGCCATCCGCTGCTGTCCTATGAATTCGGCTCGACGCCCCGATCGCAGGTCAGCGCCGGCGTCTACACCTCGACCGAATATCCGCCGCACCAGAGCATCCCGCTGCACAACGAGCAGGCCTATACGCGCGACTGGCCGATGAAGATCTGGTTCTATTGCGAGCAGGCGGCACAGCAGGGCGGCGAGACGCCGGTCGCCGACAGCCGGTCGATCCATCGCGACATGCCGGCCGCGATCCGTAGCCGCTTCGCCGAGCGGGGCGTCATGTATGTCCGCAACTACGGCAGCGGACTCGACGTCGACTGGCGGCAGGTGTTCGGCACGGAGTCGAAGGCCGAGGTCGAGGCCTATTGCGCCTCCCATGCGATCGCCTGCGAATGGAAGGATGGCGACGAACTGCGGACGCGGCAGGTCTGCCAGGGGACGGCGGTGCATCCCGTAACCGGGGACATGGTGTGGTTCAATCAGGCGCATCTGTTCCACGTCTCCAGCCTCGCGCCCGAGGTGCGGGAAAGTCTTCTCGACATCGTCGGCGATCCGCTCGAGCTGCCGCGCAATGCGTTCTACGGCGATGGCGCGCCGATCGAGGATGAGACGCTGGCGACGGTCAGAGCCGTGCTCGACCGGCACAAGATCGTCTTCCCCTGGCAGACCGGCGACGTCGTCATGCTTGACAACATGCTGACGGCGCACGCGCGCGAGCCGTTCAAGGGGCCGCGCAGGGTGATCGTCGCGATGGCGCAAGCCCATCGTGTCAATTGAATCCGCCCAATCGACCAGCAGCCGCTATCGGACCCTTCGCAAGATGCCGACACAGACCCTCGTCGAACGACTCCGTGAACACGCCGCCTCGCGCGCCGGCCATCCGGCACTGCGCTTCATCGAAGGCGACGATGTCGTCGACGAACTGACATTCGCTGCGCTGGACCGGCGCATCCGCGCGCTTGCGGCGCATCTGCAGGAGCTCGCGCGGGCCGGCGAGCGTGCCGTGATCCTGCTGCCGAACGGGCCCGATTATGCGGTTGCGTTCTACGCCTGCCTCTATGCCGGGGTCATTGCCGTGCCGGCCTATCCGCCGGAAACCGGCAAGGAGCGTTACACGAGCCGGCTCGACGGCATCCTGCGCGATGCGGCGCCACGACTCATTCTCACCCAGGCGCGGCTTCGCGACGCCGTCGTCGGTTCGGTCGGCGAGACCGATGCTCATGTTGTTGCCGTCGACGAGGTGCCTGTCGATGCCGCCGCATCCTGGCGCGAGACGGACTTGCACGGCGATGCGATCGCCTTCCTCCAATATACTTCGGGTTCGACGTCGCAGCCGAAGGGAGTCTGCGTCACTCACCGGAACCTGGTCGCCAATGAGATCGCAATAGAAGCGGCGCTCGGCGGGACCAGGGACGACGTCTTCGTCAGCTGGCTGCCGCTCTATCACGACATGGGATTGATGGGCGGATTGCTGAATCCGCTGTTCACGGGCTTCACGGCGGTGCTGATGTCGCCGCGCAATTTCCTGGAGCAGCCGCGGCGCTGGCTCGACGCCATCCATCGCCACGGCGGCACCTGCAGCGGCGGGCCGGACTTTGCGTTCGCGCTCTGTGCGGACCGGATCTCGGACGAAGCGATCGCGCGGCTGGACCTCGGCCGATGGCGGTTCGCGTTCTCCGGCTCGGAGTTCGTGCGCCGCGCGACGCTGGATCGATTTGCCGCGCGCTTCCGGCCGGCGGGCTTCGATCCTCGCGCGCTGACGCCGTGCTACGGCCTTGCCGAGGCGACCTTGCTGGTGACGGCAGGCGACCGCGCGAGCCGGGCGGTTTGTCACACGCTCGATCCCGCAGCGCTCGCCGGCGGGCGCGTTGCGGACGCCGGCGAGGGCACGGACCTGATGGCGTGCGGCGCCGTGGCAGACGGCCACGCCGTGCGCATCATGAGGGTCGATGCGTCCGCCGAGGCCGAGAGGAATGAGGTCGGCGAGATCTGGGTCGCAGGTCCGAGCATCGCGCAGGGCTATTGGAACAATCCCGAGGCGACGCAGCAGACGTTCGTCCTTCGCGACGGCGCGCGCTGGCTGCGGACCGGCGACCTCGGCTTCGTCCGCGACGGCGATCTCGTCGTCACGGGAAGGCTCAAGGATCTGCTGATCGTTCGCGGCCAGAACATCTATCCATTCGATCTGGAGCAGGCCGTCGAGACCGAGGTGGCCTCGGTGCGGAAGGGACGTGTCGCGGCCTTCCCCGTCGAGATCGATGGCGCCGAAGGCATCGGCGTAGCTGCCGAGTTCAGCAGGGCAGTGCTGCGGCGAACGCCGGCCGACGTGCTGATCAAGGCGATCGGCGACGCGGTCATGCGGCAGACGCAGGAATATCCGGCGGTGGTCGTGCTGCTGAACCCGCAAGGCATGCCGCTGACCACCAGCGGCAAGCTGCAGCGGTCCGCCTGTCGCGCCAGGTGGGCGCAGGGCACGCTCGATAGCTTCATGGTGTTCGAGCGGCGACGCGAGGCTGCGGACCCATCGCCGTCCGCGGAGCTTGCGACGGCGACCGAACGCCGTCTTGCGCTGATCTGGCGGGATGTGCTCCGGCGCGAGACCGTCGATCGCGACGACGACTTTTTCATGCTCGGCGGCAACTCGGTCGCAGCCGCTCAGATCACGGCGATGGTGCGCGAGCAGTTCGGAATCGAGCTCGCGCTGCGCGGCTTCTTCGATGCGCCTACGCTCGCCGCGCTCGCAGAGCTTATCGATGCCGCCAGCGCGGACGCGAAAGTGCTCCCGCCGCTGCAGCCGGCACCGGCGGGCATACGCGAGCTGCTGTCTCCCGCGCAGGAGCGGCTGTGGTTTCTCTGGAGCATGGATCCGGCCGGCACGGCCTACACCATCGCCTGCACGGTTCATTTCGACGGCCCGCTCGATCAGGCACTGCTGGTGCAGGCGCTGACCGAAATCGTCGCCCGCCACGAGACGCTGCGCACCACCTTCTCCGCCCCGGATGGCCGCGTCGTGCAGGTCATCCATGCGGCGCCGGACATTCCGGTCGCGGTCGAGGATCTGCGGCGCAGCCCGGCGGCGGAGCGCACGTCGCGGGTCGCGGCGCGGACACGCGAGGAGCTGGCAAGGCCGTTCGATCTCGTCAATGGCCCACTGCTGCGCGCCGTGCTGATGCAGCTCGCGGACGACCGCCACGTGCTGCTGCTGTCGGCGCATCACATCGTAGCCGACGGCCTCTCGCTCGACGTGCTGCTGGCGGAGATCGCCGCGCTCTATGACGGGCTCCAGCGCGGGGCAGGGGCGCTGCCGTCACCATCCGCCGTCCAATATGCCGACTACGCCGCATGGCAGCGGGATTGGCTCTCCGGCCCCGAGGCTGCGCAGCAGCTCGCCTACTGGCGCGGGCGGCTCGGCGACGCGGATACACCGCTCGCATTGCCGTTCGACCGGCCGCGCCCGCCTGTACCGAGCTATCGCGGCGACACCATTCACGTCGAGATCGCGCCAGATCTGGTGCTGAGGCTCCGCGCGCTCGCCAGGGAGCATCGCGTCAGCATGTTCATGCTGCTGCTCGCCGCCTATCAGTTGCTGCTGTTCCGCTACTCCGGCCGCTCCGACCTGCGTGTCGGCGTGCCCGTCGCCGGCCGCCGCCAGGCCGAGCTGGCATGCTTGATCGGCTGCTTCGTCAATACGCTGGTGCTGCGGGCCGACGTGGCCGATGGCATGAGCTTCGCCGAGCTGCTGGGGCAGGCGAAAGAGGAGGTCATCTCCGGGCTTGCACATCAGGATCTGCCGTTCGACCGTCTCGTCGATGCGCTGAAGCCGACCCGCTCCGGCGGCCACAATCCACTGTTCCAGGTCAAGTTCAACTACATGGCCGCGCCTGCCGGATTTGCGCTCGGCGACGGCCTGCACGCCCAGCCGCGCATCGTCGATCTCGCCGGCTCGCATTTCGATCTCGCGCTCGACATCGTCGACGGCCCAACGGGCATGAATGCGAGCCTGAATTTCGCAACTGATTTGTTCGATGCGGCCACGGTCGAGCGGATCGGGAGCCAGCTCGTCGATTTCCTGCGGCAGATCGCGGCGGGCATCGACCGGCCGCTGCGCGACTTCGCAATCGCGCGAGACGTCAGGCAGGTCGTCGCGGCGGAGGTGAAGAGCTTCCCATCGATGGACATCCTCGATCTGATCGACGCTGCGTTCGCGGGCCGCGACGATCGGATCGCGCTGCGCCAAGGACAGGACACCGTCAGCGTCGCCGAGCTCGTGGGTTGGTCGGACAAGATCGCGCGCATGCTCGTTGCGGCGGGCGTCACGCATGAGACGCCGGTGGCGCTGTGGATCGAGCGGTCGCCGAGCTTCGTCGCGGCGCTGCTCGGCGTCTTGAAGGCGGGCGGCGCCGCCGTGCCGCTCGATCCGGCGTGGCCGGTGGCGCGTATTGACCGTATTCTTCGCGATGGTGGCATCGACACCCTGGTCGCGACCGGCGAATGCCTCGCTGCGGCGAGCGCGTTGCAATGCGTCGCGCTGGATGGCGAGTCGCGCAGCGATGCGTCTCGCGGCGAGTTCATTCGCCCGCACGTTCATCCGGCGCAGACTGCCTACATCATCTACACGTCGGGCTCGACCGGCGCGCCCAAGGGCGTCGCCGTATCACACGGTGCACTTGCCAACTATGTGCAGGCGCTATTGTCCCGGTTGCGGCCGCGCGCCGACGCGAGCATGGCGATGGTCTCGACTGTTGCCGCCGATCTCGGCCACACCGTGCTGTTCGGCGCGCTCGCGAGCGGCGCAACCTTGAATCTTCTTCCGGCCGATGCGGCGTTCGATGCGGATGCGTTTGCGCAAGCGATGCGCGACGGCGAGGTCGGCGTCCTCAAGATCGTGCCGAGCCATCTGCGCGGCTTGCTGCGGGCACGGCGCTCGGCCGACATTCTGCCGCGCGACATGCTGATCCTTGGCGGCGAGCCGTGCGATCACGGCTTGATCGAAGAGGTCGGCCGGCTGCGGCCGCAATGCCGGATCATCAATCACTACGGCCCCACCGAGACGACGGTCGGCGTTACGACACATGAGTGGACGGAAGCCGCAGGCCGAGGTCCGGTGCCGGTCGGATTGCCGCTTGCCAATCTGCGGACCTACGTTCTCGACGATGCACTGAATGCCGTTCCGGCCGGAGTCGCCGGTGAACTCCACGTCGGTGGTGCTGGGTTGGCGCGCGGTTATCGCGGTGCGCCCGCGCCGACGGCAGAGCGCTTCATCCCCGATCCGTTCGGGGCGCCAGGTGAGCGCCTCTACCGAACCGGCGACCGCGTGCGTTGTGATCAGGCCGGCCGGATCGTGTTCCTCGGCCGGCGCGACGATCAGGTGAAGCTGCGCGGCTACCGCGTCGAGCCCGCCGAGATCAGCCGCGCGATCACATTGCTGAAAGGCATCGCCGATGCGGCCGTCGTGGCCCGCGCCGTCGATGCTGAGCAGGAGCGTCAGGAGCTCGTGGCCTATTGTGTCGCTGCGGCGGGCGCCGTGTTGCAGCCGGAGACGCTGCGGCAGCAACTCTCGGCGATGCTGCCGGACTACATGGTGCCTTCGCGCATCGTCGTGCTCGACCGGCTGCCGCTGACCGCCAACGGCAAGCTCGATCGCGCGGCGCTGCCGCAGCCGGACGAGGACGCCGTGCTATCCTATGCCGCCCCGGTCGGCGCGGTGGAGGAGACAATCGCCGCGGTCTGGCAGGACGTGCTGGGCCGCGAGCGGATCGGCCGCAATGACAATTTCTTCGAGCTCGGCGGCGACTCCATCCTCAGCCTGCAGATCATCGCGCGGCTGCGCAAGCGCGGCGTCATGCTGACGCCGAAGCAGATGTTCGCGCAGCAGACGATAGCGGCGCTGGCCGGCGTGGTTGCGACCACCTCCGCGCCGGCCATCACGCCGCCGGCAGCAGCACGCAACGCAATGAACGCCTGCGCTGCGGAGCTGCTGCCGATCCAATTGCGCTTCTTCGCGGAGGATATCTCCAACCGCGATCACTTCAACCAGGCGGTGCTGCTGATCCCGCGGGACCGGATCGACTGGAGCGTGCTGCAGCGGGCGCTCGCTGCCGTCGTGGGGCATCACGATGCGCTTCGCATGACGTATCGGCAGGTCGCGGGTGAATGGCAGGCGGTGCCGTCCGACCTGCCTGCCGCGCCTGACCTGCTTTGGCTCCGCACGGCAGTCGAGCCGGCCGACATCAGCACGAACGCGTCGGCGGCGCAGGCGAGCCTGTCATTGGCATCGGGATCTCTGCTGCGTGCCGTCGGATTCGACATGCGCGACGGCAGCCAGCGGCTGCTGATCGCCATTCACCATCTCGCCGTCGATGGCGTGTCATGGCGGATTCTGCTCGAGGACATCGCGTCGGCTTGCGAGCAGCTGACGGGGCAGGCGGGCGCCGTCAACCTGCCGCCCCAGAGCTCCACGCCGTCCTCCTGGGCGCAGCGACTGCGCGCGCATGCGGCCTCCGATCGGCTGGTCGGCGAGATGCCGTTCTGGCTGGCGTCCTCCCACGGCAGCGAGCTGCCCCGCGACGACGACCATGGTGGCACCGACGTCGAAGCCGACGCCGAGGAGGTCGTGCTGAAGCTCGAAGCGGAGCTGACCGAACGGCTGCTCGATGCCGCGCCTGCGGCCTATCGCACGCAGGTCAACGACCTGCTGCTGGCTGCGCTGGCGCGTGCGGTCTGGAACTGGCGTGGGATCGATGGCGTCGTGATCGAGCTCGAAGGCCACGGCCGCGAGGATGTCCTTGCGGACTGTGACCTCACGCGGACGGTGGGCTGGTTCACGACCGCATTCCCGGTCCGTCTCGACGGCGGCAGCGAGACCGACGGCGCGCTCATCACCCGCGTCAAGGAGACGCTGCGCGCCGTGCCCGATCGCGGGCTCGGCTATGGAGTCCTGCGCCATCTCGGTGCGAAGGAGCATCGCGAGGCGCTGGCCGCGGTGCCGAACCCGCGCATCGTCTTCAACTATCTCGGCCGCTTCGATGGCCAGCTCGGCGCGTCGGCGCCGTACCGGATTGCGCCGGAAAACCCGGGACCGATGCGAGCCGCCGACACGCCGTTGCGGGCCTGGCTCATCATCAACGGCGAGGTGCGTGACGGGCGGCTGCGTCTCGGTTTCCGCTATGGCAGCCGGCGCTATCGGCGCGCGACCGTCGAACGGCTCGCGGAGCTCTATCGGGCGGCGCTGCACGGTCTCGTCGATCATTGCCTCGGCGGCGCCGGCGGTCTCACGCCGTCCGACGTTCCGCTCGCGGGGCTCGATCAGGCGGCGCTCGACCGGCTCTGCGCGACCATCGACTGTCGCTCCGTCGAGGACATCTATCCGCTGTCGCCGATGCAGCAGGGCTTGCTGTTCCATGCCCTGCGCGATGGCGCTGATGATGTCTATGTCAACCAGCTCTCGATCGAGCTTCGAGGTGTGACGCCGGCGCGGTTGCGTGCGGCATGGCAGACGGCGAGTGCGCGGCATGCGGTGCTGCGGACTGGATTCGTCTGGCAGCAATTGTCCGGAGTGGCCCAGCAGATCGTCTACCGTCAGCTCGAGGTGCCCGTCGTCGAGGAGGATTGGCGCAGCCGTATTGCTGATGGGGCCGCGGCGGCGGATATCGAGGCGGCGCTTGCGGAGGCGGCGGGGCGCGAGCGTGAGCTCGGCTTCGACATCACCCGGCCGCCGCTGCAGCGGCTGCGGCTGATCCGGCTCGGCGATGACAGGCTGTGGCTGATCTGGACGCATCATCACATCGTGATCGATGGCTGGAGCTCGGCGCGGCTGCTCGCAGACGTGCTGCAGCAGATCGGCGGCGCTGCGCCGTCGGCGGCGCAAGCCAGTTATCGCGACTACATCGCCTGGCTGCAGACGCGCGACCACGCGGCGGCTGTGGATTTCTGGCGCGAGACGCTGCGCGGCTTCGATGAGCCAACGCCGCTCGCCGACGCCTTGCGTGCGAGCCGCGCGATCGACGCTGCGAGCGGCCACGGCCGGCTGACGCTGCGCGTGGACGTCGATCTCGCTGCCCGCCTGCGGCGGTTCGCGACGCAGCAGCGCATCACGATGAATACGCTGCTGCAGGGGGCCTGGGCCCAATTGCTGCGGCAGTATACCGGGCAAAGCTCGGTCTGCTTTGGCGTGACGGTCTCGGGCCGTCCGGCCGAGCTTGCCGGCGCCGAGCACATGGTCGGCCTCTTCATCAACACGCTGCCGCTGATCGACCGCGCGCACCCGCAGACCGCGACCGGCGACTGGCTGCGAACCCTTCAGGCGCAGAGCGTCGCGGCGCGCGACTATGAGTGGCTGCCGCTGCACGAGATCCAGCGCCTCGCCGACAGGGCCGGGCAGCCCCTGTTCGACAGCCTGATGGTGTTCGAGAACTATCCGATCGATCAGGCGCTCACCGCGCGCAACGGTGCCGGGCCGCAGATCGGGCGGGTCGAACATGTGACGCCGACCAGTTATCCGATCGCGGTCATCGTGTTCGACGGACCCGGGGGCCTGCGCCTCGACTTCAACTACGATCGTGCGCAATTGGACGAGCACGCGATTCGACGGGTGAGCGCGTCGTTGCGGGACTGGCTGATGCAGATTTCGGCGGATGCCGCCCGTCCGACCGGCAGCCTTCGAATGGTCGATGGGGAGGCGCTGGCGTGGCTCTTGCGCTGGAGTGGAGCTGCGATTGGCGAGACGTCATCCCCACGTCCGTTGATCGACGCAGCGCCCGGCGTGGTGGCGCAGATCGAGGCGCGGGCGAAGGCTGTCCCGGACGCGGTTGCTATCGTCTGCGGCGACCGCCGGATCAGCTACGGCGAACTGAACGCGCGGGCAAACCGGCTGGCGCGGCGGCTGCAGGCACGCGGGATTGGCGCCGATGTCGTGGTCGGACTGGCGCTGGAGCGCGACGCCGAGATGATCGTGGCGCTGCTCGCCGTGCTGAAGGCCGGCGCCGCCTACCTGCCGCTCGACCCGGATTATCCGGCCGAGCGTCTTGCTCACATGCTGAGCGACAGCGGCGCGAGGCTTCTGCTGACGCAAGCTGGGCTGCAGGATCGGTTCGCGCTTGCGCTGGCCGATAGCGGAGCCGAGGCCTGGCTGCTCGATCGCGACGATGATGCGGGCGACGCCGACAATCTCGGCAGCACCATTCATCCGGAGAGCCTCGCCTACGTCATCTATACCTCGGGCTCGACCGGCCTGCCCAAGGGCGTGATGGTGCGTCACGGCGCAGTGACGAACTTCCTGGCGACGATGGCCGAGCAGCCGGGGATCGCATCCGACGACCGGGTGCTGGCATTGACCTCGCTGTCGTTCGACATCGCGGTGCTGGAACTGTGGCTGCCGCTGACACGGGGCGCCCGGATCGTGCTGGCCGATCGCGCCTCGGCGCAGGATCCGACGGCGCTGAAGGCGATCGTGGCCAGGCACGGCGTGACCATGATCCAGGCGACGCCGTCGAGCTGGCGCATGCTGCTCGATCATGACGGGACCGCGCTGCCTCGTCGCTGTCGCGTGCTTTGCGGCGGCGAGGCGCTGGCTCCCGATCTGGCGCGGCGGCTCATCGCGCTGAGCGGCGAGGTCTGGAACATGTATGGGCCGACCGAGACCACGGTGTGGTCTGCGCGCCAGCGGCTCGATTCCAATGATCCTATGCCGGTGCTGGGTGGTCCGATCGGCAACACCACGCTCTACGTGCTCGACGCCAATCTCAATCTTGCGCCGCCCGGCGTGACCGGCGAACTGTTCATTGGCGGCGAGGGACTGGCGCGCGGCTACTGGAGGCGCGCCGGGCTCAGCGCAGAGCGCTTCGTTCCCGATCCGTTGGGCGGCCCTGGTGCGCGGTTGTACCGGACCGGCGATCTGGCGCGCTGGCGTGCCGATGGCACGCTCGACTATGTCGGCCGTGCCGATCACCAGGTCAAGATGCGCGGACATCGCATCGAGCTCGGCGAGATCGAGGCGCGGCTGCGCGCACTGCCCGGCGTTCGCGACAGCGTCGTGGTCGCGCAGGAGTTCGGCGGCGGGCGACACCTGATCGGCTATGTCAGCAGTGACAGCACCCTCGACGGCGGCGACTTGCGCGCGATGCTCACGGCCATGCTGCCGGACTACATGGTGCCGTTGCGCGTCATCGTGCTGCCGCGGCTGCCGCTGACGCCGAACGGCAAGGTCGACCGCAAGGCGCTGCCGCTGGCGTCACAAGGCGAGGCGGGAGACGACTATCAGGCTCCGGTCGGTGAGATCGAGATCATCCTGGCCGGCATCTGGGCGGAGCTGCTCGGCCTTGATCGCATCGGGCGGGGCGATCACTTCTTCAGGCTCGGCGGCCACTCTCTGCTGGCGGTACGGCTGCTCAGCCGTGTCGCGCAGGAGTTCGGCACGTCGGTGCAATTGTCCGAGCTGTTCGCTCATCCGGAATTGGCGGAATTCGCGCGCGTCCTCTCGATCGGTCTGATCGAGCAGGAGTTCGCCGAAGGTGAGCTCCAGGAACTGATGACGGCGGAGCTATCATGAGCGGACAATCAGGACAGCCTCTTCTGCGTGACCTCGATCCGGAGGCGCTGCGCCAGTTGGCATCGCGCGCGCGACAGCGCGGCCGCAACGCCGCCAGACGCGATACAAACGCGATCCCGATCGTCGATCGCGGGGGCCGGCTGCCGCTCTCCTTCGCGCAGCAGCAGCTGTGGCTGCTGACGCAGCTCGATGGAGGAAGCTCGAATTATCACATCGACGTGGCGCTGCGGTTGCGCGGCCGGCTCGACATCGGCGCATGGCGCCGCAGCCTCGACCGCTTGTTCTCCCGGCACGAGGCGCTGCGGACGGTCTTTGTCGCCGAGGACGGCGAGCCGCGAATTGCGCTGTTGCCGTCCGACGCCAGCCTGCCGCTGGAGATGCATGATCTTCGCGGCCGGCCGGACCGCGAGAAGCGGCTGAGCGACGTGCTGGATGAATGTACGCGCGCGCCGTTCGATCTCGCTCGGGGGCCGCTGATCCGCAGCCATTTGATCCGTCTGGGCGATGATGATCACGTCGTTCTGCTCAGCCAGCACCACATCATCTCCGACGGATGGTCGATGGGCGTCATCGTCCGCGAGCTCTCGGCACTGTATGGCGCCTTCGCCGCAGGCGGCGACGATCCGTTGCCGCCGCTGGCGATTCAGTATCCGGACTATGCAGCATGGCAGCGCCATTCGCTGACGGCAGATCGGTTGCAGCGGCAGCTCGATCATTGGACCGCCGTGCTGCGCGACGCGCCATCCTTGCTGGCACTGCCGACGGACCGGACGCGATCTGCGCCGCGATCCAACGCCGGCGCCGCGGTGCCGGTGGAGATCGACGACGGTCTATCGGCCGACATCAGGCGGCTGGGCCACGCGCTCGGCGCCACCCCGTTCGTCATCGTGCTGGCGGCCTGGGCCATCGTGCTGTCGCGGTTGGCGGGCCAGCAGGATCTCGTGATCGGCACGCCGAGCGCCAATCGGATGCGTTCGGAGCTCGAAGGCCTGGCCGGCTTCTTCGTCAACATGCTGGCGCTGCGGCTCGACCTCTCGCAGGGTCCCGCTGTCGCCGAGCTGATCGACCGCGTCAAGACGGCGGTCCTCGCGGCGCAGGATCATCAGGATCTTCCGTTCGAGCACCTGGTCGAGGCGCTCCAGCCGCCGCGGCATCCGGAATACACGCCGGTGTTCCAGGTGGTGTTCGCGTGGCAGAGTAACGATGTCGGCTCGTTCGCACTGCCCGGCCTGGCGGTCGAACGCCTTGCGATCGAGCAGCACAAGATCAAGTTCGATCTGGAGCTCGATCTCAGCGAGAGCGGCGGCCGCATCTCTGGCAAGCTCAACTACGCGACGGCGCTGTTCGACGCCGATACCGTACAGCGCTATCGCTTCTATCTGCTGGCTGCGTTGCGCGCCATGGTCGCCGACACCAGCCAGCCGGTCGATCGGATCGAGCTGCTGCCGGCCGAGGAACGTACGCTGCTGCTGGATGTCTGGAACCGGACGCAGTCGTTCACGCCAGCCGACTGCTGCGTCCAGGAGCTCGTCGCAGAGCAGGCGCGCCGCCGCCCCTCCGCCGTGGCGCTGGTGCATGGTGCGGTCAGCTTGAGCTATCGCGAGCTCGAGGAGCGCGCCAATCGCCTCGCGCATCATCTCGTTGCGCTGGGCGCCGGTCCGGACCGGCTGGTCGCGATCTGCCAGCAGCGCGGCATTGATGCGATCGTCAGCGTGCTCGCGGTTCTCAAAGCGGGAGCGGCCTATCTGCCGCTTGACCCTGCCTATCCGCCGCAGCGGCTGCGCGAGACCGTGGCCGATGCCCAGCCGACGCTGCTGCTCTGTGACGGTGAGAGCGCCAGCACGCTCGGCAGCGTGGCGCACCCTGTGATCGATGTGGAAAGCGATGCGCCGGCCTGGAGCGGGCTGCCGGAGAGCGCACCGGATGTTGCTGCCCGTGGCCTGACGCCGCGCAATCTCGCCTATGTCATCTACACGTCGGGCTCGACCGGACAACCGAAGGGCGTGATGGTCGAGCACCAGGGCCTCGTCAATCTCGCGCAGGCCCAGATCGGGCTGTTCGACACCGGTCCGCACAGCCGAATCGTGCAATTCGCCTCCTTCAGCTTCGACGCAAGCGTGTGGGACATAGTCATGGCGCTTTGTGCCGGTGCCGAGCTGCATCTGCTCGGAAGCCGCGAGCATCGCGACGCGCCGGAGCTGTTGAATTATCTCGTCGAACATCGCATCACCCACGCCACCTTGCCGCCCGCGATGCTGCAGGGCCGCTCGGACCTCGCCCGGCTCTCCGGGCTCGAGGTGCTGGTTCTCGCCGGCGAGTTGCCAAGGCCGGAGCTGTTCGAAGCGCTGCCGCCCGAGATTGCGGTCTTCAATGCCTACGGGCCGACGGAAGCGACCGTCTGCGCCACCGCATGGCGCCGTCCGCCCGGCTTCGCGGGCGGTGTCGTCCCAATCGGTCGCCCGATCGCCAACGCGCGGATCTATCTGCTCGACGCCCAGGGCATGCCGGTGCCGCGCGGCGCCGTGGGCGAGATCTGGATCGGCGGGGCAGGGGTTGCCCGCGGCTATCTCAACCGTCCCGATCTGTCGGCGCAGCGCTTTGCTGCGGATCCCTTCGATCGTTCGGCCGATGCGCGGATGTATCGAACCGGCGATCTCGGCCGCCATCTCGCCGACGGCAACATCGAATTCCTGGGCCGCAACGACCATCAGGTGAAGATCCGCGGCTTCCGCATCGAGCTCGGCGAGATCGAGCATCGGCTGAATGCGCAGGCTGGCGTGCGGGACTCGGCAGTCCTGGCGCGGCGCGATGCGCAGGGCGATCTCAGGCTCATCGCCTATGTGGTGCCGGCGGAGGACGCCGACGGCACCGGCGCGTGGGCCGCGAAACTCCGTTTACATCTGCAGGGAAGCCTGCCCGACTACATGGTCCCGTCGGCGATCGTTCGCCTCCCTGCATTTCCGCTGACACCCAACGGCAAGGTCGACCGGCAGGCGCTGCCGGCGCCGGACGACGAGGCGTTCTCGCACGCCACCTATGATCCTCCCCAGGGCGAAGCCGAGCAGACGCTCGCTGCCATCTGGTGCGAGTTGCTTGGCGTCGAGCGCGTCGGCCGCAACGATCATTTCTTCGAGCTCGGCGGTCATTCGCTGCTCGTCGTCCGCATGCTGGATCGGCTGAAGCACCATGCGCTGACGATCGACGCGCAGATGGTGTTCGCCAAGCCGGTGCTGCGCGATCTCGCGGCCAGCCTGCGGCAAAGCGAGGAGACCGCAATTCCTGACAACCCGATCACGGCGCAGAGCCCGGTCATCACGTCGGACATGCTGCCGCTGATCGCGCTGAGCCAGGACGAGATCGACCGCGTGGTGGGCCGTGTGCCGGGCGGCGTCGCCAACGTCCAGGACATCTACACGCTGTCGCCGTTGCAGGAGGGAATCCTGTTCCATCATCTGCTCGCGACCGAGGGCGACCCCTACGTGCTGGTCGCCCAGATGGCATTTGCGGGCCGTGATCTGCTGGATCGCTATCTTGCGGCCGTTCAGGACGTGATCGACCGGCATGACGTCCTGCGGACGTCGTTCCTCTGGGATGGCCTGTCGGTGCCGGCGCAGGTGGTCTGGCGCCAGGCACCGCTAAGCGTCACCGAAGTTGAGCTCGAAGGCAACGCGCCGGCCCAGGTCGAGCTGGCGCGCCGCTTCGATCCGAAGTCCTGCAGGCTCGATCTGACCCAGGCGCCATTGCTGCGTCTCGTTGTCGCCCGCGACCCAGGAAGTGATCGCCTGCTGCTGCTGGTCGTGCTGCATCACATGGTCGGCGACCATTCCACCCTGCAGGCGTTGCATGAGGAGGTGCAACTGATCCTGTCGGGACGCCGTACCGCTCTGCCTCCGCCGATTCCGTTCCGCAATCTCGTCGCCGAGACTCGCAAGCCGGGCGGACAGGATGCTCAGCAGCGCTTCTTCCGCAGCATGCTTGCCGACATCGATGCGCCGACGGCGCCGTTCGGATTGATCGAGGTGCGCAGCGACGGCGCCGGCGTGCGCGAGGCAAAGCTGCCCCTGCCGGCTGCGCTCGATGCGCGGCTGCGCGCGCAGGCGCGCCGCCTGGGGGCGAGCCTCGCCAGCCTCTGTCATGTCGCCTGGGGGCAGGTGCTGGCGCGCAGCAGTGGGCGCGAGCAGGTCGTGTTCGGCACCGTGCTGCTCGGCCGCATGCAGGCTGGCCATGATACCGGCCGCAGCCTTGGCCTGTTCATCAACACGCTGCCGTTGCGGCTCGATCTCGACGGCACGTCCGTTGAGGACAGCGTTCGCGCAGCGCATGCGCGGCTGGCGGAGCTGACGGCGCATGAGCATGCCTCGCTGGCGATGGCCCAGCGTTGCAGCGGCGTCGCGCCGCCGACGCCGCTGTTCTCCGCGATCCTGAACTATCGGCACGGCCAGCGGCAGGACGCGCGGGCAGACGCGCAGCCGATCCAGGCTCTGCGTGGCGTCGAATGGCTCGGTGGCGAGGAGCGTACCAACTATCCGCTGATGCTGGCGGTGGATGACGGCGGTCATGGACTTCACCTGACGGTCCAGGCCGTGGCGCCGGTTGCGCCCGAGCGGGTCGGCGCGATGATGCAGCAGTCGCTCGATCGGCTGGCGCTGGCGCTCGAAGCGGCGCCGCACACGCCGGTGCGCCAGCTCGATGTCGTTCCAGTGGATGATCGCGCGCGACTGCTGCGCGCTTGGAATGCGACGGCTGTCAGCTTTGCGGATACGCTCTGCGTGCACCGGCAGTTCGAGGTGCATGCGGCGCGATCTCCCGATGCGGTTGCACTCGTATACGGGCAGGAGACGATCAGCTACGGCGCGCTGAATGCGCGGGCGAACCGCCTGGCGCGGCGGCTCAGGGATCGCGGCATCGGGCCGGATGTTGTGGTCGGGCTGGCGCTGGAGCGCGGCGTCACGATGATGGTTGCGCTGCTCGCGGTGCTCAAAGCGGGCGGGGCCTATCTGCCGCTCGATCCGGACTATCCGGCCGAGCGGCTCGCGCACATGCTGAACGACAGCGGCGCCAAGCTGCTGCTGACGCAAGCCACGCTCCACGACCGTTTCGCGCCGGTGCTGGCCCGGAGCGAGGCCGAGGCATGGCTGCTCGAGGTGGCGGCTGGCGAGGGCCTCGGCCAGACCGATAATCTTGCTGTCGACGTGCATCCGGAGAGCCTCGCTTACGTCATCTACACCTCCGGCTCCACCGGTCGGCCCAAGGGCGTGATGGTGCGTCACGCCGCGGTGACGAACTTCCTGACGACGATGGCCGAGCAGCCGGGCATCGCGGCCGACGACCGTGTGCTGGCGTTGACCTCGTTGTCCTTCGACATCGCCGTGCTGGAGCTGTGGCTGCCGCTGACCCATGGCGCACGGATCGTGCTCGCCGACCGTTTCACGGCCCATGATCCGGTGGCGCTCAAGGCGATGGTGGCACGGCACGGCGTGACCATGGTCCAGGCGACGCCGTCGAGCTGGCGCATGCTGCTCGATCACGACGCGGCCGATCCGCACGAGACGGCTCCATGGCTGCCGAAGGGCTGTCGCCTGCTGAGCGGCGGGGAGGCGCTGGCCTCGGACCTGGCGCGGCGGCTGGGCGCGCTGGGCAGCGAGGTCTGGAACGTGTATGGGCCGACCGAGACCACGGTGTGGTCGGCGCGTCACCGCCTCGATGCGACCGATCCGTTGCCGCTGCTCGGCAGCCCGATCGGCAACACCCGGTTGTACGTGCTCGACACCGAACTCAATCTGGCGCCGGTCGGCGTCGCTGGCGAGCTCTTCATCGGCGGTGACGGGCTCGCGCGCGGCTATTGGAAACGCGCCGCGCTGAGTGCCGAGCGCTTCATCCCGGATCCGTTCGGTAGCGACGGCGCGCGGCTGTACCGGACCGGGGACCTCGCGCGCTGGCGGGCCGACGGCGTGCTCGACTATGTCGGCCGCGCCGATCATCAGGTGAAGATCCGCGGACATCGGATCGAGCTCGGCGAGATCGAGGTGCGGCTGCGGGAGCAGCCGGGCGTGCGCGACAGCGTCGTCGTGGCGCAGGAGCTCGGCGGCGGCCGTCAATTGGTCGGCTATGTCAGCGGCGAGGATACGCTCGACGGCGGCGGCCTCCGCGCTGCGCTCGCAGCAGCGCTGCCGGACTACATGGTTCCGTCGCGCGTGATCGTGCTGCCGGAGCTGCCGCTGACGCCGAACGGCAAGATCGACCGCAACGCGCTGCCGCGGCCCGATGTCGGGGCTCCCGAAGCGCATCGCATCGCCCCGCGCAATCCGACCGAGGCCGCACTCGCGGCGATCTGGGCAGAGCTGCTGCACAGGCCGGACGTCGGCGTCACCGACAATTTCTTCGAGCTCGGCGGCGACTCGCTGATGGCCGTCCAGCTCGTCGGCCGCATCAAGCGCGATCTTGCGTGGGAGCTGCCGCTGAAGCGGTTGTTCGAGCTGACCACGGTCGAGGCCATGGCGTCCGCGCTCGCCGCGGACCCGCCGACGAGCAGGCGCAGCGACGACATCGCCGCCATGTTCGATCTGCTTGAGGAAGTTGAGTTCGCCAATGAATGATCAGTCCGGACTCCAGGCCCAGCAGCTCGGCGAAATCGCGCGTCGATTGGTGCGTCTCGATGCCTCGAAGCAGCGCGCGTTCCTGACGCAGTTGGCGGCCAAGGGCATCGATCTGTCGATCTTGCCGATCGCCCGGCAGCATCTGCAGCGCGCGCCGTTATCGTTCGCGCAGGCCCGTCTCTGGTTCCTGTGGCGGATGGATCCGGGCGGCTCCGCCTACAACATGCCGGTCGCGATCCGCCTGCGGGGTCGGCTCGACGCCGCCGCGCTTCAGAAGGCGCTCGACGGACTCGTCATGCGCCATGTCGCGCTCCGCACCACGTTCCGGCAGGACGGCGGCGAGCCGGAGCAGATCGTAGGCCAGCCGGCGCCGGTCGCGCTTCGCCGTATCGAGATCGCGGGCGACGATCGCGAGCAGCAGGCGCGCCGGCTGCTGCGTGAGGAAGCGGCGTTGCCGTTCGATCTGGAATCCGGACCGCTGCTGCGCGCGGCGCTGCTGGGACTTGGCGAGCACGACCATATCCTCTCCGTCACGCTGCACCACATCGTCGCCGACGGCTGGTCGATGCAGGTTCTCACCGACGAGTTCTGGCAGCTCTATCACGCCGCCGCCCGCGGCGAGGCGGCCTCGCTGCCGGCGCTCGAGATCGACTACGCCGATTTCGCAGCCTGGCAGCGGTTGTGGCTCGGTGCCGTGGAGGGGGAGCGGCAGCTTCGCTACTGGACCGGCCGTCTCCATGACACGGCCATGCTGCCGCTGCCGTTCGATCGGCCCAGGTCAGCCCAGGCCGATCAATCCGGCGATGCCATACGGCTGTCGCTCGGGGCGGAGCTTGCCGATCGCCTGCGCGAGCTGGCGCGGGGACAGCACACGACGTTGTTCGTCGTTCTGCTGGCGGCGCTGAAGCTGGTGCTCTATCGCTACAGCGGCCAGCCCGACATCAGCATCGGCGTTCCGCTCGCCAATCGCGACCGGTCGGAGACGCGGCGTCTGATCGGCCTGCTGGTCAACACCCAGGTGCTGCGCACACGGATCGACAGCCGGAGCACGATCGCCGACGTCATTCACGCCCTGCGCGAGGCCTCGCTCGAGGCCCAGGATCACCAGGATCTTCCGTTCGAGCGGCTGCTCGACGTGCTGCAGCCGCAGCGCAGCCTGAGCCAGACGCCGCTGTTCCAGGTGCTCTACAACCATCAGCATCGGCGCGAGCCGGCGCATGCGCCGGCTGCGTCCGAATTGCAGATCGAGACGATCGCGGCAGAGATCGACACGGTGAAATTCGACCTCGCTCTCGACAGCGAGGAGGCGCCGTCGGGAGACGTCTCGGCGCTGTTCTCCTTTGCCACCGCGCTGTTCGACCGGTCGACCATCGCACGGCTCGCCGGGCATTGGCTCACGATCCTGCAAGCGATGGTCGCGGATCCCACACGTCGGATCGCGGCATTGGAGCTGTTGTCGGCCCGGCAACGCGACGACGTCAGACAGTGGAACGCTTGCCCTCCCGCGCTCGTGCCGTTCCAGCCGGTGCATCGGATGTTCGCCCGGCACGCAAAGGAGACGCCGAGTGCAGCGGCCCTGGTGTTCGGGGCCGAGACGATCACCTATCAGGCGCTCGATCGCCGCGCCAACGCCATCGCACGGCATCTTGCAACGTTCGGCGTTCGCCCCGGCGAGCTCGTCGGCTTCTCGATGCGGCGCTCGCCCGATCTCGTCGCCGGTTTTGTTGCCGTCCTGAAGGCCGGCGCGGCCTATCTGCCGCTCGATCCTGATCATCCGCCAGCGCGGCTGGCCGCCACCGTTCGAGATGCCGGCGCGCGCGTCGTGCTGGTCGATGCGGCGGGACTGTCGCAATGGCCGCCGATGCCGGGGATCGCGGTCGTCGATCTCGGCGCGATGGCGGCTGAGACGACGGAGAGCGACCCGGCGGTCGATGTCCATCCCTCGAGCCTCGCCTACGTGATCTATACGTCCGGCTCCACCGGCGTGCCGAAGGGCGTTGCGGTCGCTCACGGATCGTTCGCAATGCATTGCGAGGCCACCGCCGAGCTCTACGAGATGGGCCGGCAGTCGCGCGAGCTGCACTTCCTCTCCTTCACGTTCGACGGCGCGCATGAGCGGTTGTGGACCGCGCTGGGCTGCGGCGCGACCTTGGTGATGCGTGATGCCGATCTCTGGTCGGCGGAGAAGACGCTCGACGTGATGGGCGCGCAGCGGGTGACCAATGCCGGCTTTCCGCCGGCCTATCTGCAGCAGCTCGCCGACTTCGCGGCGTGGCGCGGCGATCCGCCGCCCGTGTCGCTGTATTCGTTCGGCGGCGAGGCGATGCCCAAATCCGGCTTCGACAAGGTCAGGCAGGCGCTGCGGCCGCGCAAGCTGATCAACGGCTACGGTCCGACGGAGACAGTGGTCACGCCGCTGGTCTGGAAGGTCGACGTCGATGCCGAGATCGACTGCGCCTATGCACCGATCGGCCGTCCAGTCGGCCGGCGCTCGGCCTATGTTCTCGACGGCGATCTCAACATCGTTCCGGTCGGCGTCACCGGCGAGCTTCATATCGGCGGCGAGGGGCTCGCGGCCGGCTATTGGAATCGGCCGGCGCTGACGGCGGAACGCTTCATCCCCGATCCGTTCGGCGCACCTGGCGCGCGGCTGTATCGCACCGGCGATCTGGCGCGCTGGCGCGCCGATGGCGTCATCGACTATGTCGGCCGGTCCGACCACCAGCTCAAGATCCGCGGCTTCCGCATCGAGCCGGGCGAGGTCGAGGCACGGCTGACGCGGCAGGCGGGTGTTCAGTCGGCGGTGGTGGTGGCACGCGAGATCGGCGGACGCCAGCAGCTCGTCGGCTATGTCTGCCGCGGGGACGGCCTCGACGAGACCGGGCTGCGGGCGGCGCTCTCGGAGGAGCTGCCGGACTACATGGTTCCGGCGCGGATCGTGCTGATGCCGCAGATGCCGCTCACCGCTCATGGCAAGGTCGATCGCGACGCCTTGCCGACGCCCGAGCAATTGTCTGCCGAGACCGACTACGTCGTGCCGCAGTCCCCCGCGGAATTGGAGCTGGCGGCGATCTGGGCCGAATTGCTTGGCCATTCGCGGGTGGGCCTGACCGACAATTTCTTCGAGCTCGGCGGCGATTCCATCATCTCGCTGCAGGTGGTCGGACGCGCGCGCCAGCGTGGCCTGTCGATCGAGCCTCGCGATCTGTTCCGGCATCAGACGCTGCAGGAGCTGGCGCGGGTCGCGCGTCGCGATCGGGCCGTCGTTGCATCCGCTGAGCCGCTTGCGCGTGATGGCGATCCGGTGCCGCTGTTGCCGATCCAGCGCCGCTTCTTTGCCGAGGACGCCGGCGAACGGCATCACTGGAATCAGGCGTTGATGCTCGTGCCGTCGGCGCGGCTCGACTGGCGGGTGATGGCGCAGGCGGTCGAGGCCGTGGTGGCGCATCACGATGCCCTGCGGCTGCAATTCCGGCAAAGCGACGGAGAGTGGCAGGCGATATATGGCGCGATGCCGGCGAGCGCCGATCTGCTCTGGATCCGCACCGTCGCCGATGCGGCTGAGATCACCTCGGCTGCCGCGACCGCGCAGGCAAGCCTGTCTCTGCAGGGGCCGTTGCTGCGGCTCGTCGGCATGGACGTTGCCGACGGCAGCCAGAGGCTTCTCATCGTCGTGCATCATCTCGTCGTCGATGGCGTGTCCTGGCGCGTGCTGCTCGAGGACGTCGCCTCGGCGTATCGACAGGCGGCGCAGGGCGCGGCCGCGATTGCTCTGCCTTCCAAGAGCCGGTCCATGGCGTCATGGGGCAACAGGCTCGAAGACTACGCCGCCAGCGAGGAGCTGGCTGGTCAGCTCGACTATTGGAGACAGCGGACCGCCGCCGGCGACCTGCCATGCGACGATGATCGCGGCGAGACCGATCGCGTCGCCGATGGCGAGGATGTCGTCGTGTCCTTCGATGCCGACATGACCGGGCAACTGCTCAAGCAGGCGCCCGCTGCCTACAGGACCCAGGTCAATGACCTGCTGCTGGCGGCGCTGGCCCGCGCGGTCAGCCGCTGGAGCGGGCTCGATGAATGTCTGGTCGAGCTCGAAGGTCACGGCCGGGAAGACATTTTCGAGGGCTTCGACCTATCGCGAACGGTCGGCTGGTTCACGACCGCGTTTCCGCTTCGCCTCTCCGGTGGCGCGGGCGACGATGCCACGCTCATCAAGTCGATCAAGGAGGAATTACGGGCCATCCCGGCGCGCGGGCTCGGCTACGGCGTGCTGCGCTATTGCGGCAGTCCCGAGCAGCGCGCCGCCCTGACGGGCGGAGCCGAGCCGCGGATCGTCTTCAACTATCTCGGCCAGTTCGGCGCCGGCTCTGACCTTGCCTTCGCGCTCGCGCCGGAAAGCGCAGGGCCGTCACGCAGCGCCAGCGCGCCGCTCGGGCGCTGGCTCAGCATCAACGGCCAGGTGCTTGATGGCCGGCTGAGGCTGACATTCAGCTTCGGCCGCCGACGCTATCGCCGCGCGACGATCGAGCGGCTGGCCGCGTGCTATTCCGCGGCCCTGCGCGAACTCGTCGCGCATTGCACGAGCGGCGTATACGGCCTCACGCCGTCGGACGTTCCGCTCTCAGGCCTCAGCCAGCCGGAGCTCGACCTGTTCGGAGCGTCGCGCGATTGGCGCGATATCGAGGATATCTATCCGCTGTCGCCGATGCAGCAGGGCATGCTGTTCCACGCACTGCGCGATGGTGACAGCGGCAACTATGTCAGCCAGATCGCCGTCGACATCAGCGGTGCGGACGCGGCGCGCTTGCGCGCGGCGTGGCAGGCGGTGACGGCGAGACACGCGGTGTTGCGGACGGCGTTCGTGTGGAGAGAGTTGTCGGGCGCGCCGCAGCAGGTCGTCCATCGGCAGGTTCCTGTCCCCTTCGTCGAGGAGGACTGGCGCGACCGTGTGGACTCGATGGATCAGGCTGCGCGTGACGAGGCGCTGGCCGATGTGGCCGCAGCCGAATGGCGGGCCGGCTTCGACCTGTCGCGTCCGCCATTGCAGCGGGTCCGTCTCATCGATCTCGGCGGCGGTGTGCACCGCCTGATCTGGACACATCATCACATCCTGCTCGACGGCTGGAGCGCGGCAAGGCTCATCGGCGAGATCATGCAGCATGTCGGTGGCGCATCGCTGTCCGCCCCGCGCGGCCGCTATCGCGACTACATTGCCTGGTTGCAGCAGCAGGATCGCGATGCGTCGAGTGCGTTCTGGGCACGCTCGCTCTCGACGGTCGGCGAGCCGAGCCTGCTTGCCGATGCGCTGGGCGGGCCGGCCGCGCCTGCCGACGGCCATGGCTCGATCGATCTCGTCATCGATGCGGCGACGACGGAGCGGCTGCAGGTCGTGGCGCGGCGCGAGCGGGTGACCCTGAACACGGTCCTGCAAGCGGCCTGGGGACAGCTGCTGCGGCGCTTGACCGGCCAGGATGTCTGCTTCGGCGCCACGATCTCCGGCCGGCCGCCTGAGATCGCGGGCGTGGAGGAGACCGTCGGCCTGTTCATCAACACCGTGCCCGTGTTCGAGGATGCAACGCCTCAAACGTCGGTCGGTGATTGGTTGCGCGGCTTGCAGGATCGCAACGTCGACCTGCGCGAGCATGGCTGGATGCCGCTCCACGAGATTCAGCGGCTTGCGGGCCGCGCCGGCCGGCCGCTGTTCGACTCCATCTTCGTGTTCGAGAACTATCCGGTCGACGCGGCGCTGCGCGATCAGGCCGGCGAGGGGCCGCGTGCCAGCCGCGCCGAGCAGATCTCGATCACGAACTATGCGCTCACGGTCGCGGTGTTCGTGACGGACAGGGGCATCCGGCTTGGGTTCCGTTACGATCGCAGCCAGTTCGACCAGGCGCAGATCGAGCGGATACAGGCAGCTTTCGCCTGTCTGCTCGCGCGCATTGCCGACGACAGCAGCCGACCGGTCGCAGAGCTGCATGGATTGGACGCCGCCGCTTTGCATCGAGTGCTCGGCTGGGGCTCGGGACCTGTCGCGCGGGCGGTGAATGACGACTTCGTCGACGTCGTGACGCAGATCGAGCAGCAGGTCGCACGGTCGCCTGCGGCCATTGCCGTGATCTCCGATCAGGAGGGGATCAGCTACGCCGAACTGAACGCGCGGGCGAACTGCCTGGCGCGACAGATCAGGCAATCCACCGTTGCTCTGGATGCTCCCGTCGGCTTGGCATTCGAGCGCAGCGCCGACCTGGTCGTGGCTGTGCTGGCCGTTATGAAAGCCGGCGCCGGCTACCTGCCGCTCGATCCGGACTATCCCGCCAAGCGGCTCGCCGCGATGCTGTGCGACAGTGGTGCCCGGCTGGTGCTGACGCAGGCGCAACTGCGCGATCGGCTGATCGAGATCACGGCAGGGGCGGGCGCCGAGCTGATCGTGGTCGACGGCGCCCGTGAGGGTGGCGGTTTGCGCGCCACTGATGGCTCCGATGTTCGGATTCCGGTTCATGCCGAGAGCCTCGCCTATGTGATCTACACGTCCGGCTCGACCGGCGTGCCCAAGGGCGTGGCCTGCACGCGCGGCGCCCTGGCGGCGCGGCTAGGATGGATGCAGAAGGAGTACGGGCTCGATCCCAGCGAAACGCTGTTGCAGAAGACGCCGTTCAGCTTCGACGTCGCGGTGTGGGAAATCCTGTGGCCGCTGATCGTCGGCGCGCGGCTTGCGATTGCAGCGCCGGGCGCACATCGCGAGCCGAAGCGGCTGATCGATGCGGTCACTGCGCATGACGTGACCACGCTGCATTTCGTGCCGCAGATGCTCGCGCAATTCGTGGCTGAGCCAGAGGTTCAGCGATGCGTGACCTTGAAGCGCCTGTTCTCCGGTGGCGAGGCCCTGCCGGTCCAGCTGAAGGACCAGGTCTATTCGGTGTTCCCCGCGATCCGGTTCGACAATCGGTATGGGCCGACCGAAGCGCTCATCAATGCCAGCTTCTGGAACTGTCGCGGGCCGAGCGGGTCGGGCGTGCCGATCGGATTCCCGATCCCGGGCACGATCCTGCGCATTGTCGATGCCGATCTCAATCCCGTCGCCGAGGGAACGACGGGCGAGCTCCATATCGGCGGCGACGGGCTGGCGCGCGGCTATCTCGGGCGCGCGGCGCTGACGGCCGAGCGCTTCATTCCCGATCCTTTCGGACCTCCCGGCGCGCGGCTCTATCGAAGCGGCGATCTGGCGCGCTGGCGCAGCGACGGCGCCATCGACTATGTCGGCCGGGCCGATCACCAGGTGAAGGTTCGCGGCTTCCGCATCGAGCTCGGCGAGATCGAAGCGCGGCTCCTGCAGCAGCCCTCGGTCAGCGCGGCCGTCGTGATCGCCAGGGATTTCGGCGTGGGTCGGCAGCTGGTCGGCTATGTCTGCGGCGACGGCATGCTCGATGCTGCGACGCTGCGTAATGCCCTGTCCGCAACGCTGCCGGACCACATGGTGCCGGCGCGGATCATGGTCCTCGACCGCCTGCCTCTGATGGTGAATGGCAAGGTCGATCGCAACGCGCTGCCGGCGCCGGAGGCGCCCGTTGCAGCGATGCGGATTGCGCCGCGGACGCCGGCCGAGGCTGCGTTGGCCACCATCTGGGCCGAGCTGCTGCATCAGCCGGATGTCGGGATGACCGACAATTTCTTCGAGCTCGGTGGCGATTCCATCATCTCGCTGCAGATGGTCAGTCGTGCGCGGCGGGCCGGCCTTCTGATCGAGCCGCGAGACGTCTTCAAGCACCAGACGCTGGAAGCCCTGGCGCGCGACGCGCGGGTGATCGTCCGGCTGGAGACGACGGCAGAGCAGGGGCGCATCGCCGGGCCACTTCCGTTGCTGCCGATTCAGCTCCGCTTCTTCGAGCAGGAACTGGACGCCCCTGATCACTGGAATCAGGCTTTGCTGCTGCGGCCGCGGCGGCGGCTCGACTGGGACGTGTTGCGACGCGCAGCGGTGGCCGTCGTCGCGCATCACGACGCACTGCGACTGCGCTTCGAACGCATCGACGGTGTCTGGCGCGCCGAGCACGGGCCGGGGCCGGCTGTCTCGGACCTGTTGCGGTCGTGCGAGTTGGCCGACGGCGAGGCGGTCACCGCGCTCGCCGCAGAGGTCCAGGCGAGCCTCTCGCTCGCGCATGGTCGTCTGGTGCGGATGGTCGGCATGGATCTGCCGGAGGGCGAGCAGCGCCTCCTGATCGTGATCCATCACCTCGTGACCGACGGCGTGTCGTGGCGCGTGCTGCTGGAGGATCTCGCGGCTGTCTATGAGCAGCTCATGCGCGGGCAAGAGGCGACACTGCCGGCCAAGACGCACGCCTACGCCCAATGGGGCGCAGCGCTACGCGCACACGCGGCCTCGGATGCGCTGGTTGCCGAGCTGGACTACTGGTCAGGGCTCCGGCGGGCGGACGACGTGCCATGCGATTCTGATCATGCGGATCGGGATACGATCGCCGACGCCGACGACGTGCCGCTTGTGATCGACGCCGAGCTGACCGCGCGTCTGCTGGGTACGGCGCACGGCGCGTACAGAACCCAGGTCAGTGATCTGCTGCTGTCGGCGCTCGCGCGCGCGGTGTGGCGGTGGTCGGGCCGCGAAATCATGACGGTCGAGCTCGAAGGCCACGGCCGCGAGGATCTGGGCGGCGGGCTCGATCTGTCGCGAACCATCGGCTGGTTCACGACTGCGTTTCCGGTACAACTGATGGCTGGATCGCAGCCACCCGCCGTGCTGATCAAGACGACCAAGGAGATGCTGCGGTCAGTCCCCAGCCGGGGACTTGGCTACGGCGTCCTGCGTTATCTGGGTTCTGATGCCCAGCGTGCGACGCTGACGACGGGAGCGCAGCCGCGCATCGGGTTCAACTATCTCGGTCAGGTCGATCGCAGCACGAACGAGACTGCGCTGTTCTCGATCGCGCCCGAGAGCGCCGGCCCGTCGCGTGCGGCATCGAGCCCGTTGCGCCACCATATCGCCATCAATGCGAGGGTGCTCGACGGTCGTCTGGAGCTATCGTTCGTCTTCAGCAGGAAGCGCTATCGACGCGAGACCGTGACCCGCGTCGCAGGCTGTTTCGAGGCGGCGCTTCGTGAGCTGGTCGATCACTGCACGAGCGGCGTCCACGGCGTGACGCCATCCGATGTGCCGCTGTCGAAGCTGAGCCAGGCCGAGCTCGACGCGCTGACGCTGGATTGGCGCGAGGTCGAGGACATCTATCCATTGTCGCCGATGCAACAGGGCATGTTGTTCCACGCGCTGCACGACGACGGCACCGGGGTCTACGTCAATCAGGTCGCGGCCGAGATCCGCGGTCTCGACGCCGGCAAGCTGCGGGCCGCATGGCAGGCTGTCAGCCATCGTCATGCCGTGCTTCGCACCGGCTTCTTGTGGCGTGAATTGTCAGGAACGCCGCAGCAGGTCGTGCATCGTGACGCCGACGTTTCCTTCGTCGAGGAGGACTGGCGGGAGCGCGCGGCTGGGCTTGCTCCGGCCGCCTTGGATGCTGCGCTCACGACGGTTGCGGACCGCGAGCGCGTCGACGGCTTTGATCTCTCGCGGCCGCCGCTGCAGCGCGTGAGGCTGATCCGGATCGCCGACGATGCGCACTCGCTGATCTGGACTCATCATCATATCCTGATGGACGGCTGGAGTTCGGCCCGCTTCATCGCCGAGGTGATGCAGCACGAGGAGCAGGCGGCGCTGCAGGGACAGCCGCCGCGCTACCGCGACTACATCGCCTGGCTGCAGGCGCAGGACCATGGTGCTGCGGCCGAGTTCTGGCGAGCGGCGTTGGCCGGGCTCGACGAGCCGAGCCTGCTGGCGCAGCCTGCGGTCGACGCGCGCGTGGGCCATGGCTCACTCGCCATGGCGGTGGACGTCGATCTCAGCGAGCGACTGCAACGTTTCGCGACCCGCGAGCGGGTCACGCTGAACACGGTGATGCAGGCGGCATGGGCGCAATTGCTTCGTCGATTCACCGGCCAGGACACGGTCTGCTTCGGTGTGACGGTGTCGGACCGACCCGCCGGGCTCGCCGGCGCCGAGGAGATGGTCGGTCTCTTCATCAACACCTTGCCGGTGGTCGACGCCGAGAATCCGCAGCAGCGGATCGGCGCGTGGTTGCGCGACCTGCAGGATCGCAATCTCGCCTTGCGGGATCACGGCTGGATGCCGCTGGCCGACATCCAGCGGATCGCGGGCCGGGCAGGGCGTCCGCTGTTCGGCAGCATTCTCGTGTTCGAGAACTATCCGGTCGACGAGGCCTTGAAGACCAAGGATGGCCGCCTGAGCGTCAGCCGGACGAGGATCCTCGAAACGAGCAACTATCCGCTGTTCGTGAGCGTCGGTCTCGAAAGAGAGCTGCGGTTGGTGTTCAATTTCCAGCAGCAACATTTCGACGAAGTCGAGATCCGTCGGCTGCAGATGGCGTTCGTACAACTGCTCGCGGCCATCACTCGCGATGCCGAGCAGGCGGTCGGCTGCATTGCGGCCGATGATTCCGCAGACCTCGCGCTGCTGGCGCGGGTCAACGATTCGGCGGGGGCCGTGACGACACCGAGCGTCATCGCTCAGTTCGAGGCGCAAGCAGAGCGCGCGCCCGATGCGATCGCGCTCGTGCACAATGAGGAGACGATCAGCTATGGCGCGCTGAACGCGCGCGCGAACCGGCTCGGCCACAGGCTCAGGGAGCATGGCGTAGGTCCCGACGTGGTGGTGGGGCTGGCGCTCGAGCGCGGTGTCACGATGATGGTGGCGCTGCTCGCGGTGCTCAAGACAGGCGGAGCCTATTTGCCGCTCGATCCGGACTATCCGGCCGAGCGTCTCGCGCACATGCTGAGCGACAGCGGCGCGAAGCTGTTGCTGACGCAAGCGACGCTCCACGACGGGCTCGCGCCGGTGCTGGCAGGCGGCCACGCCCAGGCTTGGCTGCTGGACGAGGTGGCTGGAGAAGAAACGGTCGACGCAGGCAATCTCGACGTCGCCATCCATCCTGAAAGCCTCGCTTACGTCATCTACACCTCCGGTTCGACCGGCCTGCCCAAGGGCGTGATGGTGCGCCATGGCGCCGTGACGAATTTCCTGGCGACGATGGCTGAGCAGCCCGGCATTGCGCGCGATGACCGCGTGCTCGGTTTGACCTCGCTGTCGTTCGACATCGCGGTGCTCGAGCTCTGGCTGCCGCTGACGCGTGGCGCTCGGATCGTGCTGGCGGATCGCGCCTCGGCCCATGATCCGGCGGTCTTGAAGGCGATCGTGGCCCGGCAGGGCGTGACCATGATCCAGGCGACGCCGTCGAGCTGGCGCATGCTGCTCGATCACGACGACGGTTTGCACGGATGGCTGCCTCGGGGCTGCCGGTTGCTGAGCGGCGGCGAGGCGCTGGCTCCCGACCTGGCGCTCCGGCTGCTCGCGCTCGGAGACGAGGTCTGGAACCTGTTTGGACCGACGGAAACCACGGTGTGGTCGGCGCTCCATCGGCTCGATCCGCGCGATCCCGCACCCGTCCTGGGCGGCCCGATCGGCAGCACAACGCTCCATGTGCTTGACGGCGGTCTCAACCGCGCGCCCGTCGGCGTGACAGGCGAACTCTTCATCGGTGGCGAGGGCCTGGCCCGTGGCTATTGGAGCCGTCCGGCGCTCAGCGCCGAGCGCTTCATTCCCGACCCATTCGGCGATCCCGGTGCGCGGCTGTACCGGACCGGCGATCTGGCGCGGTGGCGGGCCGATGGATTGCTCGATTATGTCGGCCGCGCCGATCACCAGGTGAAGATCCGCGGCCACCGTATCGAGCTCGGCGAGATCGAGGCGCGGTTGCGATCACAACCCGGCGTGCGCGACAGCGTCGTGGTGGCGCAGGAACTCGGTAGTAGTCGGCAACTGGTCGGCTACGTCAGCAGCCACGATGCGCTCGATGGTGCTGAGCTGCGCGCGCAACTCATCTCCTTGCTTCCGGACTACATGGTGCCGTCGCGTGTGATGGTGCTGCCACAACTGCCGCTGACTCCCAATGGCAAGATCGATCGCAAGGCGCTGCCGCTGCCTGACACGCGGTCCGCTAAGGCGCAGCGCATCGCGCCACGCAATCCGACCGAGGCCGCACTCGCTGCGATCTGGGCCGAGCTGCTGCACCAGGTGGATGTCGGCGTCACCGACAACTTCTTCGAGCTCGGCGGCGACTCGATCATCTCGCTGCAGATGGTCAGTCGCGCACGCCGCGCCGGTCTCGAGCTGGAGCCGAAAGATGTGTTCCGGCTGCAGACGATCGAGCTGCTCGCGCCGGCCTGCCTGGTGGCGCGGAACGACCAGCCCAAGGTTACCGTCGCGCGCGGCGCATTGTCGGGGCTGTCGAGCGAGGAGCTCGCGCGGCTTGGTGTCGACTGGGACCGCATCGAGGACGTCTATCCGCTCTCGCCGATGCAGCAGGGCATGCTGTTTCACGGCCTGCGCGATGCCGGCAGCGGTGTCTATGTCAACCAGGTCAGCGTCGAGATCCGAGGGCTGGACGTCGAGCGGCTGCGCAGCGCGTGGCAGGAGGTCTCTGCTTGTCATCCGATGTTGCGCACCGGTTTCCTCTGGCGCGAGCTGTCCGGCGCACCGCTGCAGGCGGTCCATCGCGAGGCGAGCGTGCCGTTCACGACGGAAGACTGGCGCGGACAGGCCGTCGATGAGGCGCGGCTGTCAGCGGCCCTGGCCGCAGAGCGTGACGCCGAGTTCGATCTCGCGGTACCGCCGCTGCAGCGTGTCCGCCTGTTGCAGCTCGACCACGATCGCCATCGCCTGATCTGGACTTACCACCACATCCTGATGGATGGCTGGAGCTCGGCCCGCTTCATCGCCGAAATCCTGCAGCGATATGCCGGGCGGGCGCTCACGGCTCGTTCGGCGCACTATCGCGACTATGTTGCCTGGCTTCTGGCCCAGGACGCGCAGGCGGCCGAGCGCTTCTGGCGAGGACAACTCACGGCCTTCGACCAGCCGACGCAACTGGCCGATGCCTTCGGCGCGCGGCGCCACGATGCGCACGGACATCGCCGCTGTTACACGCGGCTCGACAAGGATGCGACCGCGGCATTGAAGGCGTTCGCACGGCACGAGCGCATCACGCTGAACACGCTCATCCAGGGCGTCTGGGCGCTGCTGCTGCAGCGCTACACCGGCCAGCAGACCATCACGTTCGGCGTCACCGTCGCTGGCCGTCCGCCCGGTCTCGACGGCGCCGAGCAGATGATCGGCCTGTTCATCAATACGTTGCCGATGATCGAGGCGCCCCCGCCAGATGTCCTGATCGGTGACTGGCTGCGCGCCATGCAGGACCGTAACGCCGCGATCCGCAACTTCGAGCAGACGCCGCTCTACGACATCCAGAGCTGGGCCGGGCGTGCCGGCGAGACCATGTTCGACAGCATCATCGTGTTCGAGAACTATCCGGTCGAGCGTGGCCTGCTGCAGGGTGACGGCTCGCTTCAATTCGGCGAGCTGCGCAATGTCGACGTCACCAACTATCCGATGGATCTGTCCGTCTTGGTCGAGGATGCGCTGCAGGTCGAATTCACCTATATGCCGAGCCACTTCACGCCGGATCAGGCGGAGCAGGTGAGGGCGCAGTTCGAACATCTGCTTGCGGTCATGATGCGAAGTCCGGATGCCCCGCTCGGCGCGATCGATGCGGCGGCTGCTCAGGACGTGCAGCGAGCACGTGTCTGCAATGGTCGGGCGGCGTCTGCCGCGACGCGTCCGCTCGTGCACGAAATGATCAGCCGTCATGCACAGCGCAATCCTGAGCGTGTCGCTCTCACGATCGGCGGCAGCAACGTCTCCTACGGCGAGCTCGATCGTCGCGCCAATCGGCTCGCGCACCATCTCATCGAGGCCGGGCTCAGGCCGGACCAGCGAGTCGGCGTCGTCGTCGAGCGCAACGACGCCACGATGGCCGCGCTGCTCGCCGTGCTGAAGGCCGGCGGAGCCTATGTGCCGCTCGATCCCGAGCTGCCGCCGGAGCGCATTGACTTTGTGATGGGTGACGCCGGCATCACGGTCCTGCTGTCCGGCTCGCGTCACGTCGCCGCCATCGCCGGCGTTCGGGCCATCGATCTCGCCTCGTTTGATTTCGAAGCCGGTCCGCATCATGCGCCGGATCCTCATCTGCATCCGGAGAACCTCGCTTATGTGATCTACACGTCAGGCTCCACCGGGCGGCCGAAGGGCGTTGCGGTTGCGCATGGCCCGCTCGCGATGCATTGCAGGGCGACCGCTTCGCTCTACGAGCTCGATGAGCACGCAAGCGAGCTGCATTTCCTGTCGCTGGCGTTCGACGGCGCACATGAGCGCTGGCTCACGGTGCTGTCGCAGGGCGCAAGGCTGGTCATGCGCGATGCGGATCTATGGACGCCCGAGCAGACCGTTGCGACGCTTCATGCCCAGCGCATCACGCACATCGGCCTGCCGCCGGCCTATCTCCAGCAGGTCGCCGAATGGGTGGAGCAGACCGGCGATCCGCCGCCGGTGAGGCTGTATTCGTTCGGCGGCGAGGCCATGCCGAAGGCCGGCTTCGACAAGGTCAGACGGACGCTGAAGCCGCAGATCCTGATCAACGGATATGGTCCGACCGAGACCGTCGTGACACCGCTTGTCTGGAAGGTCGACGGCAACACGGAGTGCGACAAGGCCTATGCACCGATCGGCAGTCCCGTCGGCCGCCGCACGGCCTACATCCTCGATGCCTTCCTGAATCTCGTTCCGGCGGGCGTAGCCGGCGAGCTCTACATCGGCGGGTACGGGCTCGCGCGCGGGTACCTCGCAAAGCCAGGCATGACGGCGGAGCGCTTCGTGCCAGATCCATTTTCAGCGGAGGATGGCGCACGTCTCTACCGCACCGGCGACTTGGCGCGATGGGATGCGAGCGGCACGATCGAATATCTCGGACGCAGCGACGATCAGGTCAAGGTCAGCGGCTTCCGGATCGAGCTTGGCGAAATCCAATCGGCTCTGCTGAGCGACCCAGCAGTCGCGCAGGCTGCCGTGCTCGCCGTGGTGGGTGCGGGAGGAAATCAGCTCGTGGCCTATGTGGCGCCACGGGCGCCAGGCGACGCCGCCGCTGCTGCGGCCGAGCGGCTGTCTGCAACGCTGACTGCCGCGCTGCGCCGGACTTTGCCGGCCTACATGATTCCATCCCGCATCATCGTGCTCGAGCGCCTGCCCACGCTGTCGAGCGGCAAGGTCGATCGCAAGGCGTTGCCCGCGCCGGACACCGCTGCCGTGGCCGCGTTCATCGCGCCGGAAAGCGCTGCCGAAGTCGCGATGGCGAAGCTGTGGGCGGAGGTTCTCGGCGTCGCGCAAGTGGGCGTCACGGACAACTTCTTCGAACTCGGCGGCAATTCGATTCTCAGCCTCAAGGTGATCGCGCGCCTTCGCCGTGCCCCGGTCCTCGATGGCGAGATCAAGCTGCGGGATCTCCTGCAGAAGCCGACCATTCGCGGCTTGCTCGGCACGCCCGCAGCATCATCCATGCGGCCGTCGGCGCTGCTGCCCCTGAGTTCGCCGGTCGATGGCACGCCGCCGGTGTTCTGCCTTCACGGCGGATTCGGCACGGTGTTCGACTATGCGCCGCTGGCGCGCCGTCTGGAGGGACAGAGGCAACTGATCGGACTGCAGTGCCGGACGCTGATCGAACCATCCTTCATCGACCGGTCGCTGGCGGCGATGGCCGTAGACTATGTCGATGAGATCGTGCGCACGCAAAGCCAAGGACCCTATCATCTGATCGGCTGGTCGCTCGGCGGGCTGGTCGCATGCCTGGTTGCCGCCGAACTGGAACGGCGCGGTGAGCGGGTCGAGCGCCTGGCGCTGATCGACAGCTTCGTTCCGCATCCGCATGGTGGCGAGCACCCGTCGGTCGGACGGCATTGGACCGACGATGTGCTGGCGCTGCTGTCGGTCACGGCGCCGGACGTACAGTCTTCAGCGATCACGTCGCAGGTGTCGGCGATCCGCTCCGCCGACGCGCCGGTGACGGACGAGGTGATCCGGCGCCTGATCGCCGATGCAATCGGCATGGCGCCGCTGCAGCCGCGCGACGGTCTTCTCGGCGTCGACGACATCGTCGCGGCCTTCAGGGTCGGGCGCCACCTCGCGCAACTGGCTCGGGCGGCCGAATGGCCGGCCGATCTCGTTGCAGCGCCCGGCTGCTGGTGGACGTCCGGCCGGCTTCGACAGCGCGATCGGCTCGCGGCGCGGCTGCCGCACGCGGCGGATTGTGGCGTGGCCGGCGACGACCACTTCTCGATCCTTAGCAACGAATCCTTCCTGGCGGCGCTCGGCGCGTGGCTGGAGCCCGTCCGGGCGGCGCAGACATCGCCGGATCTGCAGCCCGAACCGGCTGAATGAGGTGATCATGAGCCTTCATCCTGATATCGCGGCACTGCTCGAGATGATTCAGCTGGGAACGGAATCCGGCGCGCGCATTCCGTTTCCGCAACTCACGCCGGCGCAGGCGCGTGCCGATTTCGACGCCTCCTCGCCGTTGCTGGATATCGATCCGCCGCCGCTCGCATTCGAGAGACAGCTTGCGCTGCCCATGCGCGACGGGACGGAGATCGTCGCGCGGCTCTACGCGCCGCGGCCGCCGGATATCGCCGATCCAGTGGCGGTGCTGCTCTACATGCATGGCGGCGGCTTCGTCGTCGGTAGCCTCGACTCGCACCAGCCGCTGTGCCGGGGTCTTGCCGATGATAGCGGCGCGGCGGTGCTGTCGATCGGCTACCGGCTGGCGCCGGAGCATCGGTTTCCGACCGCGTTCGAGGACTGCGTGGATGCGCTCGCCTGGATCGGGCGCGAGGGGCCTGCGCTTGGCCTCGATCCGCGGCGGGTCGCGGTCGGTGGCGACAGTGCGGGCGGCACGCTCGCTGCAGCCCTGGCGATCGCCGCGCGCGACGATCGGGCCTTGCCGCAGCCTGTCCTTCAGGTCCTCGCTTATCCCGGCCTCAGCCCGCAGCAGATCTCGGATTCCTACGAAAAATACGGCTCGGGCTATCTGCTCGAGCGCGAGACCGTGGACTGGTTCTTCGACCACTATCTCCCCCAGGACGCCGATCGCCACGACTGGCGATTTGCGCCGCTGGCGGCATCCGATCTCACGCGCGTCGCGCCTGCGCTGATCGTGCTCGCCGAGTTCGATCCGCTTGCCGACGAGGGGCGGGCCTATGCTGAACGCTTGCACGCGGCCGGGGTCGCCGTGGATCTGAAGGTCTATCCCGGCATGATCCACGAGTTCCTGCGCATGGGCAACGTCGTGCCGGACGCTCTGCGGGCCCGCGCCGACATCGGCGACAAGCTCGCTACCGTCTTCGGCATGGGAATGGGAGCTGGCGACCGATGATGACGTCATCCAATCCAGGGCTTGCCAACGTCGGAAGCCTGCTGCGGCCTTATTGGTTGCTGCTCGTCGCAGCCATCCTGCTCGGTCTCCTCGGCGGCGCCAGCGTTGCGGGTCTGCTCGCCGTGGTGAACCGCGGCCTCTACGCAGGGCCCGGCGACGTCGGCGGCCTGGTCGCCTCGTTCGCGGGTCTCTGTGTCCTGATCGTGGTCGGCTCCGTCGGCTCGGACATCAGCGCCAACGTCGTCGGACAGCGGATCGTCGCCTCGCTGCGCAAGTCGCTGGCCGCCAAGATCCTGATGGCGCCGATCGACCAGCTCGAATCCTATCGGTCGCACCGCCTCATCCCGGTCCTGACCAAGGATGTCGACGCCATCAGCGATTTCGCGTTCTTCTTTCCGGCCTTCCTGGTGTCCGGCGTCATCGTCGCCGGCTGCCTGATCTACCTGGCGGTGCTCTCGTGGCCGCTGTTCCTGGTCACGGCAGCCTTGATCGCGCTCGGGTCGTTCGTCCACTATCTCGCTCGCAAGCGTGGAATGACGGGCTTCAATCTCGCGCGCCAATACGAAGACGACCTGCAGAAGCACTACCGCGCGATCTCCGAAGGCGCCAAGGAGTTGCGCCTGAATCGCCCGCGCCGGCGCCACGTCCATGTCGATCTGATCGGGCAGACCGTCGACCGGATCGGCGACGTGCAGATCAAGGCGATCAATCTGCTCGTGACGGCGCGTGCGCTCGGGACGGTTCTCCTGTTCCTGGTGATCGGGACCACGCTCGTGCTGCGTCCGCTGCTGTGGCCCGACAGCCCTGCCTCGGTATCCAGCGGCTTCGTGCTGGTGCTGCTGTTCATGCGCGGACCGATCGACCAGTTGATCGGCATGCTGCCGTCGCTCGGCCGCGCCCAGGTCGCGATGCGTCGGATCGCCGAATTGTCGGACCGTTTCACCACCGAAGAGGCGGAACTGCTTGATGATCCGCAGGATCGAACCGCCGACCAGATCGAATCGATCGAGTTGCGCGGAGTCTCCTACGCATTCCCGGCGTCCTCATCCGAACGGCCCTTTGCCATCGGACCGATCGACCTTCACATACGCCGCGGCGAGATCGTCTTTATCGTCGGCGAGAACGGCAGCGGTAAGACGACGCTGATCAAGCTGCTGCTCGGACTCTATGTGCCTGACCGCGGCGTGCTGCTGCGCGACGGCAGTCCTGTCGTCAGCGAGACCCGCGACGACTACCGGCAGCTCTTCACCACCGTATTCTCGGACTATTTCCTGTTCGACACCCTTGCACAGCAGAGCAATCAGCGATCTGAGATCGCACAGCGCTATCTCGACCGCCTCGAGCTCGCGCACAAAGTCTCCATCGAAGGCGGCGCATTCTCCACCACCGACCTGTCGACAGGCCAGCGCAAGCGGCTCGCCTTGATCAATGCCTGGATCGAGGGACGGCCCGTGCTGGTATTCGACGAATGGGCGGCCGATCAGGATCCGGCGTTCCGTCAAATCTTCTACACCGAACTGCTCGCCGACCTCAAACGTCTCGGCAAGACGATCATCGTGATCTCACACGACGATCGCTACTTCCACTGCGCCGATCGGATCGTGCGCCTCCGCGACGGTCGGATTGACGCCAGCGACGCCGCTGAACGCCGCGAGCCGGCACAAAGCCAACGCACGCTCACGACCGTTCTGCAGGAACCCGCTCCGTTGCTTGGAGCATCGAATCCGTGAACCGCATCTTTGTAGTTAATCTAAAAACAGAGCTACAGACTTTGTTGTCTTCGTCGTGCCGACCGATCTACATCCTGAGCGGGAGTGGACAGAGATGGCGCCCGTGCAGATCAATGAGAGGGAAGGAGTTCGCATGAGCGCGACTGCGAGCGTTACGGGCAGTGTCCGGACATTCCCTGTCGCAACTGACGCGACAATGTCGGTCGTTCGCGACGATGACGGGCTACGGGTGATCGCGGACGGCGCGCCATTGCTGTCGGTTCGGCCGGATGGCGAACCGACGCGTCTGATCGTGCACGACGGGATCGATGATTGGCGCCGGGTCTCGCGCGGAGTAGCGGCAATGGCCGAAGCGGTCTTCGGCTGGACGCCGTCGCTGGAGAGGCTCGTCCTTGCGCTCGACGATAACTCGGCAGCAGCATCGGCCTTGGCGAGAGACGGCCTTGCGGTGGTCACTGACGGCAGGTTGACGCTGCGTCCGGACATGGTGATGCAGCGACGCGAGAACTGGCTGACGGACGCCGCATGTCCGGCGTTTCCACTATCCTACACGATGACCGATGGCAGGCGTCATCCTCGGCGCCCTCCCAAGCCGGTCGGCACCGTCTACGCCCGTTTCATTCCCTGGCTGTCCGACGTCATCAGTTTTCGCGTCGTCGACATCGCTCACGATCTCCCGCTGGTGCACCGCTGGCTCAACGACCCGCGGGTGGACACGTTCTGGAACGAGGCGGGGGACGTCGACAAGCACCGGCAGTATCTGTCGCGGATCATGTCGGACCCGCACATGGTGCCGCTGATCGGCTCCTTCGGTGATCAGCCTTTCGGCTATTTCGAGCTCTATTGGGCAAAGGAAAATCGCATCGCGCCGTTCTACGAGGCGGCGGACTATGATCGCGGCTGGCACGTGATCGTCGGCGAGGACGGCTTCCGGGGCCGCCGCTTCATCACGGCCTGGCTTCCCTCGCTCATGCACTACATGTTCCTCGACGATTGCCGCACCGAGCGCATCGTCGGCGAGCCAGCGGCGGCGCATTCCCAGCAGCTGCGTAACCTGGATCTGGCGGGCTTTGCGCGGATCAAGAACTTCGACTTCCCACACAAGCGGGCAACCCTGGTCATGTTGCTGCGCGAGCGCTTCTTCGGCGACCGGCTGTGGCAGCCGGCGCCCAAGGAAGCACCCATAGAAGCCTAGCGCGGACGGAGCATCACCCATGTCGTATCATCCTGCCCCTGAATATGATGTCGTCGGCGTTGGCTTCGGCCCGTCGAACCTCGCACTGGCGATTGCGCTCGACGATTGCGCCAGGCAGCAAAGCTTGAAATGCCGGTCCCTGTTCGTGGAAAGGCAGCAGGACTTCAAGTGGCATGGCGGGATGCTGCTGCCCGGCAGCAGCATGCAGATCTCCTTCCTCAAGGACCTGGTATCGCTTCGCGATCCGACCAGTCCGTTCACCTTCGTCAACTACCTTCACAAATCCGGCCGGCTGCTCGACTTCACCAACTGCAAGACGTTCTATCCGAGCCGGATCGAGTTCAACGACTACCTCCGATGGGTCGCTGGCCAGTTCAGCGCCATGGTCGCATATGGAGAGACCGTCGAGGCTGTCGAGCCCGTGCACGCCGGTCAGTCCGTCACCGCGCTTCGGGTGCTCACACGCATGGTTGACGGGAAAGAACGGTCACGCGTCACGCGGCACCTCGTGGCCGCCGTCGGCGGCGTGCCGCACATCCCGTCCGTATTTCGAGCGGTCGCGATGGATCCGCGGGTCGTGCACACCAGCGGCTATCTCGGCTCGTCGCTTGCGGCAGGATCGGACGGTCGCTCGCCGCGGGTGGCGGTCATCGGCGGCGGGCAAAGTGCGGCTGAGGTCACCCTCGATCTCAGCGAGCGGATTCCGGGCGCCCAGATCGATCTGGTCTTCCGCGGGCATGCCCTCAAGCCGGCCGACAGCAGCCCGTTCGTAAACGAGATCTTCAACCCGGACTACACCGATTATTTCCATTCGCGGTCCGACGGGCAGCGCGAGACAATCGTCCGCAGCTTCCGCAATACCAATTATGCGGTGGTCGACCCCGACCTGCTCGATCAGCTCTACCGGATGACGTACCAGCAGCGCGTTGCCGGAGCTCGGAAGCTGGCGCTTCATCCGCGCAGCGAGATCGTCGCAGCTCACACCTCCCCCGAGGGGGTGGTGCTCGAGTTCAATAACAAGGACGAGGAGGTCCGCCGCCGAGCGGCATACGATGCCGTCGTGCTCGCCACCGGCTACGAGCGATCTCCGATCCCGGGGTGTCTCGATCCGATCAGCCGCTACATCGAGTCGGCGTCGCTTGATCGCGACTATCGTCTGCAGACAAGTCCCGCGTTTCGTCCACACGTCTATGTGCAGGGCTGCGCCGAAACCTCGCACGGCCTCTCCGATACGCTGCTCTCGGTGCTGCCGATGCGGGCTCAGGAGATCACGAAGTCGCTCGTGTCGACAACGGCGAGAGAACAGGACGCCGCGCCCTCGCAGGACCGGGCCGAGCGCGTGTACTCGTGATGGAAAGCCGAATGCGGAGCCACGACGAGCGCGCCGCGCGCGACGTCGTGGAATGAGGCCGAAAGGGCATCTTTGCGACGACCTGGCCGTCCCTGGCGTGTCACGGTCGAGTTGTCATCGGGGGGCGCCGTGCCTGCAACTGCTGGATGACCGACATCTCGTGTCGGCCGGCGGGCACGGTGGAGTGCAGGATTGGAAATGGGTGAGCCGCATCTGCCTGAGCGGGTCGTAACCTTGCTAGTGTCGAGTGAATACGCGCGGCTCGTCGGCCGGACCATGTCGGAACGGCTCGATTACATCGTCGACATCGCCTCGCTGCATACGCGCGACGAGTTGGTGCGGCGACTGGGACTCGGCCGCGTGGTCGTGCGCCAGGTCGAGAAATGGCTCGCGTTCCACGGACGCCGTCTACGGCATCCGAACGAAAGCATCGATATTGCCATGTGCGGATTGGAATTTCGGAAGCGGCGCATCCGGCGGTCTCGGGTGGCGGTACGATCGCGTCGGTTGAACTCCAAGACGATCCCAAGGGAGCCGGGCCGAGGCAGTTGAGTTGCCCGTGCTCTGCCAGCGCGGCCAGGCCGCTGCCACGCCGCCGAAGCCCTGACGGGACCGCGATGCACGCGGAGTGCATCACAGGCTTATCGCGTCGCATCATGGAAAATGAGACTCTTCGTCAAGGCCGAGGCCGGGCGGGTTGCGCCCGGCCTCGGCTCATCCGCTAGCCTCCGCGGTCGATGGGAGCTCACCGTCGCTCGTCAGAGATCACGCGAGGCGTCGGGGAGGTCCGCTGCCAACATGGCCAACAAAACAGTGGCCGGCACACGCTCGTGTGCCCCAGCAATGGACGACAAGGGAGGAGTTCGATGCACATGCGAAGTGTAGGTATCGCCGTGTTCACGGCGCTTTTGCTGTCCGGCACGGCATTCGCGCAGGAAAAGATCAAGGTCGGCGTCACGGCGACGCTGGAGGGCACCTATACCGTGCTCGGTGAGGACGGGATGCGCGGACATGTCACCGCGCTGAACGTGCTCGGCAAGAAGGTCGGCGACAAGGAGCTGGAGTTCGTCGTCGCGTCGACCGATGCCACGCCGGACTCGGCCATCCGTGCCGTGCGCAAGCTGATCGAGCAGGACAAGGTGCAGATCCTGCTGTCGCCGCTGTCGGGCGACGAGGGCATCGCCGTCAAGAACTTCGCCAAGACGCACCCCGAGCTGACCTTCGTCAACGCCGCGTCCGGTGCGCAGGAGACGACCTATGTCGATCCTGCGCCGAACTTCTTCCGTTTCAACATGGATGGTGCTCAGTGGCAGGTCGGCCTCGGCAAATATGCCTATGAGACCAAGGGCTATCGCAAGATCGCGACCGTCGGCGAGGACTATTCCTTCATCTATACCCAGGTGTTCGGCCTGGCGCTGGAGTTCTGCGGCCTGGGCGGCAAGATCTCCAGCCGGCAATGGGTGCCGCTCGGCACCAAGGATTTCGCGTCGGTGATCGCGGCGCTGCCCGATGATGTCGATGCGATCTATCTCGGTCTCGGCGGCGCCGATGCCGTCAACTTCCTCAACCAGTATCAACAGGCCGGCGGCAAGGCGCACCTGATGGGCGGCTCGATCATGATCGACCAGACCATCCTGTCGTCGAAGGGCAATGCCAAGAACGCCCTGATCGGTACGATTGCGGCATCGGGGCAGGCCGATACCTGGGAAGATCCGCGCTGGCAGAAGTTCGTGAAGGCCTATCAGGACTCGTTCCCGCCTGAGAAGCGCTTCCCGAGCCCGTCGCTGCTTGCCACCAACTACTATGGCTCGACCATGGCGTTGATCCTGGCGCTGCGCGAGGTCAATGGCGATCTGTCGAACAACCAGGCCAAGCTAAAGGCGGCGCTGGCGAAGATCGAGATCGATGCTCCCAACGGCAAGATCAAGCTCGACGCCAACCGCCAGGCGATCGGCACCAACTTCGTCACCGAGGTCGTCGACGATGGCAAGGGCGCGCTGTTCAGCAAGGTCGTGAAGGTGATTCCCGACGTCAACCAGACGCTGGGATACGACGCCGCCACCTTCGCCAAGATCGGCCTGCCGAGCCGCACCGTGCCCGAATGTAAGAAGTACTGACCTTTCTGCAGAGAGCGACGCGGCTCGAGCGGGCTCGGGCCGCGTCGTCGCGTCTCTTGCTTTCTGCAAAACAATGATCGACGCTGACGAACAATAAGAACCATTTCGGTGAGGAAGTGATGAGTAGGGCGCTCGCCGTCTTTCATGCTCGCTTCGGCCGCGCGACGGTTTATCAGCTCAATCGGCCATTCAATGTGCATGCCCACCGCGAGGGACATCTGATCTTTCATGTTGGCGGGACGCCGGCCGATATCGACGTCTGCGATCAGCATTATCAGATCGGCGAGGACTGGATCGTCGCGGTCAATCCGTGGGAGCCGCACAACTTCCTGCCGAACGATGTCGGCAACGGCGCCATCTTCTTCGTGCTCTACGTCAATGCGGAGTGGTTCACGCCGTCGGCCGCGCGCGAGCAGGGCCTGCGGTTTGGTCGTACCTGCTTTCGGCGAACCGCCGCCCTCGACCGCTGCATTCGCCGCGCCGCAGCGTTGGTATGTGGCGTGCCATCGCTCGGTTGCCTCGACGGCGAGTTGCGGCAGCTGATCGACAGTTGCTACGAGGAGAGCTGGCGCGTCTCGGATCAGATGCCCGAGCGGCCGTGCGCGGAAGTGACGGATTTTCGAGTTCGCAAGTGCATCAAGCTGATGTCGGACAGTCCGTGCGCCGAGATCGAGCTCGATCACATCGCCCGCGAATCCGGACTGTCGCGGCCTCATTTCTATCGGCTGTTCCGTAGCCAGACCGGAGTAACGCCCAACCTCTATTTGAATACGCTGCTGATGGAGCGGGCGCTCGATGCGGTGGTGGCGACGGAGTCGCCGATCGCCGACATCGGCTTCGATCTCGGATTCACCTCCCAGAGCGGCTTCACGCGCTTCTTCGCCGGAAATGTCGGCATGGCGCCGACCGACTATCGCCGCGCTGCAAAAGTGCTGCGCGCCTGACGTGCTGCTGCGCGTCGCGCGAAAAGAGACTGTCGATCAAGTGCGCATGCTTGTCTGCCGCTACACTCTTCGGAACGTGATCCGGAAAAGGATCCGACGAGGGAGGACGAGCGATGGCCGGCACACCCGGCGATCTTCGGCTGAATGCGCCTTTCCGCTGTGATGACGGATCCGTCCCTCTGACCATGAGGGAGGGACGATGAGCCTCTTCATCGAGCGTCACCCGATCTGGTCCCTCATCATTCTCCTCGCCTTGGCGCTGCTGGCGTGGCTGATCTTCGCCGTCTGGCCGCCGGGGCTTGAGGAGGCGATCGGTCGGAAGAAGGTGTTCCTGAGTGCGGTGTTCAACGGCATCACGCTGGGCGGACTGTATTTCCTGGTCGCGAGCGGGTTCACGTTGATCTTCGGCCTGATGCGAAACGTCAATCTTGCGCACGGCTCGCTCTATCTGCTCGGCGGCTATGTGGGCTACGGAGTGTCCGCCGCGACCGGGTCATGGATCCTCGCCTTCGCCGCCGCCTTCATCGTCGTCGCGGCCATCGGCGTTCTCTTGCAACTGCTCGTCTTTCGCCGCATGGAGGGGCAGGACCTGCGCCAGACCATGGTGACGATCGGCCTCTCGATCGTGTTCGCCGATCTGATGCTGTGGGCGTTCGGCGGCGACTTCTATCAGGTCCAGACGCCGGCCTGGCTGATCGGACCGGTGCAGCTCCCGCTGATGACGGCGATGAAATCGTCGGGTGAGGCGGTGTTCCTGCAGTATCCCCTCGTGCGGCTGGTGATCTTCTGCGGCTCGGTAGTGATCGGCGTCGCGATGTGGCTCGCGCTCAACCGCACCCGTGTTGGCATGATCGTGCGCGCCGGCGTCGATGATCGCGAGATCCTGGCGGCGACCGGCGTCCAGATTCAGCTCGTCTTCGTGCTGGTGTTCGCGCTGGGCGCGGGGCTGGCCGGCATTGCCGGCGTGGTTGGCGGAACCTTCCAGTCGATCTCGCCCGGCGAGGATACGCGCTTTCTGCTGGCCTCGCTGGTCGTCGTCATCGTCGGCGGCATGGGATCGATCCCGGGAGCTGCGCTCGGTGCGCTGATCATCGGGCTCGCCGAGCAGCTTGGCTCGGTCTACATCCCGACCTATGCGATCGTCGTGACCTTCCTGATCATGGTGCTGGTGCTGGCGCTGCGGCCCCAGGGCCTCCTGGCGAGGCGGTGAGATGTCGCTTTTCCAGGAGGCTCGCGCGCGGGAGAGCATGCTGGTAGGCGGCGCCGCACGGCAGCCGGCCGCGTGGTCGGCCACCGAGCAGCCCTGGGCCTGGGCGGTCGCGGCCCTGCTGCTGATCATGCCGCTGATCGCCAACGGCTTCTTCCTGATCGAGATCTTCGGCACCACCCTGATCCTCGGCACCATCGCGCTGAGCCTGATGTTCCTCGCCGGCTATGGCGGCATGGTCAGCCTGATGCAACTGACCATTGCGGGCTTTGCCGGCTACATGGTTGCCGTGTTCGGCGTCAGCGGCAACGCCAATATCAGCCTGGGCTGGCCGTGGTGGCTGGCGACGCCCATGGCGCTGGTGCTCGCGGTGCTGTTCGGCACGCTTGGCGGCGCGCTCGCGGTGCGTACCGAGGGCATCTACACCATCATGATCACGCTCGCGATTGGCGCCGCGTTCTACTACTTCACCAACCAGAACTGGGCGATCTTCAACGGCCACACCGGCATCAATACGATTGCGACGCCGCATTTCCTCGGCGTCGATTGGCGCATGGACATCGCGTTCTATTACCTGACGCTGGCGGTGGCCGCGCTGTGTTATTTCGTCGTGCTCTATCTGTCGCGCGCGCCATTCGGCCTGGCGCTGCAGGGCGTACGCGACAATCCCAGGCGCATGGCGACGCTCGGCTTCAACGTCAATGCGCATCGCATCGCCGCCCATGCGTTCGCGGCCCTGATCGCCGGCATGGGTGGCGTGCTGCAGGTCTGGAACTATCGGCAGATCTCGCCCGGATCGGTCGCGGTCGAGCGCTGCATCGACATTCTCATCGTCGCCGTCGTCGGCGGCATCACCCGGCCGGTCGGGCCGTATGTCGGCGCCTTCATCTTCGTCATCCTGCGCACCTTTGCGCTCGACTTCCTGGTCAAGGTCGGGCTCGACGGCAACCGGTTCCGGCTGCTGATCGGGCTCGGCTTCCTCGCCATCGTCTTCTGGTCGTCCGATGGCGTGATCGGTCTCTATGATCGGTGGCGCCGTCGCAGCGAGTCGTCGCAGACGCGGTCGCGTTCCGGAGGTCACGGCCATGGATAGGGTCGCGGACCGGCTCTCGGCGCTCGGCTCGACTGCAGCCCTCGAATTGCGCGGTGTCACGCGGATGTTCGGTGCGCTCGCCGCGCTGACCGACATCACGATCACGGTGCGGCCTGGGGAGCGGCGCGCGGTGCTGGGCTCGAACGGCGCCGGCAAGACCACCCTGTTCAATTGCGTGACCGGCGACTTCCTGCCGACCTCAGGCACGATCCGCTTCTTCGGCGAGGACATCACCGCCTTTCCGCCCTACGAGCGGATCCGCCGCGGGCTGCGCCGCACCTACCAGATCTCGGCGCTGTTCCTCGGCCTCTCGGTGCGCGACAATGTCTACCTGGCCTGCCGCGGCGTCTCGCGCGCGCGGCTTTCGATGCTGCGGCCCAGCGTCAACGATGCACTGATGCAGGCGACCGAACGCCTGATCGAGGCGGTGCATCTGACGTCAGTGCGCGATCAATTGGTGTCGGAGCTGGCCCATGGGCAGCAGCGCCAGCTCGAGATCGCGCTGGCGCTGGCCGGAGCGCCGCGATTCATCCTGTTCGACGAGCCGGCGGCGGGCCTGTCGCCGACCGAGCGGCGCGAGCTGGTCGAGATCCTGACGTCACTGCCACCGCATATCGGCTACATCATCATCGAGCACGACATGGACGTGGCGCTGCGCGTCGTCGAGAGCGTGACGATGATGCACAACGGCCGCATCTTCAAGGAGGGCGCGCCGCAGGAGATCGAATCCGATCCGGAGGTGCAGGAGCTCTATCTCGGAGGCGGTCATGAATGACATCCGCCGCTCCGCGCCTGCGCTCGAGGTCCGCGGCCTCGACGTGTACTACGGCCACTCCCATGCGCTGCAGGGCGTCGACCTCCGGCTCGACAGCGGCGTGTTCTCGCTGGTCGGCCGCAACGGCATGGGCAAGACGACGCTGTGCAAGGCCATCATGGGCCTGCTGCGGCCGTCCGGCGGATCGGTGCGGCTGCGTGGTGAGGATATCACCGGGCTCAATCCGGCGCGCATCGCAAGGCTCGGCGTCGGCTATGTGCCGCAGGGGCGGCGTCTGTGGCGCTCGCTCAGCGTCGACGAGCATCTGCGCCTCGCAGCCGGCCAGCGCCGCGGCGCCTGGACCGTCGAGCGCGTCTACGAGACATTTCCGCGCCTGGCCGAGCGGCGCAACAATGGCGGCGGCCAGTTGTCGGGCGGCGAGCAGCAGATGCTGGCGATCTCGCGCGCGCTGCTGACCAATCCGCAGCTCCTGATCATGGACGAGCCGACAGAGGGCTTGGCGCCGGTCATTGTCGCCCAGGTCGAGGAGATGCTGATCCGGCTCGGCCAGGACGGCGGCATGGCGGTCCTCGTGATCGAACAGAACATCGGCGTCGCCACGGCGATCTCGCCGCGCGTGGCCATCATGGTCAACGGCCGCATCAACCGCATCATCGACTCGGCCCGGCTCGCCGCCGATCGCGAGCTGCAGCAGCGTCTGCTCGGCGTCGGCCAGCATGCCGGCGACGAGACCGATCTCGGGACGGGCGAGGTTCAGGATGTGCCCGTCGCAGGTGCGGCGGTGCCAACGACGCCGAAAGCTGCGCCCGTCAAGGTTTACGTCTCTAATCCCGTGCTGCCGACGCGCTGGTCGCAGCCGGTGCCGATCGCGCAGATCGAGGCCAAGGCGCGCACGCTGTCCACCAGTGTGACCCGGCTCGACGAGGCAACTCGCCAGAGTCGCGAGGGCGCCGTGTCGATCGCGGCGGGCCCGCCGGCGGTGATCGTGGTCGGCACGCTCGACACCAAGGGTGACGAGCTGCGCTTCATCCGCGACATCGTCGCGGGCCACGGCCTGCGCACCCGACTTGTCGATGTCTCCACCAGCGGACGGCACGCGAGCTGCGACGTCTCGGCCCAGGAGGTCGCACTCAATCATCCCCGCGGCGGCTCCGCCGTGTTCGGCCCCGATCGCGGCGCATCGGTCACCGCGATGGCAGAAGCTTTCGCACGTTGGCTGCGACGGCAGGACAATGTAGCCGGCATCATCTCGGCCGGAGGGTCTGGGGGCACATCGCTGGTCACGCCGGGAATGCGCGACCTGCCGGTCGGTGTACCGAAATTGATCATCTCCTCTGTCGCATCCGGTGACGTCGGCGCCTATGTCGGGCCGGCCGACATCGCGATGATGTACTCGGTCACCGACGTCCAAGGACTCAATTCGATTTCGCGCGCGGTGCTGAGCAATGGTGCGCATGCGCTTGCCGGCATGGTGACGGCGCGCGAGCGGCAGTCCGCTGTCGCTGATCACACCCGACCGCAACGTCCCGCCATCGGCATCACCATGTTCGGCGTGACCACGCCGGCGGTGCAGAAGCTCACGGCCGAGCTGCGCGACGACTACGAGTGCCTGGTCTTCCACGCCACCGGCGTCGGCGGCCGCTCGATGGAGAAGCTGGTCGAGTCCGGCATGCTCGCCGGCGTGATCGATCTCACCACGACCGAGGTCTGCGACCTGCTGATGGGCGGTGTGTTTCCGGCCACCGAGGATCGCTTCGGCGCCATCATCCGCAGCCGCGTGCCCTATGTCGGCTCGGTCGGCGCGCTCGACATGGTGAATTTCGGCGCGCCCGAGACCATTCCCGAGCGCTATCGCGGCCGCAAGTTTCACGTTCACAACCCGCAGGTCACGCTGATGCGGACGACGGCGGCGGAGAACGCGCAGATGGGGCGCTGGATCGGCGAGCGGCTCAATCGCATGGACGGGCCGGTCCGGTTCTTCCTGCCCGAGAAGGGCGTCTCGGCGCTCGATGCGCCGGGCCAGCCGTTCTCCGATCGCGAGGCGGACGAGGCGCTGTTCCGCAGCCTCGAACAGACCGTGCGGCAGACCTCGAGCCGGCGCCTGATCCGCGTGCCGCATCACATCAACGACAACGAGTTCGTCGCGGCGATCGTCGGCGCCATCAGGCCGATGCTCGGGCGGCCGCCGGCGCGGCGCAGACAGGCGAGGTGAGGGGATGGCGAGATATGAGCGCGCACCGCTGCTGAAGAAGTTTCGCGACATGGTGCGCCGTGGTGTGCCGATCATCGGCGGCGGCGCCGGCACCGGCCTGTCGGCCAAATGCGAGGAGGCCGGCGGCATCGACCTGATCGTGATCTACAATTCCGGTCGCTATCGCATGGCCGGCCGCGGCTCGCTCGCCGGGCTGATGGCCTATGGCGACGCCAATGCGATCGTCGTGGAGATGGCGAGCGAGGTGCTGCCGGTGGTGAAGTCCACCCCAGTGCTGGCGGGCGTCAACGGCACCGACCCGTTCCGTGACATGGATGTCTTCCTCGATGAGCTGAAGACGCTCGGCTTCTCCGGCGTGCAGAACTTTCCGACCGTCGGCCTGATCGACGGCACCTTCCGCGCCAATCTGGAGGAAACCGGCATTTCCTACGCGCTGGAGATCGACATGATCGGGCGCGCCCATGACAAGGACCTGCTGACGACGCCCTACGTGTTCAACGAGGCCCAGGCCGCGGGCATGGCGATCGCCGGCGCCGACATCATCGTCTGCCATCTCGGTCTCACCACGGGCGGCTCGATCGGCGCGCAGACCGCGCCCAAGCTCGATGACTGCCCCGGCCTGATCGATAGCTGGGCCTCGGCTGCGCTCAGCGTCAACCCGGAGATCCTGGTGCTGGCGCATGGCGGCCCGATCGCGGAGCCGTCCGACGCCGACTTCATCATGAAGCACACCAAGAACTGCCACGGCTTCTACGGCGCCTCCTCGATGGAGCGGCTGCCGGTGGAGCGGGCGCTGACGGAGCAGGTGCGACATTTCAAGGCGATCAGCTCGCGGCCACGCCGCGTCTGAGGCGACAACACGAGATCCGGCAGCAACGGTGCACGGCGCCGCGCTCGCCGGACGGGAGACCGAGGGAGGAATGAGATGTCCGGGGTTCTGATCGGTGAGCTGATCCTTTGGCTGATCGTCGCGATCGTCGTCATCGTGGTCGCCGTCTACATCGTCAACTGGCTGTATCATCGCTCCTCGAAGGAGGTCTCCTTCGTCCGCACCGGCTTCATGGGGGAGCGCGTCGTGATCAATGGGGGCGCCTTCGTGCTGCCGTTCATCCACGACTATACGCCGGTCAACATGAACGTTCTGCCGATGGGCATCACGCGTGCGCGGCAGGACGCCGTCATCACGCGCGACCGGATGCGGGTCGACGTCGAGGCCGATTTCTACGTTCGCGTTCAGCCGACCCGCGAGGCCGTGTCGATCGCGGCGGCGACGCTTGGCCGCCGCACCCTCGAGCCGGAAAAATTGCACGCGTTGCTGTCCGGAAAGTTCATCTCTGCCGTGCGCGCGGTCGCCGCGGAGATGACCATGGAGCAGATGCACGAGCAGCGCGGCGACTACGTCTCGCGCGTCAAAGCGGCGGCGGCCGAGGCGCTGGCCCAGAACGGCCTCGAGCTGGAATCGGTCGCGATCACCGATCTCGACCAGACCGATCTCGAATTCTTCAACCCCTCGAACCGGTTCGACGCCGAGGGCTTGACACGGCTGATGGAGGACATCGAGAGCAAGCGCAAGCTGCGCAACGACATCGAGCAGGACTCGATGATCAAGATCCGCACCCGCAATCTCGAAGCCGAGCGCGAGGCGCTGGAGATCGAGCGGGAGAGCGAGACGGCACGGCTGGAGCAGGAGCGCGACATCGAGATGCGCCGTGCCTTGCAGCGGACGGAGGTCGCGCGCGAGCGCGCGCTGCGCGAGACCGAGGCCGAGCAGGCACAGATCATGGCGCGGGAGGCGATCGAGAAGTCCCGCATCGCCAACGAGCTGACGATTGCGGAGGCGCGAATCGCGGCCGAGCGCGACACAAGGCAGCGGGAGATCGAACGTACGCGGGCGGTCGAGGAGCGCGAGCTGCTGGCGCGCGAGGACATCGAGAAGGCGCGGATCGCCAACCAGCGTGCGATCGATGCCGCGCGCATCGAATCCGAGCGGGAGGTGCGCCAGCGCGACATCGAGCGGACGCGTACCATCGAGGAGGCCGAGATTGCGGCGCGCGAGGCCGTGGAGAAGGCGCGGATCCAGCAGGATCGCGTGGTCTCGGATGCGCGCATCGCCAACGACGAGGAGACACGCCGCCGCGAGATCGAGCGCACCCGCGCGATCGAGGAGGCGGAGATCGCGGCGCGCGAGGCGACCGAGAAGGCGCGGATCGCGCAGACCATGATCGTGAACCTGGAGCGCATCAGCTCCGACGAGCGGACGCGCGCCACCGAGATCGCCCAGGTGCGCAACATCCAGGAGGCCGAGATCGAGGCGCAGAAGGCGGTCGAAGCCGCGCGCATTGCGCGTGAGCAGGTGCTGTCCGCAGAGCGCATCGCCGCGGAGCATGCCACGCGCAAGCTGGAGATCGAGCGCAACCAGGGGATCGAGATCGCCGGCATTGCCGCCCGCGAGGCGACGGAGGCCAGCCGCATCGCGCAGGAGGAACGCGTCCGAGCGCTGGAGATCGCGCGCATCCGGACCATCGAGGAGGCCGACATCGCCTCGCGCGAAGCGATCGAGGCGGCCCGTATCGCGCAGGAACAGGCTGTCGCCGAGAAGCGCATCCGCTCCGAGAAGGAGACGCGGAGCCTGGAGATCCAGCGCACCGAGGCCGTCGAAGCCGCGGATTTGAAGCGGCGCGAGGCCGTGGAGCGGCGCCGCATCGAGGTCGAGCTGGCGCTGGAGGCTGAGCGCATCGCCTCGTCGCGGACGCGCGAGGTGCTGAACATCGATCAGAAGAAGGCGATCGAGCTCGCCGATGAGATCAGGGTGATTGAGCTCGCCGCCAAGCGCGCTGAGCGCATCGATGCCGATCGGCAGGTCAAGGAAGCCGAGATCGTCGCGCGCAAGCAGGTCGAGACTGCGGACGTGTCGCGCGAACAGGCGCTGGAGGCTGTCCGGCTGGAGCGCCGCCGCGCCATCGAGCAGCTCGAGGTCGCGCGTGTGCAGTCGCTGCAGGAGGCCGAGATCGCCGCCCGCGAGGAGGTGGAACGCGCCCGCATCGCCTCCGATCGCGGTCTCGACGAGGCCCGCATCGGCCGCGAGCGCGAGCTGCGCAAGCTCGAAGTGAACCGCGAGAAGGACGTCGAGACGGCGCTGATGGAGAAGGCGATCGCGCTGTATCAGAAGTCGCTGGAGGAATCCGCGGCCAAGGTCGCCGCCGAGGAGGCGCGCACGCGTGCCACCGAGGCAACGGAAAAGGTGATCACTGCGCGCGAGAGCGAGATCGCCCGCCGGCGCAAGACCGTGGAGGTGCTGATTGCCGAAAAGCAGGCGGAGGAGACCCGGATCGCCGCCGAGGCCGAGCGGGTCCGCGCGGCTGTCGAGGCGGAAGCGCAGAAGCTGCTCAACGAGGCCGAGAATGTGCTGACCGACCAGGCGCGCTACTCGCTGTTCAGGCGCAAGCTGCTCGACCGGATCGAGGGTATCGTGCGCGAGAGCGTCAAGCCGATGGAGAAGATCGAGGGCATCCGGATTCTCCAGGTCGACGGCCTGAACGGCAATGGCGGAGGCGGCAATGTCGGGCGCAGCGCGACCGACGAGGTGATCGACTCCGCGCTGCGCTATCGCGTGCAGGCGCCGCTGATCGACTCCATCCTCGCCGACATCGGCGTCGAGGGCGGCAGCCTCGCCAAGATGCCCGGCCTGATCCGCGAAGCCAGGGACATGCAGGGGATCCGCAAGGACACCGCGGCGCGCAAGGATGCCGGAGGTGGCGCGGGTGAGGGCGGCGGCCCATCCGAGCCGCCGTCGGATCGCGGTCCGCGCAAAAAGGGGTGAGGCACCATGGCGAGGGTCTACGTCTCCACCGTCGTGAGCGCCCGCAACGATCGGGTGTGGGCGCGCGTCCGCGACTTCAACGGCTTGCCGAACTGGCATCCGGCGATTGCGGAGAGCCGGATCGAGGGCGGTGAGCCCGCCGACAAGATCGGCTGTGTCAGGGACTTCCGCTTACGCAACGGCGACCGCATCCGCGAGAAGCTGCTCGGCCTGTCCGACTACGACATGTTCTGCACCTATTCGATTCTGGAATCGCCGATGGGGGTGACGAACTACGTCGCCACCTTGCGGCTGACCCCCGTCACGGATGGCGATAAGACCTTCCTGGAATGGACCGCCGAGTTCGACTGCGCGCCGGAGCGCGAGGCCGATCTCGTCGCCTCGATCGGCGGCGGCGTGTTTCAGGGCGGCTTCGATGCGCTCAAGCGCGCGTTCGGAGGCTAACGCCGTGCCGCACGTCGTCAAGAGCACCATCATCGATGCGCCGACGGAGGCCGTGTGGGAGGTGCTGCGCGACTTCAACGGCCATGACCGCTGGCACCCGGCGGTCGCGACGTCGGCGATCGAGCGTTCGCAGACGTCTGACAAGATCGGCTGTGTCAGGCGCTTCCGTCTCAAGGATGGCTCAGAGCTGCGTGAGCAGCTGCTGGCGCTGTCCGATCTCGAACAGAGCTTCAGCTATTGCCTGCTCGATACGCCGCTACAGCTGTTCAACTACGTCGCCCATGTCCGGCTGCTGCCGGTCACCGACGGCGACCGCACATTCTGGCACTGGGAAAGCCGTTTCACGACGCGGCCCGAACAGGCCGAGGCGCTGACTCGCATGGTGGCGGAAGACATCTACCAAGCCGGCTTCGAAGCGATCCGATCGCATCTGAAGCAGGCGGCATGAGGACGAGGTGAATCGATGCCGGTTACGGTGAAGACGTTTCAGGCCGCGAGCGAAGCTGCGTCTGCGCTGTCGTCGGACCGCGCCGCGCGCTATCTGGGCGGCGGCACGCTGGTCATGCGCGATCTCAACGAAGGCGACGTCTCGATCGCCACCGTGATCCGCGCCACCGATCGCGCGCTGCAGAGCATCGACGCCACGGGCGGGCGCATCCGGATCGGCGCCGGCGTCACCTTCGCCCGCGTTCTGGCCGAGCGCGAGCTGTCCTTCCTGCATCCGGCGGCGCGCTCGATCGGCGGCCCGGCGGTTCGCAACATGGGCACCGTCGGCGGCAATCTGTTCGCGCCGGCGCCGTTCGGCGACTTCACGGTGGCGCTGCTGGCGCTCGACGGCATGGTCTCGCTGCAGGGCGGCTTTGGCGTCCGGGATATGCCGATCGAGGATTTCCTGCAATCGCGCGACCGCCAGGGTGCTGCGCTGGTGGTCGCCGTGTCCTGCATCAGGCCGGCGTCATCAGATGCGTTCCGCTATCGCAAGATCGCGCGCATCAAGCCGAAGGGCGGATCGGTGATCACGCTCGCGGCGCATCTTCCACAGAGCGGCGGTCGCGTGACCGGCGCGCGGATCGCGCTGGGATCGATGGCGCCGACCGCTGTTCGCGCCAAGGCCGCTGAGCGCGCGCTCGAAGGCCGGCCGCTCGATGCCGGCGCGATCAGCGCCGCCGCTGCGGCGGCAGCCGAGGGAACGGCACCCACGGACAATTCGCTGGCGAGCGCGTGGTATCGCCGCGAAGTGGTCGGCGTGCATCTGCGGCGGCTGCTGTCGGGACAGGAGAGCTAGACCATGGCCAAGACCCCACTTCAGTTCCGGCACAATGGTAGCGACGTCGCGCTGTTCGTCGACGGCGGCACCAATCTCCTGGTCGTGCTGCGCGAGATGATCGGCGACGTCACGCCGAAATTCGGCTGCGGTCAGGGCGGCTGCGGCGCCTGCACCGTGCTGATCGACGGCGACGCGCATCTGTCGTGTCTGACGCTCGCCGAAGCCGTCGAGGGCCGCGCGGTCGAGACGCTCGACGGTATCAAGAGCGGTCCGACCCTGCATCCGCTGCAGCGCGCTTTCGCCGAGGGTTTTGCCGCGCAATGCGGCTATTGCACGCCGGGCATGCTGATGGCGGCCAAGGCGCTGCTGGACAAGATCCCGCAGCCGAGCCGCGAGCAGGTGGTGGAGGCGATCTCCGGCAACATCTGCCGCTGCACCGGCTACGAGCCGATCATCAATGCGGTGCTGGCGGCAGCCGCGTCGCTGCGCGCGAGCGCCTGAGGGGAGATCGCCATGCTGGAACTGCGCAAGGACATCTTCGCCGACGAGCGCGACGACAATCTCAACGAGGTCGGCAAGGGCACGCAGCGCCAGGACATGCTGGGCCATGTCACGGGGACCTCGACCTATTTCGACGATCACAAGCTGCAGGGCATGCTGCATCTGAGGGTCGTGAGGTCGGCGCAGCCGCATGCCCGGCTGCGTCGCATCGACATCAGCGAGGCTGAGCGGAGCGAGGGCGTGCGGCGGGTCATCCGCGGCAGCGACGTGCCGCGCAACCTCAACACGTTGCTCAGCCTGATCAATTTCGGCAAGGACGATGAGCCGACGCTGGCCGTCGATAAGGTACGCTACAAGGGGGAGCCGATCGTTGCCGTGGTCGCGGATACGCCGCGCGCGGCGTACGAGGCGGCCGCCAAGGTGCGCGTGGACTACGAGACGTTGCCAGCGGTGTTCGACGTCGAGGAGGCGCTGAAGCCAGGCGCGCCTGTTGTCAACGAGACCTATCCGAAGAACACGTTCACTTATCACGACCGCTACGACCACCAGAAGCTGCGCTTTGGCGACGTCGAGCGTGGCTTTGCCGGCGCCGATCATGTCTTGGAACAGCGCTACCAGATGTCGCCGATCGAGCATGCGCCGGTCGAGACCAACGGCGCGATCGCAGCACCCGACACCAACGGCCGCTATGTCGTCTACACTTCGACCCAGGCGCTGTTCTTCTCGCTCGACACCTGCGCCAAGATTCTCGACCTGCCGTCCAACACCTTCCACTTCATCGGCGGCACCGTCGGCGGCGGCTTCGGCGGCAAGGTCGACACGCCGACCGAGCCGCTCGCCATTCTCGCTGCGATGCTGACGGGGCGCCCGGTGCGCTACGTGCTCGGGCGAGAGGAGGAGATGCAGTTCGGGCCGCCCCGCGGCGCCGAACGCATCTACGTCAAGGACGGCGTGATGCGCGACGGCCGCATCGTCGCGCGCCAGATCCGCGCGTATTTCGACTCGGGCGCCTACACGCGGCTGTCGAGCTACGCGGTGGTCAAATGCGCCGCGCACCTGCCCGGTCCCTACACGATCCCGAACGTCCATGGCGACATCTACTGCGTCTACACCAACCGCACGCCGGCCACCGCGATGCGCGGCTTTGGCATCACGGGCATGGACTTCGCGCTCGAATGCCAGATGGACAAGCTCGCGCATCTGATCGGCATGGACCCGATGGAATTTCGCATCCTCAACGCCTATCGCGACGGCGACATGAAGGCGCATCGCCGCGAGGCCAAGAACACGGCGCTGATCGAATGCGTGCAGGTCGCGGCCGAGAAGGCCAAATGGCCGATCCGCGAGGAGTTCCGCCGCATGTCATCGCGCAAGGATGGCGGCGGGGCGCGGGCGGCTGTTCCCTCCACGCCACGTGAGCCGGTGAGCGCGCGGCCTGCGCCGGCGCAGCAGCGCACGAGCTACGACCGAGGGCTTCCAGTTTCTCCACCTCCTGAGCCGCCGTCACCACCCCCACAGAGCCCGGCACCGGCTCCCGCACACGGCGCGACGCGGTTCTCGTCGGTATTCGGCACGAGGAGGCGCTGACATGACGAGGCACCGCGGCCGCGGCATGGCGGCGATCAACTATCCCATCGGCATGAATCTCGGCGGCGATCCGAGCCAGGCGCTGGTGCATTCCAATCCCAGTGGCAAGTTCACGGTGGCGCTGTCGTCGATCGATCTCGGGCAGGGCATGAAGTCGGTCACGCGGCAGATCTGCGCCGAGACGCTCGGCGTGCCGGTCGAGGACGTGTATGTCGACACCGCCGATTCCGACACCGGGCCGCACTGCATGGGCTCGTTCGCCTCGCGCGGCACCCATCGCGTCGGCAATGCCGTCATGGCGGCGGCCAAGGAGGCGCGCGGCGTCATGATGGAGGCCGCGGCCGAGGAGCTCGAGGTCAACGCCAGCGATCTCGAAACCGACGGCCGCGGCAACATCCACGTCAAGGGCGCGCCGCATCGTTCGATCTCGGTCAGGGACGTCGCCATCGCCGCCCAATTCCGCCAGGGCAAGACGATCTCCGGGCGCGGCATCTTCCTGGTGCCGCTGTCCGACGTCGATCCCGAGACCGGCGAGATGTCGCCGGCGACCTGCTACGCGCATGCCTGTCTGGTTGCGGAGGTCGAGGTCGACGACGAGACCGGCGAGGTCGGCGTCGTCAGGATGGACAGCGCCTTTGAGCTCGGGCGCGCGCTCAATCCGCGCCTGGTCGAGCAGCAACTGGTCGGCGGCGCCTGGATGGGCATGAGCCACGCGCTCTATGAGACGACCGAGCCGTATTATCCCGATCCCAAACAAGGTCCGCGCGACTTCGTCGAATATCTGATGCCGGGCCCGGGCGACATCTGTCCGCATGACATCGCCGTGCTGGAGCGGCCGGCGCCGGATGGCCCGTTCGGCGGCAAGGGCCCCGGCGAGATGTGCGCCAATCCGGTGCTGCCGGCGATCGCGAACGCGATTTTCGATGCGGTCGGCGTGCGCATCGACGAGCTGCCGATCACGCCGGAAAAGGTGCTGCGCGCGATCAAGGCCCAGGGCGGCGCGCGGCCGCAGACGCGACGGTGACGGCGCATGGTGGTTCGCAGCAACATCGTCGGCATCGACTCGCCGCAGGCGCTTGAGAAGGCGCTGCGTGCGGCCTATTACCTCGCCGATGACGGGCTTTCGACCGCGGCCTATCTGGCGCTCGCGCTCGGCAAGCCGCTGCTCCTGGAGGGCGCGCCCGGCGTCGGCAAGACCGAGGCGGCGAAGGCGATTGCCGCGGTGCTCGGCCGCAAGCTGATCCGGCTGCAATGCTATGAGGGCATCGACGCGGCCGCTGCCCTCTACGAATGGAACTATCCGCGCCAGATGCTCGCGATCCGCCAGGCTGGCGAGGACAGCATCGACATCTATGGCGAGAGTTTCCTGATCGAGCGGCCGATGCTGGCCTGCCTGCGCGCGCCCGACGCCACCGTGCTGCTGATCGACGAGATCGATCGCGCCGACCAGGAGTTCGAGGCCTTCCTGCTCGAATTCCTGTCCGACTTCCAGATCTCGATCCCCGAGCGCGGCACGGTCCGCGCCGCCGAGCGGCCGATCGTGGTGCTGACCTCGAACCGGACCCGTGAGCTGCATGAAGCGCTGCGCCGCCGCTGTGTCTATCATTGGATCGACTATCCCGATGCAGAGCGCGAGGCACGGATCGTGATGATGCGCGCGTCCAGCGTGGCCGAGGCGACCGCGCGCGCCGTCGTGGCGGCGGTGGCGAAGCTCAGGCGTGAGCCGTTGAGCAAGGCGCCCGGCATTGCCGAGGCGGTCGACTGGGCCGAGGCCGCGACGCTTCTGAACCAGACCGGCGCGCGCTGGCCCGACGCCTTCCGGCGCTCGATCGGCGTAGCGCTGAAGGACGAGGAGGATCTGTCCTTCATCGCGCCTCGGCTCGATGCCCTGCTCGCGGAGGCGATGACATGAGCGAGGCGCGCCTGCCGCAGGCGACTGAGATCTTCGTGACATTCGCTGCGCTGTTGCGGCGAAACGGCTTCGCAATTGCGCCGGAGCAGACCACCGCCTTCCTCGCTGCGATCGAACTGCTGGGGCCTGTCAGCATCGAGGATATCCGCCGTGCCGGGACGGCGACCCTCGCGCCGCCTCCCGAGCGGCTCGCGACCTACAAGCTGCTGTTCGACGTCCATTTTGGTGTCGCCGAGGCGACGGCCTTCAGCGAGAGCGACAGGCAGGACGATGTCGTGCGGCTGCAGGAGGAGGGCGACAGCGCCGTCGATCCCGACATTGCGCAGGACCAGAACGAGTCCGGTCTGGCGGCAACGCGCGCGGAGGCGTTGGTTGCGCGTCGGTTGAGTGCGACCACGGGAGGCGGTCCGCTGCAGCTTCTGGCGCGTCAGGCGCGTGCGAAGCTACCGAAGCGGCGAGGCCATCGGCGCATGCGCGCGCGGCGCGGCAGTTTCGTCGACCTGCGCCGAACCTTGCGTGAAAGCGTGCGGCGCGATGGCGAGGTGCTGTCGCTGCGGCGCTTGAGGCGCCGGCCGCGGCTGCGCCGGCTGCTGCTGTTGATCGACGTCTCCGGCTCGATGAAGGCTCGGACCGAGGACAACATGCGGCTCGCTCATGTGTTGGTCCAGGCGGTGCCGCAGGCCGAGGTGTTCACCTTGGGCACGCGGCTGACGCGGGTCACGCGGCCGTTGCGGCTGAAGCGGCGCGAGCAGGCGCTGCTGGCGGCTTCGCATCTCGTCAGCGACTGGGACGGCGGCACGCGCATCGGCGAGGCGCTGCAGGCCTTCCTCGCCGTGCCGCGATTCTCGATCTATGCGCGGGGCGCGGCGGTTCTGGTGATCTCGGACGGGCTGGAGCGGGGTGACCATCAAGTGCTCCGCGAAGCCGTGTGGAAACTGTCGCTGCGCGCCTGGCGCCTGAGCTGGCTGACGCCGTTGGCGACTGGGCCGGGCTTCAGGCCGCGGACGGAAGCGCTGCAGGCCATTGCGCCACTTGTCGATGACATGGTGCCGGGCGGCTCGGACGAGGCCATCGTCGCGCATGTGTTGTCGCTGGCGCAGAGGAGGGCGGCATGACCGGCTATGTCGATGCGCATCATCACATCTGGCGCCAGGCCGACCTGCCCTGGCTGGTCGGCCCGATGCAGCCGCGGATCTTCGGGCCCTATGAGCCGATCCGGCGCGACTACCCGATCGAGGAATATCTCGGGGACATCGCCGGCAGCGGCGTGACGCAATCGGTCTACGTCCAGACGAACTGGACCAAGGACGGCTTCGAGGAGGAGGCCGCGTGGGTGCAGCGCACCGCCGATCAGCACGGCTATCCGCATGCCATCGTCGCCTATGCCGATCTCGCCGTTGATGACGCGCGGCCGCAATTCGATCGGCTCGCGCGTTATCCGCTGGTGCGCGGCGTTCGCATGCAGCTGCACTGGCATGAGAATCCGTTGTACCGGTTCGCGGAATCGCCCGATCTCTGCAGTCAACGGAATGTCCGCGCCAACATGGCGCGGCTGGCCGACTACGGCTGGTCGTTCGACCTGCAGGTGTTTGCCGGGCAAATGGCCGGCGCCGCGGCGCTGGCCGAGAGCTGTCCGGCCGTCACCTTCGTCCTCCAGCACGCCGGCATGCTGGAGGACCGGTCGCCGGCGGGACGCGAGCAATGGCGCGCCGGCATGCATAAGCTTGCGGCCTGCCGCAATGTCGTCAGCAAGCTCTCGGGCCTTGGCACCTTCATCCGCCGCAACGATCCCGCTGATGTCGCCGATGTCGTACGCGAGACCTTCGCTATCTTCGGCCCCGAGCGCTGCCTGTTCGGCTCGAACTTTCCGATCGAGAAGCTCTGGACCGACTATCGCACACTGGTGGCAGCCTATGAGGCTGCCATCCACGGCCTCGACAAGCGTACACGTGCGCAGGTCATGGGAGAGACGGCGCGCCGCGTCTATCGGCTGGGATGATACCGCCTGCAACGACAACAAAAGCAACCGGGAACGCTCATGGCGCTGGAAATCAAGATTCTCGACTATGGTGATATCGAGCTCGAATCGAGCTTCCTCGTGCTGGGCCGCGACTGCGGCCGCACCCGCCGGGTGCTGACGCTCGGCTTCCTGATCCTGGGCGGACCGTATCCGGTCGTGGTCGACACCGGCTACCGCTCCAACCAGATCATGGAGACGCTGGGCATGCGCGGGCTGCAGTACCATGAGAACATGATCGAGAACCAGCTGGCGCGGCATGGCGTGCGCATGGGCGACGTCCGTTATGTCTGCCACACCCATCTGCACATCGATCATGCGGGAAAGGACGATCTGTTCCCGATGAACACGACGGTCGTGCTCAACCGCCGCGAGCTCGAATATTCGGTGTCCGGGCTGATGCACCCGCAATATCCGGCGCCGGACATCAAGCACCTGATCGACCGGCTGCACACCAAGAGCGCGCTGCGCTTCCTCGATCTCGAGCTGACCGGACCTGTCGAGCTGATGCCGGGGGTCTATTGCGACGCCGCCAATGCCCACACCGAAGGCTCGATGAACATCCACGTCCACACCGCCGACGGCATCGCCACCATCTGCGGCGACGTGATCTACGACTTCAACGACCAGATCGTGACCCCGTTCAACGAGATCCAGGACGCGGAGCCGCGCACGACCGGCAATCACGGCACCTCGAAGCGCGCCGAGAAGGCGGCGATCAAGAAGCTGCTGTCGAGCTCCCGCTATCTGCTGCCGGTGCATGATCGCCCGGCCAAGATCGAGGGCGGCGTTGTGACAGGGCGGTTGCACGACCAGGTGCCGGGTCCCATCGTGCAGTCGCTGCCGCAGCGGCAATGGTTTCCGGCGTAGTCGGCGCGAGGATCGGCCATGACCCATGTGACCTTGCACCCTGAATTCGAGAGCCTGATCGACCCCTACGCACCGGTGTCCCAGGTCGCGACCGGCTTCGAGTTCACGGAAGGGCCGATCTGGCACCCGATCGAGCATTTCCTGCTGTTCTCCGATATGCCGGCCGACGTCCGCCGCCGCTGGGACGCGAAGCGCGGCGTGGTCGAGATGCGCCGGCCGTCGAACAAGTGCAACGGCATGACCTATGATGCCGACCTCAATTTGATCGTCTGCGAGCACGCGACGTCGTCGCTGGTGCGCGAGCGGCCCGATGGCCGCCGCGAGATCCTGGCCTCGCATGTCGACAACCAAGAGCTCAACAGTCCGAACGACGTCTGCGTCCACTCCAGCGGCGCGGTCTACTTCTCCGATCCCTGGTATGGCCGCATGCCGGTCTACGGCGTCGAGCGGCCGCGCCAGCTCGGCTTTCAGGGCGTGTACCGGGTGCCGCCGGGCGGCGGTCCGCCGCGGCTGCTGGTCGACCGCCATCTGTTCGATCAGCCGAACGGGCTGTGCTTCTCGCCGGACGAGGCGCTGCTCTATGTCAACGACACCGTGCAGGCGTTGATCCGCGTGTTCGACGTCGGTAGCGACGGGGCGCTGTCGAACGGGCGCGGGTTTGCCAGCGGCATCCGCTCCGAGCTGGAGCCCGGCGTGCCCGACGGCATGAAATGCGATCAGCGCGGCAATGTCTGGGTGACCGCGCCGGGCGGCGTCTGGGTCTATGCGCGCACCGGCGAGTTGCTCGGCAAGGTGCGCGTCCCGGAACTGGTCGCCAATCTCGCCTGGGGCGGCGCCGATTTTCGTACGCTCTATCTCACCGCGACGCATTCGGTCTATGCGATCGCGACCAAGGTCGGCCCGCGCCACGAGCCCTATATGAGGGCCCAGACGCGGGAGGCTGCGGCGGGCTCGTCCCCATCCAGCGCGACGTCCGCAGGCGCGCCATCGGCGCCGCTGCTGGCGTCGGGCGACATGCAGCTCGATCCGCGCCGCTGCGCGATGATCATCCAGGATCTGCAGAACGACGTCATCATGGACGGCGGCGCGTTTGCCGATTCCGGGGCTCCCGGTCACGCCAGGCAGCAGCGCGTCGTGGACAACGTCCGCCGGCTTGCCGAGGTCGCGCGCGCACGCGGTGTCGTCGTCGTCCACGTCTGGTTCGTCGTCGAGCCCGGCGCGCCCGGCGTGACCTTGAATGCGCCGCTGTTCGAGGGGCTGGTCGACAGCAAGGCGATGGTGCGTGGCAGCTGGGGGGCTGCGCCGGTCGCTGGGCTGGAGCCGCGGAGCGGGGACTTCGTCGTCGAGAAGATGCGGATGAGCGCCTGGGAGGGCACGCGGCTCGAGACCATTCTCAAGGCCACCGGGCGTGACGTCATCATCAATACGGGGGCCTGGACCAACATGTCGGTCGAGCACACCACGCGCACAGGGGCCGACAAAGGCTACTTCATGGTGGTGCCGGAGGATTGCTGCTCGACGATGAACGCGGACTGGCACAATGCGTCGATCAACTTCGCCATGCAGAACGTTGCTGTCGTGACCAGGGCCGACGCAGTGATCAGGGCGCTGGGGTGAGACATGCCCAAGCTGCTGCATCTCGTCGCCTCGCCGCGAGCAGACTCCGAATCCAGCGCCGGCGCGCACGCCTTCCTCGACCGCTTCAGGCAGGCGCGGCCGGGCTGGGACGTCGACGAGATGAATCTGTGGCGCGAGAAGCTGCCGGAGTTCGAGGGCGAGATTTTGCAGGCGAAGTATGCCCGCATGGGCGGACGCGCCTTCACCGATGGCCAGCGGGAGGCGTTCGCGGTGGCCGAGCGCATGGCGGTGCGGCTCGATCTGGCCGAGCGCGTCGTGATCTCGACGCCGATGTGGAATTTCGGCATTCCCTACAAGCTCAAGCACTGGCTGGACATCATCAATCAGCCGGGCCTCACCTTTCGCTTCGATCCGTCGCGCGGCTACCTGCCACTTCTGAAGGATCGTCCGACGCTGGTGATCCTCGCCAGCGGCGGCGACTTCACCAGCGGCATCAGCCGGGGGCGCACCGACCTCGCGACGCCCTATTTGCGCGAGGCGCTGCGCTTCATGGGGCTTCGCGATCTGCACTTCGTGGCGATCGGGCCGACCAGCGGGCCGGCCGCGCACACCGGCGTGGCGCGTGAGCGGGCGCACAGGCGGCTCGTGGAGATGGCCGCACGGTTTTGACGAGGCAGCCGCACGGCGCGCATCAGGTCCTAGTAGCAAGCGGTGCAGCCTTCGACCGGCGACCGTTATCCTCTAGCCGCGCTCTCGACTGATTCGGCCGCTAATTCAAGCGACAAGCTCGACTGTCGCTCCGGTCGCGTCGATCAGGTGGACGCGTTCGACCTCGGTGCGGGGCAGCAGGGCACGAATCTCAGGCTCCGACATCAGGCTGAAGGCGGTCGAGAGCGCGTCTGCCGCCGTTGCATTGCCGGCGACCGTGGTCACGCTGCGATAGCGCTGCGCACAGCCGCCGTCGTGCGGATCGAACAGATGATTGAAGCAGCCTCGCGGATCGAAGCGGAAGCCATAGGCGCCCGATGTCGATACGGCGCGATCGATGATCGGAAGCAGTGCAGCGGTCCGGTCGGGAATGTCCGGATCGGCGATTGCGATCTCCCAGGGCTGAGCGTCCGGCCGCGCGCCGATGGCGCGGGCTTCGCCCATGTCGACCAGGCTGTGCTGCACGCCCTCGCTGCGCAGGAGCTCGACGATCCGGTCCGTGACATAGCCCTGCGCGATGCCATTGAGGGTGAGCGCCATGCCGCGCGGCATGACGATGCGATCGCGGCTGACGCTCAGCCGCTGATGGCCGACCCGCGCCAGCGCCTCTTGCACGGCCGCTTGCGGCGGCCCGTCGGGATTGGCATGCGGGCGCGAAAAATGATCAGCATAGAGCGTCCACAGCGGCTGCACGGTCGGGTCGAAGCGGCCGTCGGTCAACGCGGCGTAGCGCTGCGAGAGCGTGAGGATGTCGACCAGCTCCGGCGCCGGTGCGACCGACACGCCGGTGCGGTTCAATGTGACCAGCGCCGAGTCCTCAAGATAAAGGCTGAACAGGCGCTCGAGTCGCCGTGCTTCGCTGATCGAGACCGTGATCACCCGCTCGGCCTCGCGCCGGTCATGGTGATGAAGCTTGATCGTGGCAACGGCGCCGAGCAACGTGCCGCGCCATTCGACGAGGCCAGCGGTGCTGCCGGCCGCCTGCCTGCCGCAGGGTGCGATCGCAAGGCCCGCCAGTGCGGCGCTGATGCGGATGAAGCGCCGACGCGAGAGCTGATTTGTCATCGTCGCACCTCAGTCGTGTCCTTGTGGCCCGGCTCGTTCGTGCCGGCGTTGTCGTCGGGGGAGCTCAGCACATAGTCGCGCGGCACATCGGTGAAGCCGACGATGCGTCCGCCGTGCTCGGCCGCGAAGCGCTCGGCGGCGCTCCGATCCGAGAACGGCACCGCCTCGTCGCTGCCCATGCCGCTTCTGAGTCGGCTGCCGATCACGAACACCGCCTTGCGGGCTTCGACCCAATTGTCGGCACCTGGATTGTCCCAGCTCGCGGCCTTGCCCATGTCGGAGACGTAGATCGCCTGGATGTCCTTGGGCTCGTCGGGCAGCATCGTGAAGGCGATGGCGTCGCGGGCCGAGGAGAACCACACCGGCTCGATCAGGCTGGCGGCGAAGATCTGTCCCTTGGGACCGGAATGCTCGAGCAGGTTCATGCCGCAATAATGCCCGATCGCCTCCGCCGTCAGCTTGATCGGCGGCGGCGGCGCGGCGGCCTGCTTGTCGTTGCAGGCGCCGAGAGCAAAGGCGGCGATGAGCGCGCAGGCGAAAGCGAGGCGTTTCATAGCTCCCTCCGTGAGAAGGCCAGCGCGGCGCCGGCGAGCGGTACCAACGTCCACAGCACCAGCGCCGCGAGCAGCGCCTGCACCGACAGCGTGCTGCTGCCGGCGAGCCCGGCCATGCCGGAGAACAGGCTGACATTGGCGAAGCCGGTCAGGTTGAAAAGCCGGTAGGCATCTGTCGGATTGAGCAGCAGCAGCGCGCTGAGCACGCCGCCGGAGACGTTGCGGCCCTGATCGATCACCAGAAGGCCGAGCAACGCCATGTCGTAGATCAGGACGAGCACGAGCCACAGGCCGATGCTGACACCCGCTGCGGTGCCGCGGTCGCGCACGACGGCGCTGACGAGATAGCCGATTGCGACGAACACCGCGCCAAGCAGAACGGAGGAGCCGATCATCGCCGCGAAGGCCGCGAGCCCGTCGCTGTCGAAGTGGCTGCCGGCGATCAGCAGCGCCACCGCGGCGGCGCCATAGCCGAGGCAGGTAGCGAAGGCGAGCACCGCGAGATGACCGAGGAACTTGCCGAGCAGCACCTGCCAGCGCGCTACGGGATAGCTGAGCAGCAGCAGCATGGTGCCGCGCTCCATGTCGCCGACGATGGCATCGTGCGAGATCAGAAGCGCGATCAGCGGGATCAGGAAGATGGTCAGGCTCGACAGGCTGACGATGACGACATCGAGCGCTCGCGCGCCGACGGTACCGGTCGGCGCGCTGCCGAGGAAGGTCAGCGACAGCGCGAGTCCGGCCAGCAGCAGGGTCGAGGCCAGCACCCAGCGATTGCGGATCGCCTGCTGGATTTCCTTCGCGGCGATGGTGATCACGCTGGTCAATGCGGGTGCTCCGCGTGGCGCAGGAAATGCGCGTAGAGCTCGTCGAGACTGGGTGGAATGAGCTCGAGATCCTGGACGGCGGTGGCGTCGGCCGTCGCCAGACGCAGCAGCTCGATCTTCTCGTCCGGCGCTGCGTCGATCTCGACGATGTGGCCGTTCACCCGGCGATAGGAAGTCGCCTCCGGCAGCCACGAGGGCCGGCCGGATGGCGGCAGGTCAGCGACCTTGACCCGGATCCGGGTCGGCAGTCGCGCGAGGCGGCGCAGTTCGTCGAGCGTGCCGTCGGCGACCTTGAGTCCCTTGTTCATGATGATGACACGGCCGGCCCGCTCCTCCAGCTCGGTCAGCGCATGCGATGACAGCAGCACCGTCGTGCCCTCGGCGGCGAGCCGCTCGATCACCTCGTAGAAGGTCTGGCGGAGCTCCGGATCGAGACCGCTGGTCGGTTCGTCGAGCAGCAGCACGCGCGGGCGGCCGATCAGCGCCTGTGCCAGCCCAAGGCGCTGGCGCATGCCCTTGGAGTAGGTGTTGACGCGGCGCTTTGCGGCATCGCCTAGTCCGACGACGTCGAGCTGCTCGAGGGCCTGTCCGACCGGCTCGCGCTTGAGCCGCGCGTAGAAGGTCTGGGTCTCGCGGCCGGTAAGGGCGGCATCGAAGGCGACGTTCTCCGGCAGATAGCCGAGCCGACGCCGCGAGGAGAACTCGCCGGCGGCTGGATTTTCACCGAGTACGGCAATGGTGCCGCGGGTGGGGCGGATCAGCCCGAGCATCATCTTCATCAGCGTCGTCTTGCCGGCGCCGTTGTGGCCGATCAGCGCCACCATCTCGCCGGCGGCGAGATCGAACGAGACGCCCCTCACGGCTTCGACCTTGCCGTAGTGCTTGATCACGTCGGCGACATGGATTGTCGCGGTCATCGGGGCCTGCTTTCTGCAGCGGCGCGGCGCGCCGGCGGCGATATCAGGGGATGGCTGTCGACGACTCCGCCGGGCAGGATCGCGGGAAACTGCGCCTGCGCCCAGCGGATCACCTGCACGGCCGGGCTGTTGATCAGGACCTTGGCGGCCGGCGCGGTCCACAATACGCGGTCGATCAGATCATTCGGCCGATAGGCGGTGTCGGCAATGCCGTCGCCGTTGAGGTCGAAGCCCGGGTTGTCGCTCCAATAATTGCCGCGGCCGTTTTTCGACCAGTCGAGATGGCGGGTGCCGACATACTTGATCTGGCTGGCATTGTTGACGAAGGCATTGCCCCTGATGTCGTTGCCCTCGGAGCCGGCGGTGAAGTGAACGCCGATCTCGCATCCTTCGAACCAGTTGTCGGTGATATGGTTGTTGTTGGTGTTGTAGATGAACACGCATTTCTCGGGACCGGGACGGGCGCCGGCGGTCGGCGTGGCCGTGCTCGCATCGGCCTGCGGCACGCCTTCGTCGGTGCCGCGGTTCTCGGCGGTGGCCCAGCGCTCTGCCGGCTGCAGCCCACCGATCACGCTGTTGCCGGAGATCTGCGAGCCATTGGCCGCGTTGAACAGCAAGCCGCGGTCGCGGTCGTGATCCGAGATGTTATCCCTCACGACGAGCGCCTTGGAGAACATCATCGCATAGCCGATGATGTTGCGGGTCGAGACGTTGCCGGAGATCTCGCTGTCGTTGGTGTACATGAAGTGGACCGCGAAGCGCAGGTCGCTGAAGCGATTGCCGCTGAAGACGTTGTTGCGGCTAGTGATGGCGAACACGCCATCGCGGCCGTACCGGAATTGGTTGTCGATCACCTTGGCGCCCGGCGCGTTCCAGACGGAGACGCCGTTGCCGGTGACGCCGCCGCGCGTCGCGCGCAGGCCGATGATGCTGTTGTGACGGACCATGGCGTTGGCTGATCCATGCAGATAGACGCCGAACAGATTGCCTTCGATGCGGTTGTTCTCGATCACTGCGTCGTGCGCGGCCTGCTCGACGAAGATGCCGGAATCCATCTGCTCCAGCGCGCGGCCGGATCCGTCGATGGCGAGGCCGCGAATGACGGTGCCCGGCGCCGCCACGGTGATGACGCTGCCCTCGCCGCCACCGCTGATCACGGCGCCCGGAGCACCAGCCAGCGTCAAGCGGTGGCTGATCCGTAGCGGTCCGCGATAGGTGCCGGTGGCGAGCGCGATCTCGTCGCCGTCGGCGGCGCGGTCGAGCAGGGCCTGCAGGTCGGTGTTGTCAGCTCCGACCTGCAGAGACGCCGCCCGGGCGTAGAAGGGCAGGCCGGCGACGACGAGCGCCGCCAGCCCCAGAGTCTTGATATGGCGCATGCGCCGCATCGCTCACGCGTTCCGCGGCGAGACCAGCATGCGTCCGCGCATTTCCATGTGCATGGCGTGGCAGAACCATGTGCAGAAATACCAGTACACGCCGGGCTTGTCGGCGATGAACGTCACCGACGAGGTCTGCTGCGGATCGATCTCCATGTTGACGCCGTAGTTGACGATGCAGAAGCCGTGCACCAGGTCCTCGACGTCGTCGATGTTGGTGACATAGACGGTCACCTCGTCGCCCTGCTTGACCTCGAACTTCTCGAGCGCGTAGGCGGGCGCGCTGGACCACATATAGACGCGCACCTTGTTGCCGTCGCGGATCACCTTGGCGTCGCTCTCCAGTGTGACGCCGTCGGCTGCGGCCTGCTTGCGGGCGTCGGCGAAGAACGGGTCGTCGCGCTTCCAGATCGAGGTCACGCGGCCTTCGAGCTTGGAGCGGTGCACGATCACGGCGTCATGCGGCTCAGCGAAGCTCGGGCCGTCATGCACCAGCTCCATCTTGTCGCCGGAGATGTCGATCAGCTGGTCGTTCTCCGGCTTGAGCGGGCCGACATTCAGGAAGCGATCCTTGGAGAACTTGTTCAGCGACAGCAGCCATTTGCCGTCGGCTTCCTTGGTCTCGCCCATCGAGGCGTGGTTGTGGCCCGGCTGATAGTGGACGTCGAGCTTCTGGATGATCGGGTTGACCTTCTCGCCCTTGAAGGCGCGCTTGGCGAGATCGAGGCTCCATTTGCAGACCTGGCTGTCAAGGAACAGCGTGGTGTAGGCATTGCCCCGGCCGTCGAAGGCGGTGTGCAGCGGCCCGAGGCCGAGCTCCGGCTCGGCCACGACGACGTCGCGCGGCTTGATCTTGTCGTCGAACAGGTTGTCGATCAGGCGGACGTCGATCACGGTGACCGTCGGCGCCAGCTTGCCATTGGCGACGACATGGATGCCGTCGGGCGCCGTGTTGAGGCCGTGCGGGCTGTTCGAGACCGGAACGTAGCGGGTGTAGGGCGATCCCTTGCGACCGTCGATGACGGGAACGCCGTTCATCTCCTTGAAGTCGCCCTTCTTGACGGCCTCCTCGATGCGCTTGATGTTGAAGATCGTCACCCAGTCCTGCTCGCTCGCGGTCATCTCGGCGAGTGTCACGCCCTTCTCGGAATTGTAGCAGGTCGCGAAGGCATATTTGCCCTGGTAGTCGCAATCGGTGTTGTCGAGATTGCCGTCGACGATCACCTGCCAGGCAACCGTCATGGTGTCGCCGTCGACGGCCGAGAACATCGACCAGTATTTCGACTTGTCGTCGAGCACCTTGCCGTCGTTCGGCAGTGGCACCTCATATTCGCCGTTGCAGAACAGGTAGCCGGTGCGCGGGAATTTCTGCGGACGCATGCCGTGGATCGTGTACTGGTTCGGCAGCTCGATGATCTTGTCGCACTTCATGACGTCGGTGCGAATGCGGGCCAGGCGGGTGTTGGCCTTGTCGTTGATGAAGACGTAGCGTCCGTCGTAGGTGCCGTTGGTGAACGACATGTGTGGGTGGTGGCAGTCGCCGTTCATCCAGATGCCAAGCCTGTCCTTGAGCCGCTCGCGCGTCTCGGGCAGCAGCCCCTCGGTCATGATCTTGCGGCTCTCGTTGGTCTGGCCCCAGCCGGTGGCGCTGCACCGGTTGAAGACGGGGATACGCATCAGCTCGCGCATCGACGGCATGCCGACGATGCGAAGCTCGCCGGTCTGGCCGCTGGAGAAGAAGACGTAGTATTCGTCGAGCTGACCCGGCGCGACCTCGGCCTTGCCCCCGCTCTGTCCAGCTCGCGCCTGCGCCGCGGCCGGTGTCGTCTCGATGCTCTTGCCGAGGCCGATGCTGCCAGCCACGCCGGCCGCGCCCAGTGCGGCGGTGCCGACGATCTGCCGGCGGCTGAGTTTCGTCTGGTCGTCGTCGTGCGCCATCGTCGTCTCCTTATGATGGATGGGTGAGATCGTTGGATTGGGCCGGCGCCGTCGTCGGCCGGCCGGCATGGGTGATCACGGTCTTCGGACCGGATTTGGCGGCGCGCATCGACGGCGATGACATCGCCTCGAACTTCTCGCGCTTGAGCCGGACCTGGATCATGTGCGGACAGCGCTGGTCGTCGTAGTAAAGCTCCTGGCAATGCATGCAGTAGATGCACTCATTGACGTTGATGTGTCCCTCGGGATGGATCGACTGCACCGGACATTCCTTGGCGCAGCGCTGGCAGGGCGAGCCGCACTCCTTCCAGCGGCGCAGCCATTCGAAGGTGCGGATGCGACCGGGAATCGCGAGCGCGGCGCCCAGCGGGCAGAGATAGCGGCAGAAGAAGCGTTCGATGAACAGGCCGATGCCGAGCAGCGCCGCGGCATACAGCACGAACGGCCAGCTGCGCGAGAATTTCAGGATGATCGCGGTCTTGAACGGCTCGACCTCCGCGACCTGCTCGGCGAGCGCGACCGAATAGAGCGACAGGCCGAACAGGCCGAGGAAGATGATGTATTTGATCGGCCACAGCCGCTCATGCAGCCCCCAGGGTACCGTGATCTGCGGCACCTTGAGCCATTTTGCCACTGTGTTGGTCAGCTCCTGCAGCGCGCCGAACGGACAGAGCCAGCCGCAGAATGGCCCGCGGCCCCAGAACAGCAGTCCAGCCGCCGTTGCCGCCCACAGGATGAAGATCAAGGGCGCCGCGAGGAAGAACTCCCAATGGAAGCCGGTCAGCAGCGCGTTGACGAAGGTGACGACGTTGACGACCGAGAGCTGGGCGTTGGCGTACCAGCCGAGCCAGACCAGCACGAACAGCAGATAGGCGCGGCGGACCCAGGTGTAGAGCCGGGGACGGCGCACCAGAACGTTCTGGAAGAAGAAGATCCCTGTGAGCGCGGCCAGCGCCAGCGCGGTGATGCCGATGGAGATCGTCTGCGAGCGCCAGATGCGCATCCATAACGGCTCCTCGGTGTCGTCGGCGACCGGTTGCGCCGTGGTCGGGGCGGGACGTGCCGTCGTCCCCTTCGCTGCCGACACAGCGGGGCGCGTCTGCTGCTTCAAGTAGGCGTCGGGCACCGTGTAGTCGACATCGAATGTCAGGAACGCCTTGTCGTGGCTTCCTGTGCTTCGTTGCACCAGGAGCTGGAGCTGCCATGGCTCGGTCGGGTCGAGCGTGAATTCGGGCGGCGTGACGAACAGTCCGATCTCGCGCAGGGCGGGCGCGCCGGCGGCGGCCAGTGCACCGAGTCGCATGTGGTTCTTGTCGCGGAACCGTGTGCTTCCGCCCTCCTGCAGCACCTCGATACGGTCGAAGATGCCGCCTCGGACATAAGCGGAGCCCTTGAACGAGTAGACGCCGTCGCCGGCGACGACGATCGCCTGCTGTCCGGGCTGCAATCGCTGCCTGAGTCGCTGATAGCCCTCGTCGCCGAGCAGGCTGCGGCCGATGGTGGGCACGCTGGCCATGGCCACATACAGATCGATGAAGGTGTCGCCGGCATCGCCGGGCTCCGGATTTTGCGCGGCCGCCGCATTGCCCGACTTGGCGAACGCGTCGTTGACGTCGCCGATGCTGAGATGCAGGCGCCGCACCGAGCCGTCGCCGAGCAGGCTGCTCCAGTCGCGGATCTCGCTCTGGTCGGGATCGACCGTCTTGGTCACGCCCGGCTGCGCTGTGGCGGCGCTCGCCGCCGAGCCGGCGCCGATGCGGCCGCTGCGGATCAGGCGCGTGGCGGCGCGCACGATGCTGTCGTGCATCACCAGGACGGTGACCGTGGCACCTGAGACGATGTCGGCCTGCGGCGCATGTTCCGCGCCTTGCGCAATCGGCATCATGTCCTTGCCGAGCAGGCCGTTGAGTGCGGCAACGATGCGTGGCTGGGGAATGCCGATCAGCACGATCGGCTCCTTGTGATCGACCAGCTTCAGCCCGGTGATGACGCCCTTGGGATCGATGCCGACGAGGATGTGGATCGGCTTGCCCGAATAGCCGACGGAATTGGCGAAATCGGAGTTGAGATAGACGTAACCCTTGAGCTGATCGCCGCGATACACCGGCATGATCGGCGGCTCGCCTTGCGGCACGCCGAAACGATCCGCATCCGGGAACAGCTCACCCGGCGTGATCTTCGAGAGGTAGGTTGCGAGATCGCCGGCCGCATGTGCTGCGCGCGGGGCCGCGATCGCGCAGAGCCCGATGAGGATTGCTACCAGGATAGCAGGCATGCGCCACCGATTGGTGGCGACATCACTCGCAACCATGATCACCTCAAGCGGAACGGCCGGCCCGCGAAGGGGCCGTATTCCAGTCAGGACTGTTTCGGGGAAGGAAGGATCGTCGCCATTGACAATCCCTGAGCAAATAGAGCCAGGCTAAATTGACTCCTTATCGTGCCGGTTGTCTAGTGGGTCGCAATCCGACGGACGTTGCGCTGGATCAAACAAGCCAGGACAATCAGGCGGACCATTATATGTTGTTGACACGCACGCTCTCGCTCAAGTCGGAACCGGCCGGGAACCTGCATTCGATCGACGAGCTGTTCGCGCTCGCCAATGCGATGGAGCAGGAGGCGGCCGATCGCTACGACGAGCTGTCCGGAGAGATGCAGCGTCAAGGCCGGCTCGATCTGGCCGCCGTCTTCGCGAGGCTGGCCGCGGCCGAGCGCGAGCATGTCGACAGTGTCGCGCAATGGTCGCAAGCACGAACGGGGCGTGCCCCCGATGCGTCGCTGGTGCGCTGGCAGCCGCCGGAGACCTTTGAGCCCGACGCGACGCGCGAAATCCAGGCCTCGCGGTTAATGACGCCGTACCGCGCGCTGTCGATGGCGGTACGCAACGAGGAGCGGGCTTTCGCGTTCTGGTCCTATCTCGCGGCATTTGCCGACGATCGCGAGGTCAAGAGGGCGTCCGAGGCCATGGCGCGAGAGGAACTCGGTCATGTCGCGACGCTGCGCAAGGAGCGGCGCCGTGCCTATCATCTTGAGACCGACGCCAGGCGCGCGGCGTCGGTGGCGTCGGACGCCGGCACGATCGACGCCGGCCGGCTGGAGCGTCGACTCGCCGAGTTGCTCGACGCGATGGCTGCGCGCGCCGCTGGCCGCCCGGCGGATCGCGTGCGCGAGCTTGCACAGGAAGCCTCGGAAATGGCATCGGAGGTTGCGGACCTGTTGCGCCTGCCGGCTGGGCTCGCGCAAGCCGATGCAGCCGTGCTGGCGGAGGCGCTCGCGGACGCGTATCTGGAGCATGCGGAGCGAGCGACCGAACCGGACCGGCTCGATCTGATGCAGCGGCTGGCGTCGCAGGCGATCGCCCGGCTGGCCTGGCTGCGGTCGCTCGGTTGAGTCCGACTTCAGAACTCGGCGAAAGACAAGGGTCGCCCAGCCAAGCTGGACGACCCGATCATCATGAGGCTCAGTTGCGGGTCGGCGCCGGCACGGCGGTGCGGTTCGCCGGCACCGTGACGGGCTGGAAGGAAAACACGTCGCGGCTGCGCGGATCGACGGTCACCTTGACCCAGCGCACGTCGTTGTTGCCGTTGCCCTGATTGTCGCCGAACGTTTCGACACGAACGAAGTTCTCCAGCCGCTGGCCGGCACTGTTGAGGAACGGCTGGTCGATCCGGAAGTAGTGCGAATCGCCATGGACGTAGGCGACCGGCCTGCGGAACGTCTCGACCTCAGTGCGCAACGCGGTCAGGAAGCTGATGAAGCCGTCCGGCTGCCCGTCCGTCTCGGCGAGCGTCTTGGGATCGCGCAGCGGCGCGCGCGTGGGATCGGCCTGGTCCCAGCCCGGGTTGCCCTGGGTGATGAACATCACCGCAGCGGAATGGCGCTTCTTGGCCTCTGCGAAGGTCTGCTGCATCCAGAGAATCACGGCTGCGTTGCGCGCGTTGTATTCGTCCGGATCGGGATTGGTGTCGCAGAGATTGTTGCAGGAGCCCTGGATGTTCAGCGTCGCATAGGTCACGCGGCCGACGGTCCAGCGGCGATTCTCGACGCAGCCGACCTTGGTGCCGTTGGCGCTGAGACACAGTGGATCGGTCTGCACCTCCTGGCGCAGCTTGCGTTGGCCGAGCGAGAACGGCGTCGAGAAGAACACCTTGCGCTCGTAGTCGAGCCGGTCGCGCGAGTTGAAGCCGCCATTCGAGGGGCGATCGCAATCGACCCAGTCGTTGTCGCCGGGCGTGAACATGGCCGGCGCCTCGAGGCTGTCGAAGAAGGCGAGCGCCTGGGCGTAGAGGCCGGCGTCGCAGGCGGAATTGGAGCCCTGCTTCAGGTCGCCGTCATGCGCGGTGAATTTCAGCCGGTGGGCGTTCATGTCCGCGATCAGGTTCGGGACGCCGACGGTGGCCTGCAGCGTGGAATAAGGTAGGTCGCCCCACAGACCGATGGCGTAGCTGTCGTCATCGTCGTCGAAGCCGTGATCGTGCGCGAGGCTTGGCGCGGCAGCGGCGAACGCGAGCAACAACATCGTGACAGACAATGTGAGCAGTTCGTGAAAGGCAGATTTGAAAGATGGTCGAAGTGACATTCTGCAAGATCCCCCAAGACCTCGGTTGCACCGCGCCGCTTCATTCAAGCGGCGGCGGGACGATGCGGAGGGTCGATAACGGGGGCGTGACGATCGGCTGACAATCCGCTGACGGCGTCACGATGTTGCAATTCGGTGCACCATCAATGTCGTCCGCCGCGGACAATGCACAGAAGGCCCGCCGCAACGTGTGCGGCGGGCTGTTCTTGACAGCGGCAGACTCCCGTCGATCAGCGGTCGTCGCCGTATCCGTGCTCACCGTGGTCGTGATGATGCCAGCCGCCGTCGTGATCGTGATCGCCATCGTTATCGCCGAAGGCGAACAGGTTCATCAGGTCGCCGATCGCCGGACGGTTCTTCGGCACGTAGCGGTTGTCGTCCCGATCATGAATCGGGTTGGGCAGACGGTCGCGGCTGACGGCGGAGACCGTGGGCAGCCGCCAGTTGCGCTCGATGAATTTCAGCAGGGAGACGTGGTCGTAGTAAGTGTGATCGACATGGCCCTTCTTGGCCAGCGGCGAGACCAGGATAAAGGGAATGCGGGTGCCGTCGCCGAGGAAGTCCACCGGCTGGACATAGCCGGAGTCGTAGTAGCCACCGCCCTCGTCCGTCGTGATGAAGATCGCAGTCTTGGCCCAGAGCTGGGGGTTGGCCTTGACGCGATTGATCAGTGCCTCGAGGAATTTTTCGTAGAGGTCGGTGGTCGAATCGGCGGGATGCCCGGCGAGCGCCTCGAACGGACGCACGAACGACACTGCGGGCAGCGTGTTGTTCTGCACGTCCTTAACGAATGCGCCGTAGTTCTGCAGCTTGGCTTCCTCCGTCGGAGTCGTCATGATCTTGTTGAAGCCGGTGAGCGGGTCGCAGATGCCGCAATAGGAGTGGAACAGCAGCGGCACGCCGTCGACGCTCTTGGCGAAGGTGGTGGCGTCGTCGCCGCGATCGGCGCTGTAGTACTTCCAGGACACGCCCTTCGCGGTCATCACGTCAGCGATGGTCGGCGCACTCTGCGGCGGCAGAACGAATTTGTCGGAGCCGAGCGCATTGGGCTTGGCGCTGCTCTGGTTCCAGTACATGCTGTAGTTGTTGACGAGGTAGTAGTGGTTCGGCGCGCAGCTGTTGCTGGTAACGCCGTTCTTGAAAAGCTGCTCGTTGACGGCGGCCACGCCCGGGGCGCTTGGGTCGGCGCAGTTGACGTAGGAGCCGCCGCTGTAGCCGTCCTGCTTGTAGTAGTTGTTGGTGCCGGCAACCGGATCCGGATTTTCGATCTGGTTGGCATAGGGCACAGCCGGGGCGCCGTTCAGCGTCTCGGGATTGGTGAAGAACGCGGCGTGGCCGGTCACGAGGGCCTGGAAGTTGGCGCCGGTGCCGCCCATGATGGCCTGATGATAATTGTCGCTGATCGCATATTCGTCGGCGAGCTGCTTGAAGAACGGCGCGTCACCGGGCTGGGCCTTGCCGGAGGCATCGGTGAACGGGTTCATGTTGTAGAAGCCCATCGAGATGGCGCCTTCCATCGGGTTGAACCCGCCGGCCGGATAGGGCTGTCCGTTCGAGCCGGTGCCGATGGTCTGCTCGACCCACACGAACTTGTCGTGCTTGCCGCCGTCGATGTCCTGCCACATCTGGAAGAAGCGGTGCACCGGATCGCCGGTATAGGCGGCGTAGGAGACGTATTTCGAAATCTGATACGGACCATTGGGAAGATTGGCCGGGAAGCGGGTGTCGAGGACGTTCTGCGGCAGGCCGATTCCATATGTGGTGTATGGCTGCGGCAGCGTTGCGTAGGCGCCGGTGGACGCCGTCTCGGCACTGTAGCGAGCCTCGTCGCGACCGATCCGCTGTTCCGCCTTCTTGAAATGCCGGCCCGGCGTGCCGTCCTCGTTGACGATGCCCTTGCTGAGCAGATTGTCGATGGCCTGACCAGCCTTCGGCTTGTAGGTGCCGAACAGGTTGTCGAAGGTGTGGTTCTCACCGACGATGATGATGACGTGCTCGATCGGGGTGCTGGTCGCCGCGCCGGCGAAGGCTGGTGCGATGCTGGTCGCGGTGAAGACGGCGGTGGTCGCAAGGGCGAGCGCCTTGGACCGCGTGACTGTTCTGGTCATGACATCTCCGGACGGAGTGGGGTGGTGGCGCGCGCTTACGAATGGCTGCTCGCCTGCGGCAATTTATCGCGGCAACAAATTGCAACGTGGTGTCGGTCTTGCTTCGGTTTTGTGAAATGCGCGCGAGACGCGCGTTTGCGTAGATGCAGGAGACGCACGGCGCAGCATCGTGCAGGCCCGGCATCACATGCCGGCGGGCCTTCACCCATCGCCGCAGGAAGCCGGCTCGCTCTGAACTCTGAAGAAGATCGCCGATCGGCGATGCCGGTCAGAGCTGGCCCGGGACCCAGTCCAGCGCGAGGGCCTGGCCTTGGGCGATCTGGCTGGCCGACATCTTCGAGGCCACGGCGTTGCGAAGCCGCAGGAAGTAGCTGCGCTGGATCGACTTGGCATGTCCGGTAGCAAGGTTCAGCCATTTGTAGGCGAGCACGACGTTCTGTGGAACGCCATGACCCTTGTCGTACATCAGGCCGAGCATCGCTTGGCCGAACGGATTGCCGGCTGCGGCGGCCTGGCAATAGAGATCGCTGGCGACCTCGTAGGCCTGCGGGGTTCCAAAGCCGTTTTCATACATGAAGCCGAGCATCGCCTGAGCGCGTGGATCGCCGCGCAGGGCAGGCGGGGTCAGCACGCGCACGGCGCGGACGAAGTCGCCGCGCGCATAGGCGATGCGTGCGGTGCTGACCGAATCGGCGCGAACGGGCGAGGCCAGTGCTCCCAGCAGCAGGATGGCTGCGGTGCAGGCGATGGCGAGGCGCCCCATCGTCGGCCGGATCACTTGGCTGGGGTCAACGGGTGGTGCGGACACGCAAATCATCCGTGATGCTCGCTCCGACTGATCCGCGGAGCTTGGAACGGAGTTCTTCTGCCACCTGATGCGCATCGCTGCCGTCGCGAATGATCTGCGGCCGGATGAAGATGATGAGCTCGGTGCGCGTGCCCTTCTTGCCCTGATGCGAGAACGCGTCGCCAAGAACCGGAATCTCGTCGAAGCCCGGAATGCCGTTGCGATTGCCGGTCTGCTGCTCGCTGATCAGGCCCGCCAGCAGCACGGTCTGGCCGTTGGCGACGGAGATGGCGCTCTTGACCTTGCGCTGCGACACCGTCGGCGTGAGACTCGCCGCCGTCTGGGCCGCGACGTTGCTGATCTCCTGCTCGACCTCGAGCCGCACATTGCCGTTGGCGGCGATCCGCGGCACGACGCGCAGGATGATGCCGGTGTTGCGATAGTCGATGGTGTTGACCACCGTGTTGCTCGACGACAGTACGGTCGCGCTGCCGGTCGATACCGGCACGACGTCGCCGACCTGCAGGGTGGCGGTCTGGTTGTTGATCACGACCAGCGAGGGATTGGAGAGCACCTTGACGCTGGTGACAGTATGGAGTGCGTCGAGGATCATGTTGGGCGAGGCTTCGTGCCCGATCAGGAAGTTGAAGCCGGGCAGAGCGCGGTTGATCAAGGCCGTCGTCGCCGCGGATGTCGTGGCCGTGGCCACCGACGTGGCTTGCGTATTGGTGATCGATCCTTTGTCGGTCCCGAGGCCGAGCACCTTGCTCGAAAGATAGGCCTGCACGCCGTAGGACAGCTCGTTGGTGAGCGTCACTTCGGCAATCGTGGCGTCGATCCCGACCTGCAGCACCGGCTGGTCGAGCTGCTGCAGCGTGCTGGAGATGATGCGGTAGTTCTCGCGGTCGGCATAGATGAGCAGCGAGTTGTTCACCGTGTCCGGGGTGATCCGGACATTCGGCATGATGGCCTGGCCTCCGCCAGCACCACTGCTGCGTGGCTCCAGCCCGGTCGAGGACGGCGTACTGCTGGAGGACGACGTGCTCGAAGATGACATGTTCGAGAGACCACCGCCTTGGGACCGGCTCGCCGGATTGGCGCTCGAACTCGATGAGCCGGCTGCATTGGTATTGAAGGAGAGCCGATCGGCGACCGACGTCGTCGTGCCGTCGGACCCCGGCGCGGTCTGGCCGTCGGCGCCGTCGGTGGAGGACGAGCCGGCGCCGCCGAACATGTCGGTGAGCACCTTGGCGAGCTGGCGCGCGTCGCCGTAGCGGACCCGGTAGACGTGGACGCTGGTGCGCCCGGAGTCGGCCTGATCGAGCCGGCGGATCCATGTTGCCGCGCTCTGCAGCAGCGCCGGCTTGCGCGTTACGACCATGATCGCGTTCAGGCGATTGACGACCTGTAGCTTGACCAGGCTCTGGCTCAGCCCGTTCTCGCCGGAATCCATGATCTTCTCCAGCTCCGCCATCAACGGCTCCGGCGCCGAATTGCTGACCGGGAAGATGCCGACCGACTGGCCGCGCATCCAGTCGACGTCGAAGCTCATCACTGTTTCGATCGCGGAGCGTCGCTCGGCTCCTGTGCCCTGGATCAGCAGCAGGTTTCGGGTGGTGTCGGCGCGCACGCTGCCGGCCCGGGTCGCGAAGCTGTCCATCAGCTTGAGGATCGTCTGCGCGCCGACATATTGCAGCGGCACGACGGAGACGCCGTAGCCGGGCTCGGCGCGGCCGGCCTCGCCGTCGACGCGTCCGGCGCCGATGGCGTCGCCGAGCGGAGTCAGCTTGTAGCCGCCGCCTTCGCGGACCAGCACGACGCCCGACAGGCGCAGCGCGCTCTCCAGCACGAACAGGATGTCGGATTTCGGCACCGGCCGCGCCGACACCAGGCTGACGCTGCCCTGCACGCGGGGATCGATCGCGTAGCCCGCGCCGAGGATGTCGCCGATCACGACCTTCGCGACCACTGCGATCGGCGTGTTCTCGAAATCGAGGTCATAGCCCTTGCCATCGGCCGCCGGAAGCGGCCTGACCTCGGCGACCTCCTGAACCGTGGTCCCCTGATAGGTCCGCGCGCTCGCGCGCTCGACCTCGGGGCGTCCCTGGATCGATGCGACCGGTCCATTGTCGCGCGGCAGGATATCGAGCGAGCGCACCTTGTCGATGACGTCGACATCGGCCGGCGCGCTGGCCTGGGAATTGAGCGTTGCCATGTTGCAGGACGCGAGCAGCACCGCGATGGTCAGCAACCAGGCATGTCTGACAACCGCAGCGGACTGGCTTCGATTGCCGATACGAAACATGGACTTACCGATCTACTCGTGTTGATCGGCCGAACCAGGATCGCGCCTCGTTCGACCGCGCAGCCTGCATAGCGGTCCAATGTGACACTTATGTATCTTTGCCTGATGCCGCCCGCCTTTGCGCGACATGTGTGTCGGAAATGTCCGCGCCGTCCACATTCGTACAGCCGTCATGTTCGCGATCGATAACGTCGGTCGCCAGTTGCGCCGTGCCGAGACGTAGAGCCGGCACGGGCGCCACCCGGATCACGCCATGAGCGGTACACTGTCGACCCAATTCCATGCCTATCTTCGCGAGCGCCATCCCCTGGCGGCGGGCGAAGGCGGAGCTGCGGGCGAAACGCAGATCGCGCTCTGGGACAGGTTCGGCCTGACCGCCGACGTTTTCGCGGAGGAGGTTGCCGGCTTCACCGGACTGGAGCGCGTCGCGCTGCGCGAGCTGATGGCGGCACTGCCCGCGGTGAGTGAGTTCTCCGATCGCTTCCTGCGCGAAGTGCTCGGCTATCCATACAAAGACTCTGACGGCGCCGCCGTGTTCGCGATGGCCGACCCGACCGATCAGGCGGTGCGCCGAGCCGCCGAGCTGGTGCTCGGCCCGCAGACTCTTTTCAAGGTCGCCTCGCATGAGGATATCGCCGTCGTCCTCGACCAACGACTTGGTGATTCCGACGAGGCCGAGATCTCGCCGGCGCAGGAGCTCCGCGACGACGACATCGAAAGTCTGCGCGATCTCGCGAGCGGCGCGCCGGTCGTCCGCGCGGTCAACGACCTGATCGAGAAGGCCGTCGAGATGCGCGCCAGCGACATCCACATCGAGCCGTTCTCGACCGGTCTCGTGGTCAGGCTGCGGGTCGACGGCCTGTTGCGTCCGATCGCGGCGCCTGCGGGCGTGCTGCCGCAGGCGGTGATCTCGCGCATCAAGATCGTCGCCGGTCTCAACATTGCCGAGCGGCGTCTGCCGCAGGACGGGGCCGCGCGCATTCGCGCCGGCCGAGCCGAGATCGACGTCCGTGTTGCGATCATGCCAACCCAGCACGGGGAATCGGCGGTGCTGCGCATCCTGCCGAAGGATCGCTCGCAGCTGGTGGCGAGCCGTCTCGGCCTCTCCACGTGCGACGACACCGCGCTCCGGCGCCTGATCACGCTGCCGCACGGCATGATCGTGATCACGGGGCCGACCGGCAGCGGCAAGACCACGACCCTGGCGACGATCCTGTCCATGCTCAACACGCCGGAGCGCAAGATCCTCACTGTCGAGGATCCGGTGGAATATGAGATCCCCGGCATCAATCAGTCGCAGATCAAGCCGGCGATCGGGCTGACATTTGCGAGCGCGCTGCGCTCCTTCGTGCGACAGGATCCCGACGTCATCATGGTCGGCGAGGTCAGAGACAGCGAGACGGCACATGTCGCCATCCATGCCGCGCTGACCGGCCATCTGGTGCTGACGACGCTGCACACGGAAACCGCGGCGGCTGCGGTGCCGCGCCTGCTCGACCTCGGCGTGGAAGGCTTTCTGCTGCGATCGACGCTGCGCGCGGTCATCGCACAGCGGCTGGTGCGCCAGCTCTGCGACCATTGCAAGACGCCGAAGCCTCTCGATGGCGAGGCGTGTCGCGATGACCCGCGCCTCGGTCATCTCGGCCTCGTGCCCGGCGACATCACCTGGCATCCGACGGGATGCGAGCGATGCGGTCAGAGCGGCTATCGCGGCCGGGTCGGCGTATTCGAGCTGCTCGAGCTGACCAGCAGCCTGCGCGAGCTGATCGCTGATAGTGCCGACGGTCTCGCGATCGATCGGCTGGCGATCCGGGAAGGCATGACGACGATGCTTGACGACGGCGTCGCCAAGTGCCGCGCCGGCGTCACCTCGGCCTCCGAGCTGCTTCGTGTCCTCGTGGCGCGGTGAGGTGGATCGTGCCGAGCTACCGCTATCGCGCCCTGACGCAGTCCGGTGAAATCGTCGTCGGATCTCTCGACGCGCCGTCGCGCGGCGAGGTCGAGCGGCGCATCTCCTATCTGCAGCTGCTGCCGATCGAAACCGTCGAGGAGACGAAGGAGCGGACGGGCGGTGCGTCCGGACTTTCCTTCGGCGCTCCGTCCGCGGCCGAGGTGACCACGTTCACGCGCGATCTGGCCCTGCTGCTGAAGGCCGGCGCGCGACTCGACGACGCGCTCGATCTGTTGTCCGGCGATTCCGACATCGGCCGCCTGCGTCCCGTGGTGGCGCGGCTGCGCGCGGCGATCATGGCCGGTGAAAGCTTCGCCGACGCGGCGGCTGCCCAGCCGCAGCTGTTCTCGCCGATGTATGTCGCGCTGATGCGCGTCGGGGAGGCGTCGGGAACGCTCGATCATGTGCTGACCGCGCTGGCCGGCGAACGCGAGCGTTCGGAGGCGACGCGCCGCAAATTGACCGACGCGATGCAGTATCCCGCCTTCGTGTTCCTCGCGGCGATCGGCGTAATGCTGTTCTTTCTCGTGGCCGTGCTGCCGAACTTCTCCGCCGTGCTGCGCGACTTCGGTGGCCGTGCCGATACCGCGCTCGGCTTCTTCATGACGATGTCGGATCTGCTGCGCGCCAATGCAGCTGCGATCACGCTCGGCTGTGCGGCGCTGCTTGCGGCAGGCTGGTGGCTGTTGCGTCAGCCCGCGGTTCGCGCCGGCCTGACCAGTGTGCTGGCGGTGACGCCCGGCATCGGCAGCCTCTTGCTGTTCTATCGGACCAGCCTGTTCTGTCGCAATCTCGGCCTGCTGCTCGGCTGCGGCGTCAATCTGAGCGCTGCACTGCGCATCCTCGTTGACGTGATGGCGGTGACGTCGTCGCGCGCGCCATGGTCGGCGGCGGCCGATCGCGTCCGTCACGGTGGCAAGCTGTCCCAGGCGCTGTCGGCCGACAACACGCTGCCGCCGATGGCGCTGCGCATGCTGCGGCTCGGCGAGGAAACCGGCCAGTTGCCGACGCTGTCGACCCGGATCGCCGAGTTCTACGAAGCCAAGCTGCAACGGGGACTCGACCGTGTCGTCGGCATCGTCGGTCCCGCCGCCATTCTGCTCATCAGCGTGGTCGTCGGTGGCCTGATCGTCTCGATCATGACGGCCCTGCTTTCGGTGACGCAACTGGTCGGCTGACCGACATCAAGGAGAACGACATGAGATCGGATACGCAGATCGAGCCGTCCACGAGGGCCGGGCGCGAACACGAGCGCGGCTTCACGCTGGTCGAGATGCTGGTCGTGATCACGATCATCGGGCTGATCATGGGGCTGATCGGTCCGCGCGTTCTGAACTATCTCAGCGAATCCAAGACCAAGGCAGCGCGGATCCAGTTGCAGAGCTTTTCGGCGGCGCTCGACCTGTTCTATCTCGATGCCGGCCGCTACCCCTCGACCTCGGAAGGCCTCGGTGCGTTGGCGCAACGGCCGGCCGGACTGAGTACCTGGAACGGTCCTTATCTCAGGGGCGGGGCCGTGCCGAAAGATCCGTGGAACACGGCCTACGTCTACCGCGCACCGGGCGATCACGGCCCGTATGACATCCTGTCCTACGGTGCCGATGGCCAGGAGGGCGGCAGCGGGACGGCGGCGGACATCGTCCTGGGAACGCAGACCCAGACGAGCGCGCGCAGTGAGTGACAACGGCCAGCGCGGCTTTACGCTGCTCGAGATGGTCTGTGTGCTCGCGATCGTCGCGCTGCTGGCGTCCGTCGCGCTGCCTTACCTGCCGCGGCAGACATCGCGGCCGCGGCTGCAGGCCTATGCGCTGCAGGCCGCGACACTCCTGAAGTCGGATCGTGCCTCGTCGATGCGCATCGGCACGCGCGTCGACACCGAGATCGACACGTCGCGCCGCCTGATCCGCTCCGGCAGCGGCGCGGCTGCGCTGAAGCTGCCCGACGATGTCGCGTTTCTGGCAACGTTGCCGCGCAGCTGCCAGCATCGGCCGGTGCTGGCGACGATCAGCTTCTTTCCTGACGGACTGTCCTGCGGAGGAGCGATCACATTGTCGCGCGCCGAATTGAGCCTGGAGATCAGGGTCAATTGGCTGACGGGGAGAATCGACATTGTCTCGCGCGCGCTCGCCAATGGTTGAGACCGCTGATCGCAGCGAAGCCGGCTTCACGCTGATCGAGGTGCTCGTCGCCCTCGCCATCGTCAGCGTGTCGATCATCGCCATCGGTGCCGTGGTGTCGCGCAACGCGGCCAGTGTTCGCAAGCTCGAGCAGCATGTCACCCTCGTCACCGACATGAGGCTGGCGCTGGCCACATTGCTGGCCGATCGCGGCCGGCTGCAGCCGGGCAGCACCGATCAGCGCTCCGGGTCCGGCGCGGTGGTGCTGCAGGTCAGGCCGCTCGGCGGTGATTGGAATGAACCGGCCGGACAAACCGGGTGGATTCCGGAGGCGGTGACCTTGCGCGTCAAGACCGGCTCGGGCGCCATGGCCGATGTGCAGACGGTCCGCCTCGCGCGAGGAGCGCGCTGATGATCCTCCGATCCGATCGGCCGCAACAGCAGGGCTTCGCGCTGATCGAGGCGCTCGGCGCGCTCGCGATTGCCGGCATCGTCTTGTCGGCGCTGGCCGCAGTGACGTCGCAATGGCTGCCGGCGTGGAAGCGTGGCCTGGATCGCGTGCAGCGCGCGGAGATGGTGGCCGCTGCGCTGCGGCGGGTCGGCGATGATTTCGCCGCCGCGCAGTTTGTTTCGGCCAATCGCGCGCAGAAGGGGCCGTTGTTCGTGGGTGACGAGGTCTCGGCGACGTTCGTACGCGCCGAGCTCGGCCCCAATGCAGGACATGGTCTCGATGTCGTGCGCATCGGTGAGGAAGGGAGAAGGGGCGAGCGCGCTCTGCGGCGATCGCGTGCCGCGTTCGATCTGGTGTCGGTCGGCCAGCCAGTGACCGAGCATTTCCGGTTCGGCGATCCCGTGGTGCTGTTGTCTGCGCCGTTCCGCATGTCGTTCGCCTATGCTGATAGAACGATGGCGTGGACGACGGAGTGGCGCGATGCGACCAGGCTGCCGTCCGCCGTTCGCATGACGGTGTACGACGACAGCCGCGGCGGCGCCGCGGTTCTCGTCAGCGCTGTCCGTATTCAGGTCGATGCGCCGGGCGGCGGCTTTGCCGATACGGGAGCGGGCGGCACCGCGAACCAGCCGGCCGCGGCCGAGCCGCCGCAACCAAACAAGAGCGAGCCGATCGATTGATGCCGGCCCCTTCCGTCACCAGAGGTTCTGCCGACGGGCGCGGCGTGCAGGATGGCTTCATCCTCATCGCGGCGCTGTGGATGCTTGCGGCTCTGGCGGCCTTCGTCGTGGTCGTCTCGCAGCAATTGGGAAGCTCGGCGCGATTGCTGCGGCTCGAAGACGAGGCGGTCGAGGCCGATGCGCTGATCTCGGCGGCCATCGAACTCTCGGCCTATCGTCTGCTGCTGTCCAAGGACGAGGAGCGGCTGAGACAGGGCGGTTTTCGGCTGGCGCTTGCAGGCAACGACATTGCGGTCTCGTTCGTCAACGAAGCGGCGCGGATCGATCTCAACACCGCGTCGGAGGACATGCTCGAAAATCTCTTCGTCACGTTGGGCGTCGACCGGGACGCTGCCAAGGATCATGCCGAGCGGGTGGTTGCTTGGCGCTCCAAGCCATCCGATGCAGCCAAGGTGCAGGCGGAGGAGGCGCGCTATGCGGCGGCCGGTCTCAAGCGTGTCCCGCGCCTGGCGCCGTTCGCGCATGTCGGCGAGCTGTCGCTAGTCCTCGGCATTCCCGCATCGCTGGTCGATCGGGTGCTTCCGTTGGTGACCGTTTTCAACGGCTCTCCCGGCATCGATCCGACGATCGCGGCGCCGGAAGTCGTTGCCGCATTGCCGGGAATGACACCGCTGATTTTGAAGGATTTCCTCAACGTGCGGGCGTCGCTGTCACAGGATGCCGATACGCTCGCCAAGACGCTGGGCCCCGCCGCGAAGGATGCGGCCAAGGGCAAGAGCAAGAGCAAGGCCTATCGGCTGCGCATCGTCGTCGGTCCGGCGCGCGGGCTTCGTCATGCGGCGACGGCGGTGATCGTTCCCGGCGAAGGCGAGGAGCCTTATCGGCTGCTGGCGCGCCAGGACGACGGGCCGCAACCGAGGGGAGCGCTTCAGGCGCGGAGAATGCCATGAAGCTGACCGAAGCGATCGAGCGCGGACTGACGGTGTGGACGGCGAGCGTCGCGACAGCGATCGAAGCCGTGGCCGATCGGCAGCTCAGACGTCCGCGGATCCTGATCCGCTACGATCAGCCAGAAACCGTCGTCATGACGGTGCAGGCGCCGCCGAAGGCGAAACCGACGCTGGCGCCAGCAAGGGTGAATCCGGCCGCGGGCGCAGCGCATGTCGGGCTCTCGCCGGAGTGGCTGCGAACGCTGCGCGGCGCCGCGCTGGAGATTCATCTTGCCGCCGAGAGCGTCCTGATCCGCCCCCTCGACTATCCAAAGCAGGCCGAGCCGTTTCTCGACGGCATGATCCGGACCCAGATCGGCAGGCTGACGCCGTGGAATCTCGAACAGGTCCTCTACGGTTACAGCGCCCCGCGCACTGCCAATGACCGGATCGCACTGACGCTCGCGGCGACGCCGCGGGCTCTGGTCCAGCCCTTGCTCGCCTTGGCCGATCAGGTTGGCGCCGCCAAGCTCGTCATCACGACCGACGTCGGCTCAGGCTCACCCGATGCCGCCCCCATCCAGATCTTCAAGACGTCGCTGCGCTCGTCGCTCGCCGGCGGCCGCGATCTCGGGCGTGTGCTCAAGCTCGGCTGGCTGTCGATGGCTGCGACCACCGCGATGCTGCTGATCACGACGACATTGATCGGCGGATATGTGGATGGCGAGCTCGAAGATGCGCAGGCGCAGGTCGCGCGGCTGCGTGCCGCCTTGCGGCCCGCGATGGGCGCCACCGCTGCCGACGGGCTGCTCGCCAAGCGCAAGCAGACCAGCCCCGCCAGCGTCATCGTGCTCGACACGCTGTCGAAGATCCTGCCCGACGGGACGTATGTCGTCGAGATGCATATTGAGAACGATCGGCTGCAGATCTCCGGCCTGACCCAGGATGCGCCCGCGCTGATTGGGCTGATCGAGCAATCGCCGCAGTTCAGCCGCGCCACCTTCTACGCGCCGACGACGCGCATCGCCGGGGAAGCGGGCGAGCGCTTCCATATCGAGGCGCGCATCAATGCCTATTTCGGAGACCGGGCATGAACTGGTCGACATCGCTGCGCCGAATCTTTGTTAACTCGCCGGCCGCTTCTGCGATCCTCTATGCGGTGACCATCGTCGCGCTGCTCTGGCTTGGTGCTGCAGCGGTCGTCGATCTCGTCGCCAAGCGCGACCAGCTCAACGACACCAACGCGCAGCTGGCGCAGTTTTCCGGACGCAAACGGCCGGGCGGAAGTTCGGCCGCGGGCAGCGCGACGGCTCCGGGCGGATCGGTGTTCGTCGAGGGACGAACGGTCACCATCGCGGGCGCGGCGCTGGTGCAGCGCCTCACGGAGGCGATCAGCAAGGTCGGCGGCAGCGTGCTGTCGACCCAGGTCGAGCTGCCGGCGGCACGCGCCACCACCAACGCCAACCTGATCAGCGTCGTCGCCAGCTGCGAGCTCGAACAGCCGGCGCTGCAGCAGCTGCTCTATGACCTCGAAGCCGGATTGCCGTTTCTCTTCGTCGATCAACTGCACGTGCAGCAGCCGCTGGCGGCTGCCGCCGGCGGCGTGGGGCGGCTGACGGTGCTGGTCACCGTGTCGGGCCAATGGCAAGGAAAAATGTGATGCAATCGTTCGTCGGCTCAGGTCTCGTCACCGTTGCTACCGTGTGCATTCTTATAGCTTCGCTCGGCCGGGCGTGGGGCGAGACGGCGGATGGTCTCGAGCCTGCTTCGCCTGTCCAGGCCGCGCCATTCGATTCCAACCGGCCGGCCGCTGCTGCCAGCGTGCAAGTCCCGGCTGGCACGAGCGCCAATCCGCTGTGGGACATTCCCATCAGCGCTCTCTCGGCGACGCGCGACCGTCCGATCTTCTCGGCCTCGCGCCGGCCGCCGCCGGTTGCCGCACCCGTCATGGTGATGCAAGCGCCGCCGCCTCCGCCGTCGAGAGAGCCGGAACGACCAAACCTGCAACTCGTGGGCACGGTCATCGGGGATGAGGAGAGCTTCGGCATCTTCGTCGATGCCTCGTCGCAGGCATCGCTGCGCTTGCGGGTCGGCGCCTCGCATGAGGGGTGGGTGCTGCAGTCGCTGCGACCGCGCGAGGCCTCGCTGCTGAAGGCACCGGAGACAGTCACCTTGCAGATGCCGCAGCTCGGCACAGCCGGCAGCGGCGATGTGCAGGCGGGACCGACGACCCCGCCCGCGCCGCCGGGCGGACGCGAGCGGATGGCGAGGCGGGCGCGCTGAGTTCCCCGGCTCACCGCAATCAAAAGGTCACGAGCAATTCGCTCCCGGTGGCCTGCAGGGCGAGCACGGCGAGCAGGCCGAGGACGAGGAACGGGCCGAACGGTAGCGCCGTCTGAGCTGTCAGCCGGCGGCCCGTGACGGAGAGCGCGAGCGCCGCGGCGAGTGCTGTCGTCGTGGCAATGAGCAGCAGGATCGGCAGACTCGGCAGGCCGGCCCAGAACGTTGCTGCCATGAGAAACTTGACGTCGCCGAGGCCCAGTCCCTGGCGGCCACGGGCCACCGCGTAGAGGTGGCGCAGCAGCAGCAGCGCCACACCGACGGCAACGGCTCCGGCGACATTCCAGAGCGCCTCGGGCAGATCGACGAGCGCCGCGGTTCTTAGAAGGCCGCTGGCGGCGACCAGCGCATTCATCCAGTCCGGCAGCAGGCCGCTGCGCAGATCCGTCCAGATCAGGCCGGCGCAGGTCAGGAGCAGCACGAGGATGGAGAGAATGTTGATGGCGTTCGTCACGCGATGTGGGGACTAGCGTTGTCGGATCGCCCGAGCATAAGCCTGCTCAGGCTGCGAGCGATAGTCCCGCCATCATCAGGCCGATCGCGGCGACCCAGCCACCAACCGCGCGCACCGCGATCCCGCGCCAGCTCGACACCGGCTCGGTCTCAGGACGCCTGAAGGTGACCGCCAGCGCCATCACCAGGGTGATGGCGACGTAGCCTGCACTGGCGAGACCGGCGGCGTAGAGGAGTCGGTCGGTCTGCGGCACGAGCTCGCCGGCGTTCGCGGCGCCGCGCATCACGCCGAGCACGAATGCGATCGCGCTCAGCAATGTCACGGGAATGCGCAGGGCCGCCGCCAGCAGCAGCCCGAGAACGAGAATGGTCGCGGCGTCGACGAGCGGCGACGCCGGGGCGACACCCGATCCGGCGGCGAGCGCAAGCCCCGTGCACAGACCGAGCGGAAACACCACGACCAACCAGCGTCCGCTCGCCGTACCGAGCGAGCCGGCCAGCAATCCGAGCGCGACCCAGACCACGACGTCCTGCAGGGTGAGCAGCGGATGCAGGGCGCCGGCGTAGAAGTCGCCGAGCCGGGCCGATACGATGTGGGCATCGGCGATCTGCGCCTGCGTCAGCAGCAGCACCGATGCGAGCAGTGCCGTCCTGCGGAACGTGCTCATGCCGCGACTCCCAGGCTGGCGACCAGGAAGTAGCCGCCGAGCGCGGCGATGGCTGCCCCGACGCCCTGGATGATCCGCTCTCCGCACGGCCAGCGCGCGAGCGCGCCGATGGTGATGCCGCAGGCGTGGAGAAGCCCGGTCGCGACCACGAAGCCGCAGCCATAGGCCAGCGGATTCGCCGCCGTCGGAAGCTCGACGCCATGCGCGTGGCCATGAAAGATGGCGAAGATCGCAACGATGACGGCCGCAACCGCGAACGGGACACGGATGCGCAGCGCGACCGCAAGCCCGAGGACCAGCGCCGAGAGCGCGATGATGAGCTCCGGGACGGGCAGCCCGATCTTGAGGATTCCCAGGACGGCACCGAACGCCATCACCAACGGGAAGACGACCGGCAGGATCCAGATCGCAGCGCCGTCGAGCTGCGCGCCCCAGATGCCGACTGCAACCATCGCGACCAGATGATCCAGCCCGGTCAACGGATGCAGCAGGCCGCTGGCCAGCCCGCCGCCGACGCCCGTCTGCTCGTGGGCAAGGCTCGGATTCGCTGTCAGCAGCGAGAGCAGCGCCGCACCCAACACGGTGCGCAGGAGTTTGCGCGCGATCATGTACGTCCCATTCGTCATCATGCGGCCGCCAGAACCCGCACCAGACGGCCCAGGAACCAGAACATCGACACTGAGCCGATCGCATAGGCCGGCAGCTCGGCGCCCCATCGCGGCAGCGCCGCGCCGAGGCGGCGATGCGCCCAGATCAGCGCCAGCACCAGCAGCACGAACAGGATCTGTCCGATCTCGACGCCGACATTGAAGAAGAGCAGCGCCGCAGGCAGGATCCGCCGCTCGAGCCCGAGCCCGGCCAGCGCGCTGGCGAAGCCGATGCCGTGCACGAGACCGAAGCTGAAGGCGACGGCCCATGGATAGCGGGCGGTCAGCCCGGTCTCGCCGCGCTGCTGTTTGACGATCTCGACGCCGACGAACACGATGCTGAGCGCGATGCACGCATTGAGCGGCCCCTCGGCAACGCCGATCCATCCGAACGCCGTTGCGGCGAGCGAGGCGCTGTGGCCGATCGTGAAGGCCGTGATCGTCTTGAGCAGGCGCCAGCCGCCCTGGACGATCCAGATCAGCCCGAGCACGAACAGCAGGTGATCGGCGCCGAGCAGGATGTGGTCGATGCCGAGATTGACATAGGTCTTCGCAAGCTCGAGCCAGGTCTCGAGCGTCGGCGCGTCGGTGCCGAGCACCGTTACGACCGGATTGGCCGCCGAGATCGTGTAGCTGCGCGTCTCTGCAGCCAGGGACGTCACACGGATGATGGCTGCCGACATGTCCTCGCCGAGATTGGCGATCGTCATCTGTCCGACGAGGCCCTTGTCGCCGCAATTCAGCTCCGGCAGGCGCAGGTAGCAATGCGGGGGCATCTTGAGATCGATGCGGTTGACGCCATCCTTCGGCAAGGTCGTCCATCGCCCGATATAGACGCCGGAGCGCATCTCGCGAAACTCGAGCACGGCGATCGTCGCCTGATGCGCAGCCGCCGGCCGCCCAGGCAGCAGCGCCGCGAGCGCGAGCACGATGGCGAGCAGGGCGCGCGCGCTGGTCACGGCTCGTACCTGATCGTGTAGTTGGCCTTGAGCCGGCTCACCGCCTCCCATGCCCGTTTCCGCGTCTCTTCGGTGTGCCAGATCTTGGCCGCCTCGGCGCTGACGTCCTCGAGTTTCGCCGGAGCGCCCGGCGTCCGGGCGTCGAGACGAACCACGTGCCACCCGTCCTTCGACTGCAGCAAGGTCCATTCCTGGAGGGGCGCCTTGAGCAGGCCGTCGCTGAAGCCGTCGCCGAAGCCGGCGGCCAGGCTCGGCACCGGTCGGTCGAGAACCGCGCGCGTCTGATCGCGCAGCTCCTCGGATTCGCGCTGCTCGCGAATGTCGTCCAGGTAGCGCCGCGTCGTCGCTTCGTCGCTGGGTGGCGTCATGAAGAAGCTGACACGCTCGGGCTCGTCGAACCGCGCATGATTGTCGGCGAACCAGGCGCGCAACTGCTCCTCGCTCGGCTGCGGCACGCGCACCTGATCGAAGATCAGATATTGCAGCTTGAACGCGACTCGGTCGCGGATCATCTCGTCGCCGCGGTCGACGCCGAGCATCTTGCCTTCGCGATAGAGGATTTCGCTGGCGACCCAGGCCTCGACCATCTTCTGCAGCTCGGCCTCGCTCGGGGTCCGCTGCTTGTCCTCGTCGAACGTGTCGACGAAGGACTGGCGCAGTGCCTTGGTCACGGTGATGACCTTCTCGTCCTTCGCCGGCGGGTGGATGATGGCATCGGCCGCAAAGATCAGGCCACCGAGAACAAGGAAGTGCAGGAGTGGCTCCCTGCTGAGCCCGCGCAGGGCGGTCACGGATGATGATCGCGCAGGGGAAGAGCTGTTGCCATCTTGCTGATTGGAGCGTGCAGAGGCGCTCTCGAAGGTCTGCGCCGCATTCGACATGGCAGGGGCTGACATACGTTCTTTACAACTCGGACCGCGCTCGCTGCGCGGCGCGTATATGCAACGGCACACTTGCCGTTGTCACCGGGCAAACGTCAGTGTCACAAAAATTTCGCAACGACTGCAGACCGCGATGTTCGTGGGGAAGGCACCGGCAAAAATAAATCCTTCAACAAACTGTCTCCGAGTTTTGGTTTGGTCGCGCCGCGAATGACGACGGCGCATCGGTCGCGTTGTCATCTCGGTTTGGAGATCGATCGAATTCTTTAGGGGCGACGATAATGGTTCCATCTACCAAGACAATCCTGCTGACAGCGGCCTCGGTCTCGCTGGCCCTGTCACAGAGCGCCGACGCTGGGGAGCGTTGGGGGGAAACGAGCAAGAACAATCCGTATGTCGCCGGCGACATGCACAACCACAACACCTGCACCGACGGTTCGGTTGCAGCCGGCTATGCGATCGACCGCTCGGTCGGCAAGGGCACCGCGGCTGCTGGCGGCAACAATTTCGATCTCGACTGGTTCACGCTCGGCAACCACGGCGGTTCGGGCAACCGCGATTGCCGCTTCAGCGATGCGAGCGCCAACATCCCGGGCGACAATACGACGACGTATTGGAGCCAGACGCTCGGCAAGACCATCGACGGCATTACGATCACCAGTCTGAAGGGCACGCCCAACGGCACCGGCACCAGCGCCAAGATGTGGCGCTGGCAGTCGATCAAGGAGATCGAGTATCCGACCATCGTAAATCGCACCGCGACCTACAACAAGGTGCTGGTCGAGGGCCTGGAGTGGATCCTGCCCGGCCACGAGCATGGCGACGTCGCGGTGATCGCCGGCCAGAACCCGCGGGGCTACGGCAATGCGGACAAGATGGCCGAGTTCGAATATCGCTTCGACCGCGGGGACACTGACGCGATCGGTCCGGTCGATGCCAGCAACAACCCGGTCTGGGCCGGGAAGGACAATGTCAACAATTCCGGCACGGCCGGTCACCAGAAGGCCGTTGCCGGCATCGCCTGGCTGCAGGCGAACCATCCGCTGCAATCATACGCGGTGCCGACCCATACCGAGCGGCAAGGACCGTTCAACGCGAACGGCTCGGCCGGCTACAACATCGAGCACTTCCGTGACTTCAACAATGCCGGCCCGACGGTCGCGTTCGGCATCGAAGCCCCGGGTCACATGGCCGAGGGCGGCGTGAACGGCGGCTCAGGCTCCTATGGTTCGGGCGCGGTCGGCGGCGGCACCTACGGCATGCAGGGCGTCTACACCGCCAAGGTTGGCGGGCTGTGGGACGGTCTGCTCGGCGAAGGCCGCAACTTCTTCCTGTTCCAAAGCTCGGACTGGCACAGCCGCGGCGTCTATGGCGCGCGCGATCCCAGCACGACGGCGGACTTCATCCCCGGCGAGTACACCAGGCTGTACGTGCCGAACGAGCGGCGCTTCTCCCAGCAGTCCATCATCGACGGCATGCGTTCGGGCAACTCCTATTCGGTCAACGCCGACATCATCGACTCCGACATGGAGTTCCGTGCGAAGGGGGAGTGGGACGACGACTGGAAGACGATGGGCGAGACGCTGGTCGTGCGTCCCGGCGAGAAGGTCACGCTCGAGATGGAGATGACCGTTCCGGCGTCGAACAACAGTCCGTACAGCTTCAACAATCCGCTGCTGCTGCCGGTCGGCATCAAGCAGCCGTTGAACAAGCCGTCGCTCGACCACGTCGATCTGATCACCGGTGACATCACCGGCCCGATCGCGCCGGGCGCCCCGGGCTATGCTGTGGCCAATGCTAGCGGTGTCGCGGGCGCGGCCATCGTCTACAACCCCTCGGCCAAGATCGCGAAGCAGATCCAGGCGACCAAGATGCAGAGCCGCAAGCTGCGCAACGGTTCGGTCCGGCTCAGCTTCAGGACCACCTTCATCGCGGGCAAGACTCCCTTCTACATCCGCGCCCGCGGCACCAACATTCCGCCGGCCACGCCGAACGTGTCCGACAGCGCCGGCAATCCGCTGCTCGATGCCAGCAACGCCACCGTCAGTTGCACGGATCCGGCATGTCCGTCGCACCTCGGCACGGTCGGCGGCGTGAAGAAGGTGACCAACGACGTGCAGGCCTGGTCGAACGTCTGGTTCTATGCGAACCCGATCTTCGTCCGTCCGTACGATGCGCCCAAGCTGCTGGTGGAGAAGAACAAGGAGCTGGCGCGAAAGCTGGCTCACGACCATCACCATTGGCACGACTGGGATCATTGGGGCCATTGGGGCCACTGGGGTCGCTGGGCCTTCAACCGCGACTGATTGATCGGCATCGATCCGGCGGGACGATACCGCCCCGTCGGATCCTGCTCGCTCCGAGCGCCGGTTTGCGAACCGGTGCTTCGTCTTTGAAACCTGTGCCCTGGGGTTCGCCGACGTGATGCCTCGCTTGTCCGCCGTGATTCTCGCCGTTCTTGCCCTCACGACCGTCGTCGCATCGGCGCATGACGAGGAGCCGACGCAGGAGGTCTGCGACGCCGCGGTGGCCGAGGCACGTGCGCAGGCGGCGACCTTGCCGGCGGACGACGTCTCGCGCTATTTCGCCGAGCGGGACATTCAGCAGGCGCTGGTCGAGGCCGGCAATGGCGAGTTCGATGATTGTGTCGAGAAGGCCGAGCGGGCCGTGCTGGAAGTGCGCGACCGGCCCCACAGCCTGAAGCCCGGCGAGCGGCTCAACATTCTTCGGGCCGACGAAATGCCATCGCGCTGACGGGCGCGCGCCGCGTCTCCACTCTCGTCATCCGGCTGTCATGCAAGTCGGCAATTTGTCGGTCCTGTTGCGGCGCGTGCAAGGCCTTGAGACATGGACCAGATCGAAGCTCTTTTCCCGATACCGTTGTTGCGTTCGCCCGGGCTCTTGAGCGCCGAGCTCAAGGACGCGGCGGTGGCAGCCATCCGCAATTCGAAGATCGAGAACAATCTGCGGTCCGGACAGCTGTTCCACACCGAGGTCGCCGATCCCCGCGCCAACAATCTGTTTCAGACCATCGCCGAGCTCGCTGTGCCCAAGCTGGTCGATTTCGGCGAGCTGATGTTCGGCGAGAAGCTGCGCTGGACGGTCAAGGAGATGTGGACGAACATGCTGGAGAATGGCGGCAACCAGACCCTGCACGCCCACGCCAACAGCTTCATCTCGGGCATCTTCTATCTGACGCCGTCGCATCCCGGCAGCCGCACCGTGTTCGTGCGGCCGCCCGGTGGCAGCGATTTCTCGTTCCGCCATCACACGCGCAGCGCCGCGGTTGGCCCGTTCAATGCCGGCAAATACGTGCTGCCCGAGGCGGAGCCGGGCGATCTCGTGCTGTTCCCCAGCTATCTCTATCACGAGGTGCCGCGCAATCAGGGCGATCAGCGCATCACGATCGCCTTCAACGCGATTCCTGATCATCTGGACTGCTGGGGCTACCGCGTCAGCTTCTCGTCCTGACGCGCTACCGTTCGAACTCGCGCGACAGCAGGTCGCGCGCGTCGCGTCGCGACGGCGCGGCGGCGTCGATCGCCCGAAGCAGGCGTTCAGCAGCCGCGCGATCGGATGCAAGCAGCGCTTCTGCCATGCTCATCAGCGGCGCATAGGCCGGCTCGAACTCGGCGCTGGCGCGAATGGAATCGAGGAGGCCGGGTGCGGCGGCTGCAATGAGCGCCGGCCCGCGCGGCTCTCCGGTCAGCGCGGCGCCGGCCTGGATGAATCGGTTACGGGCCCGCCAATAGGCACCGAGCCGTTCCTCCCACATTCCGCGTTTCGAATCTTCCAGCAACTCGACCGTGTCGGTCTTTGTCTGGCTGAGGACCGTCAGCAGCAATTGCCATGGGGCCGCCGAGAGAGCGTGGACATTGCCGCGCGCGTCGAACGTGACGAACGGGAAATCATCGGTGTTGCGCGATCCCGGACCGGCGAAGCTCGCGAGCGCTTTGGCGCCGGCGACATACTGGCCCAGAAGATCGATCGGCTGATCGAAGCCGAGCGGTTGAATGATCGGGTGAAACTTCCGGTCGGAGAACCGTGCGGCGACGAACCCGGGGTCGATTGGGCTTGGGGCGCCTGATCCGATCAGAGCCAGCATCGGCGTGCGCACGCTGTAATGGTTCAGCCAGGCGGACCCTTGTGGGAAGACTGCGAGAAAGCTTCTGACGATCGCGCGCAGCGACGGCGCATCGAGCTGATAGAGCGGCAGCCACTGGCAGAACACGCCCTCGGTCGCCAGTCGCCGCTTGACGGCCGCGAAATGTTCGACCGTGTACAGCGCGCCGCTGCCATCGAGCGCCGGGTGGAACAGGTCGGCCACGATCACGTCGTAGCGTCCGTCATCGGCGATGATGAAGCGCCGGGCATCGGCAACGGAGATCGGCGGCCTTTCCTTCTCGGCCGCGGGGTTGTCGAACCAGGGCAGCAGCGCGACGACCTCGGAGGACAGCTCGACTGCGCGCACGTCGAGGCCCGGCATCTGCGCCGCGCCGAGCACGGTCGCGCCGGTGCCTACACCGAGGAAGAGGGCGCTGCGCGGCGCTGGATGCAAGAGCAGCGGCAGCATGGCCTGGCGGAAATCGGATCGCACCGAACTGGTGCCGCCCATGCGGAAGTGGCCGTTCACCTCAAGATAGCGGGCTCCCGAGGCGTCGTCGACGACGCTCGCGGTCGCCATCGGTCCCTCGCGCACGACCAGAAGCTTGCCGCCCGGCGGGACCTTGATGAGCAGGGGGGCGGGAAGCCACAACAGCGCGAGTGCAAGTAGAGCGGGCGCCGCCGCCCAGCGCAGCGCAGCGCGTTGGGGCTGCAGCAGCAGAAGATATCCGACGGCAACGAGGACCAATGCTCTCCAAGTGCCGAAAGCGGGAATCAGCAGCTGTGCCGCGACCAGCGGCGCAATGGCTGCGCCGACGCTGTTGATGCCGACGGCCCAGCCGACCGATCCCCTGACGTTGCGGACATCCTGCATGAGCTGGCCGAACAAGGCGCCCATCGCCATCGCGGGCAACAGGAACAGCGCCAGCGCGAGTCCGAGCTCGCCGGCGACACCGAGGCTCGCCGCGCTGTCAGCGACGTCGCCAAGCAAGGGCGTCACGAGCGCCGTGCCGAGGCAGACGAGCGCGGTGCTGCCGATCAAGGCGGTTCTGCCGAGCGCAACCCTCGGCCCGACGCGCTGCCAGATCATGCCGCCCATCGCGGTGCCCAGCAGATAGGCGGCCAGCAGACAGGCGAAGCTATAGACCGTGTCCTGCATCATTTGCGCGGCTAGGCGCACGACCAGCACTTCGAACGCGATGCCGAGCAGGCCGGTGACGAACAGCGTTCCTGTCAGGCGGAGGTCGGCGACAGCGGGCTCGCGATCATCGCGCGCCCGAGGGTCGACCTGCACGGCTCGGCCGAGGCGAAGCGACGCCAGCGCGCAGGCCGCATTGACGGCTGCCAGGCAAAGCAGCGTCGTCGACAATCCAAGCGCGGGGATCAGCACGAAGGTGGACAGCAGCGTGCCGGCGACGGCGCCGGCCGTGTTCGCGCCGTAGACGCCGGCGCTGACGGGCCGCGGGCCACGCGCCGCGGACATCATCCGTTCCAGCGCGGTCAGCGTCCCGCCCATCGCAACCGTCGCCGGCAACAGCACCAGCGTCGGCAGCAGGAAGCTCGCGCTCCATAACAAGACGGGGGAGGGCGCCGTGCCGAGCAGCGGCGCGAGGGCGCGCGCGCACGCGGGAAGCAGCCAGATCGCACACAGCCCCCACAGGCCGATGACCGCTTCGAGGACGGCATACACCCGGTGCGGATTGGCGGCGCGGCGGATCCGGCCATCGAGGACGAAGGCGCCCACCGCCAGTCCGGCGAAAAATCCTGCGATGGCGCCGAGCACGGCCATCATCTCCGTGCCCAGGGCGAGGGCGAGCTGGCGCGTCCAGACGATCTCATAGCCCAGCCCGGCGAGCCCGGATGTTGCAATCAGCAGCTTCAGCGCCCTCAGCCGAGCCGTGCTCCGGCAGGCGACGGGACCGACGCCGAGAGACCCGACGCCTTGCTTCTCCGCGATCAGATCATTGTCGCACGGGCCTGCATGGCCTGCTTCGGTCAAGATTCGGTACCCGCAATTCCCGCGATCGGTCTTCGGATGCAGCGCGCCGTGCGGGCGCAGCTCCGAGCACTGGATCAAGCTCGGCTGCCCGGCCGCCAAGGTCGGGATCGTTTCCTTGTGTTCGCGTTACGTGACGGTGGTTTGACAGAAGCTGCGGGAGCAGCCGTACGGCGCAGACGGTTGTATCGCATGAGGCTCGTCAGGGAGCGATGATCAGACGCAGCCGCGATTTGCGGAACGTTGCGGTCGAATTCGGTAAACCATCGATCCTCTCCGATCCGACATTGTTGTGCTGCGCACGAAAAACGGGTCGAAATCGGTGGAAACCGGTGTAAATGCGCAGTGATCGGGCGGCTTTGGTACGCTTCTAAATGGCTGATGTCTCAAATAAAACAGTGAAATCAACGTCTTGGCGCTTCTCCGTCGCCCCGATGATGGATTGGACCCGCTACTAAGGAAAAACCTCGAAAGTCAAAGGTTTAATGTGGGTCTTTCCAGCCATGTCGTACCGTTTGTTGTACTGGCCTCGCACACAGCCTCCGGGCGCTCCAAGGGGACGATTTCGATTGGCACGAGAAGCGCATAGAGGTGCGCCGCGTCGCTTTGAATTGGCAGCCGACACTCAGAGAGTGCGGGTGCGTGAGGCGGGGGGAGGCGCTGACGGCGCAACGCAGGTCCTATGCCAGCGGACCCGATCGGCGCTTCAGCGTATGATGGCGTTCAATTCCTTACGGGCAGCCTCAACCCGGGCATCCAAGTATTGGGCGAGATCCACGAGATGCACGCCTTTCGCGCATTTCTGGCTGGCTTCCATCCGTACCAGAGGAATCGGAATTTCTCCTGCGCCAATCTTTTGGACAAGCTTTGTGGAGCTCAGATGCGAAAAGTAATCCCGGCAGACGTCTTCGATCGGAACGATAGCTTTTCCACCGTACTGCGCCATCAGAAGAAATGCGGTACTCATGACCAGAATGCGCGTCGTCACGTTTGGTTTGGAGCTGACCTCTGCATACTGATCGAAGAATTCCGAACAATGCAGATTATTGGGGGCGAGATCGAACATTTGGCTAGCGAAGAGCAAGAAAGGCAAATTGTTTGCCGACCGTGCAGAATGCGCGACCCGTCAATTTCTGTCGCTGAGGTCGACTGTCTATGGATCTGAAGGTTGGACGTTCGAATCGTTCCGGGCGCGTCATTCAAATCAACAACTTTGCGAAAGTCACCGTTTGAGACCCGAAGACTAAAACGGTTCTTCAAACGGTGGGTGCAGTCGTCGACCACGGTCAAGATGTGGAAGCGCCGGCCTTCGGTCATCTGATCCGACACGAAGTCGAGCGACCAGCGATCATCATCGGCGCTCGTGTGCCGAGGGCCCGCTTGCGGCCACCTCTGCGGCGCACCGTGAGCTGTTCCTCCCGGTACAGCCGGAACAGCTTCTTGTGATTGACCAGGTAGCCCTCCCGCTTGAGCAGGACGTGCATGCGACGATAGCCAAAGCGGCGGCGCTCATAGGCGATCGCCCTCATGCGCTGCCGCAGCCCGGCGTCAGCTAATGCGCACTGCAGGTTTCCGCCTCAACTCGCTTGCGGAGCTCGTCGCATTGATTCGCGATCAACTGGGTCTGTGGTCCAAGGATTTGCGCGCTGTTTCCACCTGACCTTGCCCCCAAGTTTTATCCAGGTCTGAGTTCGTTCGGGCGGTTGGATGTGCCCATCCGGGCGGTGGTAGCGGCGGGAGCTGGCGCGGAGCTCTCGGCATAGCGCAGCGCTAGATCCCGATGCGGATTGCAGGTGGTGGCGAACTCGGATGGCGTCTTCCATCCGAGCTGGGAGTGCGGTCGAGCGTCGTTATAGTCGGCCTGCCAGCATCGGA
>NZ_JAUETE010000020.1:0-102829 GCF_032484535.1 Bradyrhizobium sp. SZCCHNS3016
GGCTGCGCTTCATGCTCTGGTCCTCGTTGGGGCCAGAACGAACTTCAAACTGGATTAAGCCCCAGGGGCAAGGTCAACATAAGTTAAATGTCTGTTTCCGCCCCTGGGCACCACGCTTCGCCCGTTGGGCTACGCGTGGCGCCGCCGCGCTATAGCCCGAAGGGTGAAGCGTGCCCGGCGAAGCCCCTTGGCGAAGCCGGGCGTTTGAGCCCTGTTTGCCCGCTCTCTGATCCCAATCAACCTGTCAAACAGCCCTGGCGCTCGCCGCAGCCTTGCTCGCGGCCATGCCGCCGCGATCCCGCGGCCGTGTCGGCCCGAGCTCTGCTGCAGTTGGCGTCCTCGTCAGACGAGAGGGCGCGGGGAAGGCCGGGTGCTGGTCGCACCCGCGGTCCGCGTGCAGCAAGAAAGCACGCGGCAGAACCACAGGTACGGCCGAACATCCGACCTTCCCCGCGCGATGGCTTTACGGCTTATACGCGATCTCCCCGGGGACCGGCTGTCTTGCCCCCGTCGCCCGCAGCGCTCGTCATGAACGCCGCGACCTTGGCGCCAGCATCGGGGCGCCAGGACCACGCGACTTCGCCGTCCGCAACTCATCAGTCGTCGCGCAAAAGCGCCTGACGAAGCCGCGGCCACCGCATCCCCGCCTCACGTGCCGTGACGATCGCGATACGCCCCTCTCGGCGAAGCAGGATGGCGGGAATAAAATCACTGATTTGGGGGTGGTGTCAATAAAAATTCTGGTATTCAGAATTTGTGGCCTGCGCCGCTGTCGTGCCGCATCGGTTGATCACATGAGTTGGCCGCCATCAAACTCACCATTGATGACGACCTGCTTCCCGAGCACGACGAAACATCGCCGCTTGGCGCTCGCAAGAAACGCGCGGAAAAAAGTGCAGCGTCAACGTAGTCCCAATCTAAACTCTGACTGAGAGCCCGCTCCGATGGCACAGCCGGTCTATCACCAGCTCGGGAAATCCTAGAGCGTTCGGGCAATCGCTTCGTGCCAATTGCAGCTGAATGCAAGAAGGCGATATGCACTTCCGCTCGTCCGCTATCGGACTTTCAATAACACTGCCAGTCGAATGCCCATTTCCGTGGGTCGCGTTGGCTGCGGGCGAAATACGCAGTGCCGCTGTCTCCCCACATCCAGCCAACCTCGCTTTCGCTATCGATTTGGATGGCAAACGAGAAGTCGTCATCGCTGTCCTGATGGTACCACCACGGCTCCGACTGAACGCAGCTGGGCCAACCTCCCAATTTGGTCGCATGTATGCGTGGGAAATTCATTTCATAATAAGTGTCGCGGAGATTGTCTGGAAGGTCGAGCGGCAGGAGATCGTGCGTCGGCGAGTCGGGTGTGACATTGCTCCAGAGAACTTGGGTGTCACGGATCGTGGAGCCGTGTGACGGCGCAACGAGCGGGACAAGCGCGTCAACAGAAGGATACGTCCTTAAGCACCAACTCGCTCCCTTTCCTTCACCCGGATCTCGCAGCCACGGAAGCTCGGCCTCCATGAAGTGGAACGAAATGAACAAGGCAATGAGTTCAATATCGGCGAGGCTGTTCGGACGCCAGGGAGCCTCCGTCAGGTTCAGTTGGCACAGGGGTCAGAGCGGCTTTTCGCGCCACGTCGGCCAATGCTCCCCGGGTAAGCAAACATCGACCCGGCCAAAGACCGAGGCGAGCTGGTTCCTATCTGGTGAAAGGGAGCCACCAACCTTGATCGGCACACACGGTCGTTCAAGCTGCCGCTGCCATTCGATCCACTCTGAGGCACTCGATGTTGGCATTGAACCGGTCCTTCGCTATGGCGGTCCCGGATATGTGACACAGCTCCTTGGCCCAGTCATGGTCGTTTGGTCATCCATGGGCATGTCCGGCATGGGGTAAGGGCGGCAGGAGCCCGTCGGAGAAAAAATGCAGCGTCACCGTAACCCACCGAACGGCTTTAGCCGTCAAGCAGCTCTAAAACCATCGGTAAGCTGCAACGAGAAATATGACCAGGAAGCAGGCGGCTGAAATGCCGAGCGCCCCTTCGGCGCTGACATCAATCTTCCAGAACCTGATTTGGAATTTGGGTGGCTGACTCACGGCATAGCTCTCCATTGAAACTCTTGGAGAGCCGGGGAGTCAGTTTTAAGGAAGCAAGAGTGATAGGACTGATTTGTTGATTCGTGGCAAGGGGAAAAATTTTCTAACCCTGACCTATCCGCATATCTTACGGGAAAGTGGATAACTCGCCGCCCAAAGCACTAAGGCATATCGCCGCCGCGACTTCCGCGAATCGAATGGGGCTTGTTCAGAAAGTAATCCCGGGGTTACGGTGACGCTGCACTAAACTTTGCCAGCGACGCCGAGGCATCCGACACGCCGAGGCCCACCCCCGCAAACAAGCCGGCCGATCAGGAGCCGACATGCCGGCTTGATGTCGATGTGACCTTTCTCACAGCCCGCTGCTCGATAGCGCGTCAATGTATCCCCATGTGTTCCTGGCACGCCGAACGAGGGAGGTGATGACATGCGCTGGAGTGACTCAGCCAAGGGATTTGTGGTCGTCCTGGTGGTGACCGTCGCGGGGTACCTGTCCACGACCTATGTCGACCACCGGTTTGCCGCGCTTGACGCATCCTCGGATGCGACAACGAGCCCGCCCCCGACAGCCTCCGCTTGCGTCGGCGAAGATGGGCGCTGGCACAATTGGCCGTGGGCGAACGTGCCGATGCTCTCGCCGGCGTGTCGGCAAAATCGATAGCACGTAGGGCGGATTAGCGGAGCGTAACCCGCCATGCGGGATCATCGATGTCGGCTTGGATCGTCGGCCGCAAGCTCGATGAGCAACCCCTCGCCGATCAAGCTGGTTCACGGAAGGAACGAGCTTCCTCCAGGAATGAGCGCCGACGGCTGTTGGCAAGCAGCGTAAGCTGGCGGATTACGCTTCGCTAATCCGCCCTACGAACTACGAACGGTCGGACTCTTTCTGACTCAAAGTCACAGGCATCCCACGCGCGACCACAAATCGGACTTTGACTCCAGGTTGCCGAAGTGATCATCTTCTCCATTGACGGGAGAGACGGGCTCCAGCCAATCACACGCACCCAGGGAGGCGATGATGAACGGCAACAACAACAAGCTCGTGGCGGAGGCGATCGGGACGTTCTGGCTCACGTTCGGCGGTTGCGGCAGTGCGGTGATCGCGGCCGGCGTGCCGGATGTCGGGATCGGCATGCTCGGCGTGTCGCTCGCGTTCGGGCTCACCGTGGTGACCATGGCCTATGCCATCGGGCACATCTCGGGCTGTCATCTCAATCCGGCTGTCACCGTGGGGCTGGCCTGCGGCGGGCGGTTCCCGACCGGGCTGATCGTGCCCTACATCATCGCGCAGGTGGTCGGCGCCATCGTTGCTGCTGCCGTGCTGTATGCGATCGCCAGCGGCGCGCCGGACTTCAGCACGGCGAGCGGCTTTGCCGCCAATGGCTATGCGGAGCATTCGCCCGGCAAATATGGGCTCGGGGCCTGCCTGCTCAGCGAGGTCGTGCTGACGATGATGTTCCTGTTCGTCATCATGGGCGCGACCCATGGCAAGGCGCCGGCCGGGTTTGCGCCGCTGGCGATCGGGCTTGCGCTGACGCTCATTCACCTCATCAGCATCCACGTCACCAACACCTCGGTGAACCCGGCGCGCAGCACCGGGCCGGCGCTGTTCGTCGGCGGCTGGGCGCTGGCGCAGCTCTGGCTGTTCTGGGTGGCGCCGCTGCTCGGCGGCGCGGCCGGCGGCTTCATCTATCGCTGGCTGAGCCCGGAGCCGGCCGGCGAGGTGACCGGCGAGCGGACGGGGCAGGGCGCGGTCGCGAAAAGCGCCTAGGAAGATCTCCTCACGCGGTTGGATCGGGTCGCGTCACGGCGTGGCCGATGCCGCGGTCGCGCCGCTCTTGATCGCGGCCGGCTCTGTTGGATAATGCGCGCCTTGTCAGCGTGCACGATCTTGCAGGTGTCGTGATGAGCCGGAGGAACAACGAGCCGCTGTCCGATCGGGTCGCCAGGGCGGCCGAGGCGCTGCTGGCCGAGGAGCATCATGTCAGCGTCGTCGACCTGTTCTGCGACCTCGGCTGGCTCGATGCGTCGCTGCTGGAGCAGTGGCGGCGTGGGCAGGTCGGCTCGCTGGAGGAGGTCACACGCTCCGGTCTCCCGCGCATCAGGGAGGCGATGACGCATGTTCGCCTGGGCGCTCGCCTGCTGGCCGAACTCGGTGAAGCCATCGCCTGAGCGGTCCTGTCCGGAGACGGGTCGCGCTCACACCTTCATGTCGATCACGGTGCGGCTCATCTCGTCGCTCGCCTTCAGCACTTTCGCGTTCGCGGCAAAGCTGTATTTGGCGACGAGCTGGCTGATCATCTCCTGCGCGAGATCGACATTGGGCGCGGCGACGAGGCCATCCTTGTTGGCGAACGGCGCGGTGGGATCGTAGCTCGCGGACGTACCCGAGCTCGAACGTGTGATGGTCGTCTGCGTGCCGCCGCCGGCGACGTCGCTCTGCACCAGCTCGAGCGGGTCGTAGGCCTTCGGCGCGCCGGCCGGCAGCGTGCCGTCGGCATTGGGCAGCGCGCCTGTGCTCCTGGCGTTGGCGACGTTCGAGGCGGACACCTCGAGCCGGCGCGAGGCGGCTTGCATGCCGGAGACTGCGATGGTGGCGGTGGGACTCATGGCGGCGCTTGCTGATGACGTGATGCGCCAGCTAAGCCCGCGGCGCACCAAGCAAGTGTCAAGACCGCCGATGAGACTCGAGCGTCCGGCTCAAGGTTTTGTTCACCATCACGAACTCAACGCGGCCGGTCTGGATCGTCGCGCAGCAGCGCCAAGGCGCTGGGCACATCCCCGGCTGCGGAGACGAGCACATATTCGCCGCGTGCCGCGTGGACGCCGCCGGTGACCACGACCGCCCGCTTTGGACAGAGGCCGAAGCAGCTCGTCGCGATGACGCGGGCGGGCTTCTCGCCTGCGCGGTTGCCGAGGCTGTCGTGGGATTCCAGCGCGTGCTTGATGGCCTTCTTCAAGGCCTTGCTCAATGCTTTGGGGTCATCGCTGCGCTTCAGGCATTTGCGGCAGACGAACACCGGAGCGGCGCGGTGGGGGCGGACGAGAGAGGGGAGGGCCATGCCTCCGAGCTAAGCGGCCGGCCGAGCCGCCGCATCCCTCACGGATGCGCGGCCGTCGTGCGCCGAGCGAGGTTCCGCGACGCTGGGCGCAACTGCCGAGATTGGGCTATTGCCCACGATTAGAGCATATGATCTGGTCTGGATGACCCTGCCGCGTTCCTCCTGGGGATGGTGGCGCGCCTCGGTTCCCGGCGCCGCGAGCGCCATGGCATAGTGCAGGCCGATCAGCGTCGGGCTGCGCTCGGCCGGGAAGACATGTTCTGAAAGGGAGGCCGGCTCGGCGTCATGGCGGGCGACAGCGAAAAATCACGGCTCGACGACGCCGCCCGCGCCGGCTGGCTGTATTTCATCGCCGGCCATACCCAGGACGAGATCGCGCGGATGCTGCAGGTGTCGCGCGCCTCGGCGCAGCGGCTGGTGTCGCTGTGCCTCGCCGAGCGGCTGATCACCTTCAGGCTCGAGCACCCCATCGCCTCCTGCATGGCGCTCGCCGCCCAGCTCAAGGAGCGGTTTGCGCTGGTGCATTGCGAGGTGGTGCCGACCGACCCGGCTGCGCCCACCGGGTCTGCAGGAATCGCCGAACGCTGCGCCAACCTGCTGGAGACGACGTTGCGGGCCGAGACGCCGGTCATCATCGCACTCGGAACGGGGCGCGCGGTGCGGGCCGCGGTCGAGCGCGTCTCCCCGATCGACCGGCCCGAGCACCAGATCGTCTCGCTGGTCGGCAACATCCTGGCCGACGGCTCTGCGAGCTTCTTCGACACCGTCGGCCGGCTCGCCGACCGCACCGGTGCCCGGCATTATCCGATGCCGCTGCCGTTCCTGATGGGCACCGAGGACGAGCGCGACCGCATGGTCCGGCTCGATGCCATCGCCAAGGTCAAGGCGGTGGCCGACAAGGCCGACCTCAAGCTGGTCGGCATCGGCCAGATGGACCAGAAGGCGCAGATGCATGTCGACGGCTTCGTCACCCGCGACGAGCTCACCGAGATGATGCGGCTAGGGGCCATCGGCGAGATCACCGGCTGGGCCTATGACGCCAAGGGCAAGGTGATCGCCGGCGGCACCAACCGCAGGCTCACCAGCATTCCACCCGAGGTGCCGGCGCGCGCGATGACGATCGCGGCGGCGCTCGGTCCGGCGAAGGTCCCGGCGATCCGCGCTGCGCTCAAGGGGCGGCTGATCAACGGCCTGATCACCGACGAGGCCACGGCGCGCGCCGTCCTGGCGTGACAGCCTAAGGCCTGCGCCGCTGACCTCTGCGGCAACGGCGCGGCTCTTTCAATCCAAGGTCATTTTCTTGCCGCGCCGCACAACCTGTGGGCGCCGACGCATGCTTGACAAAGTCTGACCGGTGTTGTGAACATCAGCTCAGCCCGTGAGCATATGTTCACGCATCGCGGGATTGAGGGAGGACACCGTGAAGACCATCTTCACTCGGACGAGCATGCTTTGCGCGCTGGCAGGCGCTGCGCTCCTGACCGCGCCCGTCATGGCCGAGACCAGCCTGACCATCGCCACCGTCAACAACGGCGACATGATCCGGATGCAGGGCCTGACCAGCGAATTCACCAAGGCCAATCCCGACATCTCCGTGAAATGGGTGACGCTGGAGGAGAACGTGCTGCGCCAGCGCGTCACCACCGACATCGCCACCAAGGGCGGCCAGTTCGACATCCTGACCATCGGCACCTACGAGGTGCCGATCTGGGCCAAGAAGAATTGGCTGGTGCCGCTCGACAAGCTCGGCGCCGACTACGACGCGAACGACATCCTGCCCAAGATCAAGGATGCGGTCTCCGTCGACGGCAAGCTCTATGCGGCGCCGTTCTACGGCGAGAGCTCGATGGTGATGTATCGCACCGACCTGTTCGACAAGGCCGGGCTGAAGATGCCGGAGAGCCCGACCTGGGACTTCGTCATTGATGCCGCCAAGAAGCTCACCGACAAGCAGGGCGGCGTGTTCGGCATCTGCCTGCGCGGCAAGGCCGGCTGGGGCGAGAACATGGCGTTCCTGACCGCGATGTCGAACTCGTTCGGCGCGCGCTGGTTCGACGAGAAATGGCAGCCGCAGTTCAACACGCCGGAATGGAAGAAGACGCTGTCGACCTATGTCGACCTGATGAAGGAGGCCGGCCCTCCCGGCGCCAGCTCGAATGGCTTCAACGAGAACCTGGCGCTGTTCAACTCCGGCAAATGCGCGATGTGGATCGATGCCACCGTGGCGGCCTCGTTCGTGACCAACCCGAAGGAATCCAAGGTCGCCGACAAGGTCGGCTTCGCGCTGGCGCCGAACACCGGCCTCGGCAAGAACGCCAATTGGCTGTGGGCGTGGAGCCTCGCAGTGCCTGCCGGCTCCCAGAAGGTCGAGGCGGCGGAGAAGTTCATCGCCTGGGCGACCAGCAAGGACTATCTCAAGCTCGTCGCCTCCAAGGACGGCTGGGCCAACGTGCCGCCGGGCACGCGCACCTCGCTCTACAAGAATGAGGAGTATCTGAAGGTCGCGCCGTTCGCCAAGCTGACCCTGGCCTCGATCGATGCCGCCGATCCGAACAAGCCGACCGTGAAGCCGGTGCCTTATGTCGGCGTGCAATACGCCGCCATCCCTGAATTCCAGGGCATCGGCACCGCAGTCGGACAGCAGTTCTCGGCTGCGCTGGCCGGCTCGATGACGGTCGACGCGGCGCTCGCGGCGGCGCAATCATCCACCGAACGCGAGATGAAGCGCGCCGGCTACATCAAATAGGCGCGCCACGTCCATCAGCTCGAAGCCAAAACTCCTCCCGAGCTGATCACTGGCGGCCATCCCTCCCCACAGGGATGGCCGCATTTTTTCTCTGCTCGAACGCGACATGCGAGACCCGTAAGGTGGGCAAAGCGAAGCGTGCCCACCGTCGGGCCGCGAACCGCGAAGACGGTGGGCACGGCGCTCCGCGCCTTTGCCCACCCTACGGCTAGCCATTGACCATCATTGCGAGGAGCCGAAGGCGACGAAGCAATTCAGAATCTTCACGCGCAATGATTCTGGACTGCTTCCGCCTTCGCTCTTCGAGCTACGGCGGACACGTCGCTTCTCTCGCAATGCCGCTGCAGCTGACTGTGTGAACGAGGACCATGACCATGGCCACCAGACAGACGCAAATCCTCGCCCGCGCGCTGCTGTCGCCCGCGGTCATCCTGCTGTTCGTGTGGATGATCGTGCCGCTGGCGCTGACGGTCTACTTCTCGACCCTGCATTACAGCCTGCTCGATCCCGGTTCCGAAAGCTTCGTCGGCTTCGAGAATTTCACCTACTTCCTCACCGACCCCGCCTTCCTGGCCTCGCTGCAGAACACGCTGGTGCTGGTCGGCTCGGTGCTGCTGCTGACGATCGGCCTCGGCATTCCCCTGGCGCTGCTGCTCGACCAGCCCGTGATCGGCCGCAACATCATCCGGCTGATGGTGATCGCGCCGTTCTTCGTGATGCCGACCGTCAGCGCGCTGGTGTGGAAGAACCTGCTGATGCACCCGGTGTCCGGCCTGTTCGCCTGGATCGCGACCTCGCTGGGGATGACGCCGATCGACTGGTTCACCGACGCGCCGCTGCTCGCGGTCATCTTCATCGTCGCCTGGCAGTGGCTGCCATTCGCGACCCTGATCCTGCTGACCGCGCTACAGTCGCTCGACGAGGAGCAGAAGGAGGCCGCCGAGATGGACGGCGCCGGCGCGGTGTCGCGCTTCATCTATCTGACCGTGCCGCATCTGGCGCGCCCGATCACGGTGGTGATCCTGATCGAGACCATCTTCCTGCTCACCGTCTTCGCCGAGATCTTCGTCACGACGGGCGGCGGTCCGGGCCTGCAGACCACCAACATCGCCTTCCTGGTCTATTCGCAGGCGCTGATCCAATTCGACGTCGGCACCGCCTCGGCAGGCGGCCTGGTCGCCGTGGTCATCGCCAACATCGTCGCCTTCTTCCTAGTCCGCATCGTCGGCCGCAATCTGGAGGCGTGACAGCATGGCGCGCAAGGTCACCGGACGTCATGTCGCAATCTCCACCGTGGCCGCATGGCTCGCCGGGTTCGTGATCTTCTTCCCCATCCTGTGGATGGTGCTGGCGAGTTTCAAGACCGAACTGGAGGCGTTCGCGACGCCGCCGTCGTTCCTGTTCTTCCACTGGACAACCGAAAACTACGCCACGGTGCAGGAGCGCAGCGACTATCTGCACCACGCGCTGAACTCGCTGATCATCGCCGGCGGCTCGACCTTGATCGCGATGCTGATCGCCATTCCCGCGGCGTGGTCGATGGCGTTTGCGCCGACGAAGCGCACCAAGGACATCCTGCTCTGGATGCTCTCGACCAAGATGATGCCGCCGGTCGGCGTGCTCGTGCCGATCTACCTGATCTACAAAAACATGGGATTGCTCGATACTCGCAGCGGGCTGGTGTTCATCCTGTGTCTCGGCAATCTGCCGATCGTGATCTGGATGCTGTTCACCTACTTCAAGGAGATCCCGAAGGACATCCTCGAGGCGGCGCGGATGGACGGCGCCACGATCGGGCGCGAGCTGATCTACGTGCTGACGCCGATGGCGATCCCCGGCCTCGCCTCGACGCTGCTGCTCAATCTCATCCTGGCCTGGAACGAGGCGTTCTGGACCTTGAACCTGTCGACCCTGAATGCGGCGCCGCTGACGACCTTCATCGCCTCCTATTCGAGCCCGGAAGGCCTGTTCTGGGCGCGGTTGTCGGCGGCGTCCACGCTCGCGATCGCGCCGATCCTGATCATCGGCTGGTTCAGCCAGAAGCAGCTCGTGCGCGGGCTGACCTTCGGCGCAGTGAAGTAACGAAAGGGCTGGATCACATGGGACGGATCACGCTGGAAGGTGTGCAGAAATCGTTCGGGCCGGTCCACATCATCAAGGGCGCCGATCTCGACATTCCCGACGGCGCATTCGTGGTGTTCGTCGGCCCCTCCGGCTGCGGCAAGACCACGCTGCTGCGGCTGATCGCGGGGCTGGAGGACGTCTCGGGCGGCCGCATCCTGATCGACGGCAACAATGTCGTCGACGTGCCGCCGGCCAAGCGCGGGCTGTCGATGGTGTTCCAATCCTATGCGCTGTATCCGCATATGAGCGTGCGCGGCAACATCGCATTCGGCCTCAAGATGGCCGGCCTGCCGAAGGCCGAGATCAACCAGAAGGTCGAGGCGGCCGCCGCGACCTTGAACCTCACGCCCTATCTCGACCGCAAGCCGCGCGAGCTCTCCGGCGGCCAGCGCCAGCGCGTCGCGATCGGCCGCGCCATCGTGCGCGAGCCCAAGGCGTTCTTGTTCGACGAACCGCTGTCCAATCTCGATGCCGCGCTGCGGGTGCAGATGCGGCTCGAGGTGACGCGGCTGCAGAAGCAGCTCGGCACCACGGCGATCTACGTGACGCATGACCAAGTCGAGGCCATGACGATGGCCGACAAGATCGTGGTGCTCAATGCCGGCCGCATCGAGCAATACGGCTCGCCGATCGAGCTGTACCAGCGGCCGGCCAACCTTTTCGTCGCCGGCTTCATCGGCTCGCCGAAGATGAACCTGATCACCGGCGCGGAAGCGGACAAGCACCATGCGACCACGATCGGCGTGCGGCCCGAGCATGTCGCGGTCGTCGACGAGGGCGGCGAAGGCTGGCCCGGCAAGGTCGTGATTGCGGAGCATCTCGGCAGCGACACCTTCCTCTATGTCGATGCGGGCGCGCTCGGCACGCTCACGGTGCGCGTCGTCGGCGAAAAGCGCCTCAGTGCCGGCGACGCCGTGACGCTGCGGCCGGAGCCGAACCGGATCTACCGCTTCGATGCCAATGGCAACTCGATCTTCGCATGAGAGGTGACGTCCCCTCCGGGCGTCAATGACAACAACGGACCACGACGATGTATCTCGAAAAATTCAAACTGAACGGCAAGACCGCTCTGATCACCGGCGGCGGGCAGGGCATCGGCCTGGCCTGCGTCGAGGCGCTGGCGGAGGCGGGCGCGCGGGTGGTGATCGCCGATCGCGACGCCAAGGCGGCAGCGGACGGGCAGGCGGCGATGAAGGCCAAGGGCCTGGACACCGAGACCGCGCTGATGGATGTCACCAATTCGACTCAGGTCACGGAGATCGCAGACGATCTGGCCGCGCGCTACGGCAAGGTCGACATTCTCGTCAACAACGCCGGCATCGCGCGCAGCGAGACGCCGGCCGAGACCGTCACCGACGAGCACTGGCTCAACGTGCTCGACGTCAACCTCAACGGCACCTTCTGGTGCTGCCGCGCCTTCGGCAAGCACATGCTGGCGGCGAAGAGCGGCACCATCGTCAATATCGGCTCGATGTCCGGTTTCATCGTCAACAAGCCGCAGGAGCAGTGCTTCTACAACGCCTCCAAGGCCGCAGTGCATCATCTGACCAAGTCGCTGGCGGCCGAATGGGGCGCGCGCGGCATCCGGGTCAACGCGGTCGCACCGACCTATATCGAGACGCCGCTGAATGCCTTCGTGAAGAGCAATCCGCGCATGTACGACGCCTGGATCGGCGGAACCCCGATGGGCCGCATGGGGCAGGTCGAGGAGATCGCGTCGGTCGTCCTGTTCCTGGCCTCGGAAGCGGCAAGTTTGATGACCGGCAGCGTCGTCGTTGTCGATGGCGGCTACACTTGCTGGTAAGCTCGCGTCAAAATTGACGGGAGCGAAACATGCGGCAGGCTTTTGTCGGTGTCGATGTCGGCACAACCAGCACGCGCGCCGGGATTTTCGACTGTAACGGCCGCCTGCTTGCCGCGGCGCGGCATCCGATCCAGACTTGGCATGAGGCCGGCGACGTCGTCGAGCAGTCGTCCGACGACATCTGGCGTGCCTGCTGCGCCTCGGTCAAAGCCGCGCTGGCGGAAGCGGCTGTCGCGCCGGAGCTGATCAAGGGCATCGGCTTCGACGCTACCTGCTCGCTGGTGGCGCTGGACCCATCGGGTGCTCCCGTCACCGTCAGCAGCTCCGGCGAGTCCGCCCGCAACGTCATCGTCTGGATGGACCACCGCGCGCTGATGGAGGCGCGCGACATCAATGCGACCGCGGACGAGGTGCTGCGCTATGTCGGCGGCTCGATCTCCCCGGAGATGGAGATGCCGAAGCTGCTGTGGCTGAAGCGGCACCTGCGCAAGAGTTTCGATGCGGCCGGCCATTTCTTCGATCTCGCCGACTTCCTGACCTGGCGTGCGTCGGGCTCTTTGGCGCGCTCGATGTGCACCGTCACCTGCAAATGGAATTATCTCGCGCATGAGACGCGCTGGAGCGCGGCCTACTTTCGCCGCATCGGGCTGGAGGATTTCGTCGCAGAAGATTACGCGCGGATCGGCACCGAGATCGTTGCGCCTGGCACGCCGCTCGGCCGTGGGCTGTCGCAGGACGCGGCCGAAGAACTCGGACTGGTTGCAGGCACACCGGTCGGCGCGGCGCTGATCGACGCTCATGCCGGCGGCATCGGCGCCATCGGCGGCCGCGCGGCTGAGCGCGGCGAGGTCGATGTCTGCGATCGCCTCGCCTACATCATGGGGACTTCGGCCTGCATCATGGCGACGACGCGCGCTCCGTCCTTCGTGCCGGGCGTATGGGGACCGTACTATCAGGGCATGGTGCCGGAGTTCTGGCTCAACGAGGGTGGCCAGTCCGCTGCGGGGGCTGCGATCGATCACCTGCTGCGCTCGCACCCGGCGGCTGCCGAGGCCGCGGCCGCCGCGCGTGCCGAAGGGCTCGACGTCATCAGCTTTCTGGAGAAGCGGATCATGGCGCGAGTGCCGAATGCCGGCGCCGCTGCGCTGCTGGCGCGGGATCTCCACATCCTCCCTGAGTTTCTCGGCAACCGTTCGCCCTATGCCGATCCCGACTCGCGCGCCGTCATCGCCGGCCTCGATCTCGCTACCGATATCTCAGCGATGGAGCGGCTGTTCGTCGCAGGATTGTGCGGGCTCGCCTATGGCTTGGCCGACGTGATCGATGCCTTCGCCGCCAACGGCGTCAGCAGCCGAACGCTGGTGATGGCCGGCGGCGCCTCGCGCAGTCCGCTGGTGCGCCAGATCATGGCGGACACGACGGGGTTGACGGTGGCCTTGCCCGGCACCCAGGAGCCCGTGTTGCTCGGCGCGGCCATGCTCGGCGCGGTGGCGAGCGGCGGCTTTCGCTCGATCGGCGAAACGATGGCGTCGATGTCCTCGCTCGGCCGCCTCAGCGATCCGACCGATCCGGACATCGCGGCCTTTCATCGCCGCAAGCGGCGCATCCATGGCATGCTGCGGGCGCTTGATCGCGAGAGCCGTTCCGTGATGCATGGTGCTGATGGGGAGGCACGCTGATGATCCTGAGCTGCGGCGACGCGTTGATCGATTTCGTCCCCGCCCGACTGGCCGACGGACGTGACGCCTTGAGACCGGTGGTCGGCGGCTCGTGCCTGAACGTCGCCGTCGGCGTGGCGCGGCTCGGTGCGCCCACGAGTTTCGTCGGCGGCATCTCGACCGACTTGTTCGGCACCATGATCGCGTCGCACGCGCAAGGCTCGGACGTCGATCTCGGCTACGCCACGCGCAGCTCGGACCAGACCACCTTGGCCTTCGTGCGCCATGTCGGCAGCGAGGCGCAGTATGCCTTCTACGACGCCGAGACCGCCGCGCGGAAATGGACGTTCCGGCCGGGCAGCATCCCTTTTGCCGACATTGATGCCGTCCATGTCGGATCGACCACGCTGATCCACGATCTCGGCGCCGCGCAGACCCGTGCGCTGATCGCCGCCACGCAGGGCGCGGTGACGATCTCCTTCGACCCGAACTGCCGTCCGAATCTGGTGACTGATAAGGCCGGCTATCGCGCTGACATGGATGGGTTTGCCGCAAGCGCCGACCTGATCAAGATGTCGGATGTCGATTTCAACTATCTGCATGGCCACGACGATTACGCTGCGCGGGCCGACGCGCTGCTGGCGCGCGGCACCGGCCTGGTCGTCGTCACGCGGGGTCCCAAGGGGGCGCTCGGCTGGCATGCGCAAGCCGGCGCGGTCGAGGTCGCGGTCCCCCAGGTCGAGGTGGTCGATACGATCGGGGCCGGCGACACATTCCAGGCGGGGCTCTTGTTCGCGCTGCGCAAGCTCGGCCGCATCAGCCGGGAGGCCCTGAGGGGATTGAGCCAGAGCGAATTGCGCAAGGTGCTCGCCTTTGCCGGGGCGTGTGCGGCCGTCACCTGCACCCGCGAGGGCGCCGACCCGCCGCGCTGGGACGACATGGCTGCAACCTGGGATCGCCTGGGCTGAAGCACCCCATTGCACTCGTCATTGGGAACTGGTTGGCTGTTCCCTCGTCATATGTGAGTACCGGAAGACGGAGCGCGATCGCGATACGCCCCTGTCCGGGCCGCGGAAATCTTGACGCGACAACGAGTTGCAGGGAGGAGAACCATGGCACCCGCCGCACGGACCGAGCCGCTGTCTCGTCACGCGCTGGCCTTCGTGTTGGCCGGCGGACGCGGCAGCCGGCTGCTGGAGCTGACCGACCGGCGCGCCAAGCCCGCCGTCTATTTCGGCGGCAAGTCGCGCATCATCGATTTCGCGCTGTCGAACGCCGTGAACTCCGGCATCCGTCGCATCGCGGTGGCGACGCAGTACAAGGCGCACAGCCTCATCCGGCATCTGCAGATGGGCTGGAACTTCTTCCGTCCCGAGCGCAACGAGAGCTTCGACATCCTGCCCGCCAGCCAGCGCGTTTCGGAGACGATGTGGTACGTTGGAACGGCCGACGCCGTGTACCAGAACATCGACATCCTCGAGACCTACAATACCAAATACATCGTCGTGCTGGCTGGCGACCACATCTACAAGATGGACTACGAGCTGATGCTGCAGCAGCATGTCGACCAGCGCGCCGACGTCACCGTCGGCTGCCTGGAGATGCCGCGCGAGGAATCCTCAGGCTTCGGCGTCATGCACATCAATGAGGACGACACGATCCGCGACTTCATCGAGAAGCCGGCCGATCCGCCGCCGATGCCGGGCAAGCCCGACAGGTCGCTCGCGAGCATGGGCATCTACGTGTTCGACGCCAAATTCCTGTTCGAGGAGCTGAAGCGCGACGCAGCGGACCCGAACTCCAACCATGATTTCGGCCGCGACATCATTCCCTACATCGTCAGGAACGGCCGCGCCGTGGCGCACCAGTTCTCGCGCTCCTGTGTCCGCGCCGCCCACGATCAGGGCAGCTACTGGCGCGACGTTGGAACGGTGGACGCCTATTGGGCGGCCAATCTGGATCTGACGGACGTCGTGCCCGAGCTCGATCTCTACGATCGCTCCTGGCCGCTCTGGACCTATTCGGAGATCACGCCGCCGGCCAAGTTCGTCCATGACACGGATGGCCGTCGCGGCGAGGCGACGTGCTCGCTGGTGTCCGGGGGCTGCATCGTCTCCGGTGCCCAGGTGCAGCGCTCGCTGCTGTTCACCGGCGCTCATCTGCATTCCTATGCCAAGCTGCAGAACGCGGTGCTGCTGCCCTACGTCAACGTCGCGCGCCATGCGCGCCTCACCAACGTGGTGGTCGATCGCGGCGTGCAGATTCCGGAGGGGCTCGTGGTCGGCGAGGATCCGGAGTTCGACGCCAAGCGGTTCAGGACAACGGAGAACGGCGTGACCTTGATTACCCAGCCGATGATCGATGGGCTCAATTCATGACGCCACTGCGCGTTCTGTCGGTTGCCTCCGAGGTCTATCCCATCGTCAAGACGGGCGGCCTCGCCGATGTCGTCGGCGCCTTGCCGTGGGCGCTGATGGCGGAGGACGTCGAGGTCCGCACGCTGATCCCGGGCTACCCCGCAGTCATGAAGGCGCTGGAGCAGGCCAGCGAGATCAGCTCGCTGCCGAACTTCTTCGGCGGCAATGCCCGCCTGCTCGGCGGCAGTCATGGCGCGCTCGATCTGTTCGTGCTCGATGCGCCGCATCTCTATGACCGCGAGGGCAACCCGTATCTGGGGCCCGACGGCAAGGACTGGCCGGACAATGCGTTCCGCTTCGCGGCGCTGGCGCGAGCGGCGTCCTATATCGGCCTCGGCGCGGTGCCGGCCTTCGTGCCCGACATCGTCCACGGCCACGACTGGCAGGCCGGGCTCGTGCCGGCCTATCTGCTCTACAGCCACCGGCCGCATCCGGGCACGGTCATGACCGTGCATAATCTCGCCTTCCAGGGCCGCTTTCCGCGCCATTTCCTGCCGCCGCTCGGCCTGCCGCCGGAATCCTTCTCGATCTACGGCCTCGAATATTACGGCGACATCAGCTTCCTCAAGGCGGGACTGCAATTCGCCGACAAGATCACGACGGTGTCGCCGACCTACGCCCGGGAGATCCAGAGTGACGAGCAGGGCATGGGCCTCGGCGGCCTGCTGCGCCAGCGCGCGTCCGACCTCGTCGGCATCCTCAACGGCATCGATACGGCGGTGTGGGATCCCGGCAGCGATTCGGCCATCCCATCGCATTTCGGCATCGAGCGGATCGAGGCGCGGGCACCGAACAAGGCGGCGCTGCAGACCCGCATGGGCCTGCAGGTCGCGCCGGAGACGTTCCTGCTCGGTGTCGTCAGCCGGCTGACGTCGCAGAAGGGATTGGACCTGCTGCTGTCCTGCCTGCCGACCTTGACCGGTAGCGGGATTCAACTGGCCCTGCTTGGCGACGGCGAGGCCGAACTGCGCGACGCATTCCGCGCAGCCGCCGCGCACCATCCAGGACAGATCGGCGTCGTTATCGGCTATGACGAGAGCCTGGCGCATCTCATTCAGGCCGGCTGCGACGCGCTGGTCGTGCCGTCGCGGTTCGAGCCGTGCGGCCTGACGCAGCTCTGCGCCCTGCGCTATGGCGCGCTGCCGATCGTCACCGCCGTGGGCGGCCTCGCCGACACCGTCATCGACGAGACCGAGGCCGGCGTCGCCGCAACGGGGTTCAAGTGCGCCTCCGTGACGGCGGAGGCGCTCGATCAGACCCTGCGCCGCGCCGCTGCGGCCTTCTACGCCTCGCGCAGCAACGCCGCGAACTGGACCCGCATGCAGCTCAATGCGATGCTGACCGACGTGTCGTGGCGGCACCGCGCCGGCCGTTATGCCGAACTCTACCGGCAGATCGTCGCGCAGCGGCGGCCGGCGGGTTGAAGGACTGACGGCGTTACGACCACCGTCATTCCGGGGCAAGGCCGCAGGCCTTGAACCCGGATATCGATGTTGTCTTGCGTCCGTTCCTGAAATCTCGGGATTCCGGTTTCAATCGTCAACGTGTTGCCGCTTCGCGGCCGCGCATTGACGATTGCCCCGGAATGACGATGACATCGCGCTCCTTGTTGACGCAGTGCCAGCGGTCGCGGGGCTTGCAGCCCAGCCCAGCGCGCACCTCATGCCGATCCCGCTGGACGCCCAGAGGCGTGCAGCGGATAGTCCCGCCAGCTCCGATCAATATCCCTGCGCGAGACCTCATGACCGATACCCAGCCTTCCTCCGACTCCTTCGACCTGATCATCCGCGGCGGCACCGTCATCGACGGCACGCGCGCGCCACGTTTCGAGGCCGATATCGGCATCAAGGACGGTCGCATCGTCGCCATCGGCGAGCTGGGTGGCTGCAAGGCTGCACGCGTCATCGACGCCACCGGCCGCATCGTTGCGCCGGGCTTCATCGACTCCCACACCCATGACGACAGCGCCGTGCTGGTCGATCCCGACATGATCTGCAAGGTCTCGCAGGGCGTGACCTCCGTCGTGACCGGCAATTGCGGCGTCAGCATCGCGCCGCTGAAGCCGGGCTCGCCGCGGCCGATGCCGCTCGGGCTGCTGTCGCCTGGCGACGGCCGGGTCGCAGAGTATGCCTCGTTTGCGGACTACGTGGCTGCACTGCGCGCGGCACCGGCCGCCGTCAACGTTGCGCCGATGGTCGGCCACACCGCGCTGCGCGCCTCGGTCGTGAGCGACCTCGGCCGGGCCGCGACGGACGTGGAGATCGCCGAGATGCGCGCGCATGTGCAGGAGGCGCTCGACGCCGGCGCCATCGGCGTCTCGACCGGGACGTTCTATCCGCCGGCGGAGGCGGCGCCGACCGAGGAGATCATCGAGGTCTGCCGTCCGCTCACCGGCAGCGGCGGCGTCTACGCGACGCACATGCGCAACGAGGCGAACGACGTGATCAAGTCGCTGGAGGAGAGCTTTGCCATCGGCAAGACGCTCGACGTCCAGGTGGTGATCTCGCATCACAAGGTGGTGGGCCCCGCCAATTTCGGCCGCACCAAGGAGACGCTGCCGCTGATCACGAAGGCGATGAGTTGCCAATGCGTCGCGCTGGACTGCTACCCCTACAACGCCTCGTCGACCATGCTGCACACCGATCCGGCCAAGCTGCAGGTCAGGGTCGTCGTCGCGGCCTCCGGGCCGCATCCCGAAGTGGCGGGTCGCGATCTCGCCGACATCGCCGCGGGCTGGGGCGTCGACCGGCTCGAAGCGGCAAAGCGGCTGCAGCCGGCGTCGGCGATCTACTTCGCGATGGATGAGGCCGACGTGCAGACCATCCTCGCCTTCGAGCCGACCATGATCGGCTCCGACGGCCTGCCGTTCGGCGAGCGTCCGCATCCGCGGCTCTGGGGCACGTTCCCGCGCGTGCTCGGCTATTACTGCCGCGAGCTGGAGCTGTTCTCGCTGGAAACCGCGGTCTGGAAGATGAGCGGGCTGACCGCGCAGAATTTCGGCATCAAGGGACGCGGCACGATCGCGGTCGGCAACCACGCCGACATCACGATCTTCGATGCGGCCAGCGTGCGTGACAGCGCGACCTATGATGACCCCTGCGTGCCGGCCGCCGGCATCGAGGCCGTCATCGTCAACGGCGCGCTGACCTGGTGGCAGCGGGCGCACCAGAAGGCGCGTGCGGGGCAGGTGATCACGCGCGGATCACTGCAGTGATCTACGCGGCCGGAGCCATTGCGCGCGCGAATTCGGGATAGCATTCGGCGAGCTCGTCGAGGATCCGGCCGCGGATCAGCTCGACCGTCGCTCGGTCCGGCGCGGGCGTCGGCGGCACGATCTCCGGCACCGCATAATCGAATCCGGTACGATCGCGCACGTCCTCTGCCGAGTAGCCGGGATGCACCGAGCGCAGCCGGAAGCCGCCGCGCTCGCGGTCGAAATCGAACAGCGCCAGATTGGTCAGCAGCGCATGCGGGCCGCCGCGCCGCTTCACCTCCGGCGTGGTCGCGGCGGCGCTGACGAAATCCACCTTCTGCACCAGCACGCGCGGCGAATGCTCCTCGCGAAACAGGATCACCCGCGGAATGAGATGGTAGAGATAGGCCGAGCCGAACGAGCCCGGCCAGCGCACGTCCATCCGCGGATAGTCGCCGGTGCCGACCAGGTTGATGTTCCCGGCGCCGTCGATCTGACCGCCGCCGAGAAAGAACGCGTCGACGCGGCCCTGCGCGGCGCAGTCGAACAGCTCGACGCCGCCATTGGTGAAGAAATTGTGCCGGCTCGAGCCGAGGATCGAGATGCGGACAGGCGGCTTGCCCTGTTGCGCGTTGCGTGCGCGCAGCAGCATCGCGCCGGCCGCCGGGATCGGCGACGAGGCGCCGACGGCGACATGGCGGATGCCATCGAGCAGGTCGGCGATGGTGGTGATTAGCAGCTCCTTGCGCGCGCGTTCATCGTGCATGGTCATGCCACCTCCTTGCAGCGGGTCAGGAAGGCGGAGAGATAGGTGCGAAAGCCCTCGTCGGTGCGCGCCATCGCGGCGTAGCGCGCCAGCTCGGCGCCATCGGTCTCGTACTCGTCCCACAGCGGCAGCGGCCAGGCCCCGTTCTCGGCGACTGCGATGGCATCGACATAGAGCGCCGGCAGTACGCCGGCCGCGGAGTCCTCGGTCGCCATCAAATCGCGATCGACGATACGCTCGACGGTGACCAGCGTGCGCTTCGCCGCATAGGCCATCGTCGCCAGCTCACGGTAGCGGCCGATGCGGACATTGCCGAAGCGGTCGGCCTCGGGGGCATGAAACAGCGCCACGTCGGGCGTGATCGCCGGCACCACGACCACCTTGCCAGGCTCGCCGACCGGACTGTCGATCACCTTCCAATCGGGGCGGACCCGCAGCAGATCGCTGCCGATGATGCCGGCGATCGGCATGAACGGCACGCCCTTCTGCCCGGCCAGCAGGCCGGCATGGATCGCAGGGCAGGTGGCATCGCGCAGGCGGATGCTGCCGTCGCGCACGGCCGCGACGAAGCGCGGTGCGCCGCCGGCCTCGCCGAGCGAGACGGCGCTGGTTTCCACCACCGCGGCCACGCCGGCGCCGATCAGCAGATCGGCCTGGAGGCCTGATATCGGCACGCAGACGAGATGCAGCCCGGTGAGGCCGGCCTCGATCATGGCCGCCGTCGCCGCCATCGAGACGCCGGCACGATCGACGGGGATCGCGATCGATTGCCCCGGTGCGATTGATGCGACGAGCGCCTCCAGGCCGACCATCTCCGTCATCGGCGTATCCTCCCGTTGTTGCTTTGCCGCACAGTGTAGCGATGCCCCGCGGACGTGTCAGTGCTCGTATGCGATCGTCGAGCCGCGGATGATGAGCTCCGGCGCCAATACGATGTGGTCGGTCGCTGCCTCGCGCCCGGCAAGGCGGTCGAGCAGCAGCCGCGCCGCGGCTTCCCCCATGTCGCGCTGGGCGATCCGCACCGTGGTCAGCGGCGGCGCGACCATGTCGACGAACGGCATGTCGTTGTGGCCGACCACGGAGACGTCACCGGGGCAGGTCAGGCCGCGCGCGGCGAGCGCGTCATAGACGCCGAGCGCCAGCAGATCATTGGCGGCGACGATTGCGGTTGGGCGCGTCCGCCGCGCGAGCAGGCGCAACGCAGCCTCGCGACCCGCCGCCCGCGTATAGGCTTCGACGGCTTCGACCGGCGTATGGCGGGCCGACAGTCCCGCAGCCCTGATGCTGGCCTCGAAGCCGGCGCGGCGGCGTGCGCCGGTCGAGATGTGCTGCGGGCCCGCGACGTGACCGATGCGCCGGTGGCCGAGCGCGACGAGATGCTGGACGGCGAGACGCATGCCGGCGGCGTCGTCGCTTGCTGCCGAGGGCAGGAGTCCGGCTGCGTCGACGCGATTGACAAGCACCACCGGCAGTGCTGCATCCAGGCAGTGCTTCACGATCTGGTCGTGCAAGGTCACCGTGGCGAGCACCAGACCGTCGACGCCGCGGGCGATCAGACGGTCGACGAGATCCTGCTCCGACCCCTCTGTGCCAGCATCGGCCACGATCGTCGCATAGCCCTGGGCGTTGAGATGATCGGCAATGCCGGACAGCACGGGCGGGAAGCCGGGGTCGGCGATATCGGGCGCGAGCACGCCGATCAGGCCGCTGCGTCCGGTGCGCAGGCCCTTCGCGGCCATGTTCAGCCGATAGCCGAGCGCGTTGGCGGCGGCCTGGATCCGCTCCACGACATCGCCCGCCACCAGATGCTTCATGGCCGGGCTGAGCGCGCGCGACACCGTGGAGGGATGCACGTCGCAGCGCGCGGCGACATCCTTGATCGTCGGGCGTGAGGATGCCGTTGCGCGCGGGCTCCTTGTCGATGGCGACGTCCGCTTCATTTCCGCTCCCTGATGTCGCAGCGCAGCGACGTTTTGATTGCGCGGTACCTTGACACATTTTGCGTGCGTGCAATAAATCCGGCTCTGCAATCGATTGCAATAGCACGATGGGAAACGTCCACATGACAGCCAGCGCGTTGAAGCCGCATCTGGTCAGCCCGGAGCATCTCGATCCGCATTGGCGCTGGGGGCGGGCGATTCCGTCGCATGGCCATGTCTCGGTGGATTTCGAGCGCCGCGTCGATTTCGACAGGTTGCGGCGCTACCGGCTGGCGCGGGCGCGCGCGGCGCTGAAGGCGTCGGGCTATGGTGCGCTGCTGCTGTTCGACGTCAACAACATTCGCTACGTGTCCGGCACCAAGATCGGCGAATGGGAGCGCGACAAGCTGTGCCGTTTCGCGCTGCTGGCCGGCGACGGCGAGCCGATCGTGTGGGATTTCGGCTCGGCGGCCGTCCACCATCGTCTGTTCTGTGACTGGCTGGCGCCGGAGAATTGCCGCGCCGGCATGCTCGGCATGCGCGGCACCGTGCCGCCGGCGGTCGGGCTGATGAAGGCGCATGCCGAGGAGGTGATGAGTCTCCTGCGTGCAGCCGGTGTCGCCGACATGCCTGTCGGCGTCGACCTTGCGGAGACCGCGATGTTCTTCGAGCTGCAGAAGGCCGGCATGAAGGTGGTCGATGGCCAACAGGTCATGCTGGACGCGCGCGAGATCAAGAACATCGACGAGATCATGCTGCTCAACCAGGCCGCGGCCATGGTCGACGGCGTCTACCACTCGATCTACGAGCACCTGAAGCCGGGCGTGCGCGAGAACGACATCGTCGCGCTCGCCAACAAGATGCTCTACGAGATGGGCTCCGACGACGTCGAGGCGATCAATGCCATCTCCGGTGAGCGCTGCAATCCGCATCCGCATAATTTCACCGACCGCATCCTGCGTCCGGGCGACCAGGCGTTCTTCGACATCCTGCAGTCCTATCAGGGCTACCGGACCTGCTACTACCGCACTTTCAACGTCGGCCGCGCCACGCCGGCGCAGCACGACGCCTACAAGCAGTGCCGCGAATGGCTCGACAATGCGATCGCGCTGATCAAGCCGGGCGTCTCGACCGACACCGTGGCCAAGGTCTGGCCTAAGGCCGAGGAGTTCGGCTTTCCCTCGGAGATGGCGGCCTTCGGCTTGCAGTTCGGCCACGGCCTCGGGCTCGCGCTGCATGAGCGCCCGATCATCTCGCGGCTGGTCTCGCTGGACAATCCGATGGAGATCAAGACCGGCATGGTGTTCGCGCTTGAGACCTACTGTCCGGCGACCGACGGCTTCTCGGCTGCGCGTATCGAGGAGGAGGTGGTGGTCACCGACAAGGGCTGTCAGGTGATCACGCTGTTCCCGGCCGAGGAATTGCCGATCGCCAACCGCTACTGAGCGAACGGACGGTGCGACCAGGAGAGTGGTCTTCGTGTTTCGTCATTGCGAGCGAAGCAATCCAGGGCGGCATCCGTGACTCTGGATTGCTTCGTCGCTTCGCTCCTCGCAATGACGGCATCCGTGATAAGTAGGACGAGGAGACGACAATGACCACGACGCATTCGCTCGGCTGGATCGGCATGGGGCGCATGGGCTATCCGATGGCTGAGCGCCTGCTCAAGGCCGGCCACAAGGTGTCGATCTACAATCGCACCCGCGCCAAGGCCGAGCCGCTGGCGGCGAAAGGCGGCGTGATCGTCGATCATCCCCGTGATCTCGCCGCGTGCGACATCGTGTTCACGATGGTGTCGACGGGCAAGGATCTCGAGCAGGTCTATTTCGGCGACAACGGCCTGGTAGCCGCCAGTTCCGGATCGCGTCCCCGGATCCTGGTGGACTGCTCCTCGATCGGCATCGAGCAGTCGGAGGCGATCGCCGCCAGGCTCAATCGACTGGGCTGTGAGTTCGTGCGGGCGCCGGTGTCCGGCAACGGCAAATGCGTCAAGGCCGGCAAGCTGTCGTCGGTCGTCTCCGGCCCCAAGGCCGCATTCGAGGTCATTGCACCCTATCTGGCGAAGATCGCCGTCTCGGGCGTGTCCTATGTCGGCGAGGGCGAGCTCGCGCGCATCTGCAAGATCGCGCACAACGTCTTCCTCGGCGTCGTGATCCAGAACCTCGCCGAGATCACCATCCTGGCGCAGAAGGCCGGCGTGCCGCGGCATGCCTTCCTGAACTTCATGAACGCCAGCGTGATGGGCTCGACCTTCACCAGGTACAAGAGCAACGCGCTGGTCAATCTCGACTGGACCACGACCTTCACGCCGCCGCTGCTGCGCAAGGATCTCGATCTCGGCCTGTCGGCGGCGCGCCAGCTCGACGTCGCGATGCCGGTGACGGCCGCGACGCGCGAGGCATTGCAGGCCCATGTCGGCGCCGCCTCGCTGCAACCAGATCCCGCCGGCTATCTGGAGAAGGACTTTGCGGCGCTGCTGGAGACCGTCGCGCTCGCGGCGGGTCTCAAGCTGCAGCCCGAGAACGTGCCGATGCCGACGGGATTGGAGACGGAGGGATAACGTCCGTCAAACCGTCAGCGCCCGCCAGCGCGTGTCGCGCGCGGAGGGGCGGCGGTGCAGGCGGGCATCGAGCAGGTCTCGCGCCTGGGCCAGCGCGCCGCTGCGGATCAGCGCCAGGATGTAGGTGTCCTCGATCACCTCGCGCTGCGCGTGGCTGCCGCCGACGCGGGCCATCTCCGCTTGCGCCGGCGCGAGTTGCTCGGCGCAGACCCGGTAACTCTCGTTGTGGAAGGCCTGGAACGCCCGATAGAGCCGCGGAAGCAGCGAACTCGCTAGGGAGCCGCCGCCGTCCGTCTGGGCCTTGAACGTGCGAAGCCGTTGGTTCACGGCGACGTCGTCTTCAGTCACCGCTGAGACCATCGCCCGGTGCATCTCGACGAAGGGAAGGCGTGAGGTCGGAAATCCCGTCCTTGCGTAGGTGTCGATCTCCTCCCACAGTTCCCACGCCACAGGATGTTTTTCGAGGCTCAAGCGCCAGAGCAGAGATGCGCAGTCCGAGAGCGTGTTCAGCGGTGGCGCAGCCGAAACGGCTGGGCTCAAGACATTCAGATGAATGGCGATGGCGCGTGCGGCGTCGCCCCGGTCGAGCGCGCCGAGCGCCTGGTGCCAGCAGATATGACCGTGCAGCATCCCGGTGCGGTCATAGTCGCCGATCCACCCCTCGACGAGCGCATCGGCCTCGTCCACCGCGCCGTCCTCGAACATCGCATGCAGCAGCGCATGCACGGCGTAGGCGTTGTGTCGGCGTAGTGCGAAGCTGCGCTCGGTGACGGCGCGGCCCTTCGCCAACTCGCCGGCCTCGGTCAGGGCCCAGCCATGGTTGGACATGAACCACCAGTCCTCGCCATAATCAGCGGCGAAGCCGTCGCAGAGGTCGCGGCGGGCGGCATCGTGATCGGCGCGGCCGGAGAAGGCGAGCAGGCCGAAAGCGCCGAGCGGGAGCGCCATGATCGTGGCGTCCCGCGGCCAGTTCGCCAGATGCGCCAGGGTCGATGTCAGCGCGTCAGTGCCGCGTCCCTCGATGGCGAGCACCAGGGTCGCGACATGGCTCTGCTCGCGCGGGGTGCCGCGCTTGGCAGCGAGGTCGCGGGCGCGTGCGATGGTCTGCAGCGCCGCCTCGCGCTGCATGTAGATCGCGTGGATGCGGGCACGCGCCGCGTGCGCCAGCGCGAACTCCGGATCGAGCATGATCGCCCGCTCGAACGCGTCAGTGGCCCCGGGCCAGAATGCGAGCAGCAGATCCATGCCCTCGCGATAGGCTGCGGCCGCGTCAGCGGAGGCGGTCGACAGTGGCAGGCCGTAGCGATCCTCCTCCATCTCAGCCCACCCGCGGCCTGCGGCCCTCGATCGGATAGGCCGGATCGTTGTAGCCGGGCGTCGAGGCGTGGCCGGTCACGACCAGCCGGTCGATCAGCGCCTCGTCGTCGGCGGCGAAGGGATAGTCGAGCGCGCGGATGTAGTCGTCCCATTGCGCCTCGGTGCGCGGACCCGCGATCACGGAGCTGATGAAGGCGGAGTTGAGCACCCAGGACACGGCGAACTGTCCCGGCGTGAAGCCCTTCGTCTCGGCGTGACGCTTGATCTCCTGCGCCAGCTTCAATGACTCGGGCCGCCACTCGGTCTGCATCATTCGCGTATCGTTGCGGCCGGCGCGGGTGTCCGTGTCCGGCGGCGCATCGGGGCTGTACTTTCCGGTGAGCACGCCGCGCGCCAGCGGGCTGTAGGGCACGACGCCGAGGCCGTAATAGCCGCAGGCCGGCAGGTGCTCGACCTCGGGCATCCGGTTCATCGCATTGTAGTACGGCTGGCTGACGACAGGGCGGTCGATGCCGATGGCGTCGCAGAGATTGCAGATCTCGGCGAGCCGCCAGGCGCGGTAATTGGAGACGCCGAAATAGCGGATCTTGCCGGCACGCATGAGATCGCCGATCGCGCGCACGGTTTCCTCGAGCGGCGTCGCGTGATCTTCTCTGTGCAGGTAGTAGAGGTCGATGTGCCCGGTGCCGAGCCGCCGCAGGCTTTCGTCCGCGGCCTGCAGCACCCAGCGCCGCGACAGGCCGGCGCGGTTGGGATCGTCGCCCATCGGATTGGCGAGCTTGGTGGCGACGATCCAGCGGTCGCGCTCGCGCGCGATGGCGCGGCCGACCACCTCTTCCGAGACGCCCTTGTTGTAGGCATCGGCGGTGTCGATGAAGTTGATGCCGGCGTCGCGCGCCTTGGCGATGATGCGAGCGGATGTTGGCTCGTCGGTGGGATCGCCGAACATCATCGTCCCCAGGCAGATCGGCGACACCTTCAGGCCGGAACGGCCGAGCTGGCGATATTGCATTCTTGCCTCATTTCAAACCGTCACCATCGCGGGCGAAGGGGATACGATAACTCTCTCAGCGCGTCATTGCGAGCGCAGCGACGCAATCCAGGGCCGGGTCGGGACTCTGGATTGCTTCGTCGCTACGCTCCTCGCAATGACCGAGAGGCGAGATCACGGCTCACTCGCTCTTCAGAATCTTGAACACGCCCGAGGCCATCGCGATCACGCGATGACCGGCCATGACCTCCGTGGTGATGAACACCAGGCTGCGGGTGATCCGCACCACATGCGGCCGCGACACCAGGGTCTCGCCGATCTTGCCGGACTCGACGAAATGCGTGTCGAACTGGATCGTCGCCATGTGCTCCTTGCCCGCGGCGTAGCGGGCCGTCATGCCGCAACTGCGGTCGGCGAGCGTCATGATCACGCCGCCCTGAACCAGGCCGCGGCGGTTGTGGTGCTTGTCCTCGGTGACGATGGCGTACTCGTGGACACCGCCGACGACCCGCTGCCACAGCGGGCCGATCAGATGCAGGAAGCCGGAGGTGTCGACGATCTCCCAGCCGTCGGACGTCATCCTGGCCGCGGCTGATCTCGTCATCGCTGAAGACCCTTCCCGTTGTGGCCCGAGCCGGCCTGGAGGTCGTTTCATCTGTCGCCGGCCTGGTGTAGTCAAGCTGCATGCCGATGCCGTTCGACGATGCCACGAGGCGGAAAATCGCAAGCTGCTGTGCCGGTTTCGTGCGGCTGGAGGCGGCTGCGGCGGCGGCCTCGCTGAAGCGCGCGGCGGTGGTGATCGCGCTGGCCCCGCACCACGAGACCGGCGACACGGCGCTGCTGCTCACTCTGCGCGCTGCCGGGCTGCGCAGCCATGGCGGGCAATGGGCGCTGCCGGGCGGACGCTGCGACGCCGGCGAAACGACGGTCGCGGCCGCGCTGCGCGAACTCGCAGAGGAGCTCGGGCTGATCCTGGCGCCGGATGCGGTGCTGGGCCTGCTCGACGACTATCCGACACGGTCGGGCTATCTGATTACCCCCGTCGTCGTATGGGCGGCGAATGGCCGCACGCTGCGGCCGAATCCGGACGAGGTCTCCTCGGTGCACCGGATCGGCCTCGACGCGATCACGGCGGATGACGCGTTCGATTTCACTGCGATCCCCGAGAGCACGCGGCGCGTCATCCGTTTTCACGCCCGCGAGGGTCTCATTCACGCGCCCACCGCAGCGCTGATCTATCAGTTCCGCGAGGTCCTGTCCGGCCGCGACACCCGGGTGCACGAGCTGGAGCAGCCGGTGTTCGCCTGGAAGTAGCCGCCGTTTCGGCTACAAGGGCGGCATGCTGCATCAGCCGATTCGCACCCTTGCCCTGATTCTCGCCTGCGCCGTTTCCGGCGCGCTGCCTTTGCTTGCCGCGGAACCCGGCTCACCGGTCGCGCCGCGCGAAGCTTTGGCGCAGATGGCATCGCCGGCTGCGATTGCGGAGTATCGGCGCAAACTCGCCGAATATCAGCAGGCGCGGGCGGAGTTCGACCAGGAGGCGGGCGCCTATTGGAAGGCGATCGCCGACAAGCGCCGTGCGCGCAATGCCAAGCGCCGCGACCGCCAGCCGATCGGGCTCGACGACTATGTGCTGGAGCAGCCGCCGGTCTACACCGGGCCGAAGCGGCCGGTGAACCCCGAGCCGGAACCTGAGGGCGAGCCGCGCGAGCGCAAATACATCCCCGTGGTCGCCGACCTCGTGAAGGCGGCACAGGAGCATTTCCAATGGTCGCCGCAGCGCCCCGCCAACGACATCGATTTCAAGCGCGCCTATGCGCGCTTCGCCGCGGCGTCGGGACTGACGCGCGAGCAGGCGGTGCGGGTCTATGCCTTCGAGACCGGCGGCAACGGCAAGCATGACTCGCAATCGGGCTTCAAGGGCAACCGCGCGATCTCGACGGCGATCGGCTACAATCAGCTCTTGACCACCAACAGTGTCGAGCTGCTGGCAGAGCAGGGCCCGCTGTTCATCCGCCTGCTCGGCGAACGCGCGGCGCAGACGTCCGGCCCGGCGCGTGGCGCGATGGAGCACAAGCTCGCGGTCCTGAAGAAGATGGTCGCGATTGCGCGCTCCGTGCCGGACGACTGGTCGGCGCATGAGAAGATCGGCAATACGCCGCAAGGCTGGGCCATGCACGCGATGGTGCTCGACATCGACGTCGGGCCGATGCTGCAGACCCACAAGCTCTTGACCTCGGTGCTGTTCGCGCGCGCCAAGGGCTACACCCGGCTGCTTTCGGCCGCCGAGCTCGAGATGATGAATCTCACCGGGGACGGCACCGGCTTCGACATGGTGACGATGCCGCTCGAGATGCGCGATCAGGTTCCGACCGCCAACTTCTTCCAGCGCGGCGGCTACGAGCGCAATCCGGTCGCCGTTCGCCACAACACCGTGGCGAAGCTGCTTGCGGTGACGGATGCCAGGATGGACTCGCTCAGCGGCCTGCCCGGCGCCAAGGAGCTGGCGGCGGCGTTCTGAGGCTGCGCTCGCTCGCCTTCACTCATCCGCGCCGAACGAGAAGCTGCCGTCGCTGTCGAGATAGGGGGCCGTCCGCATGTAGAGCTGACCGTTCTGGCCGACGAAGAACAGCGTGCCCTTTGGCACCTTCTTGGCGCCCTTGAGCAGCATGTCGGCGTTCTTGGTGCCCATCTTGTAGGCGAGCGTCTTGCCGTCCTTGCCATAGGCGTAGCCCATGTCGGGCTTCAGCTCCCACGGCTCCGGCGGTGCCGCGCGCGCCGCGCTGGTCAGTGCGCCCAGCGCACCGAGGGCGATAAGGGCTTTCAGAACCGGGCTCTTCATGTCCTCCTCCAATCGATGTCGTCTCGAACAAATCACGAACGCCGAGGCGGCGTCAACGTCGCCCCGTCGCAGCGCAGTGATCGTTGGCGGATTTTAAATTCGCCGATCTCGCGATTATCCTGCAGCGTGGTTTAGAAACATAGGCCAAGAAAACACTTTGGGGATGATTCGGATGAGCCTCGTCACGAAGATCGGTTGGGTTGCGGCGTTGTCGCTGGTGACGTTGTCGTCCGCCCGGGCCGACGACTTCAAGCTGTCCAACAACCAACGCATCGCCTGCAGCCGCGGTCTCGCCGCCGGCAAGCTCAATACGGCCGTCTGCAAGTCCTACGCCTACCTCTTCAACGTGAAGACCTCGGAATATTTCCGCTGCCAGGTCTCACTGTCGCTGACCCGGGACAACAAGGAGGTCATCAACGTCCAGACCGACGGCGGCTGTACCAGGAAGCCGCGCGTGTTCGACACCGATTCCAAATACGAGTTCGACGCCACCGAGACCGAGCCGGCGAACACCAACTCCTTCTTCGGCAATGGCGGCTACTCGATCTGGGTGGCGGATGCGACCCAGCAGAAGGTGCGCGGCTGCATCACGATCTCGTCCGGGCTCGGCTCGGACATCTCCAAATGCCTCGACATGACGTTCCAATGATCGGTGGCCTCGCGAGGGAGGCGGCCCGCCGCATTGGGCTGCACCTGCGGTTCAAGCTGGTGATACTGTCAATGTAAGATTGAACGCGGGGCGCATCGGTCCCGGCCTCGCGCCGTGGGAGCGGGAGCGGCTGGTGCGCCAGTCTTTCGGATGGGTTGACCCAGCGCCCGCAGCCGTCCAATTTGCCGCAAAATCAATGGGAGGATCCATGCGTTTCTCGAAAATCTCTGGCACTGCAACCGGTTTCATTCTGGCAGCCGCCTGCCTGCTCGCGGCACCAGCGGCGCAGGCGCAGAGCTTCATCAACGTGCTCACCGGCGGCACGTCGGGCGTCTACTATCCGCTCGGCGTCGCGATCGGGAAGATCTACGGCGACAAGATCCCCAATGTGAAAACCCAGGTGCAGGCAACCAAGGCCTCCGTCGAGAACCTGATCCTGCTGCAGCAGGGACGCGGCGAGCTCGCCTTCGCGCTCGGCGACTCCCTGAAGGCCGCCTGGAACGGCGAGGAGGAGGCCGGCTTCAAGTCCAAGCTGGACAAGCTGCGCACGATCGGCGCGATCTATCCGAACTACATCCAGATCGTCGCGACGGCCGAGTCCGGCATCAAGACGCTGGCGGATCTCAAGGGCAAGAGCCTGTCGGTCGGCGCGCCGAAGTCCGGCACCGAGCTCAACTCGCGCGCGATCCTCGCCGCCGCCGGCATGAGCTACAAGGATCTCGGCAAGGTGGAGTATCTGCCCTTCGCCGAATCCGTCGACCTGATGAAGAACCGGCAGCTCGGCGCCACCTTGCAGTCGGCTGGCCTCGGCGTCGCTTCGTTGAAGGATCTGTCGACCTCGTCGCCGATCACGGTGGTGTCGGTGCCGAAGGAGGTCGTCGACAAGATCGGGCCGCCCTTTGTGGCGGCGACCATCCCGGCCAACACCTATACCGGCCAGGACAAGGACGTGCCGACCGCGGCCGTGATCAACTATCTCGTCACCAGCTCGGCGGTATCAGACGATCTCGCCTATCAGATGACCAAGCTGATCTTCGAGTCGCTGCCGGAACTCGCCAATGCGCATGCCGCCGGCAAGGAGATCAAGCTGGAGACGGCGGCGCAGGACAGCCCGGTGCCGCTGCACCCCGGCGCGATCCGCTACTACAAGGAAAAGGGCATCCTGAAATAAGGACGCTGCTCGCCCGGCCTGCCTTGCAGGCCGGATCATTCGCAACCGGCTGCGCGGGAAACCTCCCGCGCAGTCTTGTCGTTCAGGTGATTGCGGCCATGGTCAGCAGCGCCTGATGGGCGCGTTGGGGGGATCATGACGATCGAAGCCGTGAACATGGAAACGCCGGTCAAGGTCGAGTTCGACAATTTCGAGCACGGCTTTCCGGAAGGCTTCGGTCCCGGCCGCTGGGGCTATCTGGCCTACGGCATCGGGCTCGCCTTTGCGATATTCCAGCTCTACGTCGCCGCCTTCAACTATCTGCCGAGCCAGGTCGTCCGCGGCGTCCATGTCGGCTTCCTGCTGCTGCTGACCTTCGGCCTGATCGGCAACTTCACCGCCAAGACCGATGCGGGGCGCATCGCGGGCTGGACCATCGGCGCCATCGGCTTCCTCTGCGGGCTGTACCAGTGGATCTTCTATGCGGATCTGATCGCGCGCGACGGCGATCCGACGCGCACCGATCTCGTGGTCGGAACCCTGCTGGCGGTACTGATCTTCGAGGGCACGCGCCGGCTGATGGGGCTCGCGCTGCCGCTGATGTGCGGCGCCTGCCTGTTGTACTGGTTCTTCGGCCAGTATCTGCCGGCGCCGCTCAACCATCGCGGCTATGATTTCGATCAGATCGTCACGCATCTGTCGTTTGGCACCGAGGGCTTCTACGGCGTGCCGATCTACGTCTCGGCGACCTACATCTTCCTGTTCATCCTGTTCGGCTCGTTCCTCGAGCATGCCGGCATGATCCAGCTGTTCACCGACGTCTCGCTCGGCCTGTTCGGGCGCACCCGCGGCGGTCCTGCCAAGGTCGCGGTGTTCGCCTCCGGCATGATGGGCACGATCTCGGGCTCGGGTGTCGCCAATGTCGTCACTGTCGGCCAGTTCACGATTCCGCTGATGATCCGGTTCGGCTACCGCCGCGCCTTTGCGGCCGGCGTGGAAGCCACCGCGTCGATGGGCGGACAGATCATGCCGCCCGTGATGGGCGCGGTCGCCTTCATCATGGCCGAAACCCTGGGCGTGGACTACTCGGTCGTCGTCAAGGCCGCCGTGATCCCGGCGATCCTGTATTTCGCCTCGGCGTTCTGGATGGTGCACCTGGAGGCCGGCAAGCACGGCCTGACCGGCATGAAGCCGTCAGAGATCCCGAGCGCCTGGAAGGCGCTGGTGGCGCGCTGGTACCTCGTGCTGCCGCTCGCCGCGCTGGTCTACATGCTGTTCGAGGGTTTCACGCCGCTGTATGCGGGCTCGATGGGACTCGCGCTGACGGTGGCGCTGATCCTGGGGACCTCGATCACCATGGGCTTCTCCAACCAGGTGCTGCGCTACGTCTTCTGGATCGGGCTCGCGCTCGTCGTCGGCGCGCTGTCGCGCAACGGCCTGCAGATCATTCCCGTCGCCTCCGTCGTCGTCGCGCTCATCGTCATCACCGGCTTCGTGCGCGGCGGAATGGGCACCTTGCACGCCTGCCGCGATTCTCTGGCTGAAAGTGCGAAGTCGGCGCTGACCGTCGGCATGGCCTGCGCGATCGTCGGCGTCATCATCGGCATGATGACGCAGACCGGCGTCGGCTCGATCTTCGGAAGCTGGGTGATCGGCCTCGGCAAGACCAGCCTGTTCGCGGCGCTGATCATGACGATGCTGCTGTCGATCCTGCTCGGCACCGGCATCCCGACCATCCCGACCTACATCATCACCGCGGCACTGGCGGCCCCCGCGCTCGCCAAGCTCGGCGTGCCCCTGATCGCGAGCCACATGTTCGCGTTCTACTACGGCATCATGGCCGACCTTTCGCCACCGGTCGCGCTGGCCGCGCTGGCGGCCGCCCCGATCGCCAAGGAGAATCCCGACAAGATCGGCTGGGAGGCGATGCGGATCGCGCTCGCCGGCTACGTCATTCCGTTCCTGTTCGTCTACTCGCCCGCGCTGATGCTGCAGCCAGGTGACCCGATGGAGGCGCAACTCGGCTTCATCGGCGCGGTGGCGTATGCCTCCGTCAAGGCGCTGATCTCGATCGGCCTGTTCGGCATGGTGGCGATCGGCTTCCTGTACGTGCGCATGACCCTGGTCGAACGCCTGCTGGCGTTTGTCGCGTCGGTCTGCCTGCTCGGCGAATTTCCCTACAGTGACGTGCTGGGATTTGCCCTGGCGGTGGTGATCGTGGCGTGGCAGTGGCGGCAGCGGCCGCCGGCTGCCGTGGCGGCTTCCGCTTGAGCCTCTGCCTCGCGTCATCGGGTGTGGTGAAGGCGCTGACGCTCGCCGGCTTCACTTTGGCTTGGACCCACTCGGTCGAGAAGACCGCGTGGCAGGAGGATTGGCGCGTCACGGCCGATGGTCTCGAACTGGTGCAGGCGCGCGTCAAGGGCTCGGGCGCGGGCATGGAGCCGCCGCCGGAGGCGCGGCTGGTCGACGGCTGGTTCCAGTGGCAGACCCAGCGGGGGCCGCTGTCGCGGATCGTGCTCGCCAATTCCGGCGCGGCTGGGGAGTGGCGCATCTGTGCGGACGGGCAATGCCGGACGCTGTCGGACATTTTCGGCCATGACATCGGCGCCGCGACCATCACGATGAGCGCCTGTAGCGAATAACGAATAAACGACGGGAGAACGCGATGGATCGTCTCAGGGGCAAGGTGGCGCTGGTGGTCGGTGCGGGCTCGATCGGGCCGGGGTGGGGCAACGGCAAGGCCACGGCCGTGACCTTTGCGCGACAGGGCGCCAAGGTGTTCTGCGTCGACCGCAACAAGGACGCCGCCGCGGAGACGGCCTCGATCATTTCAGGCGAAGGCGGGCAGGCCGAGGCGTTCACCGCCGATGTCTCGAAGGCGGTCGAGGTCGAGGCGATGGTGAAGGCTTGCGTTGCCGCCTATGGCCGCATCGACGTGCTCGACAACAATGTCGGCATTGCCGAGATGGGCAGCGTGGTCGATGTCGATGAAGCGGAATGGGACCGCGTGTTCGCGGTCAACCTGAAGAGCGCCTATCTTGCCATGAAGCACGTCATTCCAGTGATGATCGCGCAGGGCGGCGGCTCCATCATCAACATCTCCTCGGTAGCCTCGATCCGCCAGGTCGGCATTTCCTATGTCAGCTACGGCGCCAGCAAGGCGGCGATGAACCAGATGACGCGCACGACCGCGGTCGAGTTCGCGCCGAAGCACGTCCGCGTCAATGCGATCCTGCCCGGGCTGATGAAGACGCCGATGGTCGAGCACTCCGCTGGGCTGGCTGCGAGCTACGCCAAGGGCGATGTCGAGGAGATGTGGCGCAAGCGCGATGCGCAGGTGCCGATGGGGCATATGGGCGATGCCTTCGACGTCGCCAATGCCGCCTTGTTCCTCGCCTCCGACGAGTCGCGCTATGTCACCGGCACCATGCTGGTGGTGGATGGCGGGTTGACCTGCAGGAGTTAGATCTCGCCGCTCTCGTCATTGCGAGCGAAGCGACGTGTCCGCCGTAGCTCGAAGAGCGAAGGCGGAAGCAGTCCGGAGTCTCTCGGGAGCTCTGGATTGCTTCGTCGCCTTCGGCTCCTCGCAATGACGGTGGTGTGGAACGGCTTTGTCTTGTTGAGGGCTATTGCGCCATCGCCAGCATGCCGCCCGCGAATGCATGCCATGCCGAGGTCACGCTGATCGGCCAGTTCAGGAGCTTCACGGCGATCAGCGCGAGCCCGCCATAGACGTAGACCGGGTGGACACGTCCGAACGTGCGGCGGTCGTGGATGATGGCGACGACGAGCAGCAGGTAGGCGACGAAAGCCGGCGGGATCGTTACGAACACCGGCGGCGGGCCGAGCGGGCCGGGCGGCGCCAGGAATGTCAGGAACCAGCGCGCCACGGCGGCGTCGAGCAGCGAGATGCCGGCGAGCAGCATCAGCCGCTTGTGCGTTTCCGGCCGGCGCAGATGGACAACCGCGAGCGTAAAGACCACGGCAAAGAAGGCGATGCCGCTGAGCGGCACGATGGCAAAGGCGATGCCCTCATTGACCTGCCCCATTGCCGCAGAGCGCTTCATCGCCTCGATGGCAACGAGGAAGCCAAAGATCGTCATCGCCGTGGCGAGCGATACGCCGAAGATGCCGAGCGAGCGGTGCCGCGCCGTGCGTCCGGATGCGGCAAGCCAGCTCTGCAGCGCGAAATACAGAGTCCAGGTGAAGAACAGGAAGCCGTGGAAATGAATCACGGGCGCGCCGGAGAATGAGCCGCGGGCCAGTGGCAGCCAGTAGGTCGGTGCGAAGCCGATGATCGCAATGGCCATGCAGGCCAGAGCCATGTTGAAATAGAAATAGCGCGCAGGGGACGCAACGACGCCGCGTGCGCGCGAATTGTCGGTCAGAATAGTCATGCGGTTGTGTCTGCTGGGATCGCAACAGGTTCAAATGGCGACCGAGGGCATCGCCGGGGGCGCGCATCCACAACATCGCGAGGGGAATGCGCGGCACGACCACACGCATTTTTGTCGGGCCGCAATCAGCTCGCGAGCGCCCGTTCGCAAGGGGCGCCTTCTGCAGGAAAGGACTGTCGCACCGCGGCTGCCGCTGTATAGTTGAAGTCGCCGCGGCGGCGGCTACGCCCGCGCCGTGCCGGATCGCCCACGACCTGAGAGAGCCATCTGCCTTGACCGCATCCGTCTCCTCATGGGCTGCAGCCGATCGCCGGGATGGGATGCTGTGCCTCGCTGCGCTTGTCACGCTCGGATGGCTGGTCTCGACCCAGGCCCATGCGGTCGGCGCGGCCGAGCCCGGCAAGGAGCCGGCGGTGGATGCCGGTGCCTGTATGGCGGCCTCGGAGGCGCGCGATGGCGACAAGGTGCTCACCGAATGCGGCGCCGTGATCGACAATCCCAAGGCCGCGAGGGCCGACCGCATCAACGCGCTGATCGCGCGCGCCTCGATCTTCATCACCAGGGGTGAGATCGATCGCGCCATCGCCGACTACGGCGTTACCTTGCAGCTCAACCCGACGCTCGCCAGCATCTTCAATGCGCGCGGCGAACTGCATCGCAAGAAGGGCGACCGTCCGAAGGCGCTGGCCGATTTCGCCGCGGCGCTGCGGCTCAATCCGGATCACGCCAGCGCCCGCAGCAACTACCACGCGCTCGCAGTGGAGCTCGAGCGCCTGGGCGCGCAGATGGCCGTCGCGGGCAGGCCGAGCTTCAATTGCGCCATGGCGCGGCGCGCCGTGGAGAAGGCGATCTGCGCCGATCCGGAGCTCGCCAATCTCGATCGCGAGATCGACGGCGCGCAGGCCCGCGTCGTTCGCGAGGCGGCCGGCCCCGCCGCGGCACGCGCCCTGCAGCGCGAGCAGGACGCGTTCATCGCGCGGCGCAACGCCGGCTTTGGCAAGCCCGGCTACGATCTCAAGAAGGCGATGCAGGACCGCCTGCGGCGGCTGAACGGCGTCGACGGCTATTGACCATCGGCGTGGCCGCTTGAACCGGGTTCCGGCCGGAGACGACAACGGGGGAGATCAGCGTCTCACCCGCAACAGTCGAAATTCGAGCCGAGTCCATGCCGATGCACGCTTTCATTCGTTCGATATCATCCCGCTCATCCTACCTCGCGCTGGGTCTTGCAGCCGGTCTTGTTCTTGGCCTCGGGGCCCGGCCTGCATTCGCCGCAGACCCCGAATGCGCTTTGGGCAGCAAGGCGCCCCCGTCCGAGCTCATCACCGCCTGCTCGACCGCAATCGAGCAGGCATCGAGTTCGCCGAAGGATCAATCCATCGCCCTGGTTGCCCGCGCGGACGCCCGTGCGCGTATCTCGGGCGGCCTGACCCAGGCCCTGAAGGACCTCGACCGTGCCATCGCGCTCGATGGCAAGAATGCGCGCGCCTACCGGCTGCGTGGCGACCTGATGCGCGAAGCCGGTGGCGATGCCGGCAAGGCGACCGCCGATCTGAGCATGGCGATCTCGCTCGATCCGAATGACGCCGAAGCCTTTGAGCTGCGTGGCGTTGTCCATACCGAGCAGCGTCGTCTCGATCGCGCTCTGGCCGACTACGATCAGGCGATCCGGCTGAAGCCCGACTACGCGCAGGCCTATGCCGACCGGGGCGTCGCCTTCTACCTGCGCGGCGACAATGAGAAGGCCGTGCGCGATTATGACGAGGCGATTCGGCTCGACCCGAAACGGCCGCGCACATTCACCAATCGTGCCGCGGCCTACAAGAAGCTCGGCCAGTTGGACAAGGCGCTGGCCGATGACGACGAGGCGATCCGGCGCGATCCGAAGGTGTCGGAATATTATGACAATCGTGGCCTCACCTACGCCGCCATGAAGGAGTACGACAAGGCGATCGCCGATTATGACCAGGCGATCAGGATGGAGCAGCGGGCAAATTTCTTCACCAACCGCGGCGATTCCCATCAGTTCAAGGGCGAGCTCGGCGCGGCGCTCAGCGACTACGACGCCGCGCTGCGGCTCGATCCGAATTTCGCGCTCGCCTACAACAACCGGGCGGTGCTGTACAAGAAGATGGGCGAGCGCGCCAAGGCGCTGGCCGACTACGAGGCGGCGCTGCGGCTGGATCCCGGTAACGACAATGCCATTGCCGGCCGGCGCGTCATGCTGGCCGAGATCAAGAAGTTCGGCGCCGAGCCGCCGCGTCCGTTGAACGTCCCGTCGGAGCGCAGCGGGCCGTCCTTCGACTGCGCCACCGCCGTACGCGAGGTCGAGAAGGTCATCTGTGCCGACCCGCAGCTCTCGGTGCTCGATCTCGGCATTTCCGAAAGCTACGCCCGGCTGCTGAAGTCCTCGCGCGGCCGCGCCGCTGCCGAGCTGCGCAGCAGGCAGCGTGACTTCATCGCCGAGCGCAACGCCCGCTTCGGCAAGCCGGGCTACGACCTTCGTCTAGCCCTGCAGCGTCGCCTGGATACCCTCCGCGACGCAGTGCATTGATCCGGCCCGGAAAATGGCCCGGACGTCCGGCCCGCCTGATCTGGATCAATTCATGACGGCTTGAACTGTCGCTTTGTCCCGTGACAATAGTCGGGAATAAACACAGATCTTGGGGAAACGTCATGAGCGCTGCGAGCCGCTATCACGAGGTCCATGCACGGTCGCTGCAGGACCCCGAAGGGTTCTGGGCCGAGGCCGCCCGCGCGATCGATTGGATCGAGCCGGCCAAAAAGATCTTCGATCCGTCGATGGGCGCCTATGGCCGCTGGTTCACTGGGGCCGTCGTCAACACCTGCTACAACGCGCTCGATCGCCACGTTGCCGCCGGCCGCGGCGAGCAGTTGGCGCTGATTCACGATTCGCCGCTCACCAGCTCGGTCACCAAGCTCACCTATGCCGAGATGCTGAAGGAGGTGCAGACGCTCGCCGCGATCATGCAGGATTTCGGCGTCGGCAAGGGTGACCGCGTCATCCTGTACATGCCGATGGTGCCGGAAGCGATGGTCGCGATGCTCGCCTGCGCGCGCATCGGCGCGGTGCATTCGGTCGTATTCGGCGGCTTCGCGGCCAAGGAGCTCGCCACCCGCATCGACGATGCGACGCCAAAGCTCGTGCTGTCGGCGAGCTGCGGCATCGAGCCCGGCCGCATCGTGCAATACAAGCCGCTGCTCGACCAGGCGATCGAGCTCGCCGACAACAGGCCCAAGGCCTGCATCATCCTGCAGCGTCCCGAGCATGTCTGCGAGCTCAAGCCCGGCCGCGATTACGACTGGGCCGCGCTGCGGAAGTCCGCGCTCGCCAATGGCAAGGCGGCGCCGTGCGTGCCCGTGCTGGCGACCGATCCGCTCTACATCCTCTACACGTCGGGCACGACCGGCAAGCCGAAGGGCGTGGTGCGCGACAATGGCGGGCACCTCGTCGCGCTGAAATGGTCGATGGAGAATCTCTATGGCATCAAGCCGGGCGAGGTTTGGTGGTGCGCCTCCGACATCGGCTGGGTGGTCGGCCACAGCTACATCATCTACGGCCCGCTGATCCATGGCGCGACGTCGGTGATGTATGAGGGCAAGCCGGTTGGCACGCCCGATGCCGGCGCGTTCTGGCGCGTCATCAGCGACCACAAGGCGGTGGCGCTGTTCACGGCGCCGACCGCGTTCCGCGCCATCCGTAAGGAGGATCCCGAAGGCACGTTGCTGCGCAAATACGATTTGTCACAGTTCCGCACGCTGTTCCTCGCCGGCGAGCGCGCCGACCCGCCGACCGTGGAATGGGCCGAGCAGCAGCTCAAGGTGCCGGTCATCGACCACTGGTGGCAGACCGAGACCGGCTGGTGCATCGCCGGCAATCCGGTCGGCCTTGGCCTGTTGCCCGTGAAGCACGGCTCGCCAACGGTGCCGATGCCGGGCTACCAGGTCGACATCGTCGACGAGGCCGCCAAGCCCGTGCCCGCCAACACCATGGGCTCGATCGTGATCAAGCTGCCGATGCCGCCGGGCTGCCTGCCGACCCTGTGGCAGCAGGAGGACCGCTTCAAGGAATCCTATCTCAGCGAATTCCCCGGCTACTACAAGACCTCGGACGCCGGCTACAAGGACGAGGACGGCTACGTCTTCGTGATGGGCCGCACCGACGACATCATCAATGTCGCCGGCCACCGGCTCTCGACCGGCGGCATGGAGGAGATCCTGGCCTCGCATCCGGACGTCGCCGAATGCGCCGTGCTCGGCATCAAGGATGCGATCAAGGGCGAGGTGCCCTGCGGCTTCCTCGTGCTCAAGGCCGGCGTCTCGCGCAGCCCGTCTGTAATCGAGAAGGAAATCGTGGCGCTGGTGCGCGACAAGCTCGGCCCCGTCGCTGCGTTCAAACTCGCCATCACCGTCGGCCGGCTGCCGAAGACGCGTTCGGGCAAGATCCTGCGCGGCACGATCAAGAAGATCGCCGACGGCGAACAATGGAGCATGCCGGCCACGATCGAGGATCCCAAGGTGCTCGAGGAAATCGGCGAGGCGCTGAAGAGCCGCGTCTGACGCGCCGCCGCTGAACGTGCCCCGGGCTTGACCCGGGCGCGCATTGTCGTCAAGCAACGGCCGAGACCAGCCCGATTGACGAGAATGGAACGTTCGATGCGACAGACCTCCGCCCGCCTGGCCTTGGTGCTGATGGCCGTATTTTCGCTCACGGCCTGCGCCTCCCGCAACCAGGGTCCTGCAGTGGCGCTCGGCAATGACGATGACGATGCGGTCTGTCAGGCCGGCGGCAAGGTCGCGCCGGGCTCCGCCGAATATGTCGCGTGCCGCAAGGACCGCGACGTGCAGCGGCAACGTGCCGAGGCGCGCGCCGATCGCCGGCAGCGCGATCTCGGCGAATATATGATGAACCATCCCGATCGTCCCTGAGCGCACGTGCAAGCGCCTCTCATGGCGCGTGACTTCGATGCAACAGTTGCGTGACATCGGCACTGCAACAATGCCGATTGATTGAGATCAAATCCAAGTCCATGGCGTCCCTGCCACATCTGCGACCGCAAGGCGCGGCTGTGCCCGCGCAAATGTTGCTCAAGGGTGGCTATGGGGACTTCGATGAACAGAATCTTGAAACTTTCGTCGTCGCTGCTGGTGCTGGCGGCGATCTGCGGAGCCATGGGCTCGGCGCAAGCAGCCGACCTGCAGGCGGCGCCGGTCTACACCAAGGCGCCGGTGGTCGAAGCGTGGAATCCGTGGATGCTTCGTGTGCGAGCGCTCGGCGTGCTGCCGGATGCCGGTGGCTCCAGCGTGAACGTGACCGGCGTGCCGGCGCTGTCGTCGCCGAACTCCGGCCTGTCGATCTCCAACTCGGTCGTGCCCGAGCTCGACATCAGCTACTTCTTCACCAGGAACATCGCGGCCGAGTTGATCCTCGGCGTCACCCGGCATTCCATCGGCGGCACCGGCTCGCTCGACGGTCTCAACATCGGCAAGGCGTGGCTGCTGCCGCCGACGCTCACCCTGCAGTATCACTTCACCGATTTCGGCGCCTTCAAGCCCTATGTCGGTGCCGGCGTGAACTACACGGTCTTCTTCAACCAGAGCGCCGCGAACCAGGTGTGGAACGGTCTCGCCGTCACCAACCTGCACATCTCCAACCAGTGGGGCGCCGCGGTCCAGTTCGGCTTCGACTACATGCTCGACAGGCACTGGGGCCTGAACGTCGACGTCAAGAAGCTGTGGCTGCAGCCGAACTACTCGGCAACCGTCAACGGTGCAATTCCGGTCACCGGCCGCGCCAACATCGATCCGTGGCTGGTCGGCGTCGGCGTCACCTACAAGTTCTGATCTTTTCAGTTCCTCCCAGACTGCCATGGCGCCGGCATCCCCGGCGCCATTTTTTTGGGAGGTTCGTTGGTCGCGGGTCTCGGGCCTGACCACGGCTGTCGTCCCGGCCTTGAGCCGGGACCCATCCGCGAGTCAGGAACGGAAGGCTTAGTCACAACCGGCTCGGGCAGTTGCGCGATCCTGTGGCTAGGGTCCCAGCGTTCGCCGGGACGACAGCGAAGGACGTGTCACGCACCTTTGGCGATCGAGAGACGGACGCCCGCGTCCTACTCCTCGTCGTCCTGCTTCTTGCCGCCGATGGTCTTGAGCTTGGCGAACACGGCGTCGACGTTGAGGTCGTCCTCGTCGCGGCCCGCCGGCTCGTACTCGTCCTTGCGGGTGGTCTCGGAGGCCGGGAGCAGGGTGGCGCCGCTGTAATTGGCGTCGAGCGGCTTTTCCTTGGCGGCACGCTGGACCTCGAAGTCGAGCTCGATCTGCGAGCACAGGCCGAGCGTCACCGGATCCATCGGCGTCAGCGTCTGCGCGTTCCAATGGGTGCGGTCGCGCACGCTGGCGATGGTGGTCTTGGTGGTGCCGACCAGGCGCATGATCTGGGCGTCCTTGAGCTCGGGATGGTTCCGCACCAGCCAGAGAATGGCGCTCGGGCGCTCGTGGCGGCGCGACACCGGGGTGTAGCGGGGGCCCTTGCGCTTGGGCTGCGGCGGCAGCACCACCTTGCTCTCCTGCAGCCGCAGGCGGTAATTCGGGTCGCGCTCGGCCTTCTCGATCTCCTCACGGGTGAGCTGCCCGGTCGAGATCGGATCCATGCCCTTGATGCCCTGGGCGGCGTCCCCGTCGGCAATGGCGCGCACCTCGAGCGGGTGCATCTTGGTAAAATCGGCGACCTGGTCGAAGGTCAAGGCAGTATTGTCGACCAGCCACACGGCAGTTGCCTTCGGCATCAGCGGGGCGTTGCTCATGGCAAATCTCCTTTGTGCTCCGCCCCGGCCCTGGAGGCGAAACCTGCGGTCATCGGCGATGACGGGAATTGGCCCTATATAAGCCGTCCCGGGGGCATGGCGCAATGGCCTGGAGAAAACGGCCTTGACAGCGCTCGAAAGCAGTCCCAAGTCCTACCCAAACCAGTGTCAGACCCAAGCTCCTCGCGTATCGACCGCCCCCGCTTGCCGGCCCGGGGGTCCGTGGTCGCCGAAACCAGCCCGCAAAGATCAGCTTAGACCAGCCCCATGGCAGCCAAACCAGACCTCAAAATCGTGCTTTGCTCGCCGCGCGGCTTCTGCGCCGGCGTGGTGCGCGCCATCGACACCGTGGAGCGGGCGCTCGCCATCTATGGCGCCCCGGTCTATGTCCGCCACGAGATCGTGCACAACAAATACGTCGTCGACAGCCTGAAGACCAAGGGCGCCATCTTCGTCGAGGAACTGGCGGAGATTCCCGACAGTACCAACGCACCGGTGGTATTTTCGGCGCATGGCGTGCCGAAATCGGTTCCGGCCGAGGCCCAGGCGCGCAATTTCTTCTCCCTGGATGCGACCTGCCCGCTGGTCACCAAGGTCCACCGCGAGGCGGCGATCCACTTCAAGCGCGGCCGCGAGATCCTGCTGATCGGCCATTCGCACCATCCGGAGGTGGTCGGTACCGTCGGCCAGCTTCCGGCGGGCGCCGTGACGCTGATCGAGACCGCCGAGGACGCGGCGACCTTCACCCCGAAGGATCCCAACAACCTCGCTTTCGTCACCCAGACCACGCTGTCGATCGACGACACCAAGGATATCGTCGCGATCCTCAAGGGCCGTTTCCCGAACATCTCGGGCCCGCACAAGGAAGACATCTGCTACGCCACCACCAACCGCCAGCTGGCGGTCAAGAAGGTGGCGCCGGTGGTCGACGCGCTGATCGTGGTCGGCGCACCGAACTCGTCGAACTCGCAGCGCCTGCGCGAGGTCGCCGAGCGCGAGGGCTGCCCGATTGCCGTGCTGGCGCAGCGTGCCTCGGACATCGACTGGGCGCGCTTCGAGGGCATCAAGAGCCTCGGCATCACCGCCGGCGCCTCGGCGCCGGAGGTGATCGTCGAGGAGATCATGGGCGCCTTCGCCGAGCGCTACGTGCTCCATGTCGAGACGGTCTCGGCGGCGGAAGAGAACGAGTTCTTCCCGCTGCCGCGCTCGCTGCGGCCGGAAGCCGCGGCCGAGTAAAGGCGGCCGCTTCTTTTCCGCCCTCGGCGGCCTCTCGGCCTTGAACGCGGCGCCCGCATGCGCGATGAAGGGCGCTACGGGCCTGTTCGGTGACGAAGTTCGCATCGGAGAGGCGGGGGCAGGCGAACTTCGATAATTGGGATAGCGCATGGCGGTCTATACCGACGTCGCCGCCGACGAGCTTGCGGACTTCCTCAAGACCTACGACATCGGCGAGCTGCTCTCCTACAAGGGCATCGCCGAAGGGGTCGAGAACTCCAACTTCCTGCTGCACACCACCAAGGGCTCCTTCATCCTCACGCTGTACGAGAAGCGCGTGGCAGTGGACGATCTGCCGTATTTTCTGGGGCTGATGGCCCACCTCGCCGAGCGCGGCGTGAGCTGTCCGCAGCCCGCCCGCAACCGCGACGGGGCGGTGTATTCGAGCCTGTCCGGCCGGCCCGCGGCGATCATCAACTTCCTGGAAGGCATGTGGCCGCGCAAGCCGAACGTCACCCACTGCGCCGGCGTCGGCGCGGCGTTGGCGCAGATGCATCTGGCCGGACGCGACTTCCCGCTGGTGCGCAAGAATCCGCTCTCGGTCGCCGGCTGGCGGTCGTTGTTCGCCCAGGCCGCCGACCGCGCCGACACGGTGCAGGCCGGCCTCTCCGCGCTGCTCTCCGCCGAGCTCGATCATCTCGGGCGCTCCTGGCCGACGCATCTGCCGGAAGGCGTCATCCACGCCGACCTGTTTCCGGACAACGTGTTCTTCCTCGGCGACAAGCTCTCGGGGCTGATCGACTTCCCGTTCTCCTGCAACGACATTCTGGCGTATGACGTCGCGATCTGCCTCAACGCCTGGTGCTTCGAGGCCGATCATTCGCTGAACGTCACCAAGGCGCGCGCCTTCTTCAATGCCTATGGCCGCGTCCGGCCGCTGTCGGAGGCCGAGCAGGAGGCGCTGCCGCTGCTGGCGCGCGGCGCCGCGATCCGCTTCCTGCTGACGCGGCTGGTGGACTGGCTCAACGTGCCTCCCGGCGCGCTGGTGAAGCCCAAGGATCCGCTCGAATATGTCCGCAAGCTGCGCTTCCACCAGGCGGTGACCAGCGTGCGCGACTACGGCATCGGTGGAGCCGTGGCGTGAGCGAGCATCCGGTCGTCAGCATCTACACCGATGGCGCCTGCTCGGGGAATCCGGGGCCGGGCGGCTGGGGCGCGATCCTGCGCTTCGGCGACAAGGAAAAAGAGCTCAAGGGCGGCGAGCCGCACACGACCAACAACCGCATGGAGCTGATGGCCGCGATCTCCGCGCTGGAAGCGCTGAAGAAGTCGTGCCAGGTCGAGCTCTACACCGACAGCCAATATGTCCGGCAGGGCATCACCGGCTGGATCCACGGCTGGAAGCGCAACGGCTGGAAAACCGCGGACAAGAAGCCGGTCAAGAACGCCGAGCTCTGGCAGCGGCTCGATGCCGCGCTGAAGCCGCACAAGGTCAATTGGCACTGGGTCAAGGGCCACGCCGGCCACGCCGAGAACGAGCGCGCCGATCAATTGGCGCGCGATGGCGTGGCGATGGCCAGGATGCAGAAGAACGTGCGGGGCTGAGGTCTTCTACGGTCGTGAGTTTGATCGTCGTTCCGGGGCGACGCGAGAGCGTCGAACCCGGAATCTCGAGGTTCCGGGTTCGCTTCGCGCCCCGGAACGACTGATCATCTGCAGCAGTGCGTGTTTACTTACAGCTGCCCGAGCAGGGTGTCTCCGCCGGAGACCTCGACCTTGCCCGGCGCGGCTTCGAGGTTCAGCTTCTTGACCACGCCGTCCTCGACCAGCATCGAATAGCGCTTGGAGCGGATGCCGAGGCCGGCGCCGGACGCGTCGAGCTCCATGCCGATCGCCTTGGTGAACTCGGCATTGCCGTCGGCCAGGAACACGGCCTCGTCGCGCTGGTCGGTGTCGCGCTTCCAGGCGTTCATGACGAAGGCGTCGTTGACCGAGACGATCGCGATGGTGTCGACGCCCTTGTCCTTCAGCGCATAGGCGTTGAGGAAGATGCTCGGCAGATGCATCTTGTGGCAGGTGCCGGTGTAGGCGCCGGGCACCGCGAACAGCGCGACCTTCTTGCCCTTGAAGATGTCGTCGGTGGTTTTGACCTGCGGGCCCTCGCCGGTCATGACGCGGAATTGGGCCTGCGGCAGCTTATCGCCAACCTGGATGGTCATTCGAGTTACTCCTTCCCCTGGATGTGTCTTTTGAATGTGTCTTGCGCGGTGCGCGCTACACTATTCGGCGCGCCGGAAACGGCAACGGCCCGCCGTGATCACGTATCCGTCATCGCACGTCCCTCATCGCATGCCGGCGCTTGCGGCGCCAATGGACTCAGGCGGCCGCCGCCGGCTTCTTCTTCTCGTCGCGCAGCTCCCGGCGCAGGATCTTGCCGACATTGGTCTTCGGCAGCTCGGTCCTGAACTCGATCTGCTTCGGCACCTTGTAGTTCGTGAGCTGCTCGTGGCAGTGCTTGATGATGTCCTCGGACGTGAGGTCGGGATCCTTCTTCACCACGAAGGCCTTGACGACCTCGCCGGTCTTCTCGTCCGGCAGCCCGATCACGGCGGTCTCCAGCACGCCCGGATGGGTCGCGATCACTTCCTCCACCTCGTTCGGATAGACGTTGAAGCCGGAGACCAGGATCATGTCCTTCTTGCGGTCCACGATCTTGATCGCGCCGTCCGCGGCCATCACGCCGACGTCGCCGGTGCGGAAGAAGCCGTCCGATGTCATCACCTTGGCGGTCTCGTCGGGACGATTCCAGTAGCCTGCCATCACCTGCGGGCCCTTGGCGCAGATCTCGCCGGGTTGTCCCAGCGGCACTTCGTTGCCGTCGTCGTCGCGGATCGAGAGCCAGGTCGACGGCAGCGGCAGGCCGATGGTGCCGGTGAATTCCGTCGAAGTCGGCACGTTGCAGGTCAGCACCGGCGCGGTCTCCGACAGGCCGTAGCCTTCGGCGATGCTGCAGCCCGTCACCTGCTTCCACTGCTCGGCCACCGGGCGCTGCACGGCCATGCCGCCGCCGTTGGAGACCTTCAGCTTGGAGAAATCGATCTTGCGGAAGTCAGGATGATGCAGCAGGCCGTTGTAGAGCGTGTTGACGGCCGGGAAGGTGGTGACCTGATACTTCATGAGCTCCTTGATGAAGCCGGGGATGTCGCGCGGATTGGGGATCAAGAGATTGGCGCCGCCCGCGCGCACCGCGAGCAGGAAGCAGCAGGTCAGCGCGAAGATGTGGTAGAGCGGCAGCGCGCAGACGATCAGCAACTGATCGACATGCGGCGGCTTGTCCATCACTGGCTGCAGCCACGCATCGTTCTGCAGCACGTTGGCGACGACGTTGCGATGGAGCAGCGTGGCGCCCTTGGAGACGCCGGTGGTGCCGCCGGTATATTGCAGGAAGGCGACGTCGTCCGGACCGATGGTGGGCTTCTGGAAGCGCTTGCCGCGGCCGGTCGCGAGCGCATCGTTGAAGGGCACGGCACCCGGCAGCGAGAACGCCGGCACCATCTTCTTCAGGCGGCGGACGACGAGGTTGACGATCACGCCCTTGAAGCCGAGCAGGTCGCCCATGCTGGCGACGACGATGTGCTTGACCTGGGTGTGGCCGACCACCTGCTGCACCGTGTGAGCAAAGTTCTCCAGCACGATGATCGCTTCGGCGCCGGAATCCTTGAGCTGGTGCTCGAGCTCGCGCGGCGTGTAGAGCGGGTTGACGTTGACGACGGCGTAGCCCGCGCGCAGCACCGCGGAGATCGCGATCGGATATTGCAGCACGTTCGGCATCATCAGCGCGACGCGCGCGCCCTTGGCCAGCCCAAGGCCCTGCAGATAGGCGCCCAGCGCGACCGACATGTCGTCGAGCTCGCGATAGCTGATCGCCTTGTCCATGCAGATGAAGGCGCGGCGATCGGCGAATTTCCTGAAGCTCTCTTCCAGCAGGTCGACGAGCGACGGGTATTTGCCCGGATCGATATCGGCGGGAACGCCGGCCGGATAGTGCTTGAGCCAGATGCGCTCCATGACCCTTCCTCTCTGATCGTCTCTTGTTCGTGTATTGGCGTCCGCCAGCCTCGCTCGGGAAACTGGCGGCGGCCAATATCGAATTTCCGGCCCTTCAAGGCAAGCGGCCGGCGTGTCGACGAAAGCGGCAGGGTAAGGAGGCCGGGCGGAGGCTGGGCCCAGTCGGCTGCGGCCCTATGGGCCGCGCCGGATCAGCCGTCCTTCGGCGCGGGCTTGCCGGCCGTCTTCGGCTTTGCGGCGGCCTTGGGCTTGGCGGGCTTGGGCGCGTCGGGGCCTGTCTTTTCCGCCGGTTTTGCGCCGGCATCGTGCTTGGCGGCGACGTGGCGTGCCGCGCCCGGCTTGGCCTCCGCCGGTTTGGCCTCCGGCTTCGCTGCGGCCTTCGCATCCGCATCGGTCTTGGCGGCGGTCCGGGTGGCCGGCTTGGCATCCTTCCGCGCGGCGGCATGCGCCTTCTTGCCGCGGTGTCTGGCCGGGGTCTGAGCGTCGGCATCGGCGGCGACGGCGGCGATCAGCGCCGCGCCGGTGCGCGTCGGGCCGGTGTAGACCAGCACCGGCTCGGACGGGACGGGCGCCGCCGCCAGCAGCTCGGACGGCTTCATGGTCGGCGCCTGCAGGCCGGCGAGCAGGGTGCCGCCGGTTGCTTCGCCGTCTGCGCCGGCAACGGTGTCCTCGTCGTCGTCGCTGGCTGGTCGGTGGCGGCGGCCGTTGCACATGTCGTCGCGCAGGTTGGGCGGCGTCGCGTCGACGGGGGCCAGCTGATCGACTGTGCCGAGCGGCGATTTCAGCCAGCTCAGCTGGTTGCCGTTGAAGCCGCGGTCCAGCATCTGGATCGCGCGCACGGCGCGCATCTGTCCTGAGGAGGCGCCGAGCACCACCGCGATCAGGCGCTTGCCGTTGCGGGTCGCCGACGCCACGAGATTGTAGCCGGAGGCGCAGATGAAGCCGGTCTTGAAACCGTCGGCGCCGGGATAGCGCCCGATCAGCTTGTTGAAGTTCTGCACGACGCGGCGGCCGTAGCGGATCGACGGGATGTGGACGAAATATTCGTACTCGGGAAGATCGCGGATGATGGCGCGCGCCAGGATCGCGAGATCACGCGCCGAGGTGATCTGGCCGTCGGCAGGCAGTCCGTTCGGGTTCACGTAGCTGGTCTGCGTCATGCCGAGCTTGCGGGCGGTGTCGTTCATCATCGCCGAGAAGCCGTCGATGGAGCCGCCGACGCCCTCGGCCAAGACCACCGCCATGTCGTTGGCGGACTTTACCAGCATCATCTTCAGCGCGTTGTCGACGGTGACCTGCGTGCCGGGCCGATAGCCCATCTTCGACGGCGACTGTGATGCCGCGGCCGGTGAGACCGTGAACAGCGTGTCAAGCGTGATCCTGCCGTCCTTGACCGCCTTCAAGGCGACATAGGCCGTCATCAGCTTGGTGACCGACGCGGGATACCATGGATAGGTCGCGTTCTGCGCTTCCAGCACCTTGCCGGTATCGGCTTCGACGAGCAACAGCGCCTCGGCGCTGGCCCAGCGGGGCGTGAGCACGAGAGCGGCAGCGAGAGCGATGATCTTGATCGGGGCGTAGCGGAACAACAGGCGAAGCGTCTGCACTGGTCTGGTCCGGTCCTTTGAGACCCGCCTCGCGCGGCGAGGTGGGCAAGCGGGCTTTCGGGTTTCAAGCGTGTCCGGCGCCGCTTCGGTTGCGGCAGGCCGCGAACCTATACCGGCTCGACGCTGGCGAACAGAGGCCAGCCATTCAATTCCACGATGAAAGCGTCCCGCGATCAGGTCTTGACGATGGTGCCGTCGCTCTCCGGCGCTGCGAGAGTCGCGCGCGCGCTCTCCTGCACCATGAACTGGGCCTTCGCGAGTTCCGCGAAGTGGCCGCCCTTGGCGACGAGTTCATCGAACGTTCCGCTTTCGATCACGCGTCCGTTCTCGAACACCAGGATTCGCGTCGCGTTGCGGATGGTCGAGAGCCGGTGTGCGATCACGAAGGTCGTGCGTCCCCTCATCACCTCGTCGAGCGCCGCGTTGAGCTTGGCCTCGGTGACGGCATCGAGCGCGGAGGTCGCCTCGTCGAGAATCAGGATCGGCGGATCCTTCAAGAGGGCACGCGCGATCGAGAGCCGCTGGCGCTCGCCACCGGACAGCATGCGGCCGCGCTCGCCCGCGTTGGTATCGAAGCCCTGGTCGGCACGATCGATGAAGTCGAGCGCCTGGGCGCGCGCGGCGGCGGTGCGAATCTCCTCCTCGGTCGCATCGGGCTTGCCGACCAAAAGGTTCTCGCGGATCGAGCGGTTGAACAGCAGCGCCTCCTGGAACACGACGCCGATGTTCCGGCGCAGCGCCGCAAGCTTCAATCCGCGCACATCCATGCCGTCGATCTTGATGAAGCCGGATTGCGGATCGAAGGCGCGATGCAGGAGCGCAATCGCGGTCGACTTGCCGGCGCCGGTCGGGCCGACCAGCGCGATGGTCTGGCCGGGCAACGCGGTGAAGGTGAGGTCCTCCACCGCCGGCCGCTTGCCGTCATAGGAGAACGACACCTCGTTGAATTCGACCAGGCCCGAGAGTCGGCCGACCTCGATCGCGTCGGGGCGGTCGCGCACCGCCGGCACGGCGTCGAGCACGGTGAAGAACTCGGCCAGCCGGGGCGCTTCCATGAACACGTTGTTGATGAAGGACACGACCTGCTCGAGCTTCTGGATCAGCATGGTCGCGAACGACACGAACATCACGATCTCGCCGACCGAGCTCAGTCCCTGCTGATGCAGCGCGATGCCGAGGGTGAAGATCGCCAGCACCGTGATGGTGGTGGAGGCGCGCGTGATCACCGTCACCAGCGCCCACCAGCCGAGCACCGGCATCTGCACCGAGAGCAACTGGCCGGCGACGTTGCGCAGGCCCTGCACCTCGGCTTCGATGCGCACGAAGCTCTGCACCAGCGCGACGTTGCCGAGCGCATCGGAGGCGCGCGCCGACAGGTCGCTGTAGTGCTCTTCGACCTCGCTCTGCATGCCGTAGGTCTTGCGCACCACCAGCGTCGTCAGCACCGTGAACACCACGCACAGCACGAACAAGAGGATCGCGAGCCGCCAGTTCAGATAGAGCGACAGCGGCAGCAGCACCAGCACCGACATGATGGCGGCGAAGTGCTCGCGGAAGAACGACAGCCACAGCTTCCACAGCGCGTCGGTGCCGTTGATCATCACCTTCATCAGTCGGCCGGAATGGGTGCCGGAATGGAACGTCAGCGGCAGCTGCAAAATGTGCTCGAAATAGCTCGTCAGCACCGCATGGCGCTGCCGGTGCGCCAGCCGGTCGGCCTGCAGCGCGACCCAGGCGCTGGCCAAAATCGTGAACAGGCCGAATCCGGCCCAGGCCGCGAGCAGTGGCCAGGCGGTGCTGGTCGAGGCGTTGCCGGAGAGCGAGTCGACAATGCGTCCGAACAGCACCGGCTCGGCGAACTGTGCCACCGCAAGGGCCAGGTTGGCGATCGCCAGAAACCAGCCCAGCCGCGCCTCCTTTCCGAGCAGATGGAGCACGCGGGCATAGATACGGAGCAGGGACATGGGCGGGGCGCTTCGTGTCGACAGTTGGAACCAGCGCTGGGTGCGCGCGGCGCCATGTTAGCAAGGGAACGGCCGCCGCGGCGAGCGCTCAGTTGACGAGCCGGCTGTCGGCGGGCGGCAGGAAGCTGTCGTCGAAGATGTCGGCGGGTTGCGGACGCTTGTGGTGGAATTTGCCGTCCTCGGCGAGCTGGTCGAGGGCCCGCTCGAACCGGGCGGGATCGATGCCGCCGATGCCGTCGCGGCGGACGTCCGGCGTCAGCACGTTGTCGACGAGCACGCTCTGCAGCCGCTGCAGCTCGAGCTCGCGCGAGCCGTCATCCATCCGGCTCACCACGTCGGCGATCGCGCCGGCGGGGTCCTTGATGGCAAGCTGCAGGCCAGACGTCAGCGCGCGCAGGAATCCCTTCACCGCAGCCGGCTGCTTGGTTGCGAAGCCCGGGTTGACGATGACGGCGTGGCCATAGGCCTCGCAGCCGTAATCGGCGAAGCGCAGCACCGCGAGATCGGCGGCAGGCACGCCGCGGTCGCGCAGATTGAGGGCCGACAAATAGGAAAAGCCGCTGACGGCATCGACCTGGCCGGCCGACAGGATCGGCTCGCGCACGGCCGCGCCGACGCGCGACAGCTTGATGGTCTCGGGCCTGAGATGGTTGTGCCGCGCGACCGCCGGCCACAGCCGGATCGAGAGATCGCCCTCGGCGACGCCGAGCGTCTTGCCTTCGATGTCGCCGAGCCCGTTGATGCCGCGGCTCCTGCGCGCGATGATCGCGTAAGGCGCCTTGTTGAACAGCACGAATACGGCCTTGACCGGCTGGCTGCCTTGGGTGTCGCGATAGCGGATCAGCTCGTTGATGTCGGCGAGCGCCATGTCGGCCTCACCGGAGGCTACCCGCGTGATCGCATCGGGAGAGCCCTTGGCCGTGGTGATGGTGACCGTCACGCCCTCGGTGGCGAACAGCCCTCGGCTGGCGGCGAGGACCAGCGGCGCCGTGCTGCCATCGAGCGGCCGATCCAGGGTGAACATGACGGCGACCGGACGTTTCGGCTCCTCTGCGAGGGCCTCGTGATCTGACAGCCACGCGGGCACCACGAAGGCCGCCAGGAGCGCCAAGCGCGCCAAAGCAAGCAGGGTGACGGGTCGTCGCATGCGCATCATGTCACGCCGGTATTCGCAGGCCGTACCGGTCTTGTCACGCCGGTATTCTAATCAGTTCGCCGGCCGTCGCGGGATCGATATGTCAATTTCGTGACAATGTCGCTGTGTCGCTGCCGCTCGGGGCCGGCGGTGCCTGATCATGTCGGATCGAATGTGAACGGTCCATGAGCAAGGCCTGCGGCGATTTGCGGCTTCGACTTCGGGTTTCGCGAGGGGAACTGTGGACGCAGTTCGCGAGTTGGTACGCGAGATTAGATCGTACGGAGGATCCACATGATCGCACAGCGCGGAAGTTTTTCACGCTTTGGCCGTGCTACCGTCCTGGCGACGGTGGCCGCGGTGACTTTGACGGCCGTGCAGCCGACACTCGCCTTTGCCGGCTCCGCGCCGGCCGAGAAGGGTGTCGTCGCCAAGACGGCCAATGATGGCGGCCTGACCGATGTCAGCGCGCGCCGGCGCCACTATCGCGGCAACGGCGGCGCGGCGGCCGCGGCGGCCTTTGCCGGCATCGTCGGCACCGGACTTGCCATCGCGGCGACGCAGAACCGCCGTTCCTACTACGAGGACAACTATTACTATGGCCGGCCGGCCTATTACGGCTACGGACCGCGCTATCAGTATTACGGCGGCGGCCCCTATTACGGTGGCGGCTATTATCATCACCCGCATTGGTGATGTGAGATCGAATAGACGATCCGCCGGCCCCGCGCCGGCGGATTTTTTCTTGCCCGCCGCGAACGTTAATATGCGGACTATCGAATTTAACTATTGTGACGGGATGACTGATTCGATCGAGCGGCTCTATCGCGCTGTCCTGGCGGCCAGGGATCTCGATCCCGCGCGATCGCGCACGGCCAAGCTGATGCAGCAGGGCACGGCCAAGATGGCCAAAAAGCTCGCCGAAGAGGCCATCGAGGTTGCGATCGATGCCGTCGGCGGCGACGCCCAGGCCGTGGTGCGCGAAAGCGCCGACCTGATCTACAATCTGGCCGTGCTATGGGCCGAGCTCGATGTCCAGCCCGAGGACGTCTGGCGCGAGATGGAACGGCGCGAGCTGATGCTCGGCATCGCCGAGAAGCTGCCGAAATCGCCGGTGAAGGTCGCCAAGGCCGCGCCCGGACGGGTGGCGGGGCGACCGATCGTCGCGGCCGAAAGCCGGACCATCCGCAAGCGGCACTAGTGTGGCGCTCCGATTCGGACCGGCATATGGGCCATGGACAAATCCTGCCCGGTTTGCTTCATCGCCAGCATGCTCAGACGGATCTACGACTGGTGTATCGACGCCGCCCACAAGCCGCATGCCATGTGGATCATGGCCGCGGTTGCCTTCGCTGAAAGCTCGTTCTTTCCGGTGCCGCCGGATGTGATGCTGATCCCGATGTCGCTGGCGAAGCCGCAGCGGGCCTGGCTGTTCGCCGGCGTCTGCACCGCGGCGTCGGTGGCGGGCGGCTTGGTCGGCTACGCCATCGGCGCGCTGCTCTACGACTCGCTCGGCCATTGGCTGATCCAGCTTTACGGCCTCGGCGACAAGGTCGAGGCGTTCCGTGCCTCCTATGCCGAGTGGGGCGCCGTCATCATCCTGGTGAAGGGATTGACGCCAATCCCCTACAAGCTGGTCACGATCACGTCGGGCTTCGCCGGCTATAATCTGTTTCTGTTCATCGTCTGCTCGATCATCGCGCGCGGCGGCCGCTTCTTCATCGCCGCGATATTGCTCAACCGCTATGGCGAATGGATCAGGGTGCGCATCGAGAAGCATCTCGGCCTGTGGGTGGCGATCGGCGCGGCCGTGCTGGTGGCCGGCTTCGTCGTCGCCGTGAAGCTGATCTGATGCGGCCGCTGCGCCCGGGGCCGGGGGCAGGGGCGGCGCTGCTCGTCGTCGTCTCGGTTCTCTCTGCCGCCGCGGCATGGGCGCAAACGACGCCTTCCTTGGGGCTGCGAGAAGCGCCGCAACAGCCGCCTGCCGTCCAGCCGGCGCCGCCGTCCTCCAGTCCGGGTCTGGTGGAGGAGTTCGGCAAGCTGTTCGAGAAGATGGCGATCATTCCGCTGAAGCGTCCGGAGGCCACGCCCGAGCCGCCCGCGAACGAAGGCGAGACGGCCGGCGCTCCCGCAGGCCCGCCGCGGCAAGCCGACCGGCCGGCTGCCCCGAACGGCGGCGACGCTGCACCGAGTGTGCTGAAGGAGACCAGTGACACGCTCTCGCGGCTGGCCAAGCCGTCGACCATGATCTCCGGCCGCATCGTCTGTCCGATCGCCGCCAACGCCACGCCGGATTGCAAGCTCGGCGCCGACCGGCTGTGCCAGGGCAAGGGTTACAAGGAAGGCAAGAGCCTCAACACCGATTCCGCGGAGACCTGCTCGGCGAGGGTGCTGATCCCCGGTCGCCAGCGCAAGCCGGGCGATTGCCGCACCGACACCTACGTGACCTCGGCGCTCTGCCAATGACGCCGGCACGCCAGCGCCTCAACGCAAGACCCTGATCGGGCTTTTCCGGTCCCTCTGCGAGCGAATTGCCATCACGGCATGATGTCGGGCATGCTCGCGATCACGAGCGTTTCCGCATTTCAACGCAAGAGGAATTCCCATCCATGTCCATGCCCGCCTTGTTCAAGGGCCGCCTGTCGATCCCGGTGATCGGCTCGCCGCTGTTCATCATCTCCGTGCCCGACCTGGTGATCGCGCAGTGCAAGGCCGGCGTGGTCGGTTCGTTTCCGGCGCTCAACGCGCGGCCGGCCGCGCTGCTCGACGAATGGCTGGCGCGCATCACCGAGGAGCTCGCCGCCTATGATCGTGCGCATCCGGAACGCCCGTCGGCGCCGTTCGCCGTCAACCAGATCGTGCATCGCTCCAACAACCGGCTCGAGCAGGATCTCGCGCTGTGCGAGAAGTACAAGGTGCCGATGATGATCACCTCGCTCGGCGCGCGCGAGGAGCTGAACCGGGCGGCGCATGGCTGGGGCGGCATCGTCTTCCACGACGTCATCAACCAGACCTTCGCGCACAAGGCGATCGAGAAGGGCGCCGACGGCTTGATCTTGGTCGCGGCGGGCGCCGGTGGACATGCCGGCACGATCTCGCCGTTTGCCTTCGTGGCGGAGACGCGGAGCTGGTTCGATGGCCCGATCGCTCTGTCGGGCGCGATCGCGAACGGCCGCGCCATCCGTGCCGCGCGCGTGCTCGGCGCCGACTTCGCCTATATCGGCTCGGCCTTCATCGCCACCAAGGAGGCGAATGCGGTCGAAGGCTACAAGCAGATGATCACCAGCTCGGGCGCCGACGACATCGTCTATTCGAACCTGTTCACCGGCGTGCACGGCAACTACCTGAAGCCGTCGATCGTCGCCGCCGGCCTCGATCCGGACAATCTCCCGACCTCTGATCCGTCGAAGATGAGCTTCGGCACCGATGCTTCGGGCGAGCGCGCCAAGCCGAAGGCGTGGAAGGAGATCTGGGGATCAGGGCAGGGCATCGGCGCCATCAAGGACGTGCTGCCCGCCGCCGAGCTGATCGCGCGCTTCAAGAAGGAATATGACGAAGCGATCGATCCGCCGCTCTAAGCGGCTCCGCGACGGACAAAAGAAAAGCGCGGCAGCCAGGGCTGTCGCGCTTTTTTGTTGAGGCCGCAACAAGCGGGCGAGCTATTCCAGCTCGATCGCCTGGAACTTGCCGCGCTCGTCGAGCGCCGTGCCCCAGATCTTGTGCGAGGCCTGGTGCTCGGCGCGGCCGAAGCCGAGCTTGGCGCCAAGACCGAGATCGATGTCACGCATGTTTTCCAGCGTGTCGATCAGCGCCTCGGTGTCGAGCTGCGGGCCGACCCGGCGCAGCGCCTGGACCAGCACGTTGGCCGAGACGTAGCCTTCGAACGACACGTAGGACGGTGCCTCGCCCGGGAAGTACTTCTCGAGCGCGCTCTTGTACTCGAGCACGGCGCTCGAATAGCCGCCGACGGCCGGCACCACCTGGGTGACGATGACGCCGCTGGCATAGCGCGGACCGAGCAGCATCAGCTCGTCCGAGAGCTCGGTCGAGCCGACGAAGGAGACGTTGGTGTAGATCATGTGCGGGAACAGATCGCGCGTCTTCTCGATGAACTTCGCCGCTGCGCGATAGGTTGCGACCATGACGATCGCCTTGGGCGGGTTCTTCAATGCCCGCAGCTGGTTGACCGCGTCGTCGACGTCGACCGTGTTGCGCTTGTAGTTGAGGCGCAAGATGGCCGTGTCGGCAAGGCCGAGCGAGCGGAAGGCCTTGGCCACACCGGAGAAGCCGGCATCACCATAGGCGTCCTGCTGTGCGAACACGGCGATGTCCTTGGCCGGCAGGCGGCGCAGCTTGACCAGATAGCGAACGACGGTGTCGGTCTCTTCGGCGTAGCTGGCGCGATAGTTGAACACGTAGCGATCCGGCGGATCGTTGCGCAGGAGGTTGGCGCCGGTGAACGCGCCGTAGAACAGCACGCGGCGCTGCAGGGCGTAGGGCATCGCCACGGCAGAGGTCGGGGTGCCGACATTGCCGACGAAGCCGAAAACCTTGTCCTTCTCGTAGAGCTGCTTCATCGCGTCCAGCGTCCGCGACGGCTCGTAGCCGTCGTCGGCCGAATAGAGCCGCAGCGAGCGCCCGGCGATGCCGCCGGTGTCGTTGGCGCGGTTGAAGGCGGCCTCGATGCCCATCTTCATCTGCCGGCCGAGCTCCTTGGCCGCGCCCGAGAACGGAGCGGCGATGCCGAAGCGGATCTCGTTGGCGGTGACGCCCTGCACGTTGGTGGTGGACGCTGGCGGCAGCGTCGCGGTCGGTGCCGTCGCAGCCACGGCCGCGGACGGGGCAATCACCCCGGCGAGGCTGGTGGCGGTCTGGCTCGGCGCGCTTTGCCCGAGCGAGCGCTCGAGCTCGGCGAGCTGGCGGCCCGCGGAGTTACAGTCGGTCTGCGCCGCCCCCACGCGGTTGCGTCCATCGGCGACGTAGCCGTTGAAGACGCGGGTGAGCTCGTCACGATCCGAGCCGCCGGTGGAGGCCTCCCGGATCACCTCGCGAAACTTGTCGACAATGGCCTGAACGCGGCCCTGGTCGATCGCCTGACAGGCGGATGCTGCTCCCACGATCGGCCCGACCCGGCTCGCAAGATTACGCACCACATCCGCATTGGTGCCCGCCGCGCTGGCGGGCGTTGCGAGCAATGCCGCAACCAAGAACACGCTACAACGAAAGTTCATTGCCACTATCCCACTTTGGACCCCATCCAGGTCTTCCGCCTGGTGAATTGACGCCGTGTCTGCGACGGAGAAGACATAAGACCGTCACCATGCACAGACCAGCCTTTCCTAAGAGCATGACCATTTCGGTAACCCGACACGCCTTTTTCCGATCATACTTTAGGACCTGCTAACGAAACGTCTTCACCAGTTCTTCCCCTTCGAAGCTAATTCTACTCAAGTTCGATTGCCTGATACGTGCCGGTTTCGTCGAGTGCAGTGCCCCAGATCTTGTGCGAGGCCTGGTGCTCTGCGCGTCCAAATGCGAGCGTCGTGCCGAGGCCGAGATCGAGGCTGCGCATCGATTCGAGCGTGTCGACCAGGCGCTCGGTGTCGAGCGGGCTGGTCTGCTTCAGCGCCTGGATCAAGATCGTCGCCGCGATATAGCCTTCGAGAGACGTGTAGTCCGGCGCCTCGCCGGGCGCGTATTTGGCCAGGGCGTTCTTGTAGTCGAGCACGAGGCTCGAATAGCCCGAAACCGCCGGCACGCCCTGCGTCACGATGACGCCGTTGGTGAAGCGCGGACCGAGCAGCTTCAGCTCGGTCGCGAGCGAGGTCGAGCCGACGGCGGACACGTTGGCGTAGATCAGGCCCGGCACCGCGTCGCGCGTCTTCTCGATGAATTTCGCGGCGGCGCGATCGGTCGCCACCATGATGACCGCCTTGAGTCCCGGCTTGTGCGCCTTGACCTGATTGACCGCCTCTTCCACGTCCATCGTCGCGCGCGGATAGTTGATGCGCGTCACGGCATCGCCGAGGTTCAACTGTCGGTAGGCCTTCGCGACACCGGCGAAACCGTCGTCGCCGAATGGGTCCTGCTGGGTGAACACGGCGATCTGCTTGGGCGAGACGCGCTTCATCTTGATCAGGTAGCGCACCAGCGCGGCCGTCTCCTCGGCGTAGCTCGCCCGATAGTTGAAGACGTAGCGATCCGGCGGATCGCGTCGCACCACTGCTGCGCCGGTGTTCGGCGCAAAGAACAGCGTGCGCCGCTCCAGCGCATAGGGGATCGCCGCCTGCGAGTTGGCGGTGCCGACGTTGCCGATGAAGCCGAACACCTGCTCCTTGTCGTAGAGTTGCGTCATCGCCGCCAGCGTGCGGTTCGGATCGTAGCCGTCGTCGGCCGCCACGAGACGGAGCATGCGCCCGTTGACGCCGCCGGCATCGTTGGTGCGTGCGAACGCGGCCTCGATGCCCTGGCGCATCTGACGCCCGGTCTCCTTGCGGATGCCGGAGAACGGCAGGACCATGCCGAAGCGGATCTCACGGTCGGTGATGCCGCGCACGGGGCCCGCGGTGACGGCGCCAGTCGTCGCTTCGGCCTTGACCGGTGTGATCGGGGCCGTCGCCCCAGTCGGCTGGCCGAGCGAGCGTTCGAGCTCCGTCAGTTGCCGCTCCGCGGCGGCGCAGGTCGCCTGCGAGGCGCCCGTACGACTACGGCCCTCGGCGATGTAGCCATTGAAGCTGCGGGTCAGCAGATCGCGCTCGCCGTCATTGCTCGTCGCCTGGCGGATGGCTTCGCGGAATTTGTCGACGATGCTCTGGACCCGGCCCTGCGCGATGTCCGGGCAGGCGGACGCCTGTCCCACGATCGGCCCAACCCGGCCGCCAAGCTCCCGGACGACGTCGGGAGCCGCCGCCAAAGCGGGGCTCAAGGGAGCTACGAAAACACTCCCGATGATCAACGCGGACCAACGCACGGCCATCGAACCTTCCACCTGCTCAGCTTGTTTCCAACCCTCTTCGTTCTACTATTCGTGGCATTTCGAATTAATGTCGGGTTTCACTGTCGCTCTTTTGTCGTGGTAGTTGAGGCTGTCTTGCCTCTAGCGGTATCCTATTCAAGTTCGACGGGTTGATAGATGCCGCTGTCGTCCAGCGCGGTGCCCCAGATCTTGTGCGAAGCCTGGTGTTCGGCGCGGCCGAAGCCGAGCTGCGTGCCCAGGCCGAGATCGATGTTGCGCATGTTCTCGAGCGTTTCGACCAGTTGCTCGGTATCGAAGTTCGGACCGGCGCGCTTCAGTCCCTCGATCAGGATGCTCGCGGCGATGTAGCCCTCGAGCGAGGTGTAGTCGGCCGGCTCGCCCGGGGCGTATTTCGCAAGTGCGTTCTTGTATTCGAGGACCAGGCTCGAATAGCCGGCGACGCCGGGCACGGTCTGGCTGACGATCACGCCCTCGGCGTAGCGCGGTCCGAGCAGCATCAGCTCGCTGGCGAGCGCCGAGCCCGCGACCGCGGAGATGTTGGCGAAGATGACGCCTGGAAATACGCCTTGGGCCTTCTCGATGAATTTGGCCGCGGCGCGCGTCGTCGCCAGCATCACCACCGCCTTGACCGGGGTCTTCAGCAGCTTCAGCTGATTGATGGCGTCGTCGACCTCGACCGTGTTGCGCGGGTAGTTGACCCGCACGATCGAATTGTCGCTGGCGCCGAGCGTGCGGAACGCCTTGGCCACGCCGGCGAAGCCCGCGTCGCCGAACGCGTCGTTCTGCGCGAACACGACGATCTGGCGCGGATGCAGCCTTCGCATCTTCACGAGATAATGGACCAGCGCGTCGGTCTCCTCGGCATAGCTCGGCCGGTAGTTGAAGACGTAGCGGTCGGGCGGATCGTGGCGCACGACGTTGGCGCCGGTATAGGGCGCGAAGAACAGCGTGCGGCGCTCGAGCGCGTAGGGGATGGCGACCGCGGCGGTGGCCGAGCCGAAATTGCTGATATAGCCGAACACCTGCTCCTTCTCGTAGAGCAGCTTCATCGCATCCAGCGTGCGCGCGGGATCGTAGCCGTCATCGGCGGTGACGAGCTTCAGCATGCGGCCGTTGACGCCACCGGCCTCGTTGGCGCGATTGAACGCCGCCTCGACGCCGATCTTGAGCAGCCGCCCGCTCTCCTTCACCGGTCCGCTGTAGGGAATGACCATGCCGAGCTTGATCTCGCTCTGCGTCACTCCGCGCACGTTGCCGGCCGGCGGCAGCAGTTGCGCCGGTACGGTCGCGGCCTGCGCGGTCGCAGGTCCGATGCTCACGGCGGGCAGGTTCGCGCGCGCCGGAGGCGGCGCGGCGATGGATCGTTCGAGATCGGCAAGCTGCCGATCGGCGCCGCCGCAATCCATCCGGCCTGACGTGACGAGGCTGCGACCTTCGGCCACGTAGCGGTCGAGCAGGCGCGTCAGCTCGTCACGGTCGGCCTCGCTGGAGGCGGCCTCGCGGATGACGAGCTGGAATTTCTCGATGATGGCCTGGATGCGCGGCCGGGCGATGTCGCGGCACGCGAGCGCGGCGCCAATGATCGGGCCGACGCGGCCGCCGAGCTGGCGCGCCACGCTCACATTCTCGCCGGGCGCAGCAACGGCCTCGCCGGCCACGAGGGACGCGAGCAGGATGGCTGCCACACGGGCATGAGCCAGCGGACGGCGTGCTGCCGCTTTCTGCGGTAGGACGTCGATCATCGTCGCCTGTGATGTGTTGGAAGTCGGATCAGTCGTGTAGAGGGTTTAGCGAACCCGCTCCATCTGACCCGTCTTCTGGTTCCACTGCATGAACTGCTGCAGCATGGGCTTTTCGGGAGTGTCGGCCTCTGCCGTCGGCGCCGGAGCGTCCGCGAGCAGCGACTTGAACTGCGACAGCGCGGGAGCCTGCGGCTCGACCCGCTCCGGCAGCGCGCTGGTCTGGTCCGCCTTGGCGTCCTGCACGTCGGCGGCGACCGGCGGCAGCGTCTTCATCGACTGCACGGCGGCGACGAAGGACGAGCTCGCGTCGGGCTGGCGCCACACCGGCACGATGTTGACGAAGAACAGCGCGACGACGGCGGCGACGCCGGTTGCGGCGGCGAAGCGGCCAGCCACCTTGAACACGACCGAGCGGCGGTCGCGCTCGCGCTCCAGATCCGGCGGCTCGCGCATGACCTGCGGATTCAGCGACTGACGAAGGGATTCGAACACGGCGGTCTCCAGGCGAGCATCGAGCGGTCCTTGCTGTCCCGAAGCGGGACGCTCGGCCGCCTCCGCTGCCTTGGCATTGTCACCGACGAGAGATAGACGCGCGGCTTCCGGACGTTCGCGCAGCCACCGCGGTGCGTAGTGCAGCGGGTCCTGCGGGTTCATCGGATTCTGTTCACTCAACGAACTCATACGCTACTCCTCTGACGCTCGATTCCGGTAACTGATACGCTTCTGCCACGGTTCGTATGAGAGCTAGTTTCAAACGAAGAGCGGGAGCTGGTCTGCCACTTCAGTCCACACGGAATCACTCGCAGAATCAGACGTTTCGCGTCGATCAACGATCGCACGCCAGCGGTCCCTTCCTGCAAGGCGCCGTGGCACGTTTGCCGTGCCTTGGGCGCCTCTATCGATCCCATGCCCCGCCCCCTGACGAGTGTCAATCGATCGGAACCTCCTAAAGTCGTCGGTTCCGAATTATATGTACGTTAAAGTTATCATCATGATGTGATTAAAATGAGGCATGATAGGTCTTGACGCAGATGCTCATGAATTGCGTCTCATTGATGCCAAGATTGCGCCTTGATTCGATCATCATCGAACTATGTCGGGCGGGCCGCTGTCGATTTTTGAGCGGCTTAGCGTCGATTTAACCATCCGTTAACCATCTGGCGCCGACAGTTAACCAATCACTAAGAAGGTTGGGTCGGATGGTCATGAGTGCCAGCGCTGAAACGGTGCGTCCTGTTATTCGTCTGCGCGGGCGCTCCTACGTAGCCTTCGTGTTTTCGCCGGTGGTGCCGATTGCCGACTGGCTCAGCGAGCTCGATGCAACGCTCGCGGGCTCGCCCGGCTTCTTCGTCGGCAAGCCGATCGTGCTCGATCTCTCCGCGGTGGATCTGAGCCCGCTCGCCATCACGCACCTCATCAAGAGCATCGAGTCGCGCAACATCCGCGTGCTCGGGCTCGAAGGCGTCGAGCAGGGCCGGCTGTCGCTCGGCATGCCCCCCTTGTTGTCCGGCGGCCGTCATTGCGCCGTGCAGGAGATCGAGCCGGAGAAGCCGTCGCTGCAGCAGCCGACGTCGCTCTTGCTCGACCAGCCCGTGCGCTCCGGCCAGTCGATCGTGTTTCCCGACGGCGACGTCACCGTGCTCGGCGCGGTGTCGTCGGGCGCCGAGATCGTCGCCGGCGGCTCGATCCACGTCTACGGCGCGCTGCGCGGCCGCGCGATGGCCGGCATCAACGGCAACGCGGCGGCGCGCATCTATTGCCAGAAGATCGAGGCCGAGCTGGTCGCGATCGACGGCTACTACCAGACCGCCGAGCAGATCGACGCCGCGTTGCGCGGCCGGGCCGTGCAGGCGCGGCTCGAAGGTCATTCCATGAAGATCGTTGCATTGAACTGAGTAGCAGGAGGATCCGTAACATGTCGAAAGTACTTGTAGTGACGTCGGGCAAGGGTGGCGTCGGCAAGACCACCACGACGGCGGCGATGGGCGCGGCGCTGGCGCAGGCCGGCGAGAAGGTCGTCGTCGTCGATTTCGACGTCGGCCTGCGCAATCTCGACTTGGTCATGGGCGCCGAGCGCCGCGTCGTGTTCGATCTCATCAACGTCGTGCACGGCGTCGCCAAGCTGCCGCAAGCCCTGATCCGCGACAAGCGGCTGGAAAATCTGTGGCTGCTGCCGGCCTCGCAGACCAAGGACAAGGACGCGCTCACCGAGGACGGCGTCGGCCGCGTCATCGCCGAATTGCGCAAGACGTTCGACTGGGTGATCTGCGACAGCCCGGCCGGCATCGAGCGCGGCGCCATGCTGGCGATGCGCTATGCCGACGAGGCGGTCATCGTCACCAATCCGGAGGTGTCGTCGGTGCGCGATTCCGACCGCATCATCGGCATGCTCGATTCCAAGACGGTGCGCGCCGAGAACGGCGAGCGCGTCGAGAAGCACATTCTCATCACGCGCTATGATGCCGGCCGCGCCGCGCGTGGCGAGATGCTGTCGATCGAGGACGTGCTGGAGATTCTCGCGACGCCGCTGCTCGGCATCGTGCCGGAGAGCCAGGACGTGCTGCGCGCTTCCAACGTCGGCTGTCCCGTGACGCTCAACAGCCCAGCGAGCGCCCCCGCGCGCGCCTATCACGATGCGATGCGCCGCCTCCTCGGCGAGGAGGTCGAGATGCAGATCCCGACCGAGCGCAAGGGCCTGATGAACCTGCTCTTGGGACGGAGGGCTGCATGAGCGTGCTGCGGCTCTTTACGGGGCGTGCGGCCTCCGCGCCTGTCGCGCGGGAGCGGCTGCAGATCCTGCTCGCGCATGAGCGCAGCCTGCGCGGACAGCCCGATCTCCTGATGCAGCTCCGCGAGGAAATCCTCGCCGTGGTTTCGCGCCATGTGGTACTCGATCCGGACAAGGTCATCGTTCGCATGGATCGGGGAAAGCATGTCTCGACGCTCGAGGTCGACATCGAACTGCCCAATGGCGCCGACCGCGCCTTTGCCAGCGCCGGCTGAGACGTGGCGAGGCGCGCGCTGATGCGGCCGATCTTCCGCATCGCGGACAATAGGGTCGCCGTCAGCTCCGATGCTGCGGGACCGTGGGATCCGACCATGCAACACGGGTCCGCGCCGTCGGCGCTGGCCGTATGGGCTGCCGAGCGCATTCCGACGACGTCGCCGATGCGCATCGCCCGCGTCACCATCGACCTGATGCGCCCGGTGCCGCTCGCAGAGCTCCTCATCGAGACCGAGGTGCTGCGCGAGGGCCGCAAAATCCAGCTCTGCGCGGTGCGGCTGCGCGCCGGCGATACGGTGGTGGTCACGGCGACGGTGCTCAAGATCAGGCAGGATGCCGTGCCGCTTCCGGACGATGTCCGCGAGCTGCCGGTCGATCTGGTCGGTCCTGACGATGCGTTGCCGGAGCCTGCGGATTTCTCGACCAGCCCGTTCGTGCGCGGCATGACCCTGCGCGCCGCGCGCGGCCGGTTCGGCGTCAAGGGACCCGGCGCGATCTGGTACCGCGTCGACTGGCCGCTGGTCGAAGGCCACGCCGTGTCGCAGGCGATGCGCGCCGTGGTCGCGAGCGACTTCTGCAACGGCACCTCCGCTGCTCTCGACTTCCACAGCTACACCTTCCTCAACGCCGACCTCACCGTGAACATGGCCCGCGAGCCGGTCGGCGACTGGATCCTGCTCGATGCCGAAAGCTGGATCGGCCCGGACGGCGCCGGTCTGGCGATGGCGCGGCTGGGTGATGTCAGGGGCTATTTCGGCCGCGTGGTGCAGAGCCTCGTGATCGAGAAGCGGTGAGGGGGCGGTCAGCCGTCCGGATTGCGTTCACAGCGAGTTGGCGAACTGATCACCGCACCGGCGCTGCCTCGTTTCCAACGGCACGCCGCGGCGAGGTGTTATTAGGTTGGGCCGGTGATCGGCAGTTGCCTGCTTCGTTTCCGGGTGAACCGATCAACCCCGCGCCAAGCTCCGCTGCGCCCTCTCCCCCGCTTGCGGGGGAGAGTTGGAGAGGGGGCGCCACGCACACCGCCGCTGGAGCGGCCCTCTCCCTAGCCCTCCCCCGCAAGCGGGAGAGACGCGGTCGTTGGTCGTGCGCGCCTGGTCGACGGCCTCGTTGGCCATCCGCGCGGATTCCTGCACCTGCCGGCTGATCTCGGTCACCGACGAGCTCGGCTCCTCCGTGGCGGATGCGACCGACTGCGCGCTGGCGGTGGCCTGCTCGGATGCGGCCGCGACGGTGGTGGTGCGCTGCTGCGTGCGCTCGGCTGTCGAGGTCAAAGTCGTGGCCGACGCTTCGAGCTCGGTCGAGGCCGACGAGACCGTGTTGGTGATCTCCCTGACCGCACTCTCGAAGCTGTTGGCCAGCTCGTGCATGTCGCGCTTGCGTCGCTCGACGGCGAGCTTCTCGGCCTCCGTGTTGCTGCAAATCGGCCCGCGAGCGCTCAACGATGAGACATCGTGGTCCGCGCGTGTGGCTGATTTGGCCGTGGAGTTATCAATATTGCTCTAAACTTGAGCAGGCCAAGATGGTCGTATAACTACGACGCGGACTACACGCAGGTGAGACGACAAGCAGGTGGATGGGAACAAGCGTCATGGCGAAACCAACGAAGGCTACCAGCGTCGGCGAGGGGAACCAGTCTCCGTCGGAGCTGATCGACGCCCGGATCAAGGAGCTTGGGGATTGGCGCGGCGTCACGCTCAGCTACGTCCGCGATCTCATCAAACGGGCCGATCCCGATATCGTCGAAGAGTGGAAGTGGCGCGGCGTTCCCGTATGGTCGCATGCCGGCATCGTCTGCACCGGCGAGACCTACAAGGCCGCGGTGAAGCTGACCTTCGCCAAGGGAGCCTCGCTGCCGGACCCTTCCGGCCTCTTCAACGCCAGCCTCGACGGCAACACCCGCCGCGCCATCGACCTTCATGAAGGCGACGTGATCGATGAGACTGCGTTCATGGCGCTGATCCGCGCCGCGGTGGCGCTGAACATGACGAAGGGGAAGCGCTAGGGCTGGTGCATCGCTCCGCGCAGTCAGTATCAACGATCCAGGTCGCTGCTCACTCACCACGTCGTCGCGAGCGCAGCGAAGCAATCCAGGGCCAAGTCGAATCATCTGTCTGGAAGGCCTGGATCGCTTCGTCGTTTCGGGGGCTCGCGACGGCGGTGTGCCGGTCGCCGACAACCTTTCGCAACGATGACCCGTGTGCATCGAGGTGGGAGGAGGCGGCAGCCATGGTTGCGCTCTGCCGAGAAACACGCTAGTTCAGCGCATCCCAACTTCAACGCAGGAGGCGACGATGTTCAGACTCACGCGCTTCCCGGGCTCGCTGCGCGATCATTGACGCGGCCGACCGGGATGATTGTCCCGGCCATGATTTGACCCTTTCGCATCTCATCGAAAAGCCCGCGGCCCTCGTGGCCTGCGCTTGAACCGTCGTGTCATGACATCAAATCTCTTGCTGACTCCCAGCCGGGAGCCGGAGCGTTCCGACCTGCGCGAACGCCGGCTGCGGCGCTATTCGTCTCGTCTTCAATCCCGCGTGCGCGCATGCGCGATGCGACATCCTCATCTCGCCGACCTCGCGCTCAGCTTTCCGGCGCTGCTGTTCGCGCTGGCGGTGCCGCGCCCGGACGTCGATCCGGAGCGGGCGATCGCGTGCGTGATCGCGGGGCGTCCGCTGGCCGAGGCGGCGGCCGCGGCCGGTCTGCCGCTCTGGCTGCGCAAGCTGCCACCGGAGGCGTTCGTCCGTCCGATCCCGCCCTTGCCAGACGGCGAGCTGTTCCGGCGGCAGATCGGCAACCATTTGCCGCGCTCGCCGAAGCTGATGCCGACGTGGCTGCAGCTCGTGGCGGAGATGGCGGCGCTGGCGCATGAGCCGGCCGCGGTGTGGATCGCCCGTGAGTATCTGCGGGCGCCGCTGGCGCTGAAGCGCGACCGCATGCATCTGCTCGGTCTGTGGATCTGGTTCTCGGGGCAGCCCGCCGGCTTCGGCTGCGAGCTCGTCGAAAGGCCGTGGACGCCAGCCATGAAGCTCGATGCCGCGATGACGGCTGCCCTCGCTTGGCGAGGGAAAGTCTCGCTGCATCTCAATCTCGGTCAACGGCCAATCCGCGACATGTGGCTCAATCCCGGTCGCGTCGGGGACTATGAGTTTCGGCCGCTGGATGACATCCCGGATCTGGTCGACGAAGCGATGACCATGCGCAATTGTGTCCGCACCTATGGCTCCGACATCGCCCACAATCGCTCTCGGCTGTGGAGCGTCCGGCACCTGGGCGAACGCGTCGCGACGCTGGAGGTCGCCGTCCGTTTTTCCTGATCCGTTGTTGGGCATCGTCCAGCTCAAGGGACGGGGGAATGCTGACGTCGCCCGCGAGCTCTGGTGGATCGCGCGGCGCTGGCTGCACCTGCACGATCTGTCGCAGATCGAGACCGGTCGAATGAAATGGCGCCAGGCCCCTGTGGATCTCACCACATGGCGAATGCTGTGGCGGCCGTATTGGCTTGCCAAGCGCCGCATCCCGGACTGGTTGCCGCTCGCACCGTCGCGCGCTGCGTTCGCGGCGTTGTGAGATGGTTGTCGTGTCCGGACGCTCGTTCGACAAAATCAGTGTCGTCCCGGCGAACGCCGGGACCCATAACCCCAGGGCCATATTCGAGGCACGCGCGTTGATGCATCTGGGCTCGCCACGTCCTGTGGTATCGGTCCTGGGTCGCGCGAACGCGCCGATGCCTGCACATCGTCCGGCTTCGCTTGTTCGGCACGACAGCGGGTCGGAGTGCAGACCGGCTTTACGTTGGGCCCTCTGTTGCGCGTCGCGTGGGATTCGTTGTGCCGCAGCGAGGTTGATTTGGCCGACGAGCAGGCTTGCTTCCCCATCGATACCTTCCGGCGCAGGTCGGGCGTCCGCAGCGGCGCGCGCAAAGACGAAATTCGCTCGCGCGATCAAGCTGATTTGGGCTGTCCAGATGCGGAGCGAAAAATATTCGACTTTGCATTTTCAGAAATCCATGGTCTCTTCTCCGCATCCCGCTTCACTGACGAGGGGCGCTTCGCGAACGTCACGATGCGTTGGGGTGGGATGCGGTGGCCGCGATGGGGCGCAGCATGCTTTGGGCATGCCGACGTACGCCACGTCGCGGACGGTGAAGTCGCAGGGTCCTGGCCTCCCGACGCTGAGGTCCGCGCAACGCGTGAAACGCGTTGTCGCCACGGTGGCAAACAAGCCGGTCACCGAGGAGACTGCGTATAAATCGTAAAGCCATCGCGCAGGGAAGGCCGGGTCTATCCGGCCGAACCTGTGGTTCTGCCGCGTGCTTTTTTGCTGCACGCGGACCGCAGGCCTCGGTCGAGGCCTGGCCTTCCCTGCACCCTCCGTGAGTTGGAGGGGAACGACACCAGCAAGACTCGGACGCAGATGCGCCGCGAGGCAGCAATGTCATGTCTGCAATGGGGGCAACGCATTCAGTGTTGTTTGGATACAGCGGATCGCGTGGCGAGTATCGCGCCACACAAAGGCTGTCGTCCCGGCGAACGCCGGGACCCATAATCACAGGACGATGGTCGAGGCACGCGGGTCGCGACGTCAGCGCTTACGACGCTGCCCTGTGGTTATGGATCCCGGGTCGCGCTTCGCTTGCCCGGGACGACAGCGGAGCGCGGCGGCTACGGGCGAGAGCTTCCATCGGCATTGCAAAGCCGCGAGTCTGGATTGCCGTCGTTGCGAGCGGAGCGAAGCAATCCAGGGCCTCATCCGCGGCCCTGGATTGCTTCGGCGCAAGAGCGCCTCGCAATGACGGTGGCGATCGAGGGAGCTGATGATGCCGCTACCCCACCATCCGCCCGCGGCCCTCCCAGAACCGTGCGCGCAGCACCTTCTTGTCGACCTTGCCGACGCCGGTCATCGGCAGCTCCTTGACGAACGAGATGCTCTTGGGCGCATGGGCCGAGCCCTTGCGCGCCTTCACGAGCTCGATCAGCTCGGCAGCGTCGATCTGCGCGCCGGCGCGGGGCACCACGATCGCGGTGACAGCCTCGCCCCATTTGTCGTCGGGCACGCCAACCACCGCGCACATCGCGACGTCGGCGTGCTGCGTCAGCACGTCCTCGATCTCGCGCGGGAAGATGTTGAAGCCGCCGGAGACGATCATGTCCTTCTTGCGGTCGAGAATGTACACGTAGCCGCGCTCGTCGCGGCGGGCGATGTCGCCGGTGTGCAGCCAGCCGTTCTTCAACGTCTCCGCCGTGGTGTCCGGCCGCTTCCAATACTCCGCCATCACATGCGGCGCGCGCACGCAGATCTCGCCCGCTTCGCCCTGCGCGACCTCCCGATCGTCGTCGTCGAGGATCTTGACCTCGCAGGCCGCGATCGGGAAGCCGCAGGACAGGAACAGCTCCGGCTGCTTCGGATCATGATCGGCCTTGCGCAGCACCGAGACGGGATAGCATTCGGTCTGGCCGTAGAGCTGCGAGAACACCGGGCCGATGCGCTCGATCCCCTCGACGAGCCGCGTCGGCGACATCGCCGAGGCGCCGTACAGCACGAGCTCGAGCGAGGAGAGATCGGTCTTGCCGAGCGAGGGATGATCCAGCAGCACGTAGATCATGGTTGGAACGAACAAAGTGAAGTTGATGCGCTCGCGGGCGATGGTCGCCAGCACGGCCTCGGGATCGAATCCCTTCAGCATGTGCACGGTGCCGCCGCGCATCAGGGTCGGCAGCACCTTGGTGCCGGCGACATGGCTGATCGGCGCCACCGTCAGGTAGCGCGCACGCTCCGGAATCTCGAAATCGGCGAGGATCGCGGTGGCGAAGCCGCCATACTCGCGGTGATGGCGCAGCGCGCCCTTCGACTTTCCGGTGGTGCCGCCGGTGTAGTTCAGGGTCGCGATGTCGTCGGGCGTGGCGAAATTGCGTGCGGTGGCGTGGCCGGCCTGCTCGATTGCGGCGAGCAGGTCGACGCCATAGCCGGCCTGCCCCAGCGTGAACACGTGACGGAGGCCGTCGGCGCGCGCGGCGAGCTCACCGCCGCGGTCGCGGAACGCTGCCGCATCGATCACCAGCACCTGCGATTCCGAATCCGACAGCTGGAACAGCTGGTCCTCCAGCGATCCGAGCGGATGCAGCCAGGTGATGGCGAGCCGCGACAGCTGTGCCGCCGTGCCGGCGCACCAGGTATCGGCGCGGTTCGCGGTGAGCAACGCGACACGTGTTCCCGGCGAAAGGCCGAGGCGCATGAACACGCTCTGCATGCGCCCGATCAGGTCGATCGCGCCCTGATACGACAGCGATCCGCCGGGCCAGCTGAAAGCGATGCGCGAGGGGTGACGCGACAGGGTGAGCAGGGTCTGCTCGCAGACGACTGGAAACGTGTGAAGCTGATGGCTCATGGAACGTCCTCCCGGGAGGCCGCGATCGTTGTGGCGTCGCATGGCTTGTTGCCGACGCTATCAGAAAGTGCCTCGCGCTCAAGGCGCGCTCTGCCGTTCCCGGAACATCGCAGCGCGCCCCGCGTTGCCCGGCCGAAGAATAAGGAGCAAGGCCATGCGCACCTCGACAGCCTTTTTTGCAGGAGCCGGAACGGTCGCCATCGCCGTCGCGGCCGGTCTCGGCGGTGGGCTCATTCTGGCCGAGGGCATGCATCCGCGATCGCCGGTGATGGAATCGACCAAGCTCGAGCGCTCCGGACCGGACGCGCCGTCGCCAAGTCCGACCGCCACCGCGTATCTTGCGGCGACGCAGGCGGCTGCGACGACGCCGATCAAGGTGTCGCCTGCAGCAGCCGAGACGGCGCCTGCGACGTCGGCCTCGGCCAGTCCCGCGCCGTCGCAGCAGGCGGCTGCGCCGGACGCGAACGCTGCGCCCGCGGCTTCTGCGGTGGCGGCCACCACCCCGGCCAGCACGGCCGACGAAGCCCAGGCCAAGCTCCAGGAGAAGGCCGCAGAAAAGGTTCAGGACGCGGACCTGAAGGCGCGCGGGGCCGAGCGCAAGCGCGTCGCCGAGCAGCGCCGCGCCGACCGGCACCGGCAATATGTCGAGCGCCGGCGCCAGCGCCGGGAGCAGGATCTGCGCGCCGTCGAGCAGGCGGTGCGCGAGGATACGACGCCCCGCGCCTATGCGGCGCAGCCGGTCGGCATGGAAGGGCCGCGCTTCAGCTTCTTCGGCAACGATTGATCGCATGCGGCTGCGTCGTTATCCCTGAGCCGAACAGAGATCAGGGAGGACGCGCCGTGCAGGAGACTCGATGGGCCGGGCTACGGACGCGGCTGCGCCTGCCGCTGATCGCAGCGCCGATGTTTCTGGTGTCGGGAATCGAGCTCGTGAGCGCGGCCTGCGCCAACGGCGTGATCGGCGCGTTCCCGACGGTCAATTGTCGCACCCCCGACGAGCTCGACGCCTGGCTGTTCCGGATTGCGGATCGGCTTGCGCGCAGCAGCGATACCAGCGGGGCGGCGACTGCGCCAGTCTGCCCGAATCTGATCGTGCATCACTCCAACGCGCGGTTGAAGGACGATCTCGCGGTGCTATTGCGGCACCGGCCGGAGATCGTGATCACATCGGTCGGCTCGCCGGCGAAGGTCGTTGCGCCCTTGCATGATGCGGGCGCGCTGGTGTTGGCCGACGTCGCCTCGATCCGTCATGCCGAGCGCGCGGTGGAAGCCGGCGCCGATGGGCTGGTGCTGCTCACGGCCGGCGCGGGTGGCCAGACCGGCTGGCTCAACCCGTTCGCCTTCGTGCGCGCGGTCAGAGCGTTCTTCGCCGGGCCGATCGTGCTCGCGGGCGGCATCAGCGACGGCGTGGCCTTGCGGGCGGCCGAGGTGCTCGGCTGCGATCTCGCCTATATGGGCACGAAGTTCATCGCCACGCGCGAAAGCATGGCCGATGATCGCTACAAGGCGATGCTGGTGGCGAGCTCGGCCGACGACGTGCTGCTCACCTCGGCGTTCACGGGCCTGCCGACCAGCATGCTGCGGCCGTCGATCGTCGCGGCCGGGCTCGATCCCGAAGCGTTGCCGGCGCGCGGCGCGATCGAGATCGGCAGCGACATCGACATCGCCGCACGCGAGGCGCGGCCGAAACGCTGGCGCGACATCTGGAGCGCGGGGCACGCGACCTCGGGGGTCACCGACATCCCGTCGGTCGCCGTGCTGGTCGCGCGCACGGCTGATGAGTACGGCGGCGCGGGTGGCCTCCGATCATGAGAGAAAACGTGATGTGTGTCCTTAAGGCACCATTAACCATCGGGTCCCACAATCCGCGGAGCTTGAACTTGGCGGAATCGTGCGATGGGCATCGGGCTACGGCAGGACAAGGAGCGGGCGACGCTCGAGGAGATCCGGATCCGCGTCGGGCATGCTTTGCAGCGGCATCCGCTGTGCCGCAACGTCCAGTTCGACATCATGAGCGTTCCCCGCACCGCTCGCGGCGGGAACTGGACCATCAGCCTGCATTCGGTGGAACCGGCGGCGCTTTGGGAGGCCTCCGACATCGTCGCCGACATCCAGGCCGCGTACGATCTGCTGATGCCGGCCGAGCTGTATTCGGCGGCGTGAAAAAAATATCCATCATGTTCACAGGGCAGAATGGTGGCCTCTGTGTTTCTGTGGCATCGTAAAGCCTTAATTAACTCCCACTTTTCGGCAAGCTGCGGCTTTCCGCCGGGATACGGAGAATTGCGTGACGAAGTCGATCGCTTTTGTCGCTGTGCTGGGCGTGCTGATCTCATGCGCGGCCGTGACAAGCGTCCTGATGCGGGACAGCGTGCCTTCGGCCGGTGCGATGATGCCGCCTGTGGTGGCGAAGAGCCCAATTTCCAATCGTGAAGCCAAGGGCGACCGCCTGGCGATGGTCACACTTGCGGCTCCCGAGGTGCAGCAGCCGAGTGCCCCGTCGAAGGCGACGCTGCGTCAGGCCTATGCCTATGCGCCGTCCGAGCCGGAAATGGCAAAGGCGTCGGCCGTCGTCGCTGCCGAGCCGGTAGTGCCGAAGTCCAAGATTCTCGCCAGGAGCGAGCCGGGCCCGGCGCCGCTGAAGCCGGAGGTGCAGAAGGCCTATTCGTTGCTGTCGGACGGCCAGATCGCGGGCATCAAGGAGCGGCTGCGGCTGTCGTCGAGCCAGGAATATTATTGGCCGGCGGTCGAGACGGCGCTGCGCGCCGTCGCCCGCAAGATCCACGCCGGCCGCCAGGGAGCGGCGAAGCCGGGCGCGGTGGCGATCGATCCGGATTCGGATGAGGTGCAACAGCTGAAGTCGGCCGCGATGCCGCTGCTGTGGCAGCTGCGCGAGGACCAGAAGGACGAAGTGCGGCGGCTTGCGCGCACCATCGGCCTCGACAAGGTCGCCGCCGCGATCTGATCGGGGCGATCCACCCGGGTTGAACATCAAGATGGCCGCCCATTGCGCGGCCTTCCTGCTTTTCGAGGGTGTCTTTTTACCTCGCCGGCGGATTGGTCTCCGGATGCCTGCCGCTCTCGGCACCGGCTCCAGTCGGCGACGATGCGGGCGCGGTGCGCAGGTCCGGGCCGGGCCGCGCCAGCTGGGTCATGGTCGGGGCTGCCGGCGGGTTGATCGCCGCGCCGGCGCCGACCGCGTTGCCGCGGTCGGTGTTGGTGGGTGCTGACGGCACCGGCGTCGGCTTGTCGCCGCCGGCAAAGCGCGTCGCGCCGCCGCTCTGGTAGCCGGCGACCAGCAGGCCGGCGACGACGAGCGCGAGCACGAACAGCCCGCCGAGCTCGGGCAGGGCACCCGACGGGGCTACGCCGCGGCCCCGGCCGTCACCCTCGAGCGCCACCGCCGCGATCTCGCTGTTGTGTCGCGAGCGCAGGAAGGCCAGGAACGCGCCGGCGGCAATGATGATCGCGGCCGCGAGCGTGAAGAACATCAGCCAGCCGATGGGTTGATCGCCTTGCACGTCGAACATCCGTCGTGTGAGGGGCGCACGACGTGCAGTCGCGTTAAACCCGCATGACAATCTCTGTTCGTTGCAATCGTCGGTGGCGGGGAAGGTTTCCCGCCCGCCCCCGAAAATCTCGCGTCAGCGCCCTTGGCCCGCGGCCCACAGCGCGTCGAGCCCGGCGCGATACGTCGGGTAGGCAAAGACGACGCCGAGCTCCTGCTTGGCGCGGACGTTCCGGATGCGGCGGTTGCTGGCATAGAAGCTGCGCGCCATCGGCGACAGCTCGGCGCGGTCGAACGGCAGCTCGGGCGGCGGCGCGATGCCCATCAGCGCGGCGGCGTAGGCGATGACATCCTGCGGTGGCGCCGGCTCGTCGTCGACGATGTTCCAGGCGCCGCCTTGCCGGCGCTCGATCGCGCCCATGATCGCGCGGCCCGCATCATCGACATGGATGCGGTTGAACACCTGTCCCGGCTTGACGATGCGCCGCGCCCGCCCGGCCCGCAGCTCGACCAGCGCATTGCGACCCGGCCCGTAGATGCCGCCGAGCCGGAGCACCGCGAGCCGGTCGCCGATCCGCGCGCGCCAGTCCTGCTCGACGCGGACCCGGGCCTGCACCCGGTCGTGCTCAGGCGCCAGCGGCGTGTCCTCGTCGATCCAGCCGCCCTGATGGTCGCCATAGACGCCGACAGTCGAGAGATAGACTACGCGGCGCGCGCGCCCTGCCGTGATAGCGTCGCCGAACGTGGCCAGCACCGGGTCGTCGCCTCCTCCAGGCGGCACCGAGATCAGCACGACGTCGGCGCCCGCGGCTTTCGCCAGCGTCGCGGCCGGCGCCGTGCCGTCGAACAGGTCGATGTCATCAGGCGCCAGCTGCGCGCGCTTGTCGGCGCCGCGCACAGTGCCGCCGACGCGCGCGAACGCGCCGCGGTGCAGTTCGACGAAGCGCTGCGCGGTGTAGCCGAAGCCGATGACGAAGAGGTTCATGGATGCCGTTCACCCGGATGGCGCGAAGAAGCGAGCCTCCGAGTTACCCGGCGCCGGGTGGCCCGCGCAATTCAAATGACGCGTGCGGAGGTCACAGCCTGCGCCCCGGGCGATGCTGGCCTGCCGCCCTTGTTATGGCTCCCGTCATGGTCCATGTCGTATGATCAGGTGACAGGAGATGGACTGCCACGATGAATTTCCATTCGATCTACCGGCACGGTTTTGCCCGCGTCGCCGCCTGCGTCACGGCCTCCAGCGTCGCCAACCCCACCGCCAACGCGGCGGCGATCCTGGCGGCGGCGCGCGCCTGCCATGACCAGGGGGCGGCGGTCGCGGTGTTTCCGGAGCTCTGCCTGTCCGGTTACGCGATCGAGGATCTGGTCAAGCAGGATCCGCTGCTCGACGCCGTCCAGCGCGGCCTGCTCACCTTGGTCGAAGCCTCGCACGACCTGATGCCGGTCATGATCGTGGGCGCGCCGCTGCGCTTCGCCCACCGCGTCTATAATTGCGCCGTCGTGATCCATCGCGGCGAGGTACTCGGCGTCATCCCGAAGAGCTACCTGCCGACCTATCGCGAATTCTACGAAGGCCGTCACTTCGCCTCCGGCGCCGGCATCCGCGGCGAGATGATCGAGGTCGCCGAGACCATGGCGCCGTTCGGCACGGATCTGCTGTTCGCCGCCGCTGACGTCGCCGGGCTCGTCATCAGCGTCGAGATCTGCGAGGACATGTGGATCCCGGTGACGCCGGCGTCCGAGCTGGCGCTCGCCGGCGCCACCGTGCTCGCCAATCTCTCGGGCAGCCCGATCACGGTCGGCCGCGCCGAGTCGCGCTCGCTGCTCTGTCGTTCCACGTCGGCGCGCTGCCTCGCCGCCTACATCTACGCGGCGGCCGGTGTGGGCGAATCCACCACGGATCTCGCATGGGACGGCCAGACCTCGATCTTCGAGAACGGCGTGCTGCTGGCCGAGAGCGAGCGCTTCCGCCAGATCGGCCAGACCATCTTCGCCGACGTCGATCTCGATCTGCTGCGCCAGGAGCGGGCGCTGATGGGCACGTTCGACGACAATGCGCGCGCGCAACGCGCCGGCGTGCACTACCGCCGCATCGGCTTCGAGCTGCAGCCGACCCTCGATGACATCGGCTTCATGCGCAGCATCGAGCGCTTTCCGTTCGTGCCGAGTGATCCCGCGCGGCTCGATCAGGACTGCTACGAGGCCTACAACATCCAAGTCGCGGGTCTCGTCCAGCGGCTGCGCGCCACCGGCACCAAGCGCATCGTGATCGGCGTCTCCGGCGGGCTCGATTCCACGCATGCGCTGATCGTCGCCGCCAAGGCGATGGACCTGCTCGGCCTGCCGCGCACCAACATCCTCGCCTATACGATGCCGGGCTTCGCGACCGGCGCGCAAAGCAAGTCCTATGCGCATGCGCTGATGACATCGCTTCAAGTCAGTGCCGCCGAGCTCGACATCCGCCCCGCCGCGACGCAGATGCTGAAGGACATCGGCCATCCCTTCGGCCGCGGCGAACAGGTCTACGACGTCACCTTCGAGAACGTGCAGGCGGGCCTGCGCACCGACTACCTGTTCCGCCTCGCCAATGATCGCGGCGGCCTCGTGCTCGGCACCGGCGATCTCTCCGAGCTCGCGCTAGGCTGGTGCACCTATGGCGTCGGCGATCAGATGGCGCACTACAACGTCAATGCCGGCGTGCCGAAGACCTTGATCCAGCATCTCATCCGCTGGGTGATCGCCTCGCATCAGTTCTCCGCCGAAGTGGACCGCACGCTCGAGGCGGTGCTTTCAGCGGAGATCTCGCCGGAGCTGGTGCCGGTGAAGGAGGGCGAGACGCCGCAGAGCACGCAGGCCGCGATTGGCCCCTATGAGCTGCAGGACTTCAACCTGTTCTACACGCTCCGCTACGGCATGCGCCCGTCGAAGATCGCCTTCATGGCCCATCACGCCTGGAAGGATGCGGGCGACGGCGCCTGGCCGCCGGGCTTTCCCGCCGACAAGCGTCACGCCTACACGCTCGGCGAGATCAGGAAGTGGCTGGAGGTGTTCCTCAAGCGCTTCTTCGCCTTCAGCCAGTTCAAGCGCTCGGCAATGCCGAACGGCCCGAAAGTGGTCGCTGGCGGCGCCCTGTCGCCGCGCGGCGACTGGCGCGCGCCGTCGGACGGCAACGCCACCGCGTGGCTGGAGGATCTGGAGCGCAACGTGCCGAAGTGATGACCATCTTGCTCGGCCGCCGCGCTTGCCATATCCGAGACGTGCGCGTCCGCCTTTGCGGCGTCGTCATCGACATCGTTGAACGGAGCAGATCATGAGCGTGACCGCCGCCGGCATTTCCTCGATGGCGACGAGGCAGATCCTCGCCGAGCTCGCGGCCGCCTATGAGGAGGCGACCGGCGAGGTGATCACGATCGAATCCGTCGGCGGCGTCGATGCCGCCAAGCGCATCCGCGCCGGCGAAGCGTTCGATTTCGCGGTGCTCGCCTCGGATGCGCTGCAGAAGCTCGAGGCCGACGGCCATCTCGTGCCCGGCAGCATCATCGAGATCGCGGAATCGCCGATGGCGATGGCGGTGCGCGCGGGCGCCGCGAAGCCTGATCCGTTGGACGAGGCCGCCGTGCGCAGGGCGATGGAGAACGCCAAGGCGATCGGCATCTCCACCGGCCCGAGCGGCACGTATGTGCAGAAGCTCGCCCGCGACTGGGGCCTGGAGAGCGAGGGCACTTCGCGCCTGGTCCAGGCCAAGCCCGGCATTCCCGTCGCCAGGCTGCTCGCCGACGGCGAGGTCGAGGTCGGCTTCCAGCAGCTCAGCGAGATGCTCGGCGCGCCCGGCATCGACATCGTCGGCCTGCTGCCCGCGTCGCTGCAGCCCGGCACCGTGTTCGCGGCGGCGTTGTGCAAGGCCGGCGCGCATACCGAGGCGGCGCGGGCCTTCATCGAATATCTGGTCTCGGAGGAGACCGCCGAAACCAAGCGCCAGCACGGCATGACGCCGGTGTGAGGCGCCGGCTCCACAGCCCGCGAAAAAATCCGATCGCCGCGTGTCGTCTCGGCCTTGTCCCGATCGTCTTCCAACCGAACAATCGGGAAGGAGACGGCGGATGAGCACATCGTACTATCGCTGGGTGATCGTGGCGGCCGGGGGCGTGCTCGGCTGCGTCGCCGTCGGCGGCCTGTTCTCGCTGCCGGTGTTCCTCAAGCCGATGGCCGCCGAGACCGGGTGGTCGGTCGCGGGGATCTCCACCGCGATGACGATCGGCTTCCTGGCGATGGCCGTCACCAGCATGGGCTGGGGCACGCTGTCCGACCGCATCGGCCCGCGTCCCGTGCTGCTGATCGGATCGATCCTGCTCGCCGTCAGCCTGCTGCTGGCAAGCCTGACATCCTCGCTGTTGGCGTTCCAACTGCTGTTCGGCCTGATCGCAGGCATCGCGACAGCGGCGATCTTCCCGCCGGTCATGGCGACCGTCACCGGCTGGTTCGACACCCATCGCAGCCTCGCGGTGTCGCTGGTCTCGGCCGGCATGGGCGTGGCGCCGATGACGATGTCGCCGCTCGCGGCCTGGCTCGTCTCCAGCTACGACTGGCGGACCGCGATGCAGTGCATCGCCGCGATCGTGGCCGCCATCATGATTCCCACGTCGCTGCTCGTGGGCCGTCCGCCATCGTCCGCGCCCGGCGACGCCGTCGCGTCGGGTCCCGCCGCCGGGCCGGCCGAGATGACGCGGTCGGCGGCGCTGCGCTCGTCGCAGTTCCTGATCCTGCTCGCCACCAACTTCTTCTGCTGCGCCACGCATTCCGGCCCCATCATCCACACCGTGAGCTACGCCGTCACCTGCGGCATCCCGCTGATGGCGGCGGTGACGATCTACAGCATCGAGGGGCTCGCCGGGCTCGGCGGCCGCATCGCCTTCGGCCTGCTCGGCGACCGCTTCGGCGCCAAGCGGGTACTCGTTCTCGGCCTGCTCGCGCAGGCGTTCGGCGCGCTCGCCTACGTAGTCGTGGGCGACCTCGCCGCGTTCTATGCGGTCGCGGCGACCTTCGGCTTCCTCTATGCCGGCACCATGCCGCTCTACGCCGCGATCGCGCGCGACAATTTTCCGCAAGGCATCATGGGCACGGTGATCGGCGGCACGGCGATGGCCGGCAGCCTCGGCATGGCGACCGGCCCGCTGGCCGGCGGCCTGATCTACGACAGCTTTGCCAGCTACACGTGGCTCTATGTCGGCTCCTGGCTGATGGGCCTCGGCGCTGTCATGATGATGACCACGTTCCGGCCGTTTCCCAAGCCCGCGCCGCGGCAGCGCGCCGTGCCCGTGCAAGCGCCGGCGTGAGGCTGCTGCTGCGCACCCTCACGCGCGCCGCCGGATCAAACAACAACGCTTGATCCTGCGGCAGGAACTGTGATGTCGCAGTCGGGTTGGGCGAGCGTGGAGTTCAACCTGATGGAGATCGGATCCATGAAGAAGATCCAGCTCGCCATTGCCACCCTCGTCGTCACCACCCTCGCCGCCGTTCCGCTCGCCGCCCAGGCGAAGCATGCCAAGAAGCACAACGCCGCGACATCGGCGACGTCGTCGCAGACGACCGGCAGCAACATGAAATCCGGCCGCGACTCCACCTCCTCGAGCCAGGGCAATGTGGGGCCGGGCACCAACCAGGCGGGGAGCATGGGGAAGTAGTCGCACAAGTCGGTGTCGTTGAGCGTCGGGACAGCTCCATGCGCGAGCTTTCCTGACGCGACTTGGAAGGGTTCTTTGCGGATCCGGCTGCGAAGCGTTAGCTGTTCAGGTCCGTACGTCCGTGGCGCCGTCCACGTATGGCCTTGCACCTGCAGTCGCTGGCCGCGCCCTCCGGCAAGCGGAGCAACCGCCTCGCGTCGCCGATCACGACGCCTGCTTGATCTTGTGGTCCAAATGCCCGGTGCCGTGGTCGCGGCGCAACTGGCTCAGCGACGTCTCGTTGAGCTGCAGCAGCACATCGCCGAGCTTCGTCGAATCCGGATAGCCGGCCGCAAAGGACTTGCCGTAGATCTTGCGCAACGTGGCGACCAACGTATTGCCGTGCTTCCTGCTGATCTCGCCATCCTTGTCCCGATGGCGGCCGTCGAGTCCCGGTTCCTTCATGCGTCTCTCCCCTGATGCGACTTGCGCGCTTGGGGAGGAGCCTGCGCTCAATTCGCCCGATTGGCAACGCTGCGGCGCGAAGCGACGTGATTTTCTGATACATCTGCCCTGTCCCAACTGGCTACTCCGGCCGCCCTTCGCCCGACAGCCCCGCAGCCGGACCGGGTGCGGCCGTCGTGGTCATAGGAGCGGATGCTGGCCTTCGGGGCGGCACGCTCGGAGCTGGAGGGTAATAAGGATAAAAATTCTGCTCAATCGCCCGCCTCAGTTGCTTGTAGCGCACCTTGTTCGATGGACCGGTTTCGTCCCAGTTGCGCGTGTAGAATTTACAGTTTTGCGACGTCGCTCTGTCGGCGAGCTTCCGAGTAGCCGCGACGAAATCCCGTTCGTTGATTTCGACATCACGTTTGAACGAGCCGACCATCTCCCACGCCGGATCCTTCGCTCGGGTTGGCGTAGCGTCGCTGACCCTAATCCCGCGATCGCCGAATGTGATATCGAAGATGTATTCCGCTTGTCCCGTCGGCGTCCTCCAGCATGATGGATAGGCGAGGCCGTTTCCATTTCGGCGCACTAGATTGAGCACGTCGAGGTGATACCTCTTCTGTTCAGCTTCCGCTGTTGCAAGTTTTTGGGCAACTTCAGATAGCGGCTTGATCCGGCCCCGCTGCGGATCTTTGCCTAAGGGCTGAGAACATCGACCGCACGCTTCAGAACGGCCGGTGGATCATCAGGACCGATTTCCGACGCCTGCGCGGTGGAAAACGAGTGGAGTGTCTGCGCGCTGTCGAGGCCGAGTGACTTAAACAGCTCAGATTTCTCAGCCCGCTTGGCTGCCTCCCCTTTGAGGGCTGTCTTTTCCGCTTCCAAGTCTGGGAGCAGTTTGAAACGCTCGACGAGCTGCTGCACGCCGGTGATATCGACCGCGCCACCTTCATACAGTACTTGCTGAAGCGGATTCAGCTGCTCTTCAGCCGCATTAGCTCTGTCCTGCCAAATCTTGAGTTCGGCTGTAAGCGTGAGCAGGAGCAGGATCTCCGCCAAAGTTAGCCCGAGAATGAGGCCCCGGCGCTGTTCGCGTTCACGGATGGGAGACGCGGTCAATCGCAGTGCGACTCAAGACGCTTGACGGGGTAAGAAATCGGATCACGCCATAGATCCCGTACCCCGTGGGGACAGCTACAAGCCCAGCGCCCTCCAACGGCTTCTTGGCGATCGGAAACCACTGAGCGTTCGTGTCTATCCGATGAACGAGGACAACGAGATGCTCCACGCGGCCGGCTTTTGCATCAGGATTGGTGCCAGTGATGGAGAACTCCACTCGGCAAACGACAATTGCAGAAGGACGTCGAAACAGTATCACGTTCAGGTTGTATTGAGAAGGCTTGGGTGTAAAATCCTTACGATGCCAGATTTCCGATGGGAGCGACGGGCTTCCCAATAGTTCTACTCGCTGAGAGAGGGTTGTGCCGGCATGCCTCTCATTGTCTATCCGCATTGCGACATGCACGTCGCGCTGAAGAAGCCCGCGACCAAAGTGCTGCCGTTCCGCGTGTTCGACCAGGATTTGCCGAGCGGGTCGACGACCTACACGCTGACCGACGTCACCGCGGATTGCAATTTTCGGATCCTGGCGCCGTACAACCCGGTCGGCTCCCGGCTGACCAGCTTCGTGACGATCGATCCTGCGGCGCGCACCATCACCGGCGACGACGTCGGCATCAATCTCGTGGTGATCGAATACGGCCCCGGCTACATCGTCGCGCGTATCCAGGTGCACGACGATGTGCTCGGCTGGTGGTTCGGCAACTCCTCGATCACCACGGCGCTGCATCCGACGGTCGCCCACAGCCAGCCGACGCTGTGCGCGCTGTTCAGCGACGATCCGACCGGGACCGATCTCGTCGGCGACATCACCGGGCACGGCTTCGTCACGCTCAGCTCGGCCAGCCCCGGCACCTTCGTGGTGGCAAATACGAACAATGAGGGACGGTTGAGGGGCGTGAGCGAGGGGGCGGCCCAGCTCGACGGCAGCTTCCTCGGTGTCAACCAGAGCCTGCCGGTGAAGGTGGTCGACTACGCCAAGATCCGCGACAACATCTCAACGGTGCGCGCCAGCGACCTCGCCAATGCCGCCGAGATGCACAACATCCTGTTCCTCGCCGAAGGCTTTCGCGCGTCCGAGAAGGACAAGTTCGACAAGATCGTGCAGGAAGCGGCGGACGGTCTGTTCTCGCAGAAGCGCCACGAGCCCTACGGCACGCTCGCGGGCAGCTTCAACGTATTCAAGGCCTTCCAGGCGTCGGAAGAGCAGGCGGTGACCTGCGGCTGGCGCGTCAACGACGAGGAGACCTCGGAGCTCGGCAGGGGCGGACCGATTCCGTGGAATTACAGCGTTTCGGACGACAAGAGCATCTACGAAGTCGACGAGCTCGTGGCCCGCGTCGGCCTGCCGCTCCGCAACGAGACTGCGACGCCGGCGCAATTGAAGGCGCGCTGGGCGGGCCAGTCGCTGCCCAACTACGATGCGGCGAAGGTCAACGACACCCTGATCGAAGCGTGGAGGAAGCAGAAATCGCTCGGCATCCTGGAGGCACGTGACACCTTCTACGGCCTGATGCTCGGCTCCCGCTGGGGCGACCGGTCGGCGAAATCCGGAGCCGCTTTGACGATGCCGGCGGCGGATGCGGCGGGCGATGCCAACCTCGCGCCGCTGATCGCCCGCGCCTATCAGTTCTTCAAGCCGGCCAGCGCCACCCGGCACCTTACCCCGGATCCTCGCCGGCATCCGCCGGAGCTCGCTAGGAACGGCCGCGCGAACGTTGCGGCGCCGATCATGGCCTACCTGTCCGGACTGCGGCTCGGGTCGTCGCCGCACACCGCGCTCGGCGCCGAGTGGATACCGGACGGCACGTTCAAGCGCAGCCGCGGCCTGATCGCCATGATCACCAACGAGGACATGATCGGCGGCACCAATTTCAACCAGTCGACCGTGACCGCCAATTCGCTGCAGAGCCTGAAGACGCTCGACTTCGAATATCCGGCGACCAACACGGCGACGAAGAAAGTGATGCGGCGCAAGCCCGCCAGCGACATCGACGCCGACCTCACCGATATCATCGACACGGTTGCGCACGAATTCGGCCATTCCTTCAATCTCGGCGACGAATACGAAACGAGCGCCGAAGACAATGCGACCGCTTCGAGCGAGCACGACAACATCGTCGCGCTCGCCGGCATCTTTCAGGATCCGAACTACGCCGCCAATCACTCCCGTCTGGTCGATCCGTCCAAGGTGAAATGGTTCGAACTTCTCAGGGTCCAGCTTTCGGCCAAGCTGACCCAGGCTTCGACCCAGCAGGGTGGCTCGATCGAGGTCAGGATCGACCCGCGCCAGATCCCGCGCTGGGTGCAGGCGAAGGCGGCCGGCCGCCAGGCGTTTCTCCGCCGCATCCAGATCACGGCGATCGGCCGGCAACTGCCGCTCACGTTCACCGATTCCGATTACCTCGTCAGACTCGACATCGGCGACATCGACCAGAACCTCGGCTCGATCCGGCTCGGCGGGCTGGAATTGCCGCCGGCGCCGTTTCCCGTGTTTCCGAAAGGCTCGCTGCTGTTCGTGCCGCGCCGCGACGATGCGGACGCGCTGGTCTATGTGGTAGAAAAGAAGGTGCGCGACTTCATCGCAGGCAACCATCTGCCGCTCAACAAGGATGCCGACTTCGCTCATGTGAACGACGAGGGCGACGACCCGAAGGACATCCCGAACTTCAAGCCGCCATGCAAGGCGCAGCGGCTGGTCGGCCTGTACGAAGGCGCATACAACTTCACCGGGCTGGTCTATCGTCCGGCCGGCGACTGCAAGATGCGGAACAACAGCGGCACCTTTTGCCATGTCTGCAAATGGCTGATCACCAACCGCGTCGATCCCGCGCTGCACGACGTCGTCGACCGCGAATTCTATCCGGAGGCCAAGAAGAATGGCTGAACCGGGCGCCCTCGAAACGATCGTCGCCGAGATCGGCAAGCTGCTGCTGCCGCTGCGGGCGGCGGTGGAGTCGCCGGCCGCGTTCCAGGGCCTGCTGCTCAAGCTGGGCTGGGATTCCGACGTGATTCCGAAGCCGATCGCCGATCTCGCGGTCGACTTGCAGCTGCTGTTCGATCGGCTCCAGGCGCTGGTCGGCGGTGGGCTGTCGCTCGACGGCGAAGTGGCGTCCGACGGCGGGATGACGGCCGAGTCCGGGTCGCTCGAAGACGCCTTCAAGACCATCGAGGCGATCGCCAGCGTCGTGCAGGCGATCGACGACCTCGTCTCGGCGCCCGGCGGCGCATTTTCGGCGACGCTGAACGCCGATAATTTCAAGGGCGAGTTTCCGGGGCAGCTCGTCGGCTATCTCTTCATCACCTATCTGCGCAACCATCATCCGGGCATCGGTTTCGCGCTGCAGGCGCTCGGCGTCATCCGCACCCGCTATACCGCGGCCGCCGGCAACCGCCCGGACTACATCGACTACAGGTTCAGCTTCCCGGACCTGCCGAAGATCGTCTCCGACCCGGTGACACTGTTCGAGAACGCCTTCGGCTGGGGCACCGACAGCTTCGACTTCTCCAGCTTCGCGCGGCAGATCGACAGCCTCGCGGCCGGGCTCGGGCTCGACGTCCGGATGGTGGAGGTGCCGGATCGGGTCGCGCGCGCGCTCGAAGGCGGCCCTCCGATCGGGCGTGCCGCCGTGCGCAAGCGGCTCCGCTTGGTGTTCTTCGAGCGGGCGCGCGACGCGGGACGGCTATCGGCCGAGCTCGGACTGTTCCCGCTGCCAAAGTCCGGGAGCAAGAAGCCGGGCTTCGCGCTGCTGCCGTCGTTCAGCGGGCTGCTGTCGGTGCGGATGCAGCTCGGTCCGACGATCGCGGTGACGATCTCGAGCGACCTCGATCTCACCGGCGGTGTCGGCCTGATGGTGCGGCCGGGCAGCGGCATCGACATGGTGATCGGCTTCGCAGGCAGCGGCGCGCCGACGTCGGCCAAGGGCACCGCGCGCGTCGAAGTGGAATACTCCGCCGCCTCCGGCAGCCCGACCATCGTTCTCGGCACCGGCGAGGGCACGCGGCTCGAATACCAATCGGTGAGCGGTGCCGGCGGTTTCACGCTGGTGGCGGGCAGGGACGTCGAGGTGTTCGCCGAGGTGGACCTCAAGGGCCTCGCTTTCGTCCTCGATGCGTCCGGCTCGGACGGCTTCATCTCGACCATCCTGTCGGGTATCTCGACGCGGTTCGAGTTCGATCTCGGCCTCGGCGTCGCCTATCCGCGCGGCGTGTATTTCCGCGGCACCTCGCATCTCGAGATCCAGATCCCAGCGCATATCGACCTCGGTCCGATCCAGGTGCAGGGACTGACGCTCGCGGTGACACCGTCGGGTGACGGCCTCCCGATCGATATCGGCGCGACGCTGAAGGCGGCGCTCGGTCCGCTGGTCGCGGTGGTGGAAAACATCGGGCTGCGGACCGATCTCGCTTTTCCGGGGAGCGGCGGCAACCTCGGCCCGATCGATCTATCCTTCGGCTTCAAGCCACCGAACGGCGTCGGGCTGTCGATCGATGCCGGGGCGGTGAAGGGCGGCGGCTATCTCTTCATCGATCCGGACCGCGGCGAATATGCCGGCGCGCTGGAACTGAAGATCCTCGACTTCCTCTCGGTGACGGCAATCGGCGTCATCACCACCAAGATGCCGGACGGGTCAAAGGGCTTTTCCTTCATCGCCATCATCACGGTCGAGTTCAACCCCGGATTGCAGCTCGGTTTCGGCTTCACCCTGCTGGGTGTCGGCGGACTGGTCGGGCTCAACCGCTCGATGGACCTCGACGCGCTAGTCAACGGTGTGCGCGCCGGCTCGCTGGACTCGGTGCTATTCCCGCACGACGTCGTCGCCAACGCGCACCGGATCATCTCCGACCTCCGCACCTTCTTCCCGCCAGAGCAGGGGACCTTCCTCATCGGCCCGATGGCGAAGTTCGGCTGGGGCACGCCGACGCTGATCAGCCTGTCGCTCGGGATCATCATCGAGATTCCCGGCAACATCGCCATCATCGGCAAGCTGACGGTGGCGATCCCGGACGATCGGCTGCCGCTCATCATCATCCAGGTCGCCTTCATGGGCGCGATCGAATTCGACAAGAAGCGCGGCTGGTTCTTCGCCATCCTGTACGAATCCCGCGTGATCTTCATGCCGCTCGACGGCGGCATGGGCGTGCTCGCGTCGTTCGGCGGCGACGCCACTTTCATCGTCTCCGTCGGCGGCTTCCACCCGGCCTACAATCCGCCGGCGCTGCCGTTCCCGCCGATCCCCCGGATCGCGATCAACATTCTCAACACGCCGGTGGCCCGCATCCGGGTCGACGCCTATTTCGCGGTGACGTCGAACACCGTGCAGTTCGGCGCACATGCGGAGCTGTATTTCGGCGTCTCGATCGCCAACATCGAGGGCCATCTCGCCTTCGACGCGCTGTTCCAGTTCTCGCCGTTCTATTTCATCATCACGATCTCTGCCTCACTGTCGGTGAAGCTGTTCGGCGCGGGGCTGTTCAGTATCCGCTTCCGCGGCTCGCTCGAAGGCACATCGCCCTGGCACGTCGAGGGCACCGGGAGCATCTCGCTGCTGTTCTGGGATGTCGACGTCGACTTCTCCCACACCTGGGGCGACAAGGAGGACACCAGCCTGCCGCCGGTCTCCGTGCTGCCCCTGCTGGTGGCGGAGTACTCGAAGGCGGAGAATTGGACTGCCGCGCTGCAGAACAGCAGCAGGCTGTTGGTGACGCTCAAGACCGTGGACGCGGGCTCCGACCTTGTCCTGCATCCGGTCGGTTCGCTCAAGATCACCCAGCGTGCGATCCCGCTCGGCATCACCCTCGACAAGATCGGCGCGCAGCGCCCGGACGACGCCAATTACTTCTCGGTCGCGACCGCGACGTCGGGCATCGAGAAGCGCGCCACCATCCGGGAGTCGTTCGCGATCGCCCAGTTCAAGGACCTCAAGGACGGCGAGAAGCTCAGCGCGTCCGACTACGAGGCCGAGGAGGCGGGGCTGGAGCTGTCGGTCACTGGCAACCAGGCAAAGACCAGCTATGTCACCAAGCGCATCGCCCGGTACGAAGAGATCATCGTCGACAACAATTTCAAGCGGGCACGCCGGCGCTTCGTCACGCTCATCTCCGGGCTGTTCACGCACTTCCTGGCCAACAACGCCGTGGCGCGGTCCGAGATCTCGGCGAAGTCGCGCGATCTGAAGCACGTATTCGACGACAAGATCGCGGTCGATCAGGCGTCCTATGTGGTGGTGAGCCTGGCCGACAATTCGCCGATCGCCGGCGCGCCTGCGTCGTTCCAATCGCGCGCCAGCGCCGGCGAATTCATGGCGGCGGAGACGCGGCGCAATCCGAACTTCGCCAGCGAGGCCCATATCGTGCGCCCGCACGAGATGAAGCGCGCGGCGTAGCGGAGGCACGATGATGGCGGGCGGTCCGGCGAGGCGGCGGGGAGGAGCGGGATGAGCGACACGATCGGCACCTATTCCTTCCTGCCCTGGCTGCGGCTCGGCGTGGCGAACAGCATCACGGCGGCCGACAACGACAACTCGGTGGCGCTGCGCGCGACGATCAAGGTCGACTTGTCGCTGGCCGGGCGGCCGGTCCAGGGCGACACGGATCTGACGGCGACGATTTCGCGCGATGTCGCGCTCTATGGTCCTGGGGACATCGTCGGCATCGATCCGATGGCGGTGGTGAAGGTGGAGCCGCGCGACTGGATCACCAATTTCGAGCCGAACTACCTGCCCTTCGTTGAGTTCTACGACGAGGATTTTCCGTGGCGCTACACGCCAGCGGCGCCGGACGAGTCGAGCCACCGGCTGCGCCCGTGGCTCGCACTCCTGGTGCTCGAGGTGGAGGAGTTCAAGGAAGTCGCGGTGTCGTCGGCGCGGCCGCTGCCGGCGATCGAGGTGACGGGCGATCCGGCCTCGGTATTTCCGCCCGCCGACCAGCTTTGGGCCTGGGCGCACGTCCACGTCAACCGCGACCTGATCCAGCAGGACGGCGTGGTGGAATCGACCAATGCCGACCAGGCGAGGGCGCGACTGGAGAGCCTGCTGGCCAGCAATCCGGACTACGCCTATTCGCGCGTCCTGTCGCCGCGTCAGTTGAAGCCGAATACGTCCTACCATGCGTTCGTGGTGCCGACCTTCGAGAGCGGCCGTCTCGCCGGCCTCGGAATTGCACCGGCGGCGAATCCCGCACTCTTCGCCACCCTGTCGGCCTGGGCGGACTATACCGACCGGCCGTTCCCGACGCTGCATCCGGTGTACAAGCGGTGGTACTTCAAGACTGGGACGGTGGGCGATTTCGAGTACCTCGTCCGCCTGTTGAAGCCGCGTCCGCCGGACTCGCGGCTCGGCCGCCGCGACATGGACACGCAGACGCCCGGCTCCGGGATGCCGCCCATCGCGGTCGCCGGGCTCCACGGGGTGCTGCGGCTCGGCGGCGCGCTCAAGGTGCCGGACGAGGCGCTGACCGGCGCGCAGGAGGCGGAAGCTGCGGCCTACGAGGGCTGGGACGAACCCTACGCGCACGAATTCGAGAAGGCGCTGGCGGGCTTCGTCAACCTGACCGATGACTATGCCCGCGAAGGCGCGCCCGACCCGGTGATCACGCCGCCGCTGTACGGCCGCTGGCACGCGCTCACCGAACGGCTGCTTGAGGAGGCAGACGGCAGCGACGCGCCGCAGCCGCGCAACTGGGTGCACGAGCTCAATCTGGACCCGCGGTTTCGCGTTCCCGCCGCGTTCGGCACGGCGGTCGTGCAGAAGAACCAGGAGGCCTATATGGACGCCGCCTGGGACCAGGTCGGTGACATCCTCGCGGCGAACCGGCGGATCAGGCTGGCGCAATTCGCCAAGGCGGCGGCCGCGATCTGGCATGCGCGCCATCTCGGGCCGCTGAAGGATCTCAGCGCGGAACGCGGGCTCACGATGATGGCGCCGGTGCAACGCCGGGTGATCGCCGACGGCTTCACGCTGCGCCATTGGCTCAAGGAAAGCACGGTGCCCCGCGCGGCGCTGTCTGCGCCGTTCCGGCGCGCGGTCCGGCCGCGCGACCAGCTCGCGGCGACGCTCGGCTTCGACTCGCCGAAAGGCGCCGAAGAGCTGCTGGAGAAGATCAATCGCGGCGAGGTCAGCGCGGCGCCGCCGCGGGTCACCCCGGACGCCTTGCCGGCGGTGGAGGATGTCGCCGCGCAGCTTCAGCCGAAGTCGCTGCCCGCGGAGCTGACCAACTGGCTCACCAAGCACCGCTGGGCGAAGTGGGTATTACTGGTCGTTCTGCTGCTGCTCGCCGTGCTGTTGCTGGCCGTCGCCATTCCGCTCGCGATCATGGTCGCGGCAGCGGCGCTGGCGCTGTTCCGATGGCTGGTGCGGCTGGAGAAGCAGGCCGGCATCGCGACCGGCGTGTTGCCGCAAGGGGCTTCGCCCGAGATCATCGATGCGCTGCCGGGCTTTCCGTCTTTCACCATCCGCGATCCCGATCCCGCCGCGCCTGAGCCGGTCGGCGGCGCTTCGTCCGCCGACAGCCCGGAGGCGGCGCGCTTCAAACTGGCCCTCAAGGACCTCAACCGGCTGCTCACGGTCAGCGCCGATCTCGGCAAGCCGCCGTTGCGCAAGCCGATCGACATCGCCGCGCTCGGAGCGTCGACCTTCGCTGCGATTGATCCCGACAAGACGGTGCCCGCCTTCACCTTCTCCTCGATCACCATTCCGCCGCGAGTGCTGGCCATCAACGGGATCGCGACGCTGCTGCAGCCGGAAGTGTTCAAGCCTGTGATGGCATATCCGGAAATCGACCTGCCGATGTACAAGCCGCTTCTCGGCCTGTCCGACGAGCACTTCCTGCCGAACATCGACAAGATTCCGCAGAACACGATCACGCTGCTCGAGACCAATCAGCGTTTCATCGAGGCCTACATGGTCGGCCTCAACCATGAATTCGCCCGCGAGCTGCTGTGGCGCGAATATCCCACCGACCAGCGCGGCAGCTGCTTCCGCCAGTTCTGGGATCCGAGCGGCGTGATCGACCGGGAGGGCCTGTCGAAGGACGAACTGCGCGAAAAGCTCCGCGATATCCCGCCGCTCCACACCTGGTCGCTGTTCTCCAAGCTCGGCGATCACGACCATCGCGAGAAGCCGGGCGAGAACGAGGAGGAAGTCGTCCTCGTCATCCGCGGCGAGCTGCTGAAGAAATATCCCACCGCGGTGATCTACGCCCAGAAGGCGCGCTGGCAGCGCGACGACGGCGGCGCGATCAATCCCCGCGTCGAGCGGGTGCTGGAGACCGACGGTCCGGTGGAAGACCGCCTGCGCACACCGCTCTACGAAGCCAAGGTCGATCCCGACATCACCTTCATCGGCTTCGACCTGACCTCGAAGGAGGCAAAGGGAGGCACCGGCCGCGGCAATTCGACGGCGCCGGGCTGGTTCTTCGTCATCAAGGAGCGGCCCGGCGAGCCGCGCTTCGGCCTTGATATTTCTCGCGACGGGCCGCTCAACGTCTGGAACGACCTCGCTTGGCCTGACGTGCTGTCCGACGCCGACAAGGGCTTTCTGCAGATCAGGCCGGGCGGGCCGACGCTCACCCTGGACGATCCGGTGGCGCCGGAGCTGCAGGAGAAGAAACAACAGTACGACGAGGACAAGGCGCTACGCTGGCATCCGGACAGCAACTCCGCGGAGCTCGCCTACATCCTCTACCAGGTTCCCGTGCTGGTCGCGGTGCACGGCAGCGAGATGCTGCCGAACTGATCGCGCAGCGGACACGACAGGGGGCGGCTGAAGCGAAATGTCCGAGTTCGATGATATCCGCAAGGAGCTAGAAGCGTCGCGCGCCGCGGTCGATGCGACGTCGCGCGAGATCGGCCGGCTTCGCCACACCCGCGCGCGGCTGATCCGCGACCGCGCACGGGCCGAGCGCGTCAGCAAGGGCGCCGACGATCCGGCGCTGGCGGCGATCGACAAGGAGATCAAGGCGGCGACATCCGAGATCGAGCGGCTGGGCGGTGCGCTGAAGGCGGCGAAGGACGAAGTGGTCCGCAATATCGGGCTGTTCGCGAACTTCACCGACCCACGCCGCAACATCGGCCTGCTGTCCGATCAGACGCCGATCCTGCTGATGCCGCTGCGGATCGAAACGCGCTTCAAGCAGGCGGCGGAATTCGGCGGCGACCGCGACGAGCTGTGGGTCCGGGTTTATCCGGACGACATCGCCGTCGACAGCTTCGAGGAGGCGTTGTCGGAAGACGAGGTGAAGCGCGCCCAGGCCTATTGGGCCGACGTCTGGCGGGCGAACCACGACACCGCCGGGGAGCGGGCCGCCTGGCGAACGCTGCTGAGCGGACAGGGCTCGGGGCGGTCCTATTACGTGACCCAGACTCATCGCCCGCTCAACGAGGCGGCGCAACCGGCCAGGGTGGAAGGCGTGCCGACCGTGATCCTGACGGTGGTGACCAGCGCGCCGCTGGCCGATCCCGAGCGAGGTGCGGTCAGCACGTTCTGGACCGCGCTGTGGCGCGCGGGCACGGATGTGGCCGCGCAGACGGACGCGATCGCCGCGCTCGACAACGCGCTCGGCGCCGAGCGCGCCGCGGCGGTCCGTGGGGCGTACCGGCCGCGGAATCTCGCCGACGCGCCGCCCGAGGGCGCGGACCGCGCGACCACCACGGTCATCGCCGCGTATCTGGAGTTTCCCGCCGCGGACGCCACGCCGATGCGCGAAACCGGTTGGTCGCAGCCGGCGACCGCGCGGACCCTGCCTGATCGCCTCGTCCTGCTCGGCTACAACGGCGGAACGCTCGAACTCGAGCAGCTCGGAAAGCCGATTCCGTCGCCGCTGCCGGTCACGCCGTCGCCGACCGGAACGGACGACGCGTCGGTCGCGAACGACGGCGACGACATCACGTTCGGTCCGGAGCTCGAATGGGTGCGCAACTTCGACCGCGCCGTCGAGATCGGCATGGGATTCCGGGTGCCGCTAACGCCGCCCGCCTTCCGCCGCGGCTTCGATCAGTTGATGGTGCTCGGTGTGCGGCTCGGGGCCGATGCAGACGCCGGCCGGGTCGCGCTGGAGCAGCTGTTCGCCCATCATCATCAGTCGAAGGCCGGGTTCTCGATCCTGCCGCAGGGCCAGCCGACCAACAACGTCGAGGGCGAGGGCGCCGCCTACAGCTGGCGCGAGGAGTCCGACGTCAGCTTCGATCACTACTTCGGCACTCCGCCCCTGGACCCCGACGGATGGTTCGAGCGGACAGACGGACGCTGCCTCGCCGCCACGCTCGGTCTCGATCCGGCCGCGCTGACGGCGATCCCCTTCTACCATCGCCACGACGTCAACGACGCCCGCGCCATGAACACGGCGCTGTGGCCGGCCACGCTCGGTTACTTCATGGAGAGCATGCTTCATCCGGTCTTCGACGATTCGACGGTGGAGCGGACCCGCGACTTCTTCGTCCGGCACGTGTCGGCACGCGGGCCGATGCCCACGATCCGCGTCCGTCGTCAGCCCTACGGCATCCTGCCGGCGACGCCGCGCTCGCGCATCCAGTGGATCTTCGCGGGGTCGAACGTCGCGGTCGGGGCCGCGCACGTGCCGGACGATCCGGAATTGCGGTTCCTGACGCGGTTGTATCAGTTGCTGCGCAAGGTCGAGGCCGATCTCGAGCCGCTGATGTCGCGGGTGTCCTACATCGGCAAGCCGGACGGCGACCGTCATCAGATACTGCTCGATGTCCTCGGCCTGCACGCCGGATCGGTGGAATTCCAGCAGCGCTTCGCCGAAAGCTTCAAGGAACTGTACAACCGCCTCGCGATGCAGGGGGCGGGCGGCGCCTTGGTCGCGCTCCTGCTCGCCGCGGGCTATGTCGGAAGCGGGCTCGATCTGCTGAAGCAGCTCGGCTACGCGCCGCCCGAGGGGATCGAGGTGCCGGACATCCTTGAGAAACTCTTTCTCAAGGCGCCCAACCAGCTCAAGGGCCCGCTGATCGACGACCGTCCGTTGTCGGAGACCGAGCAGATCCGCGCCTACACCGCCGGCGGCGACAACTACATCGGCTGGCTGATCAAGGCTGCGGCGACCTCCCACGACGCGCTGCGGCTGCAGCAGGGCTTCACCCAGCGCCCGAACGCGCTGCTGTATCTCATGCTGCATCACGCGCTCGACCTGAGCTTCGTCGAGACCAGCATCCGCCTGTTCTTCAATGCCGGGCTGATCGGCGAGACCGAGCTGAAGGCGGCGCGGCGCGAGCCGAAGTTCTTCCAGGTCGAGGAGGCGAGCCTCGCCGTGCCGGCTGCGGCCGGCGGCAGCCGCTGGCGCTACCTCCACCGCAGCGACGCCGCGGTCACCGGAACGGGACTGAGGACGGTCGGCGAGTTCATCCCGACGGTGCTGACCTCGATGGTCGCCACCGCGTATCTCAAGCGCCAGCTCGATGCGCTCGAACGGCTGAAGAGGTCCCCGACGGCGGTTCTTGAACGGGTGTTCGCCGAGCATCTCGACCTCTGCACCTACCGGTTCGACGCCTGGTACGGCGGCATCATGAGCCGCCAACTGGAGCGGATGCGCTATCCGAACGGTGCCGGCCAGGGGACCGCCCAGCCGGGCGCACCGACCGGAGAGGCGAAGACCGGAATCTATCTCGGCGCCTATGGCTGGCTCGAGAACGTCAAGCCGGAGTTCAAGAAGCTGACGGCGATCGAGCTGCCGGCAAACCTCGCGGCGATCTTCGGCGATCCGGATGCGCCGCCGCTGATGCGCGACCGCAGCAACCAGGGCTACATCCACGCGCCGTCGCTGAACCAAGCGGTGACTGCCGCGGTGCTGCGCAACGGCTATCTGTCCAATGCCACGCCCGACAATCCCGGCAGCCTCGCCGTCAATCTCAGCTCGGAACGAGTCCGCATCGCGCTGTCGATCATCGAGGGAATGAAGGGCGAGCAGAGCCTCGGCGCGCTGCTCGGCTATCAGTTCGAGCGCGGCCTGCACGACCGCCACGACGTCGAAGTGGACGGGTTCATCTACGACCTCCGCAAGGTGTTCCCGCTGGTCGGCGACCGGCTGGCTCCGACGCGTACCGGCCGGCTCGACGCGTTCGGTCGGCGACTGCGGATCAACCGGGTGGAGGCGCGCAACGTCATCGACGGCCTTGCTTTGGTCGAGCACATCAAGACCAGCGGCGTGAGCAGCTACCCGTTCGGCCACGATGCCGACCTGCCGGCGGCGAGCCCGCAGCAGGCCGCGGCGATCACCGCCGAGGCCGCGCGGATTGCCGACATCGCCGACGCGGTCGCCGACCTCGCGATGGCAGAGAGCGTGCATCAGGTGGTGCAGGGCAACTACGACCGCGCCGGCGCCGTGCTCGACACCTACTCCAAGGGAAAATTCCCGGCGACCCCCGACGTGGTGCGCACGCCGCGGTCGGGGGTGACGCTGACCCATCGGGTGGCGCTGCATCTCAAGGCCGGGCTCGACCCGAACGACGGCGCGCTGACATCGCCGCGGGCGAAGGCGGAGCCCGCGCTCAACGCCTGGCTCGCGGGCATTCTGCCGCCGCCGGCAGCGGTCGCCTGCTCGGTGACGGTCACCGACCCGCTCGATCTCTCCTCCGTCACCTACAACGTGACGCAGGTCGATCTCGGCCTGCTGCCGATCGACCTGCTGTATCTGCTCGATCCGGACAACGATCCAGCCGCCAAGGCGCTCGACGATCTGATCGAAGCGCATGTGATCGCCGTCCATGCACCGCGCCCGGACGCAATGCTGACGATCGCCTACCGCGAGAGGATTGCGGCGATCGCCGGGCATGTGCCGCTGTTCGAGCTGTCGGCGTTGGTGCGGCATCTCAGAAGCCTGCTGCTGCGCTCGCGTCCGCTCAAGGCGAGCGACATGGCGATGGCCGGCGAGGCGAACGAGGCCGTCGATCTTGACGCGGCGCTCGCGCGCGAGCGGGCGACGCTGCCGCGCGATCTGCTCGCCGCGCGGCTTGCGGATCTCGACGCCTTCCGTACGGCGCTGCAGGCCCGCCTCGACGCCAAGCAGGAGGCTCAGATCGCCACGGAGATCGAGCAGACGATCACCGGCTTCGTGTCGGTGATGCAGGGTCTCGGTCCATTCGCGGCGTTGCAGACCGGTACCGGTGCCGTCTACGCCGACCGGCGGCGGATCTTCTCCCAGTTGCACGCCGCACTCGCCGGCTACATCGCTCGATGGACCAGGCAACTCGCCGAGTTCGACACACGTATAGTCGCCTACGACGCTGATTCCGGCGCGCCGGACGCGGCGAAGTTCCTGGCGCTGCGGGTGGCCGAAAAGCTGATCGCGACCACGGCGACCGACCCTCTACCGGCGCAGCCGGACGATTTCCGCGACGATCTCATGAGCGGCAAGCGCGCCGCCTTCGTTGGACAGCGCGCCGTTCTGATCATGCTCTACGACAATGCGTCCGATCTCGCCGCCCTGCATGACGGCATCGAGGCGTCGAAGGCTGCGAACGCAGCGTTCGACGCGACGGCGATCGACATCGCGGCACAGCGCACGGCGGTCGTCGCCCTCGCAGAGGACATGGCGAAGCGCACCGCCGCGCTCGCGCTCGAACTGACGACGCGGCTGCCGGCGATCCAGGCCCGGCTCGATCAATACGATGCGGCGGCGGAGGCGAAGAACAAGATCGAGGCGTTGACCGCGGCGGCGAAGCTGCTGTTCGGCGACGATTTCAAGATCGTTCCGGATTTCGGTCTGCCAGCGGCGCAGGCCGGTGAATGGAGCAACGCCTGGGGCGCGGGGGCGCAGGCGGACGAGACCATTCTCGGGTTCCTCAAGACGACGATCGGACGCCGCTTTCCGCTCGACGACTGGTTCACGGGTGTCGCGCGGGTGCGGTCGAAGCTGCACGATCTGGAAGCTTCGCAGCATCTCGCCGACGCGTTCACGGGGGCGGGCGTCGCGCTGCAGGCGCTGCAATTTCCGCATCGCCCCGAGTTGCCGTGGCTCGGACTCGAATTCCCGGAGACCGATGCCGACGGAAAGCCGTTCGTGATCGACGAGGACAAGCTGCTCTATACCGCGCATTTCGCCGAAAGCTTCGATCCGGCGCGGCGGCAACTCGGGCTGTTGCTCGACGAGTGGACCGAAGTGATCCCGCGCCCGACCGAGGATACCGGTCTGGCGTTCCACTTCGACCGGCCAAACGCCGAGCCGCCGCAGACTCTGCTGCTGGCGCTGCCGCCGAAATTTGTCGGCTCGTGGCAGTGGCAGGATCTCGTCGACACGGTACGCGAGACGATGGACCTCGCCAAGAAGCGCGCGATCGAGCCCGACCACGTCGACACGACCGCCTATGCCCGCTTCCTGCCGGCGCTGGTGTCCGCCGTGGCCTTCCATCCGATCACGGCCTCGCTCAACTTCGCCTTCAACAACAACCTCGCCGCGGTGCTGGCCGAGACGGAGACGGGCAATGGCTGACTATGTCGCGGTTCAGAACCTCTCCGCCGTGTTCTCCGGCAAGGTGAAGCTGCCCACCATCACGTTGTGGAACAGGCTCGAGGGCCGCCCACGCACGCACGATTTCGAGCGCGCGCTCAAGGCCGAGGTCCGTGATCCGCTGTGGCTGCTGACGAAGCAGTGGCAGATGGGCGAGTTTCAGGGCGACGACGCCGGCTCGCCCGTCGTCGCCAAGGTGCACATCGAGACCACCGAACTGACGAAATACCGCGCGGCCAGCAATCCGCCGGAAGCGTTCGCCGACGACGTGCCGCTCGAGGCCAAGGTCGAGCGGCGGCCGATCCCGTTCCGTCTCGCCGGCCAGAAGATCGCGTTCGATCTCCGCATCGCCCTGGGCCGGCGCTGGCTGAAGCTCGTCGCCGGCATCGAGCCGGGGCTTGCCCAGCAATTCATCGCGGCGCTGCCGGTCGCCATGCCAGATCCCGCGCTCAAGGCAGATGCGCCGGTCGCCGCCCATCGCGAAGCCTGGCAGACGATGGCGGCGCTGGCCGGCCGGTCGATGGACGGCTACGACCTCGTCGAGCATCTGACGGCCGCGCCCGGCAATCACGCGCACGACCTCGTCGTGCTCGGCAATCCGGCCAGCGCCGCTGCGATCGAGACGGCCGAGGCGGAATTCCTTGGCTGGTACCGGGAGGCGTTCTACCAGTCCGCCGCGGGTGCCGCCGATGCCTGGCTGCCCGATCGCCTCGAATACGCCTTCGCAGCGTCGGCGCCCAAGGCGGGCGGCGAGAAGCTCGTGGTCGCCGACGAATACTTCCAGGGGCATCTCGACTGGTACAATTTCGACGTCGACGCCTCCGGCGCAGGGCTCGGTGACCTGGCGGACGCGCCGCCACCGGCCGCCGTCGAGACGACCTTTACGGCGTCGTTCATCCCGGCGCCGATCCAGTTCGACGGCATGCCGAACACACGCTGGTGGACCTTTGAGGAGGGACGAACGAATTTCGGCGACATTGATCCGGAGACGACGGACGTCAACAAGCTGCTGCTGATCGAATTCGGCCTCGTCTACGCCAACGATTGGTTCTTGATGCCGTTCACGGTGCCGGCCGGGACGATCACCCGGGTCGCCGGCATGAGCGTGACCAACGTCTTCGGAGAGCGGATCTGGGTCGAAGCCGCGGGCAAGGGCGGGGACGCGGATTGGCAACGCTGGTCGATGTTTACGCTGGCGACGAAGGGGAGCGACAACATTCCCGCCGATCTCAGCCTGTTCATCGTGCCCAGCGTGCCGAAGATCCAGGAGAGCGAGCCGCTGGAGTCGGTGGAACTGTTCCGCGACGAGATGGCCAACATGGTGTGGGGTGTCGAGTCGCGGGTGATGTTGGCTTCGGGCGACAGCAAGAGCGGGCGCAGCGCCGCGCTCGACACCCGCCGCTATTTCCGTCGCCTGGTGGAGGAGAGCCTTCCGCCGGGCCCACCACCTGCGCCGCCGATCGAGAACGACGCCGCGATCCGCTATCGGCTGATGAGCGAGATGCCGGAGAACTGGATTCCATTCATCCCGGTGCACATCGACAACGACAGCCGCGAAATCCAGCTGCGTCGCGCAGCAATGCTGCGGGTCATCGACCGCGACCCGGATCCGCCGGTGCGCGTCGAACCTCGCACCGATCTGCTGCGCCACGGTCTCGACCTCCCGCAGCAGCAGGGCTACAATCTCCATGAGGAGGAGGTGCCGCGCGCGGGCATTCGTGTCACCCAGAGCTTCCAGCGCACGCGCTGGTACAACGGCCGCACTTTTGTCTGGCTCGGCATCCGCAAGGAGACCGATCGCGGCGAGCGGTCGAGCAGGCTCGCTTTCGACGCGATCCTTCCGAAGCGGAAGGCATGAACGCATGAAACGTCACCGTCGAAATATAGCGGTGGCGCGGCCGCCGGAGATGGAGGGTTGAACGGGCGCGCGCCATTCCCAAGTCGGCAATTTCTCGCGCGACGGCAGACGCCCGGCGCGCCAAGATTACGTAGCGGCCGGCAAGTGTGAATATCCGAAGACCCATTCCCGACCTCAGCGCTTCCTTCATGACATAGGAGAAGCAACGGAGAGCCAGCACGAGGAACACCGCTCAAGGTTGAGCGCGGAGAAGTTCGCCTTGATTGTGCCGAATCTAGAGTCACTGCGTTATTGTACGTTGCGGCCTGAGCCTCTTCGGCAGAGGCCCATAGCCATAAGGGCAGAGATCACGCGGTATCGCTTATAGCACGGGCAACCGCCGGCTCTGCTCAAACCTGGTGACGGGTAGTCCCACCGCAGGCCGTCTCAGCCGGGCTCGTGACTTCTGTGCAGCCCAGTCACCAAGGCCGCAATCACGCTTATCAACGCGTTCGTACCATGGTCATTCAAGAACGAATCTCTACGTCATAGTTGTCATGGCACCCCAGTCTGCCACGTGGAGCGCGACGATGGTGCTGGTTGGTGACACCGTCGCACTTAAGGGGAGAATGGTGATCGACACTCCGAAGTTTGGATCCCTTGAAGCCGTCGAATCCGCTAAAGCTCGACAAAGATTCGCAGGCTTGCCTAGCATTCGTCAATTCAGCACGAGAATTCAGTGACCACTGCTCTTCGTACGCTCCGTGGCTCAACGCCGCGCAAGAACACATCAGCAAAGCGCTCCGCGTCACCAAAGGCCGCCCCGCGGAAGAAGACATCGGTTGCGACAACAACGAAGGCTCCGATTCGGACTGGCATTTCCTCCTCGTCTCCACTGGGCATGTTGGCGCTGTATCTTACGGCGCGATGGCGTGCTTCGGGCCGAGGCGGACTTGTGTTCCTCGCTGAAAATGAGAGCCGAGCCGAGCTGTTGGGTTCGATCATCCCAGTTATCGAGCCGGGCTGTGATGTGCTCGTCTATCCCCGTTTGAACACGCTTCCGTTCGATCAGCTTGAGCCTTCACGTGATATCGCGGGCCGGCGGAGCTCCGTCTTGAGACGCCTTGCCAGGGCAAAGAAGCCGATCCTGCTGATCACGACGGCGGAGGCCATAATGGAGCTCCTGCCGTTGCCTGCGAACTGGTCTCGTATCGGATTTCCACTTCGGACCGGGGCCGTCTATTCCGAGGAAGACCTCGAGGCGCGTCTGCAAGCTCTCGGGTACGACCTGGACGATAGTCCGGATTATCCCGGTGGAGTTTTGTTTCACGGCAACACCTTCGAGATATTCCCAGCCGGCGCGTTCGGACCTTTTAGGATAGAGCATTCCGGAGGGAGAATCCGGCGTATTGCAGCGATCAATCCGATAGACCAGGAGGTGATTTCTGAAACGAAGGAGCTCCTGATTGACCCGATGTCCGAGCGGCTGGCGTTCACGGGCCGGGCTCGAAGAAGGTCCAGCCTATTGGACTATTGTGCGCGCGCCAAATGGATCGCCGACAGCACCGTGCCCAGGCACGCCGACACCTGGTTGAGCACGATCGAGGATGCGGCCGCCCGCAGTGAGCGCGACCGTGCCTATCTCAGCCGACGCGAATGGGAGCTGGCGGCGAAGAAGATCACTGTGTTGCCGCCAACCACTCCGTATCGTGCGACGCCAGAGTTCTACAAGGCAGCCTCTCCGCGGAAGGCCCTCCGTGCATTTATCGAGGAAGCCCAGCGCGGTAGGGCACGTGTGCTTTTCGTCGCTGCGGTCGAAGCGGATTTGCGTGTGATGGCCCGGATGAGCGCTATCAAGGCCGAATGCGTGCCGGATTGGACGCACGCGACCGCAACGGGCAGGCAGCAGGCCGCATTGCTGGCAGGCTTCGATGCGGGCTTTGTCGTTCCTGGAAAGAAGCCGCTCGTGGTCATCACTGCTGCCGACGTGCTCGGCAGCAGGGCACACCAACCGCAACCGACGAACTGGGCATGGACGCCCGGCTTCGATTCGGGAGACCTCCCTGAACTCGGATCCGTTGTCGTTCATCTGCAACGTGGACTCGCACGCCTTGGCGGCTTGAGATCCATGGGCACGGGAGATCTTTCGGCGCGCGAGATGGTCAGGTTGGTATTCGCCGGAAACGATGCCGTTCTCGTCCCTCTTGCAGAATTGGCCCTGATCTGGCCCTACGCCGCTGAGCTCGGAGACACCTCGCTGGACAAGGCCGACGGCAGCTCATGGCGGCCGCGGCGAGCTGCTGCCGAGACGGAGATTCATGTGGTCGCAAAGGAGCTGGCCAAGCAGATGAGTCAGCGCCGTCGGCGCCCGGCTCCGAAGCTCGTGCCGCGCCCTGCTGTCTATGAGAAGTTCGTCGCGCGTTTTCCCTATTTCACTACCCCCGATCAGGCGAAGGCCATCCGCGACGTTCTGGATGATCTTGCATCGGGGCACCCGATGGACCGGATCGTCTGTGGGGACGTCGGCTTTGGCAAAACCGAGGTGGCGCTGCGAGCAGCGGCAGCCGCCGTGCTGGCCGGAAAGCAGGTCGCTATCGTCGTGCCGACGACAGTGCTGGCACGACAGCATGTCGAAACCTTCCGCAAGCGCTTCGCGCCTCTTGGCATCGATGTTGGAAACCTGTCGCGGGTTGCCTCGGCCGCCGAAGCGCGAAAGGTAAGGGAGCGCCTCAAGAGCGGAGAACTCAGGGTCGTCGTCGGGACCCTCTCGCTCGCATCCAAGGAGGTGAGATTTGCCGAACTTGGCCTGATCATCATTGACGAGGAGCAGCATTTCGGCGCTGCTGAGAAAGCCATGCTGTCGGGCCTCAATAAGAACGGCCACAGGCTCTGGATGAGTGCGACTCCGATCCCCCGCACACTTGCGGCCGGCTTGACGGGCTTGAGGGATCTCAGCGTGATCGCGACCCCGCCGGTCCATCGTGTTCCGGTTGCCACCAAGGTGGCACCGCTCTCGGACATAGCTATCGCCGCTGCCCTGGTTCGTGAGCACAGACGTAACGGTCAGAGTTTTGTCGTTTGTCCGCGGATCCAGGATCTCGATCCCCTGCTGGCCAGGATCCACGCGCTGGCGCCGGAACTACGTATCATTACCATTCACGGCAGGTTGCCAACGGACGAGATTGACGAGCGATTGATGGGATTCGTCGAAGGTCGGGCCGATGTACTACTTGCAACCAACATCGTGGAAAGCGGCCTCGACATTCCACGTGCGAACACTATCGTTGTGTGCTGGCCAGAAAAATTTGGCCTGGCACAATTGCATCAGCTCAGGGGACGCGTAGGACGCGGCGGCATCCGGGCGTTTGCACATTTCCTGACGGAAGGCGGCTCCGAACGCTCGGAAAAACGGCTTTCCGCCCTCGAGGAATTGAGCCGTCCGGGCGCCGGCTTCGCGATCAGCGCTCGCGACCTCGACCTCCGCGGCGGCGGCGACCTGCGCTCCGATCGACAATCCGGCCACACGCAGGTGTTCGGACCGACGCTTTACGGCCACCTTCTTACGCTTGCCCTGGAGGGAGACCGCGATGGAATGTCCGCGCTCTGGATCCCTGAGCTGAATCTTCCCATCCCTGAGCTGCTTCCCGCGAGCTATGTGCAATCGGAGGCGGTCAGGCTGGAGATCTACACTCGAGCCGCTCGGTGCCGGAGTGATGACGAGCTGGAGGAGCTCGAGGATGAAACGCACCGCCGATTCGGCAAGCTGCCATCTGAGGCCAGCAATTTCTTTGCTGTCGCCAAGCTCAGGGTAAGTTGCCGGCAACGAGGGATCATGCGTCTCGATGTTGGGCCTGATGCGATTGCCGCAACGATGCTTGCAGGGAGGATCAAGAAATCACGCTCCCGGTTGCTGCAGCGCGAGGGCGATCGCGTCGTCTATCCCGGGCGCAGCGACGAACCTGCCTTACGAAGGGTCGAACAGTTCTTGGATCTATTGGACGAATGAAGGGTGACGCGTGACCCGGCTTGAAGCGGTTCTGTGTGCTCTCGTCGGGCCCCGAAATGAAAGCGATGGAGCTTGACCCTTGGCAAGGACGATTGAGAGAACTGGACTGCCCCCCTTAAGTGAGACACGATAATTTCTGTGACAGTGGGGTTGCCACGACGACTATCGTGCCTTGTT
>NZ_JAUETE010000021.1:0-99509 GCF_032484535.1 Bradyrhizobium sp. SZCCHNS3016
CTCTGCTGCGACAATTTCTGAGCCGCCGTCATTGCCGCGATGTTCTTTTCCACTGACAAGTCTGCGGAGCTTCCGGCCGCCAGGGTGCTGGTTCGATTTCTGCTGCGAATGGCGATCCTCATCCTGTTCGCGACCTTCGGCAGCATCGGCTTCGGTCGCAGCCTCGCCGCCCTGCTCTGGATGACCACGATCCTGTGTGCCGTGCTCGCGATGCTGCGCCGGGAGCGCGCGTTCGCTGCGAGCCTGAACCATTGGGACGAGATGATCGGCTACACCGCGCTCTATTGCGCGGTGATGGCGCTGATCCAGCCGTCCGGAAACTAAGCGCCCCTACGCCGCTCTTATGCGATCGCACGCGGCGCCATCTCGAATTCCTACCCCTCGCCTTCGATATTGCCGACCATGAGCGCCGATCGTTCCGACCGGCCTGCTCACACCACAGCAAGGATCACTCCCGTGAAAAGTCTCGAACCCCCATCGTGCAGCATGCCGGCCCCTGCGCTCGTCTTCATCGGCAAGAACGGCCGTGGCCAGTGGGTCGCCCAGGAGCAGAATGGGCTCTATGGCGGGCTGTTCGTGAGCCGTGCCGAGGCGATGAAATATGCGCTGTTCGAGAACGGCCACCATCCGGAAACCATCGTCGAGCTCTCGCGCACGATCGAGCTCGATACCGACGGCCGGCTTGCTCCGATCGGCTTGCTGTTCGCGAGCGGAAGGCGCCCGGTCGCATGAGCGATGCGCTCAGGATGCGGCCTGGATCGGCCGCACGCTGGCTCGCCGGCACCATCGCGGACATTCCAACCCCGTTCGATGCCAATGGTGCGCTCGACCGCCCGGCGCTCGCCAGACTGTGCGAGCGGCAGATCGAAGCGGGCGCCAGCGCGATCCTGGTCTGCGAGACCGCAGGCGAAGCATCTACGCTCACCACGGCAGAGCGCGAACAGGTCATTCGCACGGCAGTGACGGCGGCCGCCAATCGGGTCCACGTCATCGCCGGAGCGGGATCCAACGCGACGCTCCAGGCCGTGCAGAACACCCGCCAGGCAGCAGCCGCCGGCGCGGATGCGATCATGTCGGTGGTCCCTTACTACAACCGACCTACGGCAGAGGGAATCTACGCGCATTTCCGCGCCGTCGGCGACGCGACGGCGCTGCCGGTCATTCTGCACGATTGCCCGTCGCGCACGGGACGCGCACTGCCCGACGATACATTGGTGCGCCTTGCGCGGTGGGCGCAATTCGTCGGCCTGCGTGACGGCACCGGCGATATCGCACGGACCGTACATCTGCGATCACGGCTTCCGATCGGCTTCCGCCTGCTGTCAGGCGACGATGCGATGGCCGTGCCGTTCGCGGCCGCCGGAGGTGACGGCAACATCTCGCTGGTAGCCAACGTCGCACCGCAGCTCTGCCGCGCGCTTTTCGCCTATTGTCAGCGCGCCCGCTGGCGCGCGGCGCGACGGCTGCATCATCAGTTGCTGCCGCTGATCGAGGCGTTCAGCCGCGATACGCCGGCCTCGGTCAAATACGCGCTCAGTCTCCAGGGGCTCATCGCGGCCGGCGTTCGTCTGCCATTGACAGCTTTGGACTCTCCCACGATGGCAGCCGTCATGCAGGCCATGACGCTGCTCAGCGCTCACACCGCAGCCGCGTCACGGAGGCAGGAGGTCCGGTGTTGAGAGGGCCCACCGCGCGGTGCCGCGAGGACCGATCGTTCAGAAGCTCCCTTTGTCGTCAACAATCTGCGGCGACCGCGGCCGGACTCTCGCATCACCCGGCAGCGACGGAGACGCCACGGAACTGCGCCGACAGAGCAGCTCGTTGCGCAAGCGCCGCAGCTTGGCCGCGGCGATCGCGGCATGAATGGTCCTGAAGATGCCGCGCAGCGTCTTGATTGGATGCGGCCGCCGGATGGCTCTCAGGCCGATAGCGCCGCGGGCTTCGCGAAACAGGTCAACCGCGCTCATGTCCATTCTCCGTCGGGCCGGCGCCAGATCCGGCCGGCAAGGCGGAAGATGGAGCCCAGCAGCGTAGGAATGCGAGAGAGGCCGAATTCGTCTCGTATAGGAAATCAATAAGTGCAAGGAGGTTCGGCGCTTTCGCGGTAAGCGAGCTTCCACCTAGCGGCCGCGCAGCACCGCGCAAAAAAAGGGGCGGCCGATCCGGCCGCCCCTTTTGTATCATCGTCGATCGGTCAGAAGATCTTGACCGCGCTTTCCAACGTCTTCCAGACGCCCCAGGCCAGCGGCACGCCGACGAAGGCCCAGAACAGGGCGGCCTTGACGTCGAGGCCGCCCTTGCCGATGCCGAACGACCCGTGCTGGATCGCCGACTCGTTCTTGGCGAGCTCCGCCTGGTACTTCGCGACTTCGTCCGCGCTCATGTTCCACTTGTCATCGACGGGCTTGATCAGGAAGTTGCAGATCAGGCCGGCGAGCAGCATGGCGCAGAGAATATACATCGTCGTGTTGTACAGCTGGTCGCGCGGCACGCCGGCGGCGAGCTGGAACTCGCGGATGTAGTTGACGACCACCGGGCCGATGATGCCGGCTGTCGCCCAGGCGGTCAGCAGCCGGCCGTGGATGGCACCGACGAACTGGGTTCCGAACAGGTCGGCCAGATAGGCAGGTACGGTCGAGAAGCCGCCGCCATACATCGACAGGATGATGGCGAAGGCCCCCACGAAGAGCAGCTTGGACCCCATCGCTGCGAAGGTCGGCGCCAGCGCATAGAGCACGATGCCGATCAGGAAGAAGCAGTAATAGGTGTTCTTGCGGCCGATGTGATCCGAGAGCGACGCCCAGAAGAAGCGGCCGCCGATGTTGAACAACGACAACAGGCCGGCAAAGCCTGCCGCGATGCCCGCGATCGCGGCCTTCTGGCCGGCGTCGAGCTGGTTGAAGCTGACGTCGGGCAGACCGATCAGCTTGCCGGCGAAGATCTCCTGCAGCATCGGCGAGGCCATGCCGATCACGCCGATGCCTGCCGACACGTTCAAGCAGAGCACCCACCAGACCAGCCAGAACTGCGGAGTCTTGTGCGCGTTGTCGAGATGCACATGGTGCTCCGAGATCATTGCCTTCTTGACCGCAGGCGGCGTCCAGCCTTCGGGCTGCCAACCGACCGGAGCGACGCGATAGGCAAAGGCACCGATCATCATGAAGACGAAGTAGATCACGCCCATCGTGACGAAAGTCTCCCAGACACCCACCGAGGTCGGGGTCTTGAAGTAGTTCATCAGCAGGTTGGCGAGCGGAGCACCGATCATCGCGCCGCCGCCGAAGCCCATGATGGCCATGCCGGTCGCCATGCCGCGCCGGTCCGGGAACCATTTCACCAGGGTCGACACCGGCGAGATGTAGCCGAGGCCGAGGCCGATGCCGCCGATGACGCCGGCGCCGACCCACATCATCCAGAGCTGGTGCACATAGATGCCAAGCGCTGCGATCAGCAGGCCGCCACCCCAGCAGCAGGCCGCGACGGCACCCGCCTTGCGCGGTCCGGCCCGCTCGAGCCAGCCACCCCAGACCGCCGCGGAGCCACCCAGCAGTACGAAGAACAGGGTGTACATCCAGCCAAGGCTTGCGACCTTCCAGTCGCAGGTCGTCGTGAACAGCTCCTGCACCAGGGTCATGTCCGGGCAGGCCTGGGTCTTGGTCACGCCGATCGCGCGCGACAGCGGCAGCCAGAACACCGAGAAGCCATACGCCATGCCGATGCACAGATGGATGCACAGCGCAGCCGGAGGAACCAGCCAGCGGTTGAACCCCGCCTTGGCGACCGTGTGCTCACGGTCGAAGATCCCCGCTTGCGAGCCCGGGAGCGTGCCCGCGCTTTCAATGGTAGCCATGCATTCCTCCCCTACGGACTCCCGTCCAACGCAACAACGTCATGTTCTGTCCCCTTGATCAGAATCAATACGCCCACTCACCCCGCCCGCTATCGCGTACCAGAGCAGTCCCGCAACGCACAAACGTTCATCATTGGCTCGATGCGCATAACACCCCACCCGAGACGTTATGCCCTCACCATCTTTGTGCCGCTGTTCTGCCTGGCCCGCTCCCCAGCGGGCATGACTCGTCTCCCGCAACCTCCGCGGAAGCGTCTCAATTGGTGCAGAACTGAGGCAAATTGTCGATAGTAAAATGGTAATAATCGGTCGATCTTCGTGGATTGATCGCAATGCAGCGGGAATGTGTTGCTAACAAACACACAAATTCACGTGCAACCAACGCGACCGCCACTCACGGCTGTAGCCACATTGCTCTCGATTACTTTCCGGACGCGTCACGACCATTCCTGATGGAATCAACTAATGAGATGTCCGGGCGATCAGCGACGGGACACGGCTTAACGCCGCATGCGCGGCGCTCGCGGAAACGTGAAGACGAAGCAACTTGTCCTTGCCTGGCAACAGCGTCGCAAGCCTGGACTGAGAACGCGGCATTGTTGTGAGCTCGGGTTGACGCCGCTGCGACGATAGGAAGCAGCACGATCCCTTGACACATCGATGCGTCGAGATCGCACCCGCGAACTACGTAGTTCGAGCAACCTGCAGCAGAGGATGTTCACCGCCGCACGGGTCATCCGGCCGGTCCCGCCGCCTTCTCGATCCGAAACAGAATCCCGCGCTCGGTGCGATCGACGCTCTCCACCCGATCTCCGGTCTCCCGTACCAGATTCGGGATGTCGATCACCGCAAGCGGGTCGGTACAGCACACTTCGAGCCGCTCTCCCGCCTTGAGCGTCCGTAACGCCTTCCGGGTCTTCAGCACCGGCAGTGGGCACTTCAGGCCCGTCAGATCCAGCCTCGTCATCATCATGTGCGCGACCATGGCCAAGCGGTTCCGGCACGTCAACCGGGCCGCACCATCACGGGAACCCTGAACTGGGTTCCTGGGATGCCAGAGGAACACTGGCGTTGCGAACTCGCGCGAGTTCCATCACGGAACACCAAGTTTGTCGCACAACGCCAGAACGTCCGCCAGCGGCATCGCCAGATGGTGGACGAGCGCCGCGATCGCCGGGATATCGTCGAGATGAACGCGCGGCAGCGCGGTCTCGACATCGCCGTCGCTGGCGAGCCCGACGATGCCTGGATCATCGGGAAACAGCAGCGGCTTGCCGTTGGCTGTGCGATGCACCTCGATGCGGCGATGCGGCCCGGCCTTGTAGCCTTCGATGACGACCAGATCGACGGGAGACAACTTCGCCAGAAGCTCCGCGAGTGCCGGCTCCCTTGCGCCGCGCAGCTCGTGCATCAGCGCCCAGCGCGTGCCCGACGCGACGAGGACCTCCTCGGCACCGGCCTCGCGATGCCGCCACGAATCCTTGCCGGGAACGTCGACGTCGAACTTGTGATGGACATGCTTGATCACCGAGACGCGCAGTCCCTGCCCCTTGAGATAAGGAATCAGCCGCGTCAGCAGCGTGGTCTTGCCGGCGCCGCTCCAGCCGGCGAGGCCGATGACTTTCATCGCGGTCTCCAGAAAAGCCCCGGCGCTTTCGCACAGCCAGGAGCGCGGGATCGATCGATGGCCCGAAGGCCGGGTGGAACGCCATATCCACGCTTCGCGCTGTCATGCCAGCAGCCCCGCGGACCAGGCAAGGCCCGTAAGCGAGGGGCGTGCCCGGGGCGGCCGCCCCGCAGGCGCAAATGGTGGATCGTGCGCGCCCAACGCTGACGCCCTGGCAGCAGTCGTGGTAACGAACCCGCGATGACAGCCATGACCTCGACTTCGATCCCCGGCGTGCTGCTCGCCGGCGGTCGCGCGCAGCGGATGGGCGGCGGCGACAAGCCGTTGCGCATGGTCGACGGCCGCACCATCCTGGAGCGCGTGATCGCGCGGCTGGCGCCGCAGTGCAGCCGGCTGATCCTCAATGCCAATGGCGACCCGGCGCGCTTCGCAGGCAACGGCCTGACAGTCGTGCCGGATGGTGTCGTCGGCTTTCCGGGCCCGCTCGCCGGCATTCTCGCCGGCCTCGACTGGGTTGCGGCGCACATGCCGGAGGCACGGTGGATGCTGAGCGCCGCCGGCGACTGTCCATTCCTGCCGCGTGATCTGGTCGCACGGCTGGCGACAGCGCGGGCGGCGGAGCAGGCCGAACTGGCGTTGGCGGCGTCCGCCGGACAGATCCACCCAGTGATCGGGCTGTGGCCGGTCGGGCTGCGCGAGGACCTCCGCCACGCCCTGGTCGCGGAGGACATCCGGAAGGTCACCCGCTTCACGGCGCGCTACAAGGTCGCGACCGTGAGCTGGCCGTCGGTTCCGCTGGATCCGTTCTTCAATGCCAATACCGCGCTCGACCTCGCCGAGGCGGAGCGGCTCGCAGCTCTCGAGGATTGAGGACGCCTGATGGACGCGACAACCATGGTCCGCCGCGCCGTGCTCGCCGTTGCCGTGCTCAATCTCGGATATTTCGGCATCGAGTTCGCCGTGGCGTTGGCGATCGGCTCGGTGTCACTGTTCGCCGACAGCGTCGACTTTCTGGAAGATGCCTCGGTCAACATCCTGATTGCGCTGGCGCTGCGCTGGAGCCCGCCGCGGCGGGCGCTGCTCGGCAAGGTGCTGGCGCTGATCCTGCTGGCGCCGGCGGTCGCCGGACTGTGGACCGCCGGCGAGAAGTTCTTCACGCCGATCGTGCCCGCGCCGCTGCCGCTCACCGTGACCGGCCTCGGCGCGCTGATCGTCAATCTCGGCTGCGCGCTGATCCTGGCGCGGGTCAGGGACCACCGGGGCAGCCTGACCCGCGCCGCCTTCCTGTCCGCACGCAACGACGCCTTCGCCAACATCGCGATCATCGCGGTCGGTCTCGTGACCGCCTTTGTGTGGCCCTCGATCTGGCCCGACCTGATCGTGGGCGTCGGCATCGCGCTGATGAACGCCGACGCCGCACGCGAGGTGTGGGAGGCTGCGCACGAGGAGCAAAAGACCGCCAAGGCCTGAACGGCCGAGGAGCCTGCGCGCGTGAGCGACGACCTCGCTGCTTGCGGCGTTGCAGCGCACAGGATCGCCCCACCACTCCGCCGTCCGGCATGATTGACGGCCGCCCCGGATTGATTGCAGATAGGCGGACCGGCCGGCAGAGCCGGAACAAACAACGGCATCATGCCGGTATCGGTGGAGGACTGATTGCAACTCAGCTGTTTGAAGCGAGCGGCGTGGGCCGCAGCCGCGCTGCTGGTCACGACCGCCGCGCAGGCCGAGATCTCCGACAACGTCGTCAAGATCGGCGTGCTCAGCGACATGAACGGCCCGGCCTCGACGCCGACCGGACAAGGGTCCGTCACCGCGGCGCAGATGGCGGTCGATGATTTCGGCGGCAAGGTGCTGGACAAGCCGATCAGCGTCATCGTTGGCGATCATCAGCTCAAGCCCGACATCGGCGCGGCGATCGCGCGCCGCTGGTACGACACCGAGCAGGTCGATCTCATCGTCGACGTGCCGGTCTCCGCGGTGGGCCTCGCCGTGCAGACCATCGCGACCGAGAAGAAGAAGCTGTTCATCACGCAGTCGACCGGTTCCGCCGATTTCCACGGCAAGTTCTGCTCGCCCTACGCGATGCAATGGGTGTTCGACACCCGCGCACTCGCCACCGGCACGGCGAAGGAGGTCGTCAAGCGCGGCGGCGACAGCTGGTTCTTCATCACCGACGACTACGCTTTCGGCCATTCGCTGGAGCGCGACGCGTCGAGCGTCGTCACCGCCAATGGCGGCAAGGTCGTGGGCGCGGTGCGGCCGCCATTCGCGACGCCGGATCTGTCGTCCTTCATCCTGCAGGCGCAGGCCTCCAAGGCCAAGATCATCGGCATCGCCGCCGGCCCGCCCAACAACATGAACGAGATCAAGACCGCATCCGAGTTCGGCCTGCTCAAGGGAGGCCAGCAGATGGCGGCGCTGCTCGCGCTGGTCACCGACATCCATTCGCTCGGCCTTCCGGCGGCGCAGGGGCTCCTGCTCACCACCTCGTTCTACTGGGACATGGACGACAAGACGCGCGAATGGTCGAAGCGCTATTTCGCCAAGATGAACCGGATGCCGACGATGTGGCAGGCCGGCGTCTATTCCGCAGTCATGCACTATCTCAACGCCATCAAGGCGGCGGGCAGCGACGATCCGCTCGCGGTCGCCGCGAAGATGCGGGACACGCCGGTCGAGGACTTCTTCGCCCGCAACGGCAAGCTGCGCGCCGACAATCTCATGGTGCACGATCTCGTGCTGGCGCAGGTGAAATCGCCGGAGGAGAGCAAATATCCGTGGGACTACTACAAAATCCTCGCGACCATCAAAGGCGATGACGCGTTCGGACCGCCCGATCCGGCGTGTCCGCTGATCAAGAAGTGATGGCGCACTGAACGATCGGCGGCCGCGGGCGACCGGGCCGCCGCACGCGAGCTGAACGGCAACAATCGATGGGGGAAGACGAGCATGAAGCTGGCGCGCGCGCTGCTGTTCGGGCTGATCGTGGCGGCGGGACTCGCCGCCAAACCGGGGCCGGCGCTCGCCGCCTATCCGGACCGTCCCATCCGCTGGCTGATCGGTTTCGCCCCCGGCGGGCCGGTCGACATCGTCGCCCGTATCATGGCGCAGTGGCTGTCCGACCGACTGGGCCAGCAGGTCGTGGTCGAGAACCGCACCGGCTCGGGCGGCAACATCGCGGCCGCCGCCGCGATCAACTCGCCGCCCGACGGCTACACGCTGCTGTTCGTCGCGCCCAACAACGCGATCAGCACCTCGCTCTACAAGAAGCTGCCTTACGACTTCATCCGCGACACGGTGCCGGTCGCCAGCATCATGCAGCTCACCAACATGCTGGTGGTGAGCAACGACGTGCCGGCCAAGACCGTCAAGGAGTTCATCGACTATTGCAAGGCCAACCCCGGCAAGATCGCCTTCGCCTCCTCGGGCAATGGCACCTCGGTGCACATGGCGGCCGAGCTGTTCAAGGCGATGACCAAATGCGACATGCTGCACGTGCCCTATCGCGGCTCGGCGTTGGCGTTCCCGGACATCATCTCCAACAAGGTGCAGTTGATCTTCGACAATCTGCCGACGGCGCTGGAGCAGGCGCGCGGCGGCAGCGTGCGCGCGCTCGGCGTCACCTCGCCGCAGCGCTGGCCGACGGTGCCGGACGTCCCGGCGATCGCCGAGACCGTGCCGGGCTACGAATCGGTCGGCTTCTACGGCATCTCGGCGCCCAAGGGCACGCCGCCTGAGATCGTCGAGATTCTCAACAAGGCGGTCGGCGAGGCGCTGAAGGACCCCAAGCTGGTGGCAAGGCTCACCGAGACCGGCGGCATCCCGCGCGCGATGACGCCGGCGGAGTTCGGCAAGCTGGTCGTCGACGAGACCGAGAAGTGGCGCAAGGTGGTGGAATTCGCCGGGGTTTCGGTGGACTAGCGTCGCGGCGGGCCGAGACCGGGCCGGCGGCGACGGCGGCGCGCCAAAACGATCCAGTAGCGGCATTGCCGGATGGCTGGCCAGGCTGTAAACGGAGCCCGAACCGTCGTTGGGGTTCCCACGCCGCGCCGGACAGGCCCGCTCCTGCCCGCCGCCGGCAAGACCTCCGCGCCGCGGGGCCTGTAGCTCAATGGTTAGAGCCGACCGCTCATAACGGTCTGGTTGCAGGTTCGAGTCCTGCCGGGCCCACCAGCGATCTCAATGAACGGCTTGTGTGATTTTGCCATTGCGGGCTCGGCGCACCAGAAACGTCCACTTTTCGTTCGTGCGGAAACACTGCCAGGTTCGGCGTCCGATGGCTCACAACGGCGACGTGCTGCCGTGGAGCTGGAAGCCGGCCGATCATGTCAAGATCTGAGGCCATGTGCAGCGGCCGGACGCTTACATCGGGCGTCTCTCCGCCTTCTTATTCGACATGATCGTCTCCTCTGTTCGATACTACACGGCTACACACGAGCGGTCGACAACATAGCATTGGTCCGGCTTCCGTCGTGATCTCGCGGTGATGACATCTGGTGGTCCATCCGGGAGTCCGTGCTCAGCCCCGCCTGCCAAGCGGGCGCACATGTCCTCGTCAGGATCGCGGGGCAACACAGACACAATAGCGCGCTCGACGTCTCAATCGAGTTGTCATCGCCGGCAAGATAGCGTGCTCTCCGCATCCGCTTCGATCCACCAAACGTCTCTCCGCCGATCAGCGGAAACTCAGCCAATCTTCTGTCGTCGCACTGTCTGCGAGACGGCGCTCGCCAGAGCGGCGAGCGCCGTCGGGTTGTTCATATTCTGCTCAGCCGCGGGCTCGTCGCTCCGTGCGTCGCAGAAACATCGCGCGGCGAATCCACCCGCATCGCCGCGCCCTTGGGAATCGGGGAGGTCTTCACTACAGCCATTCTCGGCCGAAATCGAACACCCCACCCTTTGCAGATCAATTACTTAGCTCCACAAAAAATCGCAAAATCCCGATTTTCGAGCGCGAATCCGCGAACTCGGGCTAGCTGTTCGCAGCGCAAGTTGCTCGCGATGAATCGCATAGCGAAGCTGGACGACGCTGCGAGCGCGCGCCTCTCGCCCGCTCTGCCAAATCTTCGTTGTTCATCGCCGGCCGCGGCCGCCGCCCAGGCCGGGAGGACTGCCGCCGCCCAGGCCGGGAGGACCGCCGCCGCCAAGGCCGGGAGGACCGCCACCGCCAAGGCCGGGAGGACCGCCACCGCCAAGGCCGGGAGGACCGCCACCGCCAAGGCCGGGAGGACCGCCGCCGCCAAGGCCGGGAGGACCGCCACCGCCCAGCCCGGGAGGACCGCCGCCTGGCACAGTAGCGCCGCCCGGGACGTCCGAGCCGCCGGGCGTCGCGCCCGGAGTTTGCTCGGATCTCGTGCCTTGGATCGAGTCACCCGGAAATTTGTTGACGGACTGGATGGATTCAACCCGCAAGCCACGGGAACTGTCAAAGGTGGCGTTCACGACCACGCGGGCATTACCTGAGGATGCGAAGCGACTATTGTCATGCGCGACATAGCCCGAGCCGAATTGCAGATAGCTGCCGACGCGGCGGACATAGCCTTCGATCGACAGACGGTTCGCGCCGAAGAAATCAGAGAGGTCGTCAGCCCTTATGCGCGAGATTTGCATCACGCCTTGCGTAACGCGGCCCTCAGCCTGAACACGTTGTCCGACGAGTGCGGCATCGGCGCCGTTGAGTCGCAACCCGCCTATTCGCAGGCCGCCGCGATCGCGTTCGAGTGGTCCGGAAACCCGCGTTGTCGCGTTAAGGCGTTGCTCGACCAGGCTTGAGACGATCACGCCGTCGATGCGGCGCACTCCGAAGACCGCGACATTGACGCCCGGATGGCGCCAGCTTTCGTGGCCGGCCGCTATGATCCGCTGGCCCAGCACGGTCATCTCGCCGTCCCTGACGCTTTCGATCGGCCCCATCACCTCGCTGACCACGTTGACGCCACGGGTGATCAGCGAACCGTTCGCCTGCGGCAGCGCCAGCACACGAGCCAGATGTCCGATCTTGAGCGCCTTCGCCGATACCGGTTCGCCATCGATCCGCACCGGGACGTTCGGCGCATAGCTGATGCGTTGGCCGTTGACGAAAATGCTGCCGAAACGCTGAATGACGCCAACAATGCCGGTGCCGCCGATGCCCTGATCGTGGCCACGCGTGATACCGGTGCCGCCGATACCCTGATCGCTGCCGCGGCGCACCTGCGCCCAGGCGGAGGACGATCCGGCAAGCCAGAGTCCCAAAAGCAACGAGCGGCGCGAGATGACGGGCTGCTTGGTCATGACGAGCCGCCTTCGTCAGCATCACCATTCGCCGCGTCGTCCGGACCTTCGCTGTAAATGTAGATGCCGAAATTCCAGCGGTGGTCGCCGCCCTTGTCCCTGGCGAGCGCGCGGTTTGCTTCCCGGTTGGCGATCTTCAGGGCGTCCATGGCCAGTTCGCGCGAACGCCCTTCGAGACGTTTTGCGAGCTTGGCCGAAAGGCCGTCATAGTGCACCGCGCGTTCGAGGAAACGGGGTGCTGGCCCGGATACGTTTTCGGCGGCTGCCGCGATATGATCATGCAGGTTACGGCCGAGATAGTGCCATTTGCGCTCGTCGTCGCCGCGCGGAACGAAGCCAGTATCCACCAACACGATCTCTTCATCGCCGTTGATGGTCACGAGCTCGCGGTCCAGCCATTCATCCAGCACTGCGCGCGGGCGGACATCCTTCGTGATCGAACTGACGAGCTGCTCGAACGAGGGCGCATCGCCACTGGCCATGCGCGGCAAGGGCAGCGGATCGCCGTTCGCGTCCGTGAACTCCGGAGCGGCGAGCCAGCGTGCCATGATCGCGCTGGTCAGCGACAGAGTGGCAGGCGTTTCATTGACCGGCGCACCGGCGCCGCGCAGCCGCGCAACCTCCTTGCGGTGAATTCCGGTGAGCAGACTCACGCGGCTGTCAGTCTGCTCCTTTCCCTCCAGGGCAAAGTCGTGCTCGGCAACATTGACGAAGAGTTCTCGCAACAGCTGAGCCAGCTCAGGAAATGTCATTCCGCCGCGGATGCATAGCCGCACCAGCGGGCGCAGCAGGCGCGCCAAGGGCGCGCGCAGGCTCGCCGCCGCAATCGGCTGATGCGCAGCCGACTTCGATCTCCGGGATTTGGCGTTCATGGCGAAATTGTAGCGGCGAGTCCCGTGGGATACAATCCCACTTTTCCGTCGAGATCAATTGACGTGTGAAATTTTCCCACATATAAAGGAGGCGCTCAGTCATGGAGAGTTCGGCCATGCTCGCTCCCTCTCGGCGCCTCTCGGTGCTTCACATCTTCAATGACTGCTATCCCGACCTGTTCGGCGGAGCCCCGTCGGTGATCCGCGACATATGCGCAGGACTGAAAGACGCGTTCACCGCCTGCGTGCTGGTCTGCTCCAAGTCGAACGGGCAACGGCGCATCGTCGTGAACGGCGTTACGATCGAGCGCGTGCGCTCGTTCGGCGATGTAGGTTCGCTTCCGGCCGCGCCGACTTATCCGCTGCGGTTGTGGCGCCAGGTCGCCGATCACGATCTGCTCGCGCTTCATGCACCGTTTTCGCTCGCCGATCTCATGCTCGCCCTGGGGTTGGGCCGCGATCGACCTTTGGTCGTGCACTACCATGCGGACATCGTTTCGCATGCCGGACTGAGGTGGTTTATGAAACCGCTGTTGCGCCGGACGCTGCGGCAGGCGGACGCAATCATCGTGTCCAATGCCATTCTGCTGTACAGCAGCCCGCTGCTGCAGGAATTCGCTGAGAAATGTCACGTCGTTCCGTTCGGCGTCGATGCCTCGAAGTACGATTGGCCGGAGCCGCGCGACAATGACGCTGCCGAACGCGATCGTGGACGGCTTGTGCTGGCTTGCGGGCAACTCGTCCCCTACAAGGGTTTCGATGTGCTGGTGCGAGCGGCGGTCGGCCACCGCTTTGAGGTCTGGATCATCGGCGAGGGTCCAGAACGGGCGCGGCTTGAACGAATGATTCATAGCCTCGGCGTCGCGGATCGCGTCCGCCTGCTCGGCTCCGCGCCGAAGGCCAAACTCGCCAGTCTCATGTGTACAGCGGACGTCTTTGTCCTGCCGTCCGTGACCAATGCGGAAACGTTTGGCATCGCTCAACTGGAAGCGATGGCGGCGGGACGGCCGATCATCAATACATGGCTTGACACGGCCGTTCCACGCGTGGCGCGCGACGGCATCGAGGCCATCACCGTTCCACCTGGCAATCATGTTCGGTTGGCGGAAGCAATCGAGACATTGCTCCGCGATCCAGAGCGGCGCTGGCGCATGGGCCATGCCGCCCGGCTTCGCGCAACGACGCAATATTCCGTCGACGCCTTCGGGAAAGGAATCGAAACTGTCTATCGCCATGCCGTGATGACCAAGGCATCAAGCCGGTCGACCCTGGCTTCACGCCCCGGAACAATCGGAACGGGTCCGGAAAATCGACATTGCTGAGACTGATTGTGCTGAAACTCGTCGCGCAGGCTTAGCTCGCGATCACGATCCGTGAATAGTCAGGAAGGAGCTACTTATGTACTCGCAAAGCATACCTCTCGTAGAGAATGCGTGGGACGGGCCTGCGCGCGATCCAAACGCCCGATTCGATCCGCGGATTGGACGGCCCATGAAACCGCCTGGCCGTTCTCCTCGCCCCTCCGGCCTCAACGACGACAATGTCGCGAGCGACCGGCCGTCGATTGGCAGGCGAACACTCCACACCCTTGCCCGGCTCGTTATTGCAGTTCTCATCGGTATCGGCGCCACCCTTGCCTGGCAGTCCTACGGTAACGCAGCAAGGGACAAGGTGGTGGCCCGGGCTCCATCGCTGGGCTGGTTGTTATCCGTCTCGACGACGAAGTCGCCAGCCATTGCTGCAACTGTCCCGGACCCGATGCAGCAGCTTGAGCCCCTGGCGTTCAATCTCGATGTCGTGCGGCGCAGCGTCGAGCAACTCACCGGCAAGCAAGAGCAGATGGCCCAGAGCATTGCGACGCTGCAAGCTGTCGCAGACGACATCAGACAGAGAATGTCGACAACCCCGCCTTCGTCGCCGTCCCAGCAGCTAGCGGCCCCGATCCCGCAGCATAAACCGACGCAACCCAGGGCGCAGTCATCGGCTGTGCAGTCGTCAGTGCCTCGTCCGCTGCCCTCTGCCGGACCACCCCTGCTCCCGCGCTGATGGCCCAGATTGCCGGCGAGCTTTTTATCGATGGGACGTAGACGCGCGCGGCACGACGGTGCGTAAGCTGCGCCTCAAGTCACGTATCGTGAATTTGTCGATACCCGCTTCCTTGATCACGCGATTGACCATCGTGTTGAAGTCGGACATTTGGCGCCCCGACTTCATAAGTCCACGAAACTGCTGGAGAATCGACGTTCAACGGCAGCCCCACGGCCTACTACCTTCCGCCTATGAGAGCCTGGCAGAGCTGATGCTGTAATCGCTCCCGATGCTTGCAGCGCGACTGCACATCTGGGGCTTGGCGCGCACGTGCCACAACAAAGAAGTATGCGGAGGGAACTGATGAATTTCACGAGCAGGAGATTCTTGGCTGGCATCTCGACGGTTGCCTTCCTCGTCGCCGGCACGCTTGGCGTCCGCGCCAACGACTCGGCGCTGAAGGCCGCCGGCGAGCCCGGCGCCTGGGCGATGGCGGGCCATGATTACGGCAACACCCGGTTCAGCCCGCTCAAGGAGATCAACACCGAGAACGCCGGCAAGCTGTCGCTGGTCTATTCGTTCTCTCTGGCCTCGCTACGCTCGAACGAGGCCTCGCCGATCGTGATCGGCAACACGCTCTACGTCTCGACGTCGTGGGGGCCGAAATACGTCTATGCGCTTGATGCCGCGACCGGCGCGCGCAAATGGACCTATGAGCCGGACATTCCGGACGATACACTGCAATATGCCTGCTGCGACGTGAACAGCCGCGGCATCTCCTATGCCGACGGCAAGCTGTTCGTCGGCCGGCTCGACGGCAAGCTGACCGCGCTCGATGCCGCCACCGGCAAGGAGCTGTGGACGTCCAAGGTGGTCGACTACAAGCAGGGCTCGGTGATCACCTCGCCGCCGCTGGTCGTGCGCGACAAGGTCATCACCGGCTTCGGCGGCGGCGAGTACGGCGTGCGCGGCTCGCTGCAGGCCTACGACATCAACTCCGGCAAGATGGTCTGGCAGACCTATACCGTGCCTGCGCCCGGCGAGCCTGGCAGCGAGACCTGGAAGGGCGACACCGGCCTGCATGGCGGCGGCGCGGCCTGGCTGGTCGGCTCCTACGATCCGAAGAGCGACACGGTCTATTGGGGCACCAGCAACCCCGGTCCTTGGAACACCGCTGTGCGCTCGACCGGCAATGGCGATTTCGGCAAGCTGACCAATCTGTATACGGCGTCCACGCTGGCGCTCGATCCAAACACCGGCAAGATCAAGTGGCACATCCAGACGACGCCTGCCGATGCCTGGGACTATGACGGCGTCAACGAGGCTATTCTCGCCGATCTCAAGGTTGGCGGTGCGGCTGTCCCGACGCTGATGAAGGCCGATCGCAACGGCTTCTTCTTCGTGGCCAACCGCGAGACCGGCAAGGTGATCTCGGCCGAGAAGTACGTCTTCGCCAACTGGGCGCAGAAATGGGACACCTCGACGTTGCGCGCGGTCGAGGATCCGGACAAACGGCCGGGCCCTGGACATCCCGTCAAGGACGTCTGCCCGAACCTGATCGGCGGCAAGAACTGGCAGCCGATGTCGTACAATCCGGACACCGGCCTGGTCTACATCCCGGCGAACAATGTCTGCATGGACTGGTCGGTCAGCGACGTCTCCTACAAGCGCGGTGTGTTCTATCTCGGTGCGGAATTCCCGACCAAGGAAGGCCCCGGCGGCTTCCTCGGTGAGCTCATCGCCTGGGATCCCGTGAACAACAAGAAGGTGTGGTCGATCCAGGAAGACCTTCCGTTCAACGGAGGCACGCTCAGCACCGCCGGCGGCCTGGTGTTCTCCGGCAATCTGCACGGCGATTTCCGCGCCATCGACGCCAAGACCGGCAAGATCCTGTGGAAGAAGAATCTCGGCTCCGGCATCGGCGCCGGTCCGGTGACCTATTCGGTGGACGGCAAGCAGTACGTCGCCGTCGTCGTCGGCCGCACCGCCTCGATCCCGGCCTTCCTGGGCGAGATCGGCAAGAAGATGACGAACGCGGCTCCCGAAGGCGGCGCCCTGTTCGTCTTCGCGGTTCAATAGCCGCAACGCTCGCGACGGATGCGCGTGTCCCCGGACGCGGGACACGCGCAGCGTTCAGCCAATCCGCATCAAGCGGACGAAGACGGTCCGGCCGCGAGACCGAGCCGTACAAACAGATAAACAAGACCTGAGGGATCGAGGATGCGCCTGAATCGCCGTCAGACTGGCTCTAATTGGCGGGCCGCCGCCGAACTGGCAGCAAGCGCGACAGCTCTCGTCGCCTTGGTGGCCTCCACCGTGCTGGTCGCGTCGGCGGCGGGCCTGGCCAACGAGGCGGAGCCGCTGCGGCTTTGTGCGGATCCGACCAATCTTCCGTTTTCGAGCAACAATCCAACGCAGCCGGGATTCTATCTCGAGGTCGGCCAGGCGCTGTCGCGTGAGCTCGGCCGCCCCGTGACGTATGACTGGTACAAATCCTATTTCGGCAAGCGAACCGTGCGCGTGACGCTGCTGGGCAAGCAGTGCGACGCGATGATCGGCCTGCCGCTGTCCTCGGATTTCATGGGACCGACGGTGATCTTCTCGAAGAAGATCGCGACCGAGACCTACGCGCTTGTCAGCCGCGGAACGCTCGTCGTCCACAGCATCGACGAACTCCGAGGCAAGCGCGTCGCCGTGCAATACCAGACCACGCCGCAAAATCTGCTGGCCCAGCGCGACGACATCGAGAAGGTGACGGTGCTGACGCCGGACGAAGGCTTGGCGGCGCTGGCTCACGGCAAGGCCGACATCGCCTTCGTCTGGGGGCCGGTTGCAGGCTGGCTTAACAAGACGACCTACCAGAGCAGCTTCCGGATCCAGCCGGTCGAGGGCGACGGTCTGTCCTGGGATGCCGCAATCGGCCTTGCCAAGAGCTCCACGCAATTGCGCGATCAGATCGACGCCGCCCTGCCGCAGCTCGCATCGCGGATCGCCGAGCTGGCGGTCAAATACGGACTGCCAAGCGAGCCGTCGATCAGGCTCGGCGCCGTGCCGCGCCCGATCAAGCTGGCGTCGACGACTGACCCTGCTCAGCTTCTCCGCCAGCCGGTCGCCGAGGCGGCCGTGATCAGGGTTTCGGACTCGGCTGCTGCGAGCGATTCCAAGACCGAGGCGGTCAGCGCCGGCAAGGAGATCTTCAACGGCACCTGCGCACATTGTCATGGACCGGACGCCGTGCAGGCGGAACGGAAGATCGACCTGCGGCGGCTGCAGACCCGTTATGGCGAGGATATGCGCGACAAGTTTTGGACCACCGTGCATGAAGGCCGTCCGTCCAAGGGCATGCCGGCCTGGAAGGAGGTCTTTACCGACGAGCAGTTCGAGAGCATCTATGCGTTCCTGCAGACCGTGCAGTCGTCCGAAACGGCCAATTGAAGGAGGCGGACACCGGCCGCTCGATCTGCCGGATCACCTGGCGCGTGCAGGGGGCAAGTGAGGGGGGCGGACATGACGCGCTTTCTGATCATCGACGATCATCCGCTGTTTCGCGAAGCCCTTGGCAATGCGGTGCGTCTGGCGCATCCTGACGCCGAGATCTTCGAGGCGCTGTCGATTGCCGATGCGCTCAACACCCTCGCGCTAGAACCCGACATCGACCTGGCGCTGCTCGACCTGACGCTGCCCGATGCCGTGGGCTTCTCAGGATTCCTGCGGCTTCGTGCCACGCATCCCCGGCTTCCGGTCGCGATCGTCTCCAGTGATGAAGACCTCAACGTCGTGCGCGAGGCGCTTTCGCTCGGCGCCGCCGGCTATCTGCCGAAGTCCACCTCGAAGCGTGAGCTGACGTCCGCGATTGAGCGCGTGCTCAGCGGCTCGATCTCGGTCCCGAAGGACTTCGTGCCCGTGGCCGAGCGCCACGGCAACGGCTCCGCCCGCGCGCTGCAGGCGCGCCTCGAGGAGCTGACCCCGCAACAGCTTCGCGTCCTCGACCTGATCAGGCGTGGCTATCAGAACCGGGAAATCGCGGGCGAGCTTCAACTCGCGGAGTCGACCGTCAAGGCGCACATCACGGAGATCCTGAGAAAACTCCGCCTGTTCAGCCGCAACAAGGCCGTTATCGAGATCGGCAAGATCGCGCTGCCCGTTCCGGCCGACCGCCAGGGATCGCGCAACGCCTCGCGCAGAAAGCACCCGTAGCGCTATTGCTGCGCTGCAAGAGGTGACGGCCGCCGCAGGCGTCGCACCGTTGATGGCGTCTTGGTCGTTGATTGAGGCCGACCGACGCGCTATCGCTGGTGCTCCGGCCCTGACGTTCTTTCGAAGACGCAGCGCGCGCACTGGTTTGAATGTCAGATCCGCGACAATGAACAAACCGGATCTCCGATCCGGCCGGGGGGTGACAGGCACGTGGCTCGATTGCTCATCGTCGAGGACCATCCGCTGTTTCGCGAGGCGCTGGAGAGCGCGATCCGCTCCGCTCTGGCTGATGCCGAGATGCGCGAGGCAACATCCATCGACATGGCCGTCGATCTTCTGTCATCGCCTCCGAGATTCGACCTGATCCTGCTCGACCTCTCAACACCCGGAACGACCGGGCTCTCCGGCGTGATCCGCATCCGCAAGACCGCGCCGCGCACACCGATCCTGGTGGTTTCCGCGCATCAGGACCCGCGCCTCGTCGCCCATGTTCTCGCGCTGGGTGTCTCCGGCTATATCTCGAAATCAACCTCGAAGCAGCAACTGGCCGACGCGATCAAGGCGGTGCTGCGCGGCGAGGTCCACATTGAAGGTGGCTCCCTCTGCGCCGGCGTGCGCCGTGGCCGACTTCCCGCTCAATATCTCCTGAAGCGTCTTCACGAGCTGACGCCGCAGCAGCTGCGCGTGCTCGACCTGATCCGCCGCGGACTGCAGAACAAGCAGATCGCCTTCGAGCTCGGGATCTGCGAGACGACGGTGAAGGTCCACGTCTCTGAGATCCTGCGAAAGCTCCGCGTGATGAGCCGGACCAAGGCCATCATCGAGATGGAAAAGATCGACTTCGTGAACCTCATCAGCGGGCCGCGCATGCCGGCGCGGGCGAGCGGCGTTGACGCGCTCATGACAGCAGGAACGACAACAGCGCGCGAAGCTCCGCAGGCCTGACCGGCTTGGTCAGGATCTCGAGCCCGTATTGGCTCGCTTCCCTGGCTGCATCTTCGGAATAGTCAGCGGTGACGATCATGGCCGCAACATCTCGGCTGAGGAATTGCCGGATGTCCCGGATGGCGGCAAGCCCGCTCTCGTCGCCATCCAGGTGAAGATCCGCGATGATCGCCTCGGGGGCCGCCCCGAGCGCACTCAGGCGCTGCAGCGCGTCCTTCGACGAGACCGTGGCCACGACGTCGCAGCCCCATTTCTCCAGCAGACCGACCATGGCATCGGCGGTGGCCAGGTCGTTTTCGATCAACAGGATCTTGGCGCCTTCGAGCCCGCCATAATCGTGCTCGACGTGCTCAGCAGGATGCGGATCCGGCGGTACGGCTGCCGGGTCTGCCCGGTCGAGCGCGAGCTTGAATGTGGATCCATGGCCAACCCGCGAAGCCAGCCCGACCTCATGGTCCAATGCATTGGCGAAGCGACGGACGATCGACAGGCCGAGCCCAAAGCCGGCCTGGTCCTCGGCGCTCGAATGACCGCGCTGGAATTCGAGGAAGATCGCTTCCTGCTGCGGCTTGGGAATGCCAGGGCCGGTATCGTAGACCTCGATGCGAACCCGGCCTGCCCCCGGTCCGCGCCGGCATCCCATGACGACGCCGCCTCGCCGCGTGTAGCGCAGAGCGTTCGCGAGGAGATTCTGCAAGATGCGCCGCAGCATCATAGCATCCGAGACCACCGCGACCGAGCAGGGACAAATGCGCAAGGACAACCCGCGTTTGGCCGCGATCGGGGCGAATTCGCGTTCGAGCGGCTCGAACAGGCTCGAGATCAGAACGGGCCTCACGTCGGGCCGCAGGGCTCCGGCATCGAGCTTGGCAATCTCCAGCAGGGACCGCAGCAAATCTTCCAGCATGGCCAGCGAATGGTCGACCTGGCCGACCATGGCTGTGCCACGATCGGACGAGACTTCGTCCGCCAAGGTCGACAGCGTCAGCCGCGCCGCGTTGAGTGGCTGAAGCAGATCATGCGTGACGGAGATGAGAACCGAGGATTTCAGGGAGCTGGCCGCTTCGGCCTGCTGCTTGGCCCGAAACAGGTCCTTGTTGGCCGTTTCGATCGAACGCAGCGCATCGCGCAGCTGCCGCGTCCGCTCGCGCACCTGCTGATCGAGTGCGATCGCCGTTTCGAACAGTGAGAACGCATTGAACTGCTGGTCTATCGAGCGCTCGACCCGGGACATCAGTGCGGCATTGATCTTCCTGAGCTTGGCCGCCTCGCGCTGCAGGTCTTCCGGAGACCCGGCAACAGTCATTGCTGCGCCCCTGGACGCTTGCCGATCGCGACGCCGGTCAGCGTCTGATTGACGTGCATTGAACCGTACTGCTCGCCATAGGTATGGAACCCGACGATCCGGTTATCGCGATAGAGCTCGGACATTTCCCGCGCGAACTGATGCTGCTCAGCGTCGAGACGACGGAGGATGCACTCGAAACCGATGAAGATCGAGACCTCGCCGATGTCGTCTCGAACCTCGGCCAGCATCTCGCGGGCGGCGGCCACGGAGTTGCGCGACCTTGCCGCCGTCAGCACCATTCCTTCGTCGATCGCGCAGAAGAACCGCAGCGAGCCGTCAGGGCTGACGCGCTGAATCGAGCGCGCGAAATAGGAGCCGCCGACGCGCACCAGCACCGGATGGGCTGCAAACAGGAACGGGTCGAGCTCGGAATCCGCGATGCCCACCGCGCGGCAATATTCCTCCGCCGCCGGCTCGGCATTGAGCTGCTTGACGATACGCTGTTCGAGATCGGCCTCCGTCACCACCATCTTGGTCGAGGTCGGCTCGAAATTGTCACATTTGAACAGCCGGAACGGCAATGACGTCCTGATCAGGATCAGCACCGCCATGTCCGTATGCGCTTTGCCGTCGTGAAAGACCCAGGTGCGCTCGAAGCGCAGACCATCGCCGGCCGACCCGCCGACCAAGGGGATATTGTCGAGCGACGCATAGATCGCCGACATGATCGCCTCTTCGCGCTGGCACATGCCATCGATCAGGACGAGCCCGAACACGCCGTCATCGTCGCGACCGCCGTGCCGCGACAGATCCTGCCTCAACTGGATGCCAAGGCGGCGGCCCTCGTCGACGCGGAAGCCCGACAGCCCGAAGATGGGCTGTGCGAATACCGTGAAATCATCGGCGGCAAAGCCGAGAGCGACGACGCTGTTGTCGTCCCAGCCATCGGGCGACAGCTCTCCAGCCGTCGTACAACCATACACGGGGATGTCTGCGAGACGGGTCGTCACTTCCGCCATGAACGCGTTTGGGTCGTAGTGGGGCGACAGGAAGATCAGCACCATGGCCAAGCCGTCAGCCGGCAACTGGCCGCAGATGTCGGCCGCCGCGGCGGCCTCCGTCGCAGCCTTCGACTTCGCCGCAATCACGCCAGACGGACGCGCGGGCCGAGGATCGGCGTCTCCCACCGGGCACCTCCCAGAACGACACTTTGGGTTTCGTGTTGGTGATCGTTCGTTTTTTTAGAAGATTAAGCCAATTGAGCAGCAACGGCAACTGCGCGGCTTGATCCAGAACAAGGACTTGAGCCGGGCTGTCGTCAGATCATCTGCGCGGATCGGCTCAGCGGCATGGCCGCGAGGCTGGCCCGCGCCCGCTCCGGATCAAAAAGGGAAGGATTCGCATGCTCCGCCGCATCGTTCTTGTCGTTGTTCTCGCAAGTCTGGCGTCGAGCGCCCGGGCGCTGGATGGGGATCCCGTCGCTGGGAAGGGCATCTTCCAGCGCATCTGCCAGAATTGCCACTCTGCCGAGATAGGCATCAACAAGGTCGGCCCGAGCCTCTGGAACATCGTCGGACGGCAACCGGCGGCTGTACCGGACTACGCCTATTCCGAGGGCATGAAAAAAAACAGCGCGCCTTGGACCACGACCGCGCTGGATGCCTATATCGCCGATCCGCGCGGGGACGTTCACGGCGTCAAGATGTATTTCAAGGGATTGGCGGACGCGAAGGAGCGGGCCGACGTCGTCGCCTATCTGTCGACGCTGAAATAGCGCAGCCGAGGAAGCCTACGCTACCGCAAGGCCTCCTTACGCGTTAACTGCACTCGTCACAGAATCTGTACTCTGCTCTCCACGTTGACCCGCAAAGGGCGGCTGTTGCGGGGCAACACTCTCACGTCTTCCTGCTTCCCGCGTCAGAACGCGGTTCGCCAGACTGCGGCCGCTGGTATGCGATCGATCCCTGTCCGCCGACTGCTTCCGGATTAATATCTCAGGCCGGCACAACAGCGTCGCCGCCGATGGCACGGTCATTGTCGGCACCGGCATCAATCCATCCGGCAACACCGAGACGATCATGCGCTGCAAGTGGCGGAAGGTCGTTATCTGACGGGGGAGTTTGACCGACACTCCCTCAGTTAGACTGGGCGGGACTTCCCAATCGCGAAGCTCAGCCGCTTGTGTGCAGGAAGGCTCTACGGCCCAGGCATGCCTCCAGCCGGTCTTTTTTTGAGGACTCAGCGTTTGCCAGCTCTCGGAAAATGCATTGTGTACCAATGATGGCGTCCGGACAACACGAGGTGGCCCCCTGATTGCCAAGTGATCTTAAGGTTCCCTGCGGAATCGAGCCCCTGTTTCAGCCTAGAGAGGATGTTGCCCCTGACGGGCCGCACCAGTCCCGCACCAGAAACGATCCGAACAAACCGCAACGAACTCAATCGAAATCGAACGAGAACGCCGCAAAATCGACGAAGCCGATCGATACCTTGCCGCTCATCCCGCGCGGCGCCCTGCGCCCAGGTCGTGCATCGATCATGTCCCTCTGAATGAGGAGAGCGCGAGAGGAAGGCCGGACCCCGGCTGAGGCCCGGATCGCGATCTGCGATGGCGCAGGGGAACGCAGGGACACTCAACAATGAGCCGGGCCAGCTTTGTCCTTCAGGATCTCGCGGGCCGCGATCGCGATACGCCGGCACAGAGCCAACGCGGTCTCCCTGTCCTTCACATGGAAGAGCTCGTCGCTGATCAGGCGGTCGGCGAGCCAGGCGCGGAAGGCCTGCTCGCTGTCCGCCGTGAACGTGCCGTCCTCATAGACGAATCCACTGAGGGGCCCCTCGATCACGTAATCCGTCTCATCGGCATGTTGCGAGGACCGCGCGCATTGCGCCCAGACGCGGCCTTCCTCGTCGACGACGGCCAGCACGCCGTCATCGCGCTGTTCGACTTTCATTCCTACCTCCGCAGCGCGTGAACAAAGGCGAGCCTTCTCCACGTCATTGTGAGCGCTGCGACGCAATCCAGAGTCTTTCCGTAGAGGCAGTCTGGATTGCTTCGTCGCTGACACTCCTCGCAATGACGGAGGAGACGTGATGCGCTCTCTGTCCGCCCCGAGCCTGCCGCCTGCCCCCGGTCCGCGTGCCGCACGATACGGCCGCCGCCGGATCGCTAGCCCTGCCGCGGACAGTTGATCTCCTTGTAGACGGCGTCGGCGAACGCCTTGATGCCGGTGTTGATACGCAAGGGCGAGGTCAGCGTCTGATAGGTGACGATGCCGCGCGTGATCGACAGCACCTTGTAGCTCTCGGCGATCTTCGTCTTGTAGCACTTGCCGACCTGGATGGCGTCCTCTGTCAATGGCATGCTGTCTCCCGTCGCATTGGCGTCCCGGACCTCACATCAAGAATCACGCCAACGGCACGGCAGCTCGCGCCGCGGCCGGGACCGGCGGCCCGCGATCGACGGCCTTGAGCGCATCGAGACATGCCAACAGCGCCTGCTGACCGTCGGCAACCGCCTCCTCAGCGTGGGCGCCGATGCCGATGACCCCGGGGATGTCAGGGAAGGTGACGAGAAAGCCGCCACCATCCTCGGCGCCGAGCGCCGTGACCTCATAGGCATAGACGCGGGAATCGCTCATCGCGCCGCCTCGTCCATTCCGTCGATCATCGCCACGAAGGCCCGGACATGCGGCGGCCTGATCCTCGCCTTCAGCGGGATCGTCACGCAATTCGGGACCGCGGGATGCAGGAACACCTCGTGGGTGCCGGTGATCTTGCGAAACTTGATCGCGTATTGCGAGGCGATGATCTCGAAATCGACCGGCTTCCAGTCGCCGCCCGGACTAGCCCGCAGCGCATCGATGCGGCGTGACTGCGTCCGGCCCTGTCGGCTTTCCGACACGCCGCCGCACGTCGCTACGCCGTTGTCCCTCGCGGCGTCGTCCGTCGTGGCGCCGCGGCCCTCGGGAAGTACCAGTTGCAGGAAAGCCGCGATGAAGTCACCGACCGTGTCGCTGCGATGCGCCAGGCGCCAGTTCTGCGACAGCACGAGGCTGGCGCCGCTCGCTGCATTGTAGCGCGCAACGAGTTCGTCCATCATGGTCAGGACCCTGACGACGCTTAGATTGTAGGGCTCCTGGGTGAACTTCCGCGCGAGGTCGACGCGCTCCCGCCTGAGGCTCGCGTTCTCGATGAGCCAATCGATAATCGTGGCAGCCCAGAGCTCCCGGGCATTGCGCGGCTCAGACATGGACCGTTCTCCAGGCACGCGGTCTCGACCAGCAAGCCGCGCGAGCGGCGAACCGACCGACCGAGATCACAATCCGACGGCATCGCCACACCGCATGCGCGTCGGACGTTCAACCGCTCGCGGAGATCGATACAAGACTTATGCCATGGGAAAGCAGAACATCAGAGGCCATCACGACGGCGCGTTCCGACCCAGCGGGGCGCAGCGGAGGTCTCATCATCCGGCAAGCCGTCACGCCAGATCGCCTGCGCGATCTGGCGCGCAGACGATCTCGTGTCAGAGGATCAATCGGCCGATCTCACCACCACGGGCCGCGCGAAGGACCACCCAACCATCATAGCGATGCCGCCAATATGGACGGGCATCGTATGGACGACCGTAGTACGGCCCGTAGCCGACGCCGACATAGCCGTAGAGAGCTGCTGCCGCCCGTTCTCCTTCTCCGGCAGGAGACGGACAAATCTCCGCATCGCGGGACGTTCCGGGAGGAAACGCACGACGGCTGCGCTCACCCTCGCCGCTTGCGGCCCTGCCCGGTCGCGGCCTGCTTGCGCAGACCCTCGGCCGCGCTGCCGACGATCTCGGAAATCTGCATCAGTTGCTTGGCGAGCGGGCTGGTCTTGCGCCAGACCATGCCGACCGTGCGCTGCGGCTGCGGATCGGCGAAGCGCGCCAGCGACACCGACGCCGAGCGCGTCTCGACGCCGACCGCCATCTCCGGAATCAACGTCACGCCCATGCCGGCGCCCACCATCTGCACCAGGGTCGACAGCGAGGAGGCATCGAGCATCTCGCGCGGCGCCTGCATGTTGCAGAACGACAGCGCCTGGTCGCGAAAGCAGTGCCCCTCCTCCAGCAACAGCAGCCGCATCTCGCGCAGCATCTCGCCACTCGGCACCGCCGCGCCTTCATATTCCGGCGGCCGCACCAGCAGGAAGTTCTCCGCGAACAGCGCGACCTCAGTCAGCGACGGCTCCGAGACCGGCAGCGCGACGATGGCGGCATCGAGGCGGCCCTCGACCAGCTCCTCGATCAAGGTCGGGGTCTTGGACTCGCGGACGTGGATGTCGATCTCGGGATGTTTGCGCGTCAGGTTCCCGATCACCTTGGGCAGCAGATAAGGCGCAATCGTCGGGATCATGCCGAGCCGGAGCCGGCCGGTGAGCTTGTCGCGCGAGGCGCGGGCGAAGTCGCCGAGCTCATCGACCGAGCGCAGGATCTCGCGCACGCGCTCGGCGAGCTGCTCGCCGAACCGGGTCAGCACGACCTGGCGGGCGTTGCGCTCCAGCAGCACGCCGCCGAGCGCCTCCTCCATCTCCTTGATCTGCATCGACAGCGCCGGCTGCGAGATCGCGCAGGCCTCGGCGGCGCGGCCGAAATGCCCCAGACGCGCCAGCGCGTCGAAATAGCGAAGCTGCCGCATCGTCAAATGTATCATCAGATTATCTTATCGATCATCGCCACGAAGTCAATTTTCCTGACCACAATCTTGAGATGCGGACGTAACGCACCGTGTCCATATGCGTTTGGACAGCGTCACACCATATTCATCAGATAATCTTATCGTTACGATCATCAATCTCAATTTCCCCTGATCGAAGTAGCCGCGTAGGGTCCCGGCTCCCACCCCAGGGGGAACCATGACGATCACGTCAGGAGGCAAACATGGATGACGTCAGCAAGTGCCCGTTCTCGGGCGGCTTGAAGGGATTTTCGAACAAGGATTGGTGGCCGAACCAGCTCAATCTGTCGGTCCTGCATCAGCACTCGAACCTGTCCGCCCCGCTCGGCGAGGCGTTCGATTACTCCAAGGAATTCAAGAGCCTCGATCTCGACGCGCTGGTCAAGGATCTGCACGCGCTGATGACCGATTCGCAGGAATGGTGGCCGGCCGATTTCGGCCATTACGGTCCGCTGTTCATCCGCATGGCCTGGCACGCCGCCGGCACCTATCGCATCGGCGATGGCCGTGGCGGCGCCGGCACTGGTCAGCAGCGCTTTGCGCCGCTGAATAGCTGGCCAGACAACGCCAACCTCGACAAGGCGCGCCGCCTGCTGTGGCCGATCAAGCAGAAGTACGGCCAGAAGATCTCCTGGGCCGACCTGTTCGTGCTGACCGGCAACGTCGCGCTGGAATCGATGGGCTTCAAGACCTTCGGCTTCGGCGGTGGTCGCGCCGATACCTGGGAGCCCGAGCAGGACATCTATTGGGGGCCCGAAGGCAAGTGGCTCGCGGACGAGCGCTACAGCGGCGACCGCGAGCTCGCGGGCTCGCTCGCCGCCGTGCAGATGGGCCTCATCTACGTCAACCCGGAAGGCCCGAACGGCAATCCCGATCCGCTGGCTGCCGCGCGCGACATCCGCGAGACCTTCGCCCGCATGGCGATGAACGACGAAGAGACGGTGGCGCTGATCGCTGGCGGTCACACCTTCGGCAAGACCCACGGCGCGGGTGATGCGTCGCTGGTCGGGGCCGAGCCGGAAGGCGCCGACATCGCGCAGCAGGGTCTCGGCTGGGCCAGCAAGTACGGCTCCGGCAAGGGCGGCGATACCATCACCTCCGGCCTCGAAGTGATCTGGACGACGACGCCGACCAAGTGGAGCAACAACTTCTTCTGGAATCTGTTCGGCTATGAATGGGAGCTGACCAAGAGCCCGGCCGGCGCGCACCAGTGGAAGCCGAAGCATGGCGCCGGCGCCAACACCGTGCCGGATGCGCATGACAAGTCCAAGCGCCACGCGCCGTCGATGCTGACCACCGACCTCGCGCTGCGGTTCGATCCGGCCTACGAGAAGATCTCGCGCCGGTTCATGGAGAACCCGGATCAGTTCGCCGATGCCTTCGCCCGCGCCTGGTTCAAGCTGACCCATCGCGACATGGGTCCGAAGGTGCGCTACCTCGGCCCGCTGGTGCCGAAGGAGGACCTGATCTGGCAGGATCCGGTGCCGCCGGTCGACCATCCGCTCGTGGACGACAACGACGTCGCGTCGCTCAAGGCGAAGATCCTCGCCTCGGGTCTGTCGGTGTCGCAACTGGCGTCGACGGCCTGGGCCTCGGCCTCGACCTTCCGCGGCTCGGACAAGCGCGGCGGCGCCAATGGCGCGCGCATTCGTCTCGCTCCGCAGAAGGACTGGGCGGTCAACAACCCGGCCGAGCTCGCCAAGGTGCTCTCGACGCTCGAGGGCATCCAGAAGGAGTTCAACGCGCAGGCCTCCGGCGGCAAGAAGATCTCGCTCGCCGACCTGATCGTGCTGGCCGGCAATGCCGGGGTCGAAGCGGCGGCCAAGAAGGCCGGCGTCGAGGTGACCGTGCCGTTCGTGCCCGGCCGCACCGATGCCTCGCAGGAGCAGACCGACGTCGAGTCGTTCGCGGTGCTCGAGCCGAAATATGACGGCTTCCGCAACTATCTCAGCGGCCAGCAGTGGCTGTCGGGCGAGGAGCTGCTGGTCGACAAGGCGCAACTGCTCACCTTGACCGCGCCGGAGATGACCGTGCTGGTCGGCGGCCTGCGCGTGCTCGGCGCCAACGCCAACGGCTCCAAGCATGGTGTGTTCACGGCGCAGACCGAAACGCTCTCGAACGACTTCTTCGCCAACCTGCTCGACATGGGCGTGGTCTGGCGTCCGGTCGATCAGGGCGAGCACACCTTCGAGGGCCGCGAGCGCAAGTCAGGCGCGATCAAGTGGACGGCCACCCGCGCCGACCTGATCTTCGGCTCGCACTCGCAGTTGCGCGCGCTGGCCGAGGTCTATGCGAGCTCGGATGCCAAGCAGAAGTTCGTAAAGGACTTCGTCGCCGCCTGGACCAAGGTGATGAACCTGGATCGGTTCGAGCTGAAGGCCTGAGGCGACAAGCCGACTGACCGACACCAAAGAGAAGCGGCGCTTCAGTGATGAAGCGCCGCTTCTTTCATTTCAACATGCTTGCCAGTTGCAAGCCTGTCAGCGCGCCGCGGCCGAGCCGCCGCCATCGATCTGGCGGCCCATCAGCGCGATCGCCTTCTGATAGACGCCGGCGGCGTTCCAGGCCTCGATGGCGGCGAAGTTCGGCTCGCCCGGCTGATAGCCGGCGCCTGCCTTCCAGCCGTTGGCGCGCAGGAAGTTCGCGGTCGAGGCCAGCGCGTTGGCGGCGACGTCGAGATTGCCGACTCCGTAAGCGAGGATGTTCTTCGGCATGAATTGCGTCTGCCCGACCTCGCCATGCATCGAGCCGCGGGTGTTGCCCGAGAGCACGCCGCGGTCGATCAGCTTGAGCGCGGCATAGAGCTGGTCGGTGAAGAACTCCGGACGGCGGCAATCATAGGCGAGCGTCGCGATCGACGACAGCATGTGCTGATTGCCGCGCTGGCTGCCAAACGCGCTTTCCATGCCCCAGATCGCGATCAGGGGTCCGGGCGGCACGCCGTAGCGCTGCTCGATCGAGGCGAACATCGCCGCCTGCGACTGCTTGAGCTGGCGGCCGCGCGCGACGATCGCCGCAGCCCCGCGCTTGGCGAGGAACTGATCGAGCGAGAGCTGGAAGCTGCGCTGGCCGCGATCGGCGGCGACCGTCGCCGAGGCGTAGTTGGTCTGCATCAACGCGGCGATCGCGGTGCCGCCGACCCCCTTCGCCCTCGCCTCCTCGCTGAATTCGCGCTTCCACGCCTCGAACCCCGCCGGCGACGAGCCGCACTGCGCCGCCTGCGCAACGCCGCCGCAGGCTGCGAGCAGCGTCGCGGCAGTGAACGTGAAGGTGATCATGGCCCGCCGGTTGATCATTCAGACTCCTCTGGTCGCGTCCGCCGATGCGGCCTGCATCGTGCCCCTGTCGGAACATCAGACGCCGCTGCGCGGCAATATCGGCCGCCCCTGGTTGAAACGGCGACAACCTATCGGAAATGGAAGAAAATCATAGCCGGCGGCGCGTGAGCCGCAGATGAACGCGCCGAGCGCCGCCTGCGATCGAGCAGCAGGACGATCGGCCCAGGCTGCCGTGCAGGTTCCAAGATCCAGCTCCCGCAATCGTGATCCGCGGATACGCGGATACGCGTCGATCGCCTTCGGGCTTGATCAAATCGCAATAACTATACTATACGGTTTCGTTTAGTGAACGGATGGGTGGGACGTGCGATCGCGTTGGATCCGAGCGGCAGGGAGTCTGGCCGCATTCTGCAGCCTGGCTCTCCTGCTCGGCGGCTGTGCCGCCGTTCAGCGCGCGGCCTATTCGGCCGACGACGCCAAACGCGCCACGATCGACGGCTTTCGCGCGATCCGGATGTGGGCCGATGCGCCGGCCGCGAGCTTCGACAACGCCGCGTTCAAGCCGCAGCCGCAACCTGGCAAGCCCTTCGCCTATCTTGCGCTGTCCGGCGGCGGCGGCGACGGCGCATTCGGCGCCGGCGTTCTCAACGGCTGGAGCGAAAGCGGCGCTCGTCCCGAATTCACGATCGTCTCGGGCGTCAGCACCGGTGCCCTGATCGCTCCGTTCGCCTTCCTCGGGCCAGCCTACGATGCGACGCTGAAGGAGATGTATACGAGCGGGCTCGCCAGCTCGTTCGCGGCCTCCCCCAACGCGCTCAACGCCGTGTTCGGCTCATCCCTGTTCGATGGGCAGCCGCTCCGCGACGCGATCAGCCACTACACGACGCCGGACCTGCTCGCGGCGATCGCCAGAGAACACGCCAAGGGCCGGAGACTGTTCGTCGTGACCACCGACCTGGACGCGGGGCGCCCGGTGTTGTGGAACATGGGTGAGATCGCCTCGGCGCGGACGCCGCGCGCGCTCGACCTGTTCCGGCAGGTCCTGACCGCGTCCGCCAGCGTTCCCGTGGCGTTTCCGCCGTCGCTGATCGCGGCCTCCTCCGACGGCAAGCCGATCGAGGAGATGCATGTCGACGGCGGTGTCTCGACCCAGGTGTTCACCTTTCCGGACCGTCTGTTGATGCAGCCCGAATCATCGCGGCGCATGGCCTCAGCGAGGCCCGCCATCTACATCATCATGAACGGCCGGACGTCCACCGATTTCCAGCCGGTCGAAAACAGCGCCAAGGCGATCGCGATCCGCTCGCTGGCCATGAAGAGCAAACGCGAGATCCGGAGCTACCTCTCGGCCACCTATCAGTTCGCCCGGCACAATGGCCTGGCCTTCAACATGACGGCGATCGACCCGTCCGTCCCCGAGGGCCAAGGCGTCGGCTTCGACACCGACTACATGCGCTCGCTCTACACCCTCGGCCATGACGGCGCGCGCTCGGGTCGCTTCTGGATCCAGACGCCGCCGGCGCCGTTACCTTGACAACCGCGCCGCCGACAATTATAAAACGATACAGTTTCGTTTTATCGCAACCGTTTCCCAAGGGAATGCTCTACAAGCACCGACCGAGATCGGAGACAGCAGGCCGTCATGAAACGAATCATTCTGTTGACCTTGATCCTGCTGTCATGGACTCCCCTGGCGCACGCCGTCGCCGGGACCGGCATGCAGACGGAGGGGGATCCGCAAGCCTCCACCGATCCGGCGCTGAGCCAGGAGACGATTGATCGCGAGCTCGACAAGTTCAGGCGGACGGAGGTGTCACTGCACCAGGCGCTGCGAATCGCCGAAAGGATTCATCCTGGCTCCAAGACCGCGGACATCAGCTTCGAGGGTGGGCTCGACGCCCCCGTCTACAAGGTCCGAACCCTGCAGCGCGGACGGATCTGGGAATCCGACATCGACGGCACCACGGCAAAGGTGCGCAACAGCGTGCTGTTCTCGACCGTGGACGGACTGAGCGAAAGCGACCGTAACAGCCTGGCCGCCCTCACCACGGTCCGGCTCAAGATGTCGGATGCGATTCGGATCGCCGAGCGCTCGGCGGCCGGCCGGGCGATCAGTGGCGGCCTGATGAACAAGGACGGCAAGCTCGCCTTCATCGTGGTCGTCGTCAGCGGCAACGATCTCAAGCAGGTGACGCTCGAACCGTCATTGCTGCGGCGACGCTGATCGCGCTGCTCAGGCCTTCGGCTGCAGCGCCAGGAACGTCTTGACCCGGTCACGGACGAAGCCGGGCAGCTCCCTGCGGATGGTCCGTTCGCTTTCGCCCATCAGCGAGCGCATGATCACCGGCATGACGATCAGGTCGATGAAGATCTCGGCGGAGGCAGCCGACGCCTTCGACGGCGCGCGGCGGGCGGTCGTGGCCGAGGCGCTGATCGTCTCGGCGAGCAGCACCGCCACGGCATGGGTGGCGCGCTTACGCGAGACGTCATGAAACTGACAACTGAGATCGGGAAACCGGTAGGCCTCCCCGATCGTGACCCGTAACAATCCGAGCGATTCCTTCAGCGCGCGATCGACGATGGCGATGGCAAGTCCAACCAGCTTTTCCTGTGCAGTGCCGGCGACCGGCGTGTAGGCCCCGAGATTCATCACGTCGTTGATGGAGTGCTCGACGACGGCGGCAAACAAGGCGGCCTTGCCGGTGTATCGGGCATAAATCGTCGGCTTGCTGGCGGGCGCGCGTTCGGCGATCTCGTCGATGCTCGCGCCGTCAAAGCCGCGCTCGAGAAACACCGCGCGCGCAGCGTCCAGAATACGTTCCTCGATGTTTCCAGCCAGCGCCTTCGGCGGCCGTCCCACCCGACCGCGAAACGCTTCCGTGCGTGCAACGTCCGTACGTTTCAATTTGGCCTGCGTGCGGGCCATACTCAACGACCTCGACTCGACATGAAGACATATCGTTAAGGGATTACACGTTCTTGTCGAGACGGCAATAGAACGACTACGCCACGCGGCTATGCGCATGATGGCGTACATAATCGGCAATGCATCAACACAGACACCTCAAAATACCTCAGGCAACAAGCACGAGGTCGTCGAGCACAGCGAGCGCACCGTCGAACGTGTCGTCATGAAAGTAGAGGCTGCGCGTGATCAGCACGGGAACGCCGGCGCGGGTCGCAGCCATCAACCCGTTACCGGAGTCCTCGATCGCGATGCAACTGGCCGCCGGTAGATCGAGCTGCGACAGGACCTCCAGGTAGACATCGGGCGCAGGCTTCTTGCGCGCGACATCGTCGGCCGCCACGACGGCGGCAAATCCTGCCTCCCAATCCACGCCCAACACGGGCGCCAGCAGGGCATCGATATTGGCGCGCGTGGTCGTCGTCGCGATCGCGAGCCGCTGCCCGCGTGCCGAGGCAGCCCCCAGCAATGCTTGAACGCCCGGGCGCAATGGGCATCCCTTGTCGGCCATCAGCGCGGCAAACCGCTCCGTCTTGATGCGATGAAGCCGGGCAATGACGGCGTCGCTCAGCGGCGGCCCCGTGCGCCGCATCTGGTCGAAGGCGCGAATGCGCTCCTTGCCGCCGGCGACGCGCAGCAGCTCCTTGTAGATGCGGCGGCCCCAGTGCCAGTCGATGCCGACCGCGACAAACGCCTCGTTGAAGGCCTCGCGATGGATCTCCTCGGTCTCGGCCATGGTGCCGTCGACATCGAAGATCAGCGCGCCGGCGTCGGCGATGCGGCGCCTGAGATCGTCGAGCGGCGCGTTCATCACCAAAGCGAGACTCATGATTGCGCCTCCGCTCTGCCGTCGCCCGCGTCGGCGCCCTTGGCGAACACGCGACTCGCCAGCACGTCGCTGGCTTCGATCGACATCACGTCATCGGACGTCAGCACGCGGTCGAGCCGCGACACCAGCCGGTTGGCCTGGCGCAGGCGGATCCGATCCAGCGCGTTGCGGATCGAGCGCGCGTTCGAGAACAAGGATTGGGTGCGCCGGACGGCGATGTACTTCTCGAAAGCGGCGCGGGCCTCCGGGGTGAAGCGGTAATTCTGCCCCTCCAGCATCATCTCGGAGATCGTCAGCAGCTCGGATTCCGAATAGTCGGGGAAGTCGATGTGGTGGGCGATGCGCGAGCGGAAGCCGGGATTGCTCTGGAAGAACTTCTCCATCCGGTCGGCATAGCCGGCAAGAATGACCACGAGGTCCTCGCGCTGCGACTCCATGATCTGCAGCAGGATCTCGATCGACTCCTGGCCATAGTCGCGCTCGTTCTCAGGACGGTAGAGATAGTAGGCCTCGTCAATGAACAGGACGCCCCCCATCGCCTTCTTCAGCACCTCCTTGGTCTTCGGCGCGGTGTGGCCGATATATTGGCCGACGAGATCGTCGCGGGTGACGCTGATGACATGGCCGCGACGGACGAAGCCGAGCCGGTGCAGGATCCCCGCCATGCGCAGCGCGACCGTGGTCTTGCCGGTGCCGGGATTGCCGGTGAACGACATGTGCAGGGTCGGAAACGTCGTCGCCAGCCCCATCTTGCGGCGGATCCGCTCCATCATCAGCAGCGAGGCGATCTCGCGGATCCGCGTCTTGACCGGCGCGAGCCCGACCAGCTCGCGGTCGAGCTGCTCCAGCACGGGCGCAATATCGACGCTCTCGAACTCGCGGCGCAGGTCGACGGTATCGACCGGCGTCGCCTGGGTGGTGTCCGCCTGCGTGGCCTGCATCATCCGCTCGTGCTCCGTTCGGGACGCTCGCATCAGATCGCCGTGCGTTCGAACCTGGCAGCAACGAAGCAACGGCAAATAGAAGGTGATATGGCCGCTCCGGGCGGAGATCCCTGCCACGCTGCAGACCTGCAGGCGCAGCAGCGACCTCCGCCCGCCAGGGATCAGTAACGCTGGCCTTCGGGGCGCTCGGCCGCGTAGGACCGCGTCGAATAACGCTGATTGCGCCCGACGGTTTCCTGCCGGTCGAGCCGGAAGCCCGGCTCGTTCTGCGGCCGGTTGACGATGAAGGACAGCCGGGTCGACTCCCAGCCGTGGGTGGAGTCGAAGGCCGAGATGCGGATGTAGCGGTCGCCATAGATCTTCCGGCATTCGGCCAGCTCGCGCATGATCCCGGCGGCGTCACGCAGGTCGAACATCGGCAGGCCCCACATCTCCCAATAGGTGTTGCGGGGATGCGGATCGTCGGTGAACTCGATGTTCACCGCCCAATTCTTCTCGAGGCAATACTGGATCTGGGCCGTGATCTGCGCGTCGGTCAGATCGGGTAGGAAGGAAAAGCAGCCTTGGGTCACGCGCATGTTGATGTCTCCTGATGTGGCTGATGCGGGCGAGCGGGCTCCGGCCCGCGTCGCGGCGGCGCATCGAATAATGACTAGGCGGCGGGAGTGACGGTCGGCACGAAGTCCGGCGAGTCGGTCGATTCGTAGTTGAAGGTGACGTCCTTCCAGATCTCCAGCGCCTCGCGCAGCGGCGTGCAGGTCTGCGCCGCCTTGGCCAGGATCTCCGGGCCCTCATGCACGTAGTCGCGGCCCTCGTTGCGGGCGAGGATCATCGCCTCCAGCGCGACGCGGTTGGCGGTCGCACCGGCGGCGATGCCGCGCGGATGGCCGATGGTGCCGCCGCCGAACTGCAGCACGACGTCCTCGCCGAGCAGGTCAAGCAGCTGGTGCATCTGGCCGGCATGGATGCCGCCCGAGGCCACCGGCATCAGCTTGTTCAGGCTCGCCCAGTTCTGGTCGAAGAACACGCCATGCTCCAGCCGCATCGGATTGAAGTCCTCGCGGCAGATGTCGTAGTAGCCGCGTGTGGTGTTCGGGTCGCCCTCGAGCTTGCCGACCACGGTGCCGGCATGGATGTGGTCGACACCGGCGAGCCGCATCCACTTGGCGATGACGCGGAACGACACGCCGTGCGCGCGCTGCCGCGTGTAGGTCGAGTGTCCGGCGCGATGCAGATGCAGGATCATGTCGTTCCGGCGGGCCCACTTCGCCATCGACTGGATCGCGGTGTAGCCGATCACGAGGTCGATCATGACAACGCATGACCCGAGCTCCTTGGCGAACTCGGCGCGCTCATACATGTCTTCCATGGTCGCTGCGGTAATGTTGAGATAAGTCCCCTTCATCTCACCGGTGGCCGCCTGCGCCTTGTTGACCGCCTCCATGCAGTACAGGAAGCGCTCGCGCCAATGCATGAACGGCTGCGAGTTGATGTTCTCGTCGTCCTTGGTGAAGTCGAGCCCGCCCTTCAGCGCCTCGTAGACGACGCGGCCGTAGTTGCGGCCGGACAGGCCGAGCTTCGGCTTGACGGTGGCGCCCAGCAGCGGCCGGCCGAACTTGTCGAGCCGCTCGCGCTCGACGACGATGCCGGTCGCCGGTCCCTGGAACGTCTTAACATAGGCAACCGGCAGCCGCATGTCCTCCAGCCGCAGCGCCTTCAGCGGCTTGAAGCCGAACACGTTGCCGATGATCGACGCCGTCAGGTTGGAGATCGAGCCCGGCTCGAACAGATCGAGGTCATAGGCGATATAGGCGAAGTAGCTGCCGGGCGAGCCCGGCACCGGCTCGACGCGGTAGCATTTGGCGCGGTACTTCTCGGCCGCCGTCAGCCGGTCGGTCCACACCACGGTCCAGGTCGCGGTCGAGGATTCGCCGGCGACCGCGGCGCAGGCCTCGGTCGGATCGACACCGTCCTGCGGCGTGACGCGGAACAGCGCGATCACGTCGGTGTCCTTTGGCTGATAGGACGGCTCCCAATAGCCCATGCGCTTGTATTCCATGACGCCGGACTTGTAGCGATCCTTGCCGCGCACCGTGATCGATGGGTCGTTCATGTGTTCCTCCTGAATGTTCGTTATGGCCGTGGATGTCAGGCAGCTTCAGTCATTCCCCCAACTCGCGGATCGAGTGCGCCGGAGCGGTAGCGCTTGGCCATTTCGGCGAGCGGAATGACCTTGATCCTGGATGCATTGCCGGCAGCGCCGAACTGCTCGAACCGCTCGCGGCACAACTCGCGCATCGAATCCATCGCCGGCTTCAGGAACTTGCGCGGATCGAACTCGACCTTCGACGACGCGCCGACCTTGCGGAAGATCGCGGTCATCGCCAGCCGGCAGTCGGTGTCGATGTTGACCTTGCGGACGCCGTGGCGGATGCCGCGCACGATCTCCTCGACCGGGACGCCCCAGGTCTGCGGCATCTCGCCGCCGAACTGATTGAACATGTCCTGCAGCGCCTGGGGCACCGAGGACGAGCCGTGCATCACCAGATGCGTGTTCGGCAGCCGGCGATGGATCTCCTCGATCACATTCATGGCGAGGATCTCGCCGTCCGGCTTGCGCGAAAACTTGTAGGCGCCGTGCGAGGTGCCCATCGCGATCGCGAGCGCATCGACCTTGGTGGCGCGGACGAAGTCGACCGCCTGGTCGGGATCGGTCAGCAGCTGGTCGCGGCTGACCTTGCCCTCGAGGCCGTGACCATCCTCCTGCTCGCCGCCGCCATGCTCGAGCGAGCCGAGCACGCCGAGCTCGCCCTCGACCGAGGCACCGACCCAATGCGCCATGTCAGTGACACGGCGGGTGATGTCGACATTGTAGTCGTAGTCAGCCGCGGTCTTGGCGTCGGCCTTGAGCGATCCGTCCATCATGACAGAGGTGAAGCCGTACTTGATCGCGGTGGCGCAGGTCGCCTCGTCGTTGCCGTGGTCCTGGTGCAGGCAGAGCGGAATCTGCGGATACATCTCCTCCAGCGCGTCGATCATCTTCGCCAGCATGATGTCGCCGGCATAGGAGCGCGCGCCACGCGAGGCCTGGATGATCACGGGGGCGTCGACCGCCGCGGCCGCCTCCATGATCGCGAGCCCCTGCTCCATGTTGTTGATGTTGAAAGCCGGCACGCCATAGCCGCGCTCGGCAGCATGGTCCAGCAATTGTCTGAGCGTGATCCGCGCCATGTTGATCTCCGTCCCTGTTTCGATGTTCTGTTCTGTGACGCGGCTCAGGAAGCCCGCGCCCGGATGATGTTGCGCATGGCCGCATCGGCGACCGCCGCAGGCGTGATGCCGAATTCGCGGTACAGCACCTCGGCCGGCGCCGAGGCACCAAAGCCCTGCATGCCGACGAACTCGCCGGCATCACCGAGCCAGCGCGCCCAGTCGCCCTCGATCGCAGCTTCGACCCCGATGCGTGGCGCATGGCCGAGCACCTCGGCGCGATACTCTGCCGCCTGCTTGCGGAACAATTCGAAGCACGGCGCCGACACCACCGCCGCCTGGACGCCTTCGGCCGCCAGCAGCTTGGCCGCCTCCAGCGCGATGGCCACCTCCGAGCCGGTCGCAATCAAAGTCACGTCGCGACCGGCCTCGGGCTCGATGACCACGTAAGCGCCGAGCGCTACCTTGTTGTGATCCGATGCCTCGGTGCGGAACGCCGGCAGCGCCTGCCGCGACAGGCACAGCACTGACGGCGAGGTCTCCGCACGCAGCGCGCAATCCCAGGCTTCCGCCGTCTCGACCGCGTCGGCCGGGCGGAATACCAGGAGGTTCGGAATGGCGCGCAAGCTCGCGACATGCTCGACCGGCTGATGCGTCGGGCCGTCCTCGCCGAGGCCGATGGAATCGTGGGTCATGACGTGGATGACGCGGATGCCCATCAGCGCGGCCAGGCGAATCGCCGGCCGGCTGTAGTCGGCGAACGCGAGGAAGGTGCCGCCATAGGGAATGAAGCCGCCATGCAGCGCGATGCCGTTCATGGCCGCGGCCATCGCATGCTCGCGCACGCCATAGTGGATGTAGTTGCCGTCCATGGTCGCGGGCGTGACGGACTTGTGCGTTTTTGCCTTCGTGAGGTTGGAGTGAGTGAGATCCGCCGAGCCACCGAGCAGATTGGGCAGCACCGTCGCAATGACATCGATGACGTTCTGCGAGGCCTGTCGGGTGGCGATCTTCGGCCGCTCGGCGGTGAGCTGCGCGATGAACTGCGCCATGCGCTCGGTATAGGTGGCCGGAAGCTTCTTGTTCAGCGCGTCGTGGCAGGGCGACCGGTCCGCGGTGCACAGCTTGCGCGCACGCTCCTTCCAGGCCTGGCGCACGCTGCGGCCGCGCGCGCCGATCTCGCGCCAGCTCACCAGCACGTCGGCCGGCACCTCGAACGGGCGGTGGGGCCAGTGCAGTGCCGCGCGGGTCTTCTCGACCTCCTCCGGCCCGAGCGGCGCGCCATGCGCCTTCTCCGAGCCCTGCCGTCCGGGTGAGCCGAAGCCGATCGTCGTCCGGCACGCGATCATGCTGGGACGATCGCTCTGCCGCGCCGCTGCGATCGCCGTGGCAATCGCTTCCGGATCATGGCCGTCGATGCGGCAGGTCGCCCAGCCAGAGGCGGCAAAGCGCGCGAGCTGATCATCGGAGCACGCCAGCCCGGTCGAGCCGTCGATCGAGATGCCGTTGTCGTCGAACAGCACGATCAAACGATTCAGCTTGAGATGACCCGCGAGCGAGATCGCCTCATGGCTGATGCCCTCCATCAGGCAGCCGTCGCCGGCGATCACGTAGGTGTAGTGATCGACCAAATCGTCGCCATAGCGCGCGTTCATCAGGCGCTCGGCGAGCGCCATGCCGACCGCCGTCGCGATGCCCTGCCCGAGCGGACCGGTCGTGGTCTCGACGCCCGGCGTGTGGCCATACTCCGGATGCCCGGGCGTCTTGGCGCCCCATTGCCGGAACTTCTTCAGCTCAGCGATCGTGACCGCCTCATAGCCGGTCAGATGCAGCAGCGCATAAAGCAGCATCGAGCCGTGTCCGGCCGACAGCACGAACCGGTCGCGATCGGGCCAGGCCGGATCGGCGGGATCGAACTTCAGGAAGCGCTGATACAGCACAGTGGCGACATCGGCCATGCCCATCGGCATGCCGGGGTGGCCCGACTTCGCCTTTTCGACGGCGTCGATCGCGAGGAAGCGGATGGCATTCGCCATCTCCGCATGGCTGGGATCGGCCTTGATATCGGTCTTGCTATCAGTCTTGGGGGCCAGCGTCTGCACGGCGGTGGCGGTCATAGCGTGCGCCTCTTTCGGTCCATCAGTTGCATGATCATGGGGGTGAGAATGAGCTGCATGGCGAGATCGAGCCTGGAACCATGGATCACGATCGAATTCGCGCGCGACATGAAGCTGCCCTGGATCATCGAGAGCAGATAAGGAAAGTCGATGCCGCGCGGATTCTTCAGACGGATGACGACCATCGATTCGTCGGGTGTGGGAATCCAGCGCGCGATGAAGGGATTCGACGTATCGACGGTCGGCACCCGCTGGAAGTTGATGTCGGTCTCGGAGAATTGCGGAATGATGTAGTTCACATAGTCCGGCATGCGCCGCAGGATCGTGTCGGTGACCGCCTCGGTGGTATAGCCGCGCGAGGCACGGTCGCGGTGCAGCTTCTGGATCCATTCGAGATTGATGACCGGAACAACACCGATCTTGAGGTCCGCATGCTGGGCAATGTTGACCGTCTCGGTGACGACAGCGCCATGCAGGCCTTCGTAGAACAGAAGATCGGACTCTTCCGGCAGCCGCGTCCAGTCGGTGAAGTTGCCGGGCCTTGTGTCGTAGAGCCGCGCCTCCTCCTCGTCATGGACGTAGTGGCGCGTCATGCCCGTGCCGGTCTCGGAGTAGTCGCGGAAGGTCTTCTCGAGCTCCTCGAACAGGTTGGTGTCGGGGCTGAAATGGCTGAAGTGCTTGTTGCCGCGCTCGGCCTCTTCGACCATCTTGCGGCGCATCTCCTCGCGATTGTAGCGATGGAAGGCATCGCCCTCGATATAGGCCGCCTTGACGTTCTCGCGGCGGAAAATGTTCTCGAAGGTCTTCTTGACCGACGTGGTGCCGGCGCCCGATGAGCCCGTGATCGAGATGATGGGATGACGACGTGACATGACTTTTCTCCGGAAGGCGCGTTCGGCAGGCTGGCTCAGCGGAACAGGCCGCGCCGCGCGAACAGGGGCGCATCGCTGGTTTCGAACAGCGGCTCGACACCCTCATGCAGCTGGTCGACGTCGCGGACAAGGCGAACGTCGCCCATGATCAGCGGCGCGCGCTGATGCGGCGAGCGCGCCGACAGTTCGAGAATGCGCGAACGGCCGCTCGAGGCCGAGCCGCCGGCCCATTCCATGATCAGCGCCATCGGATGCGCCTCGTAGACCAGCCGCAGCCGGCCCTCACGATAGCCGGGGCGGGAGTCGGCCGGATAGAGGAACACGCCGCCGCGCATCAGGATGCGATAGGCCTCGGCGACCAGCGAGGCGATCCAACGCATGTTGAAGTCGCGGCCGCGCGGGCCCGCGGCGCCCGCCAGGCATTCGTCGACATAGTTGCGCACCGTCCCGCTCCAGTGCCGGCGGTTCGAGGCGTTGATGGCGAACTCCGGCGTATCCTGCGGGATGCGGATTCCGGACTTGGCGAGCATGAACTCGTGCAAGGTCGGATGCAGGACGTAGAGATCGACGCGGCGGTCGATCGCGAGCACCAGGCAGGTCTGCGGTCCGTAGACGAAAAAGCCGGCGGCACGCTGCGCGGTGCCGGGCTCGAAGAAGCTGGAGAGCACGTCGCGGCCGCGCGGCCGGATCGAGAAGATGGTGCCGACCGAGATGTTGTTCTGCAGGTTCGAGGAGCCGTCGAGCGGGTCGATCGCCACGCAAAGTGGAGCAGCAGCGTTGACCGTTTCCGGCCGATCGACCTCTTCGGACAGGATGCCGGCGACAGGAGCCCGGCGCAGCGCATCCCGCATCAGATTGTCGGCGACGATGTCGAGCGCCTTCTGGACGTCGCCGTCGGCGTTCACGGTGGCGGCGCCTTCGTCGACGCCGGACAGCGGCGCGATAGCGATCTGCCGCGCGAGCTCGCGCGCCGCCTCGGCCAGAGCCTCGATGACCGCGGCACAATCGGCGTCGGCACCCTGCGCCGCTAGATGTGCCTGCAATGTCTGATGATGATCCATGGGCCACTCCCTTGCCATCAGCCCATTCTTTGGAGAGCTTGATGCGTGCGGCACGAAGGGGTCGTGCCGCACCCCCATCAAGGCCTGGTTTGCGTGATTAGGGAAATTTCTTTATCTTTGGATCGACAAAAGTTTTCCTTATATCGGGGGTTCCATGAGCCGGCGCTTCTCACGCGACCTCACCATTCGCCAGCTGCGCGCGCTCGCAGCCGTGCAGGAGTCCGGATCGGTCACCTCCGCGGCCGGCCGTCTTCACCTGACGCAGCCTGCGGTCACGCTGCAAATTCGCAACCTTCAGGAGCTCGCCGGCCTGCCGCTGATCCAGCGCACCACCGACGGCATGATCCTCACCGAAGCCGGACGCAGCGTTCTGGCGCTGGCCGAACGCGTCGAGGCGGCGCTGCAGGATTGCGAGCAGGCGCTCGACATTTTGGCGGGGCGCAGCGGCGGCAGGGTCGCGATCGGCGCGGTCAGCACGGCGAAATATTTCGTTCCCTTCGCCATCGCGGAATTCTCGCGACGGTTCCCCAAGATCGACGTCACCCTGCGGATCGGCAATCGCGACACCATCCGCGAAGCGCTCAGAGGATACGATCTCGACATCGCCATCATGGGACGGCCGCCGGCGGACATTCCCGTCGACATGCGGCCGATGGGCAAGCATCCGCATGTCATCGTCGCGCCGGCGGGGCACCGGCTCGCGCGCCGAAAACGGATCGCGGCCGCAGAGCTCGCGGGCGAGGTGTTCATCACGCGCGAGAGCGGCTCGGGAACCCGCATGCTGATGGAAACCTTCCTTGAGAAGCACGGTCTGCATCTCAAGACCAGCATGGAGATGGACAGCAACGAGACCATCAAGCAGGCCGTCATCGCCGGCCTCGGCATCGCCTTCATCTCGCAGCACACGGTGTCGCACGAACTCTCCGAGGGCCGCCTGGTCACCTTGAAGGTGCCCGGACTGCCCGTGATCCGGCAATGGCATGCGGTACGGCGCGCCGACAAGCTGCTGCTGCCGCCGGCGCAGGCCATGCTGGATTTCCTCGGCAAGGAGGGCGCACGGTTCCTGCCCCGTTGACGGCACGGTGAGGGACCGGCGTGGTGGCACCGTGCGCGCGCACGTCGATGTGCGCGCGCACCAGACCTCACGCGGCCTGCACCAGCCCCATCTCGGCCCAGATCGCCGAGAGTGCCGTCGGCCGAAATTGCCAACACGATCGTCGCAACCACACCCGCTCTCAGCATCCTGCGTTGTCCCGATTTTCCGAGTCCTCGCGCAGCTATTCCTTACAGTTATTAGTGCAATGGATACTTGTCATGCCATGTGTCGGTGAAATGATCGCTGAAAATGAGCGGTCAAGCCGCAGTTTGAACATGCGGCAGGCGCAGGGATACAGTTGGAAGTATGTGTTTGTAAATAAGCCTTGACACTGAGGGCGCAGCATGGACTGTCGAGTCTCTCAAGACGTTAGCGGGATGCGACCTAGCGCCTTCAAGATGCGCGCCGACGGCGTCGGCCGTGGTCCTTGAGCGTCTCCAACGGGTGCCTAGACCATGGCCGAATTTCACGGTCCACGCGCCGACGTGACATTGCTGCTCGACATGGACGGCGTGATCCGTGAGGCGACGCTGTCTCCCAACATGTCATCCGAAAATGTCGCCGCGTGGCTTGGCCGTCCCTGGTCCGAGATCGTCGACGGTGCGAGCGAGAAGATCGAACGCATCATGCAGGACACCAAGCGGACCGGCATTTCCGCATTCCGCCAGATCACGCAGCGCTTCCCCAGCGGCCTCGAACTTCCGATGGAATTCACGACTGTACTGCTCGGCGGTCGGGCTGGCATGCTCGCGATCGGCAAGAACCTGCAGGCCGTGGCCGAGCTGCAGGCCCGGCTGATCTCGGCCCAGCAGACCATCGAGCGCGACTATTGGAAGCTGCGCGAGATCGAAACGCGCTACCGGCTCGTGATCGAGGATTCCAACGAGGCCGTACTGCTGACGAAGGTCCGGGATCTGCGCATCGTCGAAGCCAACCGGACCGCGGCCTCCGCGCTGGGGACATCCGGCCGCCGCAGGGACAATCTGGTCGGCCGCGAGTTCCTGGAGGAGATTCCAGCCACGGACCGCGAGCTGGTTGAACAGATGCTGAGACGCGTGCGCGACCAGGGCAAGGCGCCCGGCCTCGTGGTCCATCTCGGCGAAGAGGCCGTCCCCTGGATGCTCAGGGGATCCCTGATGACCAGCAATACCGGGCCGATGTTCCTGCTGCAGATGGCGCCGATCGGCAAGGCTGCGCAGCCCGGCCTCGTGCCGGACAATCCCGAAGCGCTGATCGACAACCTCCCCGACGCCGTCATCAGCATCGACGGCGGCGGTGCCATCAAGCGCGCGAATCGCGCGTTTCTGGAACTGGTCGAGATCGGGTCGACGGAGGCGGTCATCGGCGAGAAGCTGAGCCGCTGGTTGACGCGCCCCGGCGCCGACCTTTCGGTCCTGATCTCCAACGTCGAGCGCCACGGCACCGTTCGGCTGCTATCCACGACCATCCAAGGCGAGCTCGGCACCGAAACGGAGGTCGAGATCTCGGCTGCGGCCTATGGTCTGGACGGCCATCCCCGGATTGCGCTGGTGCTGCGCAACGTCGCCAGGCGGCTGTTGCCGACTGCGGAGCATGACAACCTCAGGGTCGCGCTGGCCGCCCTGAACGAATCCGTCGGCAAGACTCCGCTGCGCAAGCTGGTGAAGAGCACGGTCGAGGTCGTTGAACAGCATTACGTCCGTGCCGCGCTCGAGCTCGCCAATGGGAATCGGACGTCGGCCGCCGAAATTCTTGGTCTCAGCCGCCAAAGCCTTTACGCCAAGCTCGATCGGTATGACCTCAGCCAACCAGAAGAAAGCGACGACGAGGAAACCGAAAAGGGGAGCTAGTTGCCCGCTGCGAGCGCGCGGACCGCGGTCGACTTGCCGCCAGCACGCCGCCGACCCTGGGATCGACAGCCGCGATCATCAGCATCAGCTTCATTTCGTCCTGGCCGACGATGGCCGAGAACGGAAGGCGATCCCCATGAGCTTCCCCTGCACCGCGACGAGTTCCCGTCGCGTTGTCAGCATGAGATCACAATCAGGGGCCGCACTTCAACCCGTGAGGAATGCATGCCCTCAGCGTGCGAGGCTCGGCAGATCGAGGCCGTTGGCGTCGGCGCAGGCGATCGCGTCCTCGTAGCCGGCGTCGGCATGGCGCATCACGCCGGTGGCCGGGTCGTTCCACAACACACGCTCCAGCCGCCGCGCCGCGTCCGCCGTGCCGTCGGCGACGATCACCATGCCGGCATGCTGCGAATAGCCGATGCCGACGCCGCCACCATGGTGCAGCGACACCCAGGTCGCGCCGCTCGCGCAGTTGAGCAGCGCATTGAGCAGCGGCCAGTCCGACACCGCGTCGGAGCCGTCCTTCATTGCCTCGGTCTCGCGGTTCGGGCTCGCCACCGAGCCCGAGTCGAGATGGTCGCGGCCGATCACGATCGGCGCCTTCAATTCACCACGCGCGACCATCTCGTTGAAGGCGAGCCCGAGGCGATGGCGATCGCCGAGACCGACCCAGCAGATCCGCGCCGGCAGCCCCTGGAACTTGATGCGCTGCCTCGCCATGTCGAGCCAATTGTGCAGGTGCTTGTTGTCCGGCAGCAGCTCCTTCACCTTGGCATCGGTCTTGTAGATGTCTTGCGGATCACCCGACAGCGCAGCCCAGCGGAACGGGCCGATGCCGCGGCAGAACAACGGGCGAATATACGCCGGCACGAAGCCGGGAAAATCGAACGCGTTGGCGAGGCCCATGTCCTTCGCCATTTGGCGGATGTTGTTGCCGTAGTCGAGCGTCGGGATGCCCATGGCGTGGAAATCCAGCATCGCCTGGACGTGGCCGACCATCGAGGTCTTCGCCGCCTGCTCGACGGCCTTCGGCTCCGACGCGCGCTTGGCCTCCCACTCGGCGAGCGTCCAGCCCTTCGGCAGATAGCCGTTGATCGGATCATGCGCGCTGGTCTGGTCGGTGACGATGTCGGGGCGCACGCCGCGGCGCACGAGCTCCGGGAAGATCTCGGCAGCATTGCCGAGCAGGCCGACCGAGACCGCCTTCTTCGTCGTCGCGGCCTCCGCCATCAGCGCCAGCGCCTCGTCGAGCGTGGCCGCCTGGCGATCGAGATAGCCGGTGCGCAGCCGCATCTCGATGCGGCTCGGTTGGCATTCGACGGCGAGCATCGAGGCGCCAGCCATCGTGGCGGCCAACGGCTGCGCGCCGCCCATGCCGCCGAGGCCCGCGGTCAGGATCCACTTGCCAGCGAGATCGCCATTGTAGTGACGGCGGCCGACCTCGACGAAGGTCTCATAGGTGCCCTGCACGATGCCCTGGCTGCCGATATAGATCCAGGAGCCGGCCGTCATCTGGCCGTACATCATCAGGCCCATTTTATCGAGCGCGTTGAAATGATCGAGCGTCGCCCAATGCGGCACGATGTTGGAGTTGGCGATCAGCACGCGCGGCGCGTCGGGATGGGTGCGGAAGATTCCGACCGGCTTGCCGGATTGCACGACCAAAGTCTGATCTGCCTCCAGCTTGCGCAAGGACGCGACGATGCGATCAAAACTCTCCCAGTCGCGCGCGGCGCGGCCGATGCCGCCATAGACGATCAGTTCGCTCGGCTTCTCGGCCACATCAGGATCGAGATTGTTCATCAGCATGCGCAAGGGCGCTTCGGTGAGCCAGCTCTTGGCGCTGATGTCGCTGCCAATGGGGGCGCGGATCACCCGCGCATTGTCCAGGCGTCGGTTCATGAGTCCCTCTCATCCAAGCTTGGGAAACGGATCGCGTCCGAGTGCATGCGTTGCAACCGTGGCCAGTACACCGCCACCGACGAGCGCGGCCGCCTTGGCGAGATCGTCGGCCATGTAGCGGTCGTGCACCAGCGCCGGCACATGCGCGCGAAGCGCGGCAATGACACCAGACAGCGCCGCGCTGGTGCCGTGCGGCGCTCGCAGCTCGATGCCTTGGGCGGCGACGAGCAGCTCGATGCCGATGATAGCAGCGAGATTGTCAGCCATGTCGTGCAGCCGCCGCGCCGCATGCGCGGCCATCGAGACGTGGTCTTCCTGGTTGGCGCTGGTCGGCGTGGAGTCGATCGAGCATGGCAGCGCGCGCTGCTTGTTCTCGGCGAACAAAGCCGCCGCCGTCACCTCGGCGATCATGAAGCCGGAGTTCAGGCCAGGCTCCGGCGTGAGGAACGGCGGAAGGCCGAAGTTCAGCGCGGGATCGACCAGCGTGGCGATGCGCCGCTCGCTGATGGCGCCGAGCTCGGACAGCGCCAGCGCGATCTGGTCCGCTGCGAACGCCGCCGGCTCGGCATGGAAGTTGCCGCCGGAGATGATCTCGCCGGTCTCGACCAGCACCAGGGGATTATCGGTGACGGCATTGGCCTCGATCACCAGTGTGCGCGCCGCCTGCGTCAACAGATCGAGCGCGGCGCCTGCGACCTGCGGCTGGCAGCGCAGGCAATACGGATCCTGCACGCGCTCGTCGCCTTCCAGATGCGACAGGCGGATGGCGCTGCCGTCAAGCAGCTCCATCAGCACGCGGCCAGCCTCGATCTGACCGGGATGACCGCGCAGCGCCTGGATCTCAGGCCGGAACGGCGCGGTCGAGGCCATCGCGGCATCGACCGACAGCGCGCCGGCCACCAGCGCCGCATTGAGGAGATCATGAGCGCGCAGCAGGCCAGCGAGCGCATAGGCCGTCGAGAACTGCGTGCCATTGATCAGCGCGAGGCCTTCCTTCGGCCCGAGCGTGACCGGCGTCAGGCCGGCGTGCGCCAGCGCCTCGCGCCCGGGCACCAGCCGGCCATCGTGGAAGGCCTGGCCCTCGCCGATCATGACCGCCGTCATGTGCGCGAGCGGCGCCAGATCGCCGGAGGCGCCGACGGAGCCCTGCTGCGGCACGAACGGAGACACGCCGTGCGCCAGCATCGCCTGGAGCTGCTCGATGATCTCGCGCCGCACGCCGGAAGCGCCGCGGCCGAGCGAGATGATCTTCAGCGCCATCATCAGCCGCACAATTGGTTGCGGCGTCGCCGGACCGACGCCGCAACAATGCGAGAGGATCAGGTTGCGCTGGAGCTGCGCGGTCTGATCGGGCGGGATGCGCTTCGAGGCCAGCTTGCCGAAACCGGTATTGATGCCATAGACCGGCTCGGCGCCTTGCGCCGCCTTGGCGACGATCGCGGCCGCCGCCTCGACGTCAGGCCAATAGGAAGCATCGAGCGCGACCGCGGCTCCGGCGTAGATCTTCGCGAGATCGTACAGGCCGATGCGGCCCGGCGCTGCAATGATGGTGCTCATCGGCCCCTCCAGACGCGCTGATGCAGGGGATTGAAGCCCATGCGGTAGACCAGCTCCGCGGGACGGCGGATGTCCCAGATCGCGAGATCGCACCATTTGCCGGCGTCGAGCGTGCCGGTCTCAGCCAACAGACCAAGTGCGCGGGCGCCTTCGCGCGTCACTGCGGCAAGACACTCGTCAACGGTCATTCGAAACAAGGTCGCGGCCATGTTCATCGTGAGCAGCAGCGAGGTCAAAGGCGACGAGCCCGGATTGCAGTCGGTGGCGAGCGCCAGCCTCACGCCATGTTTGCGGAACAGCTCGACCGGCGGCTTCTGCGTCTCGCGGATGAAGTAGTAGGCGCCAGGCAGCAGCACTGCGACCGTTCCACCTCGCGCCATCGCGGCCGCGCCGGCTTCATCGGTGTGCTCGAGATGATCGGCCGAGAGCGCGCCGTACTGGGCCGCAAGCGCAGCGCCGCCGAGATTGGACAGTTGGTCGGCATGCAGCTTGACCGGCAGGCCGAGCGCTTTCGCCGCGGCAAATACCCGCGACGTTTGCGCGTGAGAGAAGGCGATGTTTTCCATGAACGCATCGACGGCATCGGCGAGGCCCGACTTTGCGACAGCCGGCAGCATCTCATTGCAGACGAGATCGATGTAGCGGTCCTTGTCGCCGCCAGCCTCCACCGGCAGCGCGTGGGCGCCGAGAAAGCTGGTGCGCACGCTGACCGGCCGCCGGCTGCCGAGCGCGCGGGCTGCGGACAATTGCCGCAGCTCGGTTGCGGTTTCCAGCCCATAGCCGGACTTGATCTCGACCGTGGTGACGCCCTCGGCGAGCAGTGCATCGAGCCGCGGCAGAGCGCTTGCAACCAGCGCCTCCTCGCTGGCGGCGCGCGTTGCAGCGACGGTCGAGACGATGCCGCCGCCAGCGCGGGCGATCTCCTCATAGCTCGCGCCCGCCAGGCGCAGCTCGAACTCATGGGCGCGGTCGCCGCCGTAGACGAGATGGGTGTGACAATCGACGAGGCCCGGCGTGATCCAGCGGCCCTCGCAATCGATGCGTTCGGGCGCATCCGCACTGGCTGGAAAATCGGACTGCGGGCCGGCAAAGGCGATGCGGCCGTCGCGCGCAGCCACCACGCCCTGCTCGATCACACCAAGTCCGGGCTCGCTCTCGCGTAGCGTTGCCAGCCGCGCATTGTGCCAGATCCGATCGAAGCGCTCGGCCATGCTGCTGCCTCCACCTTCACGAAAGCTTGACGGGCGATATGTCTATACATAAACTCGCTTCCGCCGTTCTGTCCAGCGGGCTTTCGATCATGGCGTCACTGCACTTCGCATCTGCGCTTCTGCCCACGGGATGGGCTGAGGACGTGCAGGTCGTGATCAGCAACGGCGCGATCGCGGCCGTGACCACAGGCGTTCCATTCGCACCCGGCGACGAACGTCACACGCTCGCCGTTCCCGGCATCGCCAGCCTGCACAGCCACGCGTTCCAGCGCGGCATGGCCGGGCTCGCCGAGATCAGCGGCCATTCCACCGATACGTTCTGGACCTGGCGCGAGACGATGTACCGCTTCGCGCTGGCGATGAGCCCCGACGATGTCGAGGCGGTCGCGACGCTGCTCTATGTCGAGATGCTGGAGCGCGGCTTCACGCGGGTCGGCGAATTCCACTATCTGCATCACGATCGTGACGGGCGGCCTTACGCGGACATCGCGGAGATGGCGGTGCGGATCGCGGCTGCGGCACAGGCATCCGGCATCGGACTGACCTTGCTGCCGAGCTTCTACGCGCATGGCGGCTTCGGCGGCGCGGCGCCGCATGACGGACAGCGCCGCTTCCTCTGCGATGTCGATCAGTTCGCGAAGCTCGTTGCAGCATCCCGCCAAGCCGTCAGCACGCTCCCGGGCGCCGATCTCGGCCTTGCGCCGCACAGCCTGCGGGCGGTGGCGCCCGATGAGCTCCGTGCAATCGTCGCTCTTGCCGACGGCGGCCCCGTGCACATCCACGCCGCCGAGCAGGTCAAGGAGGTCGAGGACTGCCTCGCCTGGTCCGGCCAGCGCCCGGTGCAATGGCTGCTCGATCATCATGACGTCGATCCTCGCTGGTGCCTGATCCATGCGACGCACATGACGGCAGACGAGACGGCGGCGCTCGCCAAGAGCGGCGCCGTCGCCGGCCTGTGCCCCGTCACGGAAGCGAGCCTCGGCGACGGCATCTTCCCGGCGCGCAACTATGTGCGCGCACGTGGTCGCATCGGCATCGGCACCGACTCCAACGTGCTCGTCGGCGTGAGCGACGAGTTACGGCAACTGGAATACGGTCAGCGCCTGAGCCATCGCGAGCGCAACGTGCTGACATCGGGGCCGGGTGCGTCGACTGGCCGCACGCTGTTCGACGCCGCGCTCGCCGGCGGCGCGCAGGCACTGGCGCAGCCGCTCGCCGGCCTGCGGCCCGGCGCACGGGCCGATATCCTCAGCCTCGATCCGGCACATCCCTCACTCGCCGGCCGCGCGCGGGATGCGCTGCTCGACGGCTGGATCTTTGCCACATCGAACGACGCGGTCGACTGCGTCTGGTCCGGCGGCGACAAGGTCGTCACGTCAGGCCGGCATCGCTTGCGCGAGTCGGCGCGGCGCCGCTTCAACGATTCCATCCGGAGGCTGCTCGCATGAGCCTCGCCGAGGATCGCGCCAAGCCGGGAGCCGGTACGCTCTACAAGAAGATCCGGCACGACATCGAGCGCCGCATTCTGACCGGCGAATGGCCGCCGGGCCATCGCATCCCGTTCGAGCACGAGATCATGGCGCGCTACGGCTGCTCGCGCATGACCGTGAACAAGGCGTTATCAGAGCTTGCCCAGGCCGACCTGATCGAGCGGCGGCGTCGTGCTGGCACTTTCGTGCGGCGGCCGCAGTTCCTGTCGGCCGTGCTGAAGATCCCCGACATTCGCGCCGAGATCGGCGCGCTCGGCCGCGCCTATGGCTATGAGCTGATCTCGTCCACGCGCCGCACCGCCAACGCCGCCGATCGCGAGCGCCTCGGCGTCAAGACGCCGTGCAAGGTGATCGCGATCCGCTGCCGCCACAGCGCCGACAATTTGCCGTTCGCGATCGAGGACCGCCTGATCGATCTCGACGCCGTTCCGGATGCGGCCAAGGCCAATTTCAAGATCGATCCGCCAGGCTCTTGGCTGCTGCATCACGTGCCCTGGACCGAGGCCGAGCACGCGATCAGCGCCATCGTCGCCGACGACACCATTGCTGAAGGTCTCGACATCGCGATCGGCGCGCCCTGCCTCGTAATCGAGCGGCACACCTGGCGCAGCGGGCGCCCGCTCACGGCGGTGCGGCTGATCTATCCGGGCGAGCAGCACCGGCTGGTGGCGCGCTTCAGGGGCAGCGAATGAGACGCTCCTGCCCGCCCGGCCCGAGCACGAGATTTGCAAGCACGCTTGCAGACGCAGGCGGATCGCGCAGCCTTGACGGCGCGCGAGCCGCGCGACCAGTTTCCTCCCACCGCAAAGGACGATGACGATGCGCAGATTCGGGCTACTTGCAGTAACGGCCGCGCTGCTGGCCTCCACCACCGCTTTCGCCGACGACGTCAAGGTCGGCATCGGCATTTCCGGCTGGACCGGCTTCGCACCGCTGACCTTGGCGAAGGAGGCCGGCATCTTCAAGAAGAACGGCCTCGACGTCACCATCAAGAAGATCCCGCAGAAGGATCGCCACCTCGCAATCGCGGCGGGTGACGTGCAGTGCGCGGCGACCACGGTGGAGACCTGGATCTCCTGGAACGCCAACGGCGTCGCCACCAAGCAGATCTTCCAGCTCGACAAGAGCTACGGCGCCGACGGCATGGCCGTGCGCAACGACATCGCTTCCATCAAGGACCTGAAGGGCAAGACCGTCGCCGCGTCCGCGCCCGGCACCTCGCCCTATTTCGGGCTGGCCTGGATGCTCAAGAAGAACGGCCTCACGGTAAAGGACGTCACCATCGTGAACCTGGAGCCGGCCGCCGCCGCGCAGGCCTTCGTCTCCGGCCAGAACGATGCGGCGATGACCTACGAGCCGTATCTGTCGACGGTGCGCGCCGCCCCCGACAAGGGCAAGATCATCGCCACCACCCTCGATTATCCGATGGTGATGGACACGTTCGGCTGCACGCCGAAGTTCCTGTCCGAGAACCCGAAGGCCGCCAAGGCGCTCGCCGACAGCTATTTCGAGGCGCTGGACATGATCGCCAAGGACCAGGCCAAGGCGTACGAGATCATGGGCGCGGATGTGAAGCAGAGTGGCGAGCAATTCGGCAACTCGGCGAAGTATCTGCGCTGGCAGGACAAGGCGGCGAGCCAGAAATTCTTCGAGACGGAGTTCAAGACCTTCAACAAGGAGGCCGCCGAGCTGCTGCTCGAGGTCGGCATCATCAAGCAGATCCCGAAAATCGAGGATCTGTATGATGCGAGCTTCATCAAGTAACTCGGAGCTAAGCTCTGAGTGATCCGTCATTGCGAGCGTAGCGAAGCAATCCAGGGCCCGGGGTGCGACTCTGGATTGCTTCGTCGCTTCGCTCCTCGCAATGACGATGTGGAGACATCATGCCCTCGGAAGTGAATTTATTCGAACCGACCACCAGCAGCCCGCGACACCGGGCGTACCGCCTCCACCACGAAAGCCTTTCTCCGTGATCCGACCTCTCGATCCCGTCAGCGCCAGGTCAAGAACAGCGCTCGGCCTCGCCTTCTTCGTCGTCTTCGTCGCGGCGTGGTCGCTGGCGACGTTCGGCGGTTACGTGTCGAAGACCTTCCTTGCCGATCCGCTGACAATGGTGCGCGAGGGCTGGGATCTGCTGACCAAGTTCGGCTTCCTCTATGACATCGGCATGACCGTCTGGCGTGTCGTCGGCGGGTTCGTGCTCGCGGCTGCCATCGCCGTCCCGCTCGGCCTGCTGATGGGCGCCTACAAGCCGGTCGAGGCGTTCCTCGAGCCGTTCGTGTCCTTCGCGCGCTATCTGCCCGCCTCCGCTTTCATTCCGCTGTTGATCCTGTGGGCCGGCATCGGCGAGCTCCAGAAGCTTCTGATCATCTTCATCGGCTCGGTGTTCCAGATCATCCTGATGATCACCGTGACTGTCGGCAATACCAGGCGCGATCTCGTCGAGGCTGCGTATACGCTGGGCGCCAGCGACCGCGGCATCATCGGCCGGGTGCTGCTGCCGTCCGCTGCGCCTGATATCGCCGAGGTCCTGCGCCTCGTGCTCGGCTGGGCCTGGACCTACGTCATCGTCGCCGAGCTGATCGGCTCCTCCTCCGGCATCGGCCACATGATCACCGACAGCCAGGCGTTGCTCAACACCGGACAGATCATCTTCGGCATCATCGTGATCGGCCTGATCGGGCTGATCTCGGACTTCCTGTTCAAGGCGTTCAACGCCTGGCTGTTCCCGTGGAAGCTCGCATGACCACGCTCGTCATCAACAACGTCACGCGCACCTTTCCGGCCCGCCAGGGCCATGCGCCGACACGCGCGTTGGAGCCGGTCGAGCTCACGATCGGCACCAACGACTTCGTCACCATCCTCGGCCCCTCCGGCTGCGGCAAGTCGACCCTGCTGCGCATCGTCGCCGGCCTCGACCGCCCGACCAGCGGCAAGGTGCTGCTCGACGGCCGCGAGGTGACCGGTCCCGGCGCTGACCGCGGCATGGTGTTCCAGTCCTACACGCTGTTTCCCTGGCTCACCGTGCGCGAGAACATCGCCTTTGGCCTGCGCGAGCGCGGCGTGGACGAGGCCGAGCGCAACGCCATCGCCGACCGCTACATTCAGCAGATCGGGCTGAAGGGTTTCGAGAACCATTGGCCCAAGCAGCTCTCCGGCGGTATGCAGCAGCGCTGCGCGATCGCCCGCGCGCTCGCCAACGATCCGAAGATCCTGCTACTCGACGAGCCGTTCGGCGCGCTCGACAACCAGACGCGGGTGCTGATGCAGGAGATGCTGCTCGGCATCTGGGAGCGCGACCAGAAGACGGTGCTGTTCGTCACCCACGACATCGAGGAGGCGATCTTCCTCGGCAGCCGCGTGCTGGTGATGAGCGCGCGGCCCGGCCGCATCAAGGCCGACATCAAGATCGAACTGCCGCACCCGCGCTCCTACAAGATCAAGACCTCGTCGGAATTCGTGGCGCTCAAGGAGCGGCTGGTCGAGGAGATCCGCGCCGAGGCGCTGAAGGTAGCGGCGGAGGCGTAATCCCCGCCGCGCCCGATCAGAACCGCTCGGGCCTGACCACCTCGACATCGGACACGGTGACGAGGCCGATCTGATGCTGGACCACGGCAAGGACGGCATCGAGCACGGCATCGATGCGGCCGCCATCGACGATGCACATAATGGCCGCCATCTGGCCGACCTCCGAGACCTGGCCGCCGGCCGACCAGGGGCCGGACTGGCCACGCCCGGCGATCACCGGCAACACGGAGTAGCCGGTCACGCCGGCTTGGTCGAAGCGCTCGGTGACCCGGCGCAGCAGCGGCATCTCGATGATCAAATCGATGCGCTTCTTGGCGAATGTCTTCATCGTCTCCTCCCTCATTTCACGGCGCCGGCGAGCATCGTCGCAGCGCCGATATAGAGCGGAATTCCGACCAGCAGGTTGAACGGAAAGGTGATCCCGAGCGAGAGCGTGAGCGGGATCGCTGCATTGGCCTCCGGCAGCGCCAGCCGCAGCGCGGCGGGCACGGCGATGTAGGACGCCGACGCCGCGAGCGTCATCAGCACGGCGGCCGAGCCGGCCGATAGCCCGATGGCACTTGCGAGCAGAGCGCCCAGCGCTGCGCCGATCAGCGGCATCAGCACGGCGAAGCTGCACAGCGGCACGCTGAGATATTTGCGTCCGTGCTGCAGGCCGCGGCCTGCGATCAAGCCCATGTCGAGCAGGAACACGCAGAGGAAGCCTGGGAAGAGATCGACCAGGAACGGCTTCACCGTCGCGAGCCCCTTGGGGCCGGTGATCATGCCCACCACGAAGGCACCGAGCAGAGTGACCACGGAGCCGTTCAGCATCACCTCGCGCCACATCGAATGCCCGTCCCCCGTTTCAGTCTTGCGATGCGAACGCGCGAGCTGCAGCGCCGACACGATCGCGGGCGTCTCCATCGCAGCCGCGACCGCGACCATGTAGCCCGCGAACGGCAACGACACGAGATTGAGCGCGCCGGTGACAGCGGCAAATGTCACCGCCGAGATCGAGCCGTAGTGTCCGGCCACGGCCGCGGCGTCGACCGGCGACAGCCGGCTCATTCGCGTCAGCAGCAGATAGGCCAGGATCGGCGTGAAATAGGACAGCAGGACACCTGCGCAGATCGCGGCGACCAGATCCCAGCTCATGCCGTGATGCGCGACCTCGACGCCGCCGCGGAAGCCGATCGACATCAGGAGATAAAGCGACAGCAGCTTCGCCACCGCCTCAGGCACAGTGAGATCGGACTTCGCCAGCGCGGCGGCGAGGCCGACCACGAAGAACAATACCATCGGCGACAGCAGATTCTGAAACGCAAGCTCGGTCAGCCCCATGAAGCCCTACTCCGCATCGGGCGGACGGCCTCCGGTGCCGGCCTCCGCCCTCCAAGGGCGCCCCCCAATGGGCGCCGGCCGCACTTGCAGCAAAGGGCGATAATTTGTAAAATTGATAATTGAAAGCTTTACCATTGTATTTATCAATCATGACCGCCCCATGCCGAAGACGCTGACCAATCTCGACATCGATCTCGTGCGTACCTTCGCGACCATCGCGCGGCTGGGCAGCTTCACCCAGGCCGCCGAGCAGCTCGGACGCCAGCAATCGACGATCTCGCTGCAGATCGGGCGACTCGAAAGCGCGGTCAACGCCAAGCTGCTGGAGCGCTCGCCGCGCGCGGTGGCGCTGACCACTGAGGGCAAGCTGTTCCTGGACTACGCGCAGAAGCTGCTCGACCTGAACGACGAGGCGGTGGCGCGGTTCGGCGAGCCGATGGTGACCGGCGTGGTGCGCCTGGGGACGCCGGAGGATTTCGCGACCCGCCATCTCCCCGAGGTGCTCGCGCGATTCGCGCAGGCCTATCCGTCGGTCGCGCTCGAAGTCACCTGCGACCTGACGCTCAATCTGGTCGACCGCTTCCGCGCTGGCGATTTCGATCTGGTGCTGGTCAAGCAGGAGCCATCGGTGCGCGCCAAGGGCCTGCGCGTCTGGCGCGAGCCGCTGGTATGGGTGTCAGGCAGCCGCGACTTCCTACATCATGGCGCGAAGGTGCCGCTGGTGGTGTCGCCGCCGCCCTGCGTCTACCGCAAGCGCGCCACCACGGCGCTCGACAGAGCGAGGAAGCCATGGCGCATCTCCTACACCTGCGCCGCCTTGTCCGGCGCGCATGCCGCGGTCAAGGCAGGGCTCGGGCTCGCGGTGCTGCCGAAGGACATGGTGCCGGCAGGCCTGCACGTGCTCGACGGCCATGACCTGCCGGATCTCAAGGACACCGAGATCGCGCTGCTCGAGGTCAAAGGTCTGTCGCTGCCGGCGCAACGGCTGAAGCAGCACATCGTCCGCTCGCTCGAATAGCAAGGTAGCGGCCGATACGCTTCAACCATGGCACGAGGTGGAATGCGCTCATCAGCAGATACATCACCGTCATGTCGCCGAGCGGCGCGCCCGCCGGCATAGCGGAGCAGATCACGTCCGACCGGCCGTCACGCGCCATGGCGTTCAGCACGGCCATCAGCGCGAAGGTCGGCGCCGCGGCGAAGCGGAGACCATTGGCGATGCCGGGCATCGCGCGCATCCTGGAGTGGAAGAACGCCATGGCTTTACTCCTGCGTGTCAGCGCTTGCCGTATTCGTCGCGGCGGCGCCACCACACGCCCTGCTCGTTGCGGCCCTTCGGTGCGCGATCGAGCCATTGATAGGCGCCCCACAGCCCGTCGAGGCCACGGGCATAGCTCGAATAGGTGTGATAGACGACGCCATCCTCGATGATGAAGGCGCTCATGCCCGGGCGATCACGCATGAAGGTCGCGCCATCCGTCCCTGCACCGGCGGCGATCTCCGCCACCATGGCCGGCACGTCGCCAGCCCCGAGCGGAGGACTGGTGCGATAGTTGTATTCGCTGCCGCCCCGGCGCTGCTGCTCCTCGGTGATCGCGACGTTGAAGTCGAAATTGAAGTCGCTGCTCGCCGATGACGCCCACGGGAAGGTCCAGCCCATGCGCGCCTTGTACGCCTTCAGCTTCGCCAGCGGCGCGCGTGACACCGCCCACAGCATCACGTCGTGATTGGCGAGATGGACCTGGAAGCCGTTGAAGCCGTCGGCAATCATCGAGCAGGACGGGCAGCCGGCCTGGAAGTCGGGTCCGAACATGAAGTGATAGACCAGCAGCTGTGAGCGCCCCCTGAACAGGTCGGGCAACGCAGCGGGGCCGTCCTCGGTGTCGAAGCGATAGGCCTTGTCGACGCGCACCCATGGCAGGGCCTGGCGGCGCTCCGCCAACTCGTCGCTGCGGCGGGTGAGTTCCTTCTCGGCTTGCAGCAGGTCGAGCCGGGCCTTCAACCAATCTTCGCGCGTCCCGGTGATATGCATGGTCATGATCGTCATCCTTTTGCGTGTTGACCGCAGCTCAGACTAGGATCGGCACGGGAGGGGCCGGGAGTGACAAGTATGGCGGGATTTGCATGGACTCGCTGATCTCAGCGGCGGCGCAGGCACTCGCTGCGGGCGATCCGCTCGGCGCATTGAACCGGGTTGCGTTGCGCGATGATCCCCCGGCGCTGGCGCTGCGCGGCATCGCGATGGCGCGGCTTGGCGATTTCGGGCGCGCGAAGGCGCTGCTGCGGCAGGCCGCGCGAAGCTTTGGCCCCAAGGCAGTTCTGGCCCGCGCCCGCTGCACCGTCGCAGAGGCCGAGATCGCACTCGCAGCGCGCGATCTCGGCTGGCCGACCAAGTCGCTCGCAGCGGCGCGTGAGACCCTGGAGCAGCAGGGCGACCGCGCCAATGCCGCCTATGCGCGCAGCCTAGAGATCAGGCGCATGATTCTGATCGGGCACCTCGACGACGCCGAGCGAGGCCTCGCCGATCTCGATCCCTCGCCGCTGCGGCCGGCCGCGCGCACGATCTACGAGCTGATCGTCGCCGGACTGGCCTTGCGCCGTCTACAAACAAAGACCGCGCGATCGGCGCTCGAGCGCGCGACGCGGTCGGCGCGGCAGGCCCGCATTCCGGAGCTCCAGGCGGAGATCGAGCGGGCCTCGTCGGCGCTGTCGGCGCCGGCCGCGCGGATGATCCTGCGCGGCGAGGAACGCCTGCTGCAGCTCGACGACGTCGAATCGCTGTTCCGGTCGGATGTGCTGATCATCGATGCCTGCCGATTGGCGGTACGCCGGGCGAGCCAGATCGTGTCGCTGGCGCGGCGCCCGGTGCTGTTTGCACTCGCCCGGCGACTGGCCGAGGGGGTCCCCGATGATGTGCCGCGGGCCGCACTGATCGCGCATGCATTCCGCGGCAAGGAAGCCGACGAGTCGCACCGCGCCCGCCTGCGCGTCGAGATCGGACGGTTGCGCCAGCTCCTCCATGGCCTGGCCGATATCAATGCCACGCGCGACGGCTTTGCCCTGGTGCCGTGTCGCGATCACGACGTCGTCGTCCTCGCACAGCCGATCGAGGACGACAATGCCACCGTGCTTGCTTGCCTCGCCGACGGTGAGGCATGGTCGAGCTCCGGCCTTGCGCTGGCGCTGGGCGCGAGCCAGCGGACGGTGCAGCGTGCCCTCGATGGACTGGCATCGTCCGGCAGGGTCCAGTCGTTCGGTCGGGGCCGCGCGCAACGCTGGACCTGCCCCGTCGTGCCGGAATTCGCGACCGCGTTGTTACTCCCGGCGTGGTCGTCGCTCGACTAGCGTGGGTCCATCGGAAAAAGTGGGATGGCAGACATGACACGAGCAACCGCAGAGATCATTCGCGAGTACGGCCCGTTCGACGACGCCGAGCGCGTCAACGGCGTCAGCTATGACGGCCGGCAGGTGTGGATCGCGACCGGCAACAGCATCAAGGCGTTCGATCCGGCCGACGGCGCGGTACGGAAGTCATTGGATATCCCCTCGCATGCCGGCACGGCGTTCGATGGCCGGCACCTCTATCAGATTGCCGAAGATCGCATTCACAAGGTCGATCCCGATAATGGCCGCGTGCTCGCGACGATCCCGGCGCCGTCGGGCGGCGGGGACTCGGGGCTCGCCTGGGCCGAGGGATCGCTCTGGGTCGGCGCCTATCGCGATCGCAAGATCCACCAGATCGATCCCGCGACCGGGCAAATCCTGCGCAGCATCCCGTGCACGCGTTTCGTCACCGGCGTCACCTGGGTCGATGGCGAGCTTTGGCATGGCACCTGGGAAGACGACGTCAGCGACATCAGGCGCATCGATCCCGCGACCGGCGAGGTGCTCGACCAGCTCGACATGCCCGCTGGCACCGGCGTCTCCGGCATGGAATCCGACGGCGGCGAGACGCTGTATTGCGGCGGCGGCGGCAGCGGCAAGGTCCGCGCCGTCAGGCGGCCGAAGCGGTCGCGAGGGTGAGCCGGCAAATCGACCCGCGGACGGCGTAACGAAGGGAAGGCAGCCCTATTTCCCGATCGACGTATAGGCCGCCTTGCGGAAGTTGGCGTTGGCTTCCTCGCGGGTCTGCAGCTGCTGGCCACCGCCGCCACCGACCGGCTTGGTTGGCGTGACCACCGAGAACAGGACGAAGCCGCCGGCCTTGCGCGGGAAGATGAAGTACTCGGCGATATCAGACTTCTCGCTGTCCTCGCAGGACGACATGCCGCGGAACACCACGGCGCTGTCGACCAGCTCGCTGTTGCGCGCCGAAATGAACTTGCCCTTGCAGTCGCGGGCGTCGTTGCCGATGATGGTGGCGGCGACTTCGAGGCCGTCGACATTCCGCTGCGGCGGCACGATCCGAACGAACCCGGTGGCGTTGTCCGCCTTCCAGGCGACCCCGCCCGATGTCAACCACACTGGCCGTTCGCCCCCGCCCAGAATGGCCGGATGCGACAGCGCGGCTTTGAGAATGAAGTTGGAGGCGATCTGCATCGCTTCCAATTGCAACTCGGGAGAGTCCTCCGACGCCCGCGCCGGCTGCGTGCTCGCCGTCGCGGTGGCGGCGGGCGGCGCTCCCTGACGCTGCGCCGAAGGAGCGCCGTGCTGCACGGTGAAATTCGTCGCGGCCGCCATTCCGCCGGCATTGATCATGCGCACGCAATTCGCCAGCGACGGCAGCAGCACGGACGTGCCGTTCAGATCGAACTGGAACAGATTGCCCTGCGCGAAGGCCGACATCGTCCGTGCCGCCCTGAACGCCTTGATCAGGCTGGAGTCGTTCGGCATCGGCACGACGACCATGTTGGCCGACCATACCGAGCCCTCGACATTGTAGGAATTGCGCCCGTCGAAGCTGAGCACGATGGGAAACTTCTGTCCCTGCGACAGCGACCAGCCGGGATGGATGAAGGCGAGAGCCCAGTTGAAGGTCGGCAGCGCCAGAACGCCGAAATTGATGCCGCTCTTGTAGCTGGCGGAAGCGATGCAGCTCGAGAATTTTCCGGTGTTGTCGTCGGTGTAGGCGCCGCCCGACCAGCCCGCGACGGAGATGGAGCCGTAAGGCCCCTTCGCATGCGCAGGCTCATTCAACGCAGCTGTCGCCAGCGCCAGGAGCGAAAGCATCATTCCAACGATCGTACGCCGCACCGTCATCCCAATTCCCCGTTTTCGCCGCATTGTTGCAATTCCCGCGGCTACGTCAAGTAGCAGCGAAGAACGTGCGACTACCCCAGGGATTGCGAGGCTGACCGGCCTCGTGCCCACGAAGGCACAACATGTCGCGGACGTCCTCCACAGCCCTTCATGGGAGCGTCATCGAACTCCGCTAGCGCTTGCCGGGTCTCACGCAGGCCAAGGGCTTCCTCGAAAGGGTTTCCTCGACATGACCACCACGCTGCCGGTGCTCGGCGCCGCCCTCTCCGTCAAGTCCATTCCGGCTCATCGCGACTGGCTGCTCGAAGGTCAACGCGATCTCGAGATCCAGGACTTCTTCCGAGCGGACCTTCTCGACAGCGACTGGCGCAGCACCGCCAAGGAGATCAAATCGATGCTGTCAGGTCACTCGGGTCGGCTGGGCATCCACGGCCCGTTCTGGGGCTTCAAGATCGACAGCCACGACCCGATGATCCGCCGCGCCGTGACCAAACGCCTGCTGCAGGGGCTCGAGGTCGCCGAATTTCTCGGCGCCACCCAGATGGTGATCCACTCGCCGTACACGACCTGGGATGCCAACAACATCGACATGCTGCCGGACAATCGCGAGGCGCTGATCGAGCGTGTCAGGGCGACCTTGACCGACGTCATTGCCTCTGCCGAGCAGGCCAACTGCGAGATCGTGATCGAGAACATCGAGGACAAGAACCCGCAGGATCGCGTTGGACTGGCGAAGGCGCTGGGCAGCAGCAAGGTGCGGGTTTCGCTCGATACCGGCCATGCCAACTACGCGCACCATTCGACCGGCGCGCCACCCGTCGACTACTACGTAGATGCTGCCGGCGACATGCTGACCCATGTCCATCTGCAGGACACCGACGGCTACGCCGATCGCCACTGGGCACCGGGCGAAGGCAACATCCGCTGGGTCGCCGTGTTCCGGGCGCTGTCGAGGCTGAGCTCCAACCCGCGCCTGATCCTCGAACTGCGTAACCACGATCAGGTCAGGGACGGCGCTGCGCATCTCGCTTCGCTCGGCCTGGCCGTCTAGGCCGATCCGTTTCCAATCCAGACACGCTGACAAACGAGAGATTGCCATGACCAAGCTCACCCGCCGCGGCCTGCTCGGCGCCGGCGCCGCGATCGGCGGCAGCTTCATCTTACCGCGCGTGTCGATCGCGCAAGCCGACAACCGTCCCTCGGTCACCATCGCCGTGCAGAAGGTGACCAACTCGAACGTGCTCGACGTGCTGCGCGAGCAGTCCAATGTCGGCGAGCGCGTGTTCTACTCGTCGCTGTGGGAAAGCCTGATCTCGAAGAACTTCCGCGGCAATCTCGAAGCCGTTCCCGGCCTTGCCACCGAGTGGAAGCGGATCGACGACCAGACCGTCGAGCTGAAACTGCGCCAGGGCGTCAAGTTCCACAATGGCGACGAGATGACGTCCGAGGACGTCGTATTCTCGTTCAGCCGCGAGCGCATGTTCGGCGACAGCGAGGCCAAAAGCCGCACCACGATCAAGGCGTTCGAGAAGATCCCGGCGCCGCGCCCAGGCAAGGAGCTGCCGCCGGACGTGATCGGCGTCGCCCGCCGGATGTGGCCGGATCTGGTCCGCGTCGATGCCGTCGACAAATACACCGTGCGCTTCGTCAACGCGACGCCGGACGTCACCATCGAAGGCCGCCTGATGCGCTACGGCTCGGACATCATGAGCCGGCGCGGCTGGGAGGAAGCCGCGAGCTACCTCGACTGGGCACGCAAGCCGATCACCACCGGCCCCTACAAGATCGTCGAGTTCAAGCCCGACGTGTCGCTGACCCTCGAAGCGCACGACGAATATTGGGGCGGCCGCCCGCCGCTGAAGCGCATCCGCTTCCTCGAAGTGCCGGAAGTCGCGAGCCGCATCAACGGGCTGCTGTCGGGCGAGTATCAGTTCGCCTGCGACATCCCACCGGACCAGATCGCCGGCATCGAGAAGAATGCGGCGTTCGAGGTCCAGGGCGGCACCATTCTCAACCACCGCCTGACGGTGTTCGACAAGAACCATCCGCAGCTCGCCAATCCGCTGGTGCGGCGCGCCTTCACCCACGCGATCGACCGCCAGGCCATCGTCGACAGCCTGTGGGCCGGCCGCACCCGCGTGCCGAAGGGCCTGCAGTGGGAGTTCTACGGCGACATGTTCGTCGCCGATTGGAGCGTGCCGGCATTCGATCCCAAGCTGGCGCAGGACCTGCTGAAGCAGGCCGGCTACAAGGGCGACCCGATCCCCTACCGCCTGCTGAACAACTACTACACCAACCAGGTCGCGACCGCGCAGGTGCTGGTCGAGATGTGGCAGGCGGTCGGCCTGAACGTGCAGATCGAGACCAAGGAGAACTGGTCGCAGATCCTGGAGCGCGCGCCCACCCGCGCCGTGCGCGACTGGTCGAACTCGGCCGCGTTCAACGATCCGGTCTCCTCGCTGGTCGCCCAGCACGGTCCGAACGGCCAGCAGCAGCAGGTCGGCGAATGGAGCAACGACGAGCTCAACCGGCTGTCGGAGTTCCTGGAAACCTCGACCGATCGCGAGGCGCGCAAGAAGGCGTTCCGGCGGATGCTGGAGATCGCCGAGCGCGAGGATCCGGCCTACACGGTGCTGCACCAGAACGCGACCTTCACCGCCAAGCCGAAGTCGATCAAGTGGAAGGCCTCGCCGGCCTTCGCGATGGACTTCCGCACCGGCAACTACGGAGCGTGATGCCGTGGCGCCGCTGGTCAGCATCTCCGGCCTCAGGGTCGCGTTCGACGGCACGCCCGTGCTGCATGGCACCGATCTCGACATCCGCAAGGGCGAGGCCATCGGCCTCGTCGGCGAGTCCGGATCCGGCAAGTCGGTGACGTGGCTCGCGGCGCTCGGCCTGTTGCCTGGAAAAGCCAAGGTCTCGGGCTCCGTGCAGCTCGACGGCCGGGAGCTGCTCGGCGCTGATGGCGCGGTGCTCGACCAGGTGCGCGGCCGGCGCATCGCGATGATCTTCCAGGATCCCGCGAGCGCGCTCAATCCCGTGCTCACGATCCGCCGCCAACTGTGCGAGAGCCTCGCGCTGCATCGTGGCCTGCGCGGCGAGGCTGCGCGGGTCGAGGCGCTCAGGCTGCTCGACCTCGTCGGCATTCCCGACGCGGCACGCCGGCTGTCGGCCTATCCGCATGAATTTTCCGGCGGCCAGGTCCAGCGCATCATGATCGCGATGGCGCTGGCCGGCCAGCCGGACGTCTTGATCGCCGACGAGCCGACCACGGCGCTCGATGCCACCATCCAGGCGCAGATCCTGGACTTGTTGTCGGCGGTGCGGCGCGAGTTCGACATGGCGATGGTGCTGATTAGCCACGACCTCGGCGTCGTCGCCGAGAATTGCGACCGCGTCTGCGTGATGTATGCGGGCCGCATCGTCGAGCGCGCCCCGGCGACGCGGCTGTTCGACGATCCCTGGCATCCCTATGCACAGGGCCTGATCGGCGCGTTGCCGCCGCTCGACGGCATCAGGCGGCGGCTGCAGGCCATTCCCGGCACGGTGCCCGATCCGCGCGCGCTGCCGAGCGGCTGCGCCTTCGCGCCGCGCTGCACGTTTGCCGGCGACGGCTGCGATGCCGGCGTGCCGCCGCTCGCCCCGTTCGAGCAGGATCGCGCCGTGGCCTGCCTGCGGCCGCAGCGGCTGCCGGTGGAGCTCGCCGCCGAATGACCGCGCCGCTCGTCGAGGTCCAGGGGATCTCGCGCACCTACCGGATGCGCTCCGGCCTGTTCGGGCGTCCGACCGCCGTCCAGGCCGTGGACGGCTTGAGCTTCTCGATTCTGAAAGGCGAGACGCTCGGCATCGTCGGCGAGTCCGGCTCCGGCAAATCCACCACCGGCCGCATGGTGCTCGGGCTCGAGCCGCCCGACCAGGGCAGCGTGCGCTTCGGCGGCGCGCCGATCGCGGCCCCGGGCTCGGCGGCGTGGCGCGCCCAGCGCGCGCGCATGCAGATGATCTTCCAGGATCCGCTCGGCGCACTCGACCGCAGGCTTGCCGTCGCCGAGCAGATCCGCGAGCCGCTCGACATCCATGACATCGGGACCAAGCCAGAGCGCGAGGCGCGCGTGCGCGAGCTGCTGCACGCCGTCGATCTCAACGACAGCCATGGCCGGCGCTATCCCGGCGCACTGTCGGGCGGCCAGCGTCAGCGCATCGTGCTCGCTCGCGCACTGGCGACCAGGCCGGACTTTCTCGTCTGCGACGAGCCGGTCAGCGCGCTCGACGTCTCGATCCAGGCGCAGGTGGTCAACCTGCTCGTCAATCTGCAGGCGCGGCTCGGGCTGACCATGCTGTTCATCAGCCACGACCTGCGCGTCGTCAGGCAGATCAGCACCAAGGTCGCGGTGATGTATCTCGGCCGCATCGTCGAGCGGGGCGCCGCCGACGATCTGTTCGCGCGGCCGCAGCATCCTTACACGCAGGCGCTGGTGTCGGCGTCGCCGGCGCCGGGCCGCCGCAGCTCCGCACGCATCGTGCTGACCGGCGACCCGCCCAATCCCGCCGCGCGCCCGCAGGGCTGCGCCTTCCATCCCCGCTGCCGCCATGCAACGGCACGCTGCAGCGTCGAGGTGCCCGAGCTCACCGCGCTCGACGATCAGCGCCAGGTCGCCTGCCATCTCGTCACGGGCCCGCAGTCCCAGACCCAGGATGCCGCGTGATGCTGCGCTTCTTCGCGATCCGCTTCGCCCGCGCGCTGCTGACGATCGCGCTCGTCGTCACCTTCGCCTTCATCGTGCTTCGGCTGTCCGGCGATCCCGCGCTGATGATCATGGGGCCGGAAGCGCCGCCCGAGGTCATCGCCGCGTTTCGCAAGGCGTGGGGCCTCGATCATCCGATCTGGATGCAATATCTCGACTACTTCAAGGCAATCAGCCAGGGCGAGCTCGGACGCTCGATGCGCGACGGCCGGCCGGCGATCCAGCTCGTCATCGAGCGCATCCCGGCGACCCTGGCGCTGACCATCCCGGCGTTCCTGGTGAAGGTGTTGCTCGGCATTCCCGCCGGCATCTATGCAGCCCTTCACCGCGGCTCGGCCATCGACCGCGCCGTGATGATCACGGCGGTGGCCGGCTTCACGGTGCCGAGCTTCGTGCTGGCGCTGATTCTGGTGCTGATCTTCGCCGTCCAGCTCGGCTGGCTGCCGTCGGGCGGGCAGGACTCCTGGCGTCATGCCATCCTGCCGATCGTGACGCTCGGCTTCGGCGGCGCTGCGGTGCTGGCGCGTTTCACGCGTAGCGCGATGCTCGAGATCCTCGGCCAGCCCTATATACGGACCGCATCAGCCAAGGGCGTGCCCTGGCGCCGGGTCATCACCGACCATGCGCTGCCGAACGCCGCGATCCCCACCGTCACCATCCTCGGCTTCATGGTCGGCAGCCTGATCGCGGGCGCGGTCGTGGTGGAAAGCGTGTTCTCCTGGCCCGGCGTCGGCCGCCTGCTCGTCGTCGCCGTCGCCAATCGTGACCTCGCCGTCGTGCAATGCATCCTGCTGCTGGTAGCAATGACGATGGTGACGTCCAACCTGATCGTCGATTTCCTCTACGGCCTGCTCGATCCGCGGCTGCGCAGCAAGGGAGCGGAGGCATGACCGACGTTGCGATGAAGGCACCGGCCGCGCTGCGGCTGCGCTGGCCCAACGTTCCCATCTCCGTCACGATCGCCGCGTGCTGGATCGCGGCAATGCTGCTGCTGGCCGTCTTCGCCGACCAGTTCGCACCTTATGGCTTCACCAAGTTCGACCTGCGCAATCGCCTGGCGCTGCCCGGCAACGCCGCGCATTGGCTCGGCACCGACGAACTCGGCCGCGACGTGCTGTCGCGCCTGATCGTCTCGATCCGGATCTCGCTCCTGATCGCGTTCGGCGCAACCGCGATCTCCGCCATCGCCGGGACCACGCTCGGCTTTCTCGCCGCGCATTTCCGCGGCCTCATCGAACAATTCGTGCTGATGCTGGCCGACTTCCAGGCCAGCATGCCATTCCTGATCCTGGCGCTCGCCGTGCTCGCCTTCTTCGGCAACTCGCTGCCGCTCCTGATCGGGCTGATGGGCCTGTTCGGCTGGGAGCGCTATGCGCGAATCGCGCGCGGGCTCGCGATCTCGGCCAATGCCCAAGGCTACGCCGCCGCCGTGCGCCAGCTCGGCGCGACGCCGCAGCGCGTGTATCTCAAGCACATCCTGCCGAACATCGCCTCGACCCTGATCGTGTCGATGACGCTGGTGTTTCCGGAAGTCATCCTGCTGGAGTCCGGCCTCTCGTTCCTCGGGCTCGGCGTGCAGCCGCCGATGACGAGCCTCGGCAACATGGTCGGCTATGGCCGCGAATATCTCACGCGCGCGCCGTGGATCATGCTGGCGCCGGCGATCATCATCGTCGTGACCACGCTTGCGGTGTCCGTGATCGGCGACTGGCTGCGCGACCGGCTCGACCCGACGCTGCAATAGCTGCACTCAGCCGCGGGCTTCCTTGGTCGCAGAGGCGCCCTGTTCGCAGACGATCACCGCGTTGCCAGCCGGCTCGCCCGCCAGCGCCGTCCATTTCGCTGCTTCCTGCAGCCAAAGGTCGCGGCGTGCCGGATCGCGTGCGGCTTCCTCATGGCAGCTCGACGCCGCCGCCAAATATGCCGATTTCCGGTCCATGCGCCAAGGTCCGACAGATCAACACCAAACGCGTTAACATAGGATAGCGCGATCTGAGGTTGTGATCGACTTCGCATGATTGTCCTGCCCGCAGGTCACACATAGCGCATCGGCAGCGAATGATGTGCGTGGCAGGCGGCCACCGCGGCATGGCCGAACGCGACCGAGATCTGGTGTAGGTCGGTGACGACGTCGCCGATACCATAAAGCCCGTCGACGCCGCAGCGCTGCTTGGCGTCCACCTCCAGAAAATCCTCGGCCGTGTGTCGCGCGCCCATCCGGATGGCGAGCTCCGAGCGGACCTCAGCCCCCAGCGCGGGATAGATGACCTCGAAGCGTTCGCTGGCGCCATCTGCGAACACCGCCTCGATGGCACCGCTCCGGCGCTGAAGCGACTGGAGAGGCGGCATCACGCGAACCCCGACCGCGGCCAGCTGCTGCCGCGCTGCGTCGTTCTGCGCGTCATCGCTCGGGATCAACGTGATGTCGGCGCTGTAGACACGCATGAACAGCGCCTTGCCCGCAGCATGACCGAGTGCGCCGACGATCCCGATCTTGCGGCCGGCCGCCTCGTAACCATCGCAGACAGGGCAGTAGCGCAGCTCACCCTGGCGAACCGCCTCTATCCAGTCGGGAAGAGGAAACTGCTTGTCGACGATCCCCGTCGCCAAAATCACCCGCTGCGCGGCGATTGCACCGTCAGCATATGTCGCGACGACGTCCGCGCCGGTCCTGTCGAGCGATGTCACCGTGCCGCGGATGATCGGAACGCGGAGGTCCTCCACCTGATGCTCCATCCGCGCGAGCAGCTCATGTCCCGAAATGCCGTCAGGAAAGCCAGGTAGATTATGACTGCGGGGAATCAGGGCTGCCCGAGATGCGCCGCTGTCGATGATCACGACGTCCCGTCGGAACCGCGCCAGATAGATCGCGGCCATCAGGCCGGCCGGCCCGCCGCCGACGACGAGAACTTCGGTGCGCATCGCAGCCCCTCGCCCTTCCTGACAGCTCGGCCGCGTCTGCCGCGAAACCGTTGTTCGTCCCATGCGCGCGACCGCTGCCGAACCGCAGGTTCCTGAGCGCTCGGTCGACGCCGACACCCCAAATTCTACGCAGCCCGAGGTCCTAAGTTCCCACCCCCGGGCTCCGGAGCAAAATTCGCTTGGCCATGATCCGGAACACACAAGGAACTTTTTTTGGGCACCGGAACTTAACCTATGTCACTGCCGTGCCGCGGCGATAGTGGCAAAATTTGACACCTAAGGTTGTGTTGCGGGGAGCATCGATGCGATTTGAGAATTCAACCGACGAAAGTCTGTTGGCCTATTATGAGAGTGTCCGAAAGCAAGTTGCCGCTGATAGTCGGATCGGGGGACCCTATCGGCTCATCGGAGACCGGGCCAAGCAATACGCCCAGGAGCTTCAGGCTGAAATGCGACGGCGGCAGATGCGGTTCACGCCGATCGAATGGCCGAACTGATCTGTAGAATTAATGGTGTCGTTCGTGGAGAGATACCCCTCACGCGACCGCACATATGGATGGACCGGCGATGCCCTCTTCCACAAGGGGAGAGAGCACCGCATTGCGCAGGGATTATTTCGCAGCAAAGCAAAACGGGCTCACGATCATTCCCACGACCAGCTCGCGAAATCGTTCTCGAACTGAGGCACGTCCTTCCAGACGCCCTTCAACTTCTTGTTGATCACCGTGATCCACTGCGGCTGGAACAGGAAGCCGGCGGCCGCATCCGTTGCCAGCATGCGCTGGGCGTCGCCGAGCAGCTTGGCGCGCTGCGCCTCGTTCGGCGTGTCGACGATCTTCTGATACAGCTTGTCGAAGGCCTCGGACTGATAGCCGAAATAGTAGTTCTTCTCGGTGAACTTCACGAGGTCGAACGGCTCGACATGCGAGACGATGGTCAGGTCGAAATCATGCGGTCCGTTGAAGACCTGCGACAGCCACGCCGCCCATTCGAGGTTCTCGATCTTGGCGACGATGCCGACCTTGGCCAATTGAGCCGCGAGCACCTCGCCGCCCTGCCGCGCATAGGCCGGCGGCGGCAGCCGCAGCGAGAGCTGCAACGGCGTGGTGATACCGGCTTCCGCCAGCAGCTTCTTGGCCTTCTCCGGATCGTAGGGATTGATGTCGGTGGTGTCGACATAGCCGAGCGAGCCCGGCACGTAGAAGCTGCCGATCGGCGTGCCGAGCCCGTCGACGGCGCCCTCGATCATCGCCTTGCGGTCGATGGCGGCGAGAATGGCACGGCGGACGCGGACGTCGTCGAGCGGTTTCTTCTTGTTGTTGATCGTGACGATCGTCTTCGCCTTGGAGCCGCCGATCAGCACGGTGAAGCGCGGGTCGGACTTGAACTGCGGCAGCGTGCGCGCCGAGGTGCCGCGCGGAAAGGCGTCGACGTCGCCCGACAGCAGCGCCGCGACCTGCGCCGCCGGATCGGAGATGAAGCGGATCGTCACCTTGGACATCTTGACGGCCGCGGCGTTGCGATAGTCCGGCCATTTGTTCAAGCTCAGGGACGAGCCCTTGGCCCAGGCACCCAGCGTGTACGGCCCGGTGCCGACCGGCTGCGTCGCGTTGGTCGGCGCGCTCTTCGGCTCCACGATCGCGGCTGTGGCCTGTCCGAGCAGGAACGGCAGGTTGGGCTCGGAATATTTGAGCTTGACCTCGATCGTCTCGGCATCGGGCGCGTTGACCGCCTCCATCGCCTGGAACAGCGCCTTGTCCTTGTTGGTGCTGTTCGCGGCGCCGGCGCGCTCGAACGAGAACTTCACGGCGGCGGAATCGAACGCCTCGCCGTTCTGGAATTTCACGCCCTTGACGAGCTTGAAAGTGTAACTCTTCAGATCCGACGAGGCCTGCCAGCTCTGCGCCAACAGCGGCGACACCGAGCCGTCCTCGTTGATCTTGGTCAGCGTCTCATAGACGTTGTAGAGCGTGACCTCGGCGATGGCCGCGGCGGCCGCGCTGGTCGGATCGAGCCCCGGCGGCTCCAAGGTCATGCCGACGACGACGCTGTCCTTCTTGCTTTGTGCCGAGGCCGGCACAGCGGTGGCCGCGACGAGCGCGGCCAATGCGACGATGGATAGTCTTTTCAACATTGTTCGTTTCTCCCGGACGGAACCAAGTTACGCGTCAAAGCGGCTTCGAGACAAGAGGCTGGTGTTCTGCAGCGACGAGCACCGGCAGCGCCATCACGCTTTCCGCCTTGTGGCAGGCAGCGGAATGCAGCCCCGTGAGCGCCCGCAGGGAGGGTGCCGTCGCCCGGCACTGGGCATCGGCGAGTGGACAGCGCGGCGCGTAGGCGCATCCGGCCGCGCCGAGGGATTGCGACGCGATCGCGACGCTCTCGCGCCGGCGCCGGATCGCGCCGGCCTGCGCCCGCGGCACGGCGTCGAGCAGCGCCCGGGTGTACGGGTGCGCGCACTGGCCGAACAGATCCTCGGGCCGTCCGCGCTCGACGATGCGCCCGAGATACATCACCGCGACCTCGTCGCAGAGATAGTCGACGACTGCCAGATCATGACTGATCAGCACATAGCTGAGGCCGAATTGCTCCTGCAGGTCCTGCATCAAATTGAGCACCTGCGCCTGCACCGAGACGTCGAGCGCGCTGACGGGCTCGTCGGCGACGATCAGCTTCGGCTGCGTGATCAGCGCCCGCGCGATCGCGATGCGCTGACGCTGGCCGCCGGAGAACTCGTGCGGATACTTGTCCATGTCGGCGTCGCGCAATCCGACCTGCCGCAGCACCGTTGCCACGCGCGTGCGCAGGCTGTTGCGATCCGGGCTTTCCAAGGCGGTCAGCGGCTCGGCGACGATGCGCGCGATGATCTGGCGCGGATCGAGCGATCCATATGGGTCCTGAAACACCATCTGGAAATCGCGACGGGCTCGCCGCAGCTCATCCACCGAGAGGCGGTGGAGATCGCGCCCGGACATCAGCACCGATCCCGATGACGGCCGCTCCAACGCCATGATCAGCCGCGCCAGGGTCGATTTGCCGGAGCCGGACTCGCCGACGATGCCGAGGCTCTTACCCGGCATCAACGTCAGCGACACGCCGTCGAGCGCGAGCACCTGGCCCGGCGGCCGCAGCAGGCTCTCGCGCGGCAGCGCGTAGCGCTGCACGAGCTCCCTGACCTCGAGCAGCGGCGTCTCTGCAATTCCTTGCGCGGCGGTGCTCAAGCGACCACCCCCATCGGATCACGCGCCAACGCGACATCGGTCCGGATGCAACGGACGCCATGACCGATGCCGATCTCGATCGCCGGCGGCAGCGCCGCGCGGCAGGCGTCGACGACCAGCGCACAGCGATCGGCGAACGGACAGCCGACCGGCAGATCGGCGAGCTCCGGCACGGCGCCGGCAATGGTCGCAAGCCGCGTACCCTTGCGGGCCCCGAGCCGCGGCCGCGCCCGGAACAGGCCCTGCGTATAGGGATGGCCCATGCGCGAGAACACCGCGTCGGTGCTGCCGCTCTCGACCACCGTGCCGCCATACATCACGATCATGCGCTGCACATTCTCGGCGATGACGCCGAGATCGTGCGAGATCAGGATCATCGCCATGCCCTGCTCGGCCACGAGATCGGCGATGAGGTCGAGGATCTGGCGCTGGATGGTGACGTCGAGCGCGGTGGTCGGCTCGTCGGCAATCAGCACGTCGGGCTTGCAGGCGAGCGCCATCGCGATGGTAACGCGCTGGCGCTGGCCGCCGGAAAACTGGTGCGGATAGGCGTCGTAGCGTCGGGTGGGGTCCGGCAGACCGACGCGGTCGAGCAGCGCGATCGCCTGGCGTTTCGCTTCAGTCGCCGAGCAGCCGGTATGTCGCAGCAGCGGCTCGGCCACCTGGTGGCCGATCGTATGCATCGGGTTGAGCGCGGTCATCGGCTCCTGAAAGATCATGCTGATGCGGTTGCCGCGCAGCTTGCAGTAATCGGCATCGGGCAATCCGACCAGCTCGCGGCCATCGAGCTTGATGCTGCCGCTGACGACAGCGCTGTCGGGCAGAAGCCCGAGCAGAGCGAGCGCCGTGATCGACTTGCCGCAGCCGGACTCGCCGACGATGCCCAAGGTCTCGCCGCGCCGGAGCGCGAACGACACCTCGCGCACCGCTTGCGCCGGGCCGCGGCTGGTATCGAGCCGGATGCCGAGACCCGACACATCGAGCAGAGGTTGATCGCTCACCATCATCGCTGCCTCGCCAGCCGTGGGTCGAGCAGATCACGCAGGCCGTCGCCGAGCAGGTTGAGGCCGAGCACCGCGAGCGCGATGGCGGCGCCGGGATACACGGCGAGGCTCGGCGACTGGAACAGCAAGGTCTGCGCATCGTTCAGCATGCGCCCCCAGGACGGCTGCGGCGGCTGGGTGCCCAAGCCGAGATAAGACAGCGCCGCCTCCGCCAGGATCGCCAGCGCAAACTGGATCGTCGCCTGCACGATCAGGATCGACAGGATGTTCGGCAGCACGTGCTCGATGGTGATGCGGAAGCGGCCCTTGCCGGCAGCGCGTGCCGCCAGGATGAACTCGCGCGCCCAGACAGCACCGGCCTGGCCGCGGGTGACGCGCACGAACACCGGGATCTGGAAGATGCCGATCGCGGTGATCGAGGTCACCATGCCCGGGCCGATCACAGCCGCCAGCATGATCGCCGACAACACCGCCGGAAAGGCGAAGGTGAAATCGCTGAAGCGCATGATCAGCTCCTCGGTCCAGCCGCGCTGCGCGGCTGCGATCAGGCCGAGGCAGACGCCGCAGGTGAGACCGATGCCGACGGCGATGATGCCGACCAGAATGGTCGCTCGCGCGCCGACCAAGAGCAGCGAGACGATATCGCGGCCGAGCACGTCGGTGCCGAGCCAATGCGCTGATGACGGCGGCCGCAGCTTCGAGGCGATGTCGATCTCAAAGGCCGACCACGGCGTCCACACCAGCGACAGCAGCGCAGCGCCGAGCACCAGCAGACACAGCAGCGCGCCGACGATGAAGCTGCGATGGCGCAGCGCGCGGCGCCAGAACGCGCTCGGCGCGGGGGCCGTGCCGGCTGCGGCTTGAACGATCACGGACGAACTCACAGCTCGTGCACCTTGATGCGCGGATCGATCACCGCATACAGCACGTCGACCACGAAGTTGACGACGATCACCATCGCCGCCAGCAGCATGACGCAATTGCGCACCACGATGAGATCACGATTGGCGATCGACTGGAAGATGAGACGCCCCAGGCCCGGCAGATAGAACACGTTCTCGATCACGATGGTGCCGGCCAGCAGGTTTGCGAATTGCAGGCCCATCACGGTGAGCACCGGGATCATCGCGTTGCGCAAGACGTGCTGCCACAGCACCTCGCGCTTCGTCAGACCCTTGGCGCGCGCGGTCCGGACGAAATCCTCGCGCAGAACGTCGAGCACCGCAGAGCGCGTCACCCGCGCCAGGATCGCGGCCTGCACCACCGCCAGCGCCACAGCCGGCAACAGCAGCGCGCGCAGCCCCGGCCAGATGCCGTCCTCCCAGCCGGGGAAGCCGCCGGCCGACAGCCATTGCAGCTTCACCGCAAACAGGAGGATCAGGAGGATCGCGAACCAGAAGTTCGGCAAGGCGATGCCGATCTGGGTCAGGGACATCACGCCGACATCGCCGAGGCGGTTGTGATTGGCGGCCGTGTAGATGCCGGCCGCGAGCGCCAGCACGGTCGTGAGTCCCATGGCCAGGATCGCGAGTGGAATCGTCATCGCCAGCCGCTCGCGGATCAGCTCGGCCACCGGCGTGCCATAGGCATAGCTGTTGCCGAGATTGCCGCTCAGCATGCCGCCGATCCAGTGCAGGTAGCGCCAGGCCAGCGGCTGATCCAGCCCGAGCTTGACCGTCAGCGCCCTGACCGCATCGGGCGAGGCATCCGCGCCCATCAGCATCTGGGCGGCGTTGCCCGGAAGCGCGTCCAGGACCAGGAAGATGATCAGCGACGCGCCGACGAGGGTCGCCAGCAAGGTCAGGCAGCGCCGCAGCAGAAAAACGCTCATTCGCGCCGGGACTCCAGTTTTCGGCGGCCGCACGTTCCACAGCTTTCGGCTCCGATGCAAGCCCGTTGCCTGCATGATTGCCGTTGCCCGGCGCAGGACATCTTCGCACGCCACACCGGGCACGATATCGCCGGCTTGATCCCGGTCAACGGCGGAGCGCCGGCGACCGCCATCATGCGGCTGATCGCAACAACGCAAGGGCCCCTCTCGATCATGACCATCCGTCCGAGCTTTCTCTGGGGTGCCTCGACCTCGGCCTTCCAGATCGAGGGCGCAGCCCATCTCGACGGCCGCGCCGACAGCATCTGGGATGTCTTTCTGCGCGCGCCGGGCCGCACCAAGACCAACGACACGGCCGAGACTGCATGCGACCATTATCATCGCTACGCCGGCGACGTGGCGCTGATGCAAGAGCTCGGCCTCAACGCCTATCGCTTCTCGATCTCCTGGCCGCGGGTGCTGCCGCAAGGCCGCGGCGCGGCCAACGAAGTCGGCCTCGCCTTCTACGACCGCCTGATCGACGCCCTGCTTGCCGCTGAGATAGAGCCGTGGCTCTGTCTCTACCACTGGGACCTGCCGCAGGCGCTGGAGGCGCTCGGCGGCTGGCAGAACCGCGACATCGCCGGCTGGTTCGCCGACTATGCCGCGCTGGCCGCGCGGCGCTATGGCGACCGGGTCAAGCGCTTCGCCACCTTCAACGAGCCCTGCGTGTTCACGCTGTTCGGCTACGGCCTCGGCTGGCATGCCCCTGGCTTGGCCGACAAGACGGCGCTGCACAAGGCGATCCATCACGTCAATCTCAGCCATGGCCGCGCCGTCGACGTGCTGCGCAAAGACGTTGCCGGCGCCTCGATCGGAGCGATCCACAACCGCCAGCCCTGCTATCCCTGCACCAGCAACCCGGCCGATGCTGCGGCGGCGCTGCGGCTTGCGGCCTATTGGAACGATGCCTTCCCGTTCCCCCAAGCGTTTGCCTGCTACCCGTCCGGGCTGGCGGAGGCTGTCGCGCCGTATGTCGCGCCCGGCGACATGGCGCAGATCGCGCGGCCCGTCGACTGGTTCGGCCTCAACCACTACTCGCCGCATTACGTGAAGGCGGACACCAACCTGATCGGGGCGAGCTTCGGACCAGCGCCCGACACCGTGCCGCGCAGCGCGATCGGCTGGCCAGTCGTGCCCGGTGCGTTCCACGACACGCTGGTGGATATCCACCAGCGGTTCCAGCTTCCGATCTACGTGCTTGAAAACGGCACTGCAGCTACCGACGTCCTCGGCGACGACAGCCAGGTTCATGATGTGGACCGGATCGCCTATCTCAAGGCCTACACGGCAGCGATGGAACAGGCGATCCGGGCCGGCGCCGACGTGCGCGGCTACTTCGTCTGGTCGCTGCTGGATAATTTTGAATGGGGGGCGGGCTATTCGCAGCGCTTCGGCATTGTCTATGTCGACCACGCCACGCAGCGCCGCATTCCCAAGGCGTCTGCGCGGTGGTATGCGGACATGATTGCGGCAAGGCGGACATCCGACGATCCGGCCAGGCCGCACAACCGGGCGGAAGACTGAGGATGAGCCATCGCGTTCTTCTGGGCGACATCGGCGGCACCAATGCGCGCTTCGCGCTGCTGACGGACGGCGCGATCGGCGACGTCGCACATCTGAAGGTCGCGGACTTTCCGACCATCGCTGAGGCGATCACGGACTTCCTTTCGCGCCACGCAACCGGCGGTGCGCCCAACGCGGCCGTGCTCGACATCGCAGGTCCCATCGAACGCAATCGCGGCATGCTCACCAACTCGACCTGGGTCATCGACGGCGCCGAACTGGCCACGCGCTTCAATCTCCGCTCGGCCAAGCTCCTGAACGATTTCGAAGCCGTCGGCTGGTCGCTCCCCGCCTTGCATCCGGACGACCTGTTTCCGCTCGGCGGCAGCGGAGCCGTCGCGGGCGCGCCGATGCTGGTGATCGGCCCAGGCACCGGCTTCGGCGCCGCCTGCTATCTGCCGGGCGACGGCCACCCCACGGTCGCCGTGACCGAGGCCGGTCATGCCACGCTGCCGGCGACGACAGCGCGCGAGGCCACCGTGCTGGCGAAGATGCGCGAGCGCTTCGGCCATGTCTCGATCGAGCGCGCATTGTCCGGCATGGGCCTTGAGAATGTCTATCGAGCCGTCGCGGCAGTGGATGGTGTCGACGTGCCGCCGCGCGGTGCGGCTGCGATCACCAGCGCCGCGCTCGACGGCAGCTGCGCCACCAGCCGCGCGACGCTCGACATGTTCTGCGCCTGGCTCGGCGCCGTCGCCGGCAACCTCGCGCTCACCTTCTGCGCCCGCGGCGGCGTCTACATCGCCGGCGGCATACCGCCGAGGTTTCCGGACTACTTTGCCAAATCCGATTTCCGCCGGCAGTTCGAGAGCAAGGGGCGCTATGACAGCTATCTGCGTCCGATCCCGGTTCACCTCGTCACCAAGCCCGACATCAGCTTTCTCGGCCTCAAATCGTTCTTCGAGGCCAGCATCACCGCGAGCGGCGGCTCCCCGACGCACTGAGATCGAATGAGCGACATCGTCACGATCACGCCGAACCCGGCCGTCGACGTCTCGACGACCGTCGAGAAAATCGTGCCGGTGGCCAAGCTGCGCGGCACGACGCAACAGCGAGATCCCGGTGGTGGCGGTATCAACGTCGCCCGTGTCATCGCCCGCCTCGGCGGCGACGTCACCGCGCTCTATCCGGTCGGCGGTCCGACCGGCCTGCTGCTGAAGCAGCTCGTCGAGAAGGAAGGCGTCGCCAGCCGCACCTGGGCGACGGCCGAGGACACGCGTGAGGACTTCTTCGTCCAGGAGCGCGTCAGCGGTCAGCCCTATCGCTTCATCCTGCCGGGTCCGACGCTGACCGAGGCCGAATGGCAGGCCGGCCTTGCCTTGCTCGCAGCCCAGGATCCGTTCCCCCGGTTCGTCATCGGCAGCGGCAGCCTGCCGCGCGGCGTGCCGACCGACTTCTACGCGCGCGCTGCGACGCTTGCACGATCACGCGGCGCGCAATTCGTGCTCGACACCTCGGGTCCAGCTCTGGCCGCGGCGGTTGCCGGCGGCATCGACCTGATGAAGCCGTCGCTGCACGAGATGCAAGAGCTGGTCGGCGGCGCGCTGCCCGATGCAACGGCGTGGGAGAAAGCCGCCCACGCGCTGGTCGCGAGCGGCAAGGCCGGCACCGTCGCGCTCACCATGGGCCATCTCGGCGCCCTGCTGGTGACCCGCGACCGCGTGCTGCGCGCTCAGCCGCTGACGATGGTGCCGGTCAATGCGGTCGGCGCCGGCGACAGTTTTCTCGGCGCGCTGGTCGCGAAGCTCGCCGCGGGCGAGTTGCTGGACGACGCGTTTCGCTTTGCGGTCGCCGCAGGTGCTGCGGCGCTGCTGCGCACCGGCACCGCGCTGTGCGATCCCGCCGACGTCAGCCGTCTGCAGGCTGACGTGCGGCTCGAGACGGCGTGACATCGCTCTCCGCATCACCGTTGAGCCGATCGAGCGAGAGCAGCAACCCGCCGACGCGCTCCAGCGACGACATCCACTCGGCGAGGCGGTTGAAATTGTCCACCATCCAATTGAACGACCCCTGCACCAGCGTGAACGCAGCGGCAGCCTGGGTGAGTTCGCCCAGGGTCATCTGATCGCCGAGGAACTTCGGCGCGCACAGCACGAGGCCGATGATCGGCGCGAGCAGCGTATTCAGATGAGACACCAGGGTGTTGCGCATCAGCTGCCAGCACAGCCGCTTCCATTGCTGGATCGTGCGGTCGAGCGCCATCCACAGCCCGGCAATGACGCTGCGTTCCTCCTGCTTGGGCGCGATGCCTTCGCCGATGTCGCGCAAGTGATGGGCCGCGGTGATCAGCTCCGACTCGGCCTGGTTCTTGGTCTGGATGACGCGCGTGAGCGGCGAACCGACCCACAGCATGGCCCCGGTCACCAGCCCGGAATAGATGACGACGCTGACCACCAGGTAGCCTGGAATCCACAACTGCTGCCCGGCCACGACGAAGCCGATGGATCCGCCGACCTGCCACAGCACTTGGACGAACACGACCGCCGTCAGCAGCGAGGAGATCACACTGACCACGAAGTCGATCGGCGCATCGGTGGCGATGCGGACGTCCTCGGCAATGCGATACTCCGGAATCTTCAGATCGCCCTGCACCGTCGCGAGCCGCGCATAGCGGTCGTTCTCGACCCAGTAATTGATCACCTTGGCGCTCAACCATTGCCGCCAGCTGCGTTGCATCACCATGCGGCCCCACACCGAGACGATCGCCAGCACGACGCTCGCCAGACAAAGCGGAATGAGCAGAGCGGCCTGCTGCCGCAGCCGTGTAGGATCGCGGCCCTCCAGCGCGTCGAAGAAATCCCTGTTCCAGTAATTGAAGCGGAACTGCACGTAGAGCTGGAGCACCACGAGGACGACCAGGGCGACGCAGAGCAGCCAGACCCGCCATGCCGTCGATCCGAGCCAGAATTGCCGCGCCGTGAGCCAGAACCGCGACCATTCGCGATTGCCGTCCTCGTTCTGGTCGTCGGAGATCATCAGTGATCCGGATGGAGGTGATCGATGGGTTTTAGCAAACATCCTCGCCTATGGTGGAACCGTTGTCATCCCGCGATTTAAGGAGCTCGCGGAGCGCCCTGCTTGATCTTGCGCAAGGCAGCCGCCGCCCGCCGCGACAAACTGAGGTTCGCGCTGCGATGCGGGAGATGACCGATGACGGCACCTAGCTATATCCGCTGGTTCAAGGATCTCCGCATCGAGGACGTGCCCGGCGTCGGCGGCAAGACGGCGTCGCTCGGCGAGCTGTATTCGGCGCTGGGGTCGCACGGCGTGCGCGTGCCCAACGGCTTCGCACTGACGGCGGCCGCCTATCGCGATGCGCTGCGCGCGGCCGGAGCCGACGACGAGCTACGGAGGCTGCTCGCCGGCCTCGACAAGCGCCGCATTGCCGACCTCGCCAAGCGCGCGGCGAAGGCCCGCGCGATCGTGTTCGCGGCGACCGACCGTGACGACCTGCGCCACGAGGTCACAGTGGCCTACAAGCAGTTGGAGCAGGAGTATGGCCGCGGCGTCGCGGTTGCCGTGCGCAGCTCGGCCACCGCCGAGGACTTGCCGAATGCGAGCTTCGCAGGCCAGCACGAGAGCTTTCTCAACATTCGCGGCGCGAAGGATCTGTTCGAGGCGTGCCGCCGCTGCTTCGCCTCGCTCTATACGGACCGCGCGATCTCCTACCGCATCGACAACGGCTTCGACCACGACAAGGTCGCGTTGTCGGTCGCCGTGATGAAGATGGTGCGCTCGGACCGCGCCGCGAGCGGCGTGATGTTCTCACTCGACACCGAAAGCGGCTTTCGCGACGTCGCCTTCATCACCGGGGTCTACGGCCTCGGCGAGACCATCGTGCAGGGCACGGTCGATCCGGACGAATTCTACGTCCACAAGCCGACCTTCGCGGCCGGCTTCCGCAGCGTGCTGTCGCGCCGGCTCGGCGCCAAGGACAAACGGATGGTCTATGCCAAAGCCGGCGCAAAGACCGGCGCGCGCAGCCGTGGCCCCACGACGCGCACCGAGGCGACGCCGCCGGCTGACAGGGCGAAATTCTGCATCAGCGATGCCGACGTGCTGGAACTCGCGCAGGCCACCATCGTCGTCGAGGAGCACTACTCGCAGAAGGCCGGCAGGCCGACACCGATGGACGTCGAATGGGCCAAGGACGGCCGCGACGGCGCCCTCTACATCATCCAGGCGCGGCCGGAGACGGTGGCCTCGCAGCGGCGGCCCGAGGCGATCGAGACCTACGTTCTGAAGAAGACCGGCAAGGCGCTGGCAACCGGCCGCGCCGTGGGCGAAAGGATCGCCACCGGCAAGATTCGCCGGATCCGCACTCCCAAGGATCTGAACGCGTTCCGCCCCGGCGAGGTACTGGTCGCCGCATCGACCAGTCCGGACTGGGAGCCGGTGATGAAGACCGCGGCGGCGATCGTCACCGATCATGGCGGCCGCACCTGCCATGCCGCGATCATCGCCCGCGAGCTCGGCGTGCCGGCCGTGGTCGGCACGGAGGATTTCAGCAAGCGCGCGAAGACCGGAACGACCGTCACCGTCTGCTGTGCGGAGGGCGATGCCGGCCATGTCTACGACGGCGCACTGCCGTTCGGTGTCGAGCGCCTGGCGATCGACAGCCTGGAGAAGCCGCGCACGGAGATCATGGTCAATCTCGGCAATCCCGAACTGGCCTTCAAGACCGCGCTGCTGCCGAACGATGGCGTCGGCCTCGCCCGCATGGAGTTCATCATCAACCAGGCGATCGGCATCCACCCGATGGCGCTAGCGACGCCCGCAAAGGTGACCGCGGCAAAGGACCGCGCGATGATCAAGCGCCTGACTGCGCGCTACAAGAAGCCCGCCGACTTCTTCGTCGAGCGGCTGTCGGAAGGCGTCGGCACCATCGCCGCGGCGTTCTACCCACGACCGGTGATCGTGCGCCTCTCAGACTTCAAGACCAACGAATATGCCAGCCTGATCGGTGGCTCCGATTTCGAGCCGAAGGAAGAGAACCCTATGCTCGGCTTCCGCGGCGCCTCGCGCTATGCGCATCCCGCCTACGCCGCCGGCTTCGCGCTGGAATGCGCGGCGTTGAAGCGCGTGCGCGACACGATGGGGCTCGCCAATCTGAAGATCATGATCCCGTTCTGCCGCCGCGTCGAGGAGGCGCGCAAGGTGATCGCGGCGATGGCCGGGCACGGCTTGGTGCGTGGCGAGAACGGGCTCGAGATCTACATGATGTGCGAGATCCCGAACAACGTGATCCTGATCGACGAGTTCGCCAAACACTTCGACGGCTTCTCGATCGGCTCCAATGATCTCACCCAGCTCACGCTCGGCGTCGACCGCGATTCCGACATCGTCGCGTTCGATTTCGACGAGCGCGATCCCGGCATGCTGGCGATGCTGAGGATGGCAGTCGAAGGCGCGCATCGCAACCGTCGCCATGTCGGCATCTGCGGCGAGGCGCCGGCCAACTATCCCGAAGTGGCGCGCTATCTGGCCGAGCTCGGCATCGATTCGATCAGCGTCAATCCGGCGAGCGTCGTACGCACCATGGAGATCGTCCGCACCGCGGAGCGGGAGCTTGCCTCGCGCGCGCCGCAGGCACTGGCGAGCTGATCATGGCCGAAACTCAAGAGCTGGCCTTGAAGAAGTCCAGCACGGTCGAAGCGCCGCCCATGACGTCGCCGCCGCCATAGAGGCTTGCCAGGAACGTCCCGCGATGGCTGGCGCCGGTGACCGCTGTGCCTTGCGCAAAGCGGCCGTCGGCCGCCAGCGGCATCTTGACCAGGCTCGGCGGCAGCGCCTCGTCGAGAAGGCCGTAGTAGAACCGCATCGGGGCGTCATAATCCCAATAGGTCGAGCTGTTGCCGGCCAGGCGGCGGAGGAAGCGGCTGTTGGTCTCGTGGGTGAAGCGCTCAAAGAAGCCGTCGACGAGCAGGTCCGAGGGCTGCGGCACCGACTTGCTGAACGTCTCGTCCATGCTGTAGTCGGCCCAGTATTTCTCGGCCAGCGCGAGGTGTTGCGGCTTGATCGCGGTCTTGAACAGGTCGCCGAGCCGGTAATACTGGCGATAGCTGCCCAGGAGGACGATGACGCACGGCGTGATCCAAATCGGCTGCTTCGGATAGGTGCTGTCGGTCGACGCGCTGCCCGGTTCGGCCGACACCCAATAGCGCATCGAATCCGCAAGATTGTTGAACGGACTTTGCGTTGCGCTCGCCGCCACCGCGACGCGCCGCCGCTGCAGCTCCTGGCGCAGCCATTGCGTGTTCAAGGCACCCTGCGACCAGCCGTTCAGGAACAGCCCGGTCTTTCGCAGGCCGAGATGATCGAGCGCGAGCAGGCCCGCGTTCAGCACATCCAGGCAGCACTGCACGGTCGCGTCCTTCACCGCATAGGCCTCGCCTCGCCCCTGGCGATACGGTCCCTTGCCGAGATAGTCGGCCGCGATCAATGCAAAGCCGTTGCCGACCAGGCGCTGGACGTTGAACAACGTCTCGATCGAATCGACATTGTCGCGCGGTTCGTAGTTCGGATCGGCCAGTCTGACGAGATTGGACGGGACCTGATCGAACGACAGGATGGTGCCGTGCTGCCACGACACGACCGGCAGTGCACCCTTGTGATCGGCGGGCAGCGCGAGCAAGCCGCTGACCTTGACGCGCTCACCGGTCTCGGGGACGCGCGTGTAGGTCGTCAGCCGGCGCAGTTCGACGTCGACTCGCGCCCCGTGCTTCTCGGCCGAGAATGGCGGCAAGATATTGTGCTCATTGAAGACGGCGTGGAGCTTCGCTGCGAGCGCATCGAGCCGGTCCTTGCTGACGCGCACCGGCCGACCGAGGCTTGCGCCGTCACGTGGTTGCGCGATCGCTGGGCCGGCTGAGAACGATACGGCCGCAGCGCCGAGGCCGAGGCCGGCTGAGGCCAGCAGCCTTCGGCGGGATGGCCGGCCGGCCAAGGCTGCAGAGCCGAGCTCCGGCCCGGTCAGTTTGGCCATCGGCTGGGCCAACGCCTCTTCGGGTCCCGCGACCGGGATATCCAGGCCGATCATTCGCCGCTTCATCACGTCCCTCCGAGCCGACTACAGCCGAGGGTAGTTCGCAAAGCCTAGCACTTGTTAAATGGTGCAGCAATCGGACCTGAATGTCTCGACAGTCGCCTGCACTGTCGAGCCTGAAGCGGCCACGTCGCGGCTCGCCTCCGCACGTCAAGCGCAGCCATGCGAATGATTTGCGATGGCGCTCTCGGCGTACACCAGGAAGAGATCACGAGGAGGAGATGAAGGCTTACCGCGCCGCTTCGAAACCTCCGAGCACTGCGGTCAGGTTCTGCCCGAGAATGTCCGAGAGGTAGCCCCCCTCCTGCACGAACACCGTGGGCAGGCCGAGCCGCGCGACCGCGCCGCCGATGCGGCGGAAACCCGGCGTCGTCACGGAGAGCCCCTTGAGCGGATCGTGCTCGGAGGCATCGAGACCGAGCGCGACCACGAGCGCGCCGGGCGCGAACGCATGGATCGTCTTGGCCGCGGTCTCGAACGCCTTGAGATAGGTGTCGTCGCCGCTCTTCAGCGGCAGCGGAATGTTGAGGTTGGCGCCAAGGCCCGCGCCTGCGCCGCGCTCATGCGTATAGCCCCAGACGAACGGGTAGTAGTGCGTGGGGTCGGCGTGGATCGAGATGGTGAGCACGTCGGGCCGCTCGTAGAAGATGCCCTGCGTGCCGTTGCCGTGGTGGACGTCGACGTCGAGGATGGCGACCCGCTCGTGGCGCTGACGCAGATGCGCGGCTGCGATGGCGGAGTTGTTCATGAAGCAGAAGCCCGAGGCCATGTCCCGATAGGCATGGTGGCCCGGCGGCCGGCACAGCGCATACGCCGCATCCTCGCCATCGAGCAGCAGTTGTGCCGCGGTCGCCGCCACGTCGGTCGCGGCGCAGGCGCCTTCCCACGTCCCCGGCCCGATCGGCGCCGAGGTATCGGTCGTGTGCCAGCCCAGCCGCCCGACGATGTGCGTCGGATAGGTGGCGGCATTGCGAACGGGATGGATGTTCGGAATCATCTCCGCACCGGCATCGCCGAGCGCGGCCCACGCGTCCCACGCCTCTTCTAGGAAATTGAGGTATTCCGGACTGTGCACGCGCGCGCGAGCTTCCTGGCCGAAATGACTCGGCGCGACCAACTCGTGATGGCCGGCCTTCAATCCCGCAAGCAGACGATCCGCCCGCTCGGGCTGCTCGGTGGTGCGCTTGACGACGCCGCGCACCAGATAGAATTGCGGATCATGGCTGCGATGCAGCTCGGTGTAGACGGCCTTCACGCGCAATGGCTCCTGTTCGCTTGCACCGACGATTGTGCACGCAGTAGCAGCCGATACAAGCACAGATGGTTCGCACGTCCATTGGTCCGTGCGCGGCTTCCAACCGGCGGAACGGACCGCTGCGCTTCGCATCTTGTCGCAGCGAATTTGCCGGGATCCAGGCGATCCGGCGCGTGAGGCGCGGTGGATGTGAGGAGAGATCCGCCCGCCATGCTGGCGGTTGCCGCGACGGCCGTCGGAATGCGCCACGAAATCTGCAAAACCTCGACGTGCAAGCCTGATCGGCTCCTGCGCGTATGGTCAGGAGAGAAGCCTTTGCCCGGCATGGAGACCCCGGGGATTGATCCAAAATTTGGATCGATCGATACAGGCTTCGGTTTGGACCGCGGCCCTCCCTCTCCTCTAGGACAGTTCTCGAGGAACGTGACAAGAGAGGTGGCGCGCATGAGCGCAATCGTAACCACGGCCGAACTGCGCCGATCGCGCGTGCGGCTATTTATCGTGACCATGCTGTTCCTGGTCACGACCGTGAACTATGCCGACCGCGCGACCTTGTCGATCGCAGGACCTTCGCTGTCCAAGGAGCTGCATCTCGATCCCGTGGCGATGGGCTATGTGTTCTCCGCCTTCGGCTGGTCCTATGTGCTCGCGCAGGTGCCGGGCGGCTGGCTGCTCGATCGCTTCGGTTCGCGCTGGGTCTATGCCTGCAGCATCGTGATCTGGTCGATCTTCACCATGATGCAGGGCTGGATCGGCTTCTTCTCCGGCGCCGCCGCCGTCACCGCGCTGTTCACGCTGCGCTTCATGGTCGGTCTCGCCGAGGCACCGAGCTTCCCGGCCAATGCCCGCATCGTCGCCGCCTGGTTTCCGAGCAGCGAGCGCGGCACGGCGTCGGCCTTCTTCAACTCGGGCCAGTATTTCGCGACCGTGATCTTCGCGCCGCTGATGGGCTGGATCGCGCATGCGTTCGGCTGGCGCCACGTCTTCACCGTGATGGGCGCGCTCGGCATTCTCATGGGCCTGATGTGGATCAGGACCATGTACGGACCGAAGGAGCACGCGAGCGTCAACCAGGCCGAGCTCGACTACATCAAGGACGGCGGCGCGCTGGTCGACATGGAGGGCGCGAAAGACGCCAAGGCCGCCTCCGGTGGTCCGACCTGGTCGCACATCGGACAGTTGCTGTCGAACCGCATGATGCTCGGCGTCTATATCGGCCAGTACTGCATCAACACGCTGACCTATTTCTTCCTGACCTGGTTCCCGGTCTATCTGGTCAAGGAGCGCGGCCTGTCGATCCTGCAGGCCGGCTTCGTCGCCACCCTACCGGCGCTGTGCGGCTTCATCGGCGGCGTGCTCGGCGGTTTCATCTCCGACGCCATCCTGCGCAAGACGGGATCGCTGACGCTCGCCCGCAAGATCCCGATCGTCGGCGGCATGCTGCTGTCGATGGCGATCATCGGCTGCAACTATGTCGACGGCCAGGCGCTGGTGGTCGGCCTGATGGCGCTGGCCTTCTTCGGCAAGGGCATCGGCGCGCTCGGCTGGGCGGTCGTCTCCGACACCTCGCCGAAGGAAGCCGGCGGCGTCTCCGGCGGCCTGTTCAACACCTTCGGCAACCTCTCCAGCATCACCACCCCGATCGTGATCGGCTACATCCTGTCGGCCACCGGCTCGTTCAACGGCGCGCTGGTGTTCGTCGGCCTCAACGCCCTGGTCGCGGCGTGTGCCTACTTGCTGATCGTCGGCAAGATCCAGCGCGTCCAGCTCCGAACCTCCTGAGCACCACGCTTAGCGTCGCGTGGTCTCGACTCCAACGGCGGCCCCCCCGGCCGCCGTTTTTTTTTCGGTGCCTCGCCGTCCTTCCGGGGCGACGCGCGGCAGCGCGGCGGAAGGAAGGAAGAATCGCAGGATAGCGCTCAATTGAAAAGCCAGTCGTCGACATGCACGAGCACGGATACGCTAATCCCTGCCATAACGAGAAATATGCAAAGCCAGAACACCAAGCCAAAGAAGTACATCCTGGGCTGCACGTCGCGATCGTAGACGACGCCACGCGCTAGCAGCCGCCCAGTTCGCAGAGCGGTCCAGACAACCGGACCTCCGAACCAGAGCAGCACCAGCGGAAACACGGCAAAGCCGGCAAGCACGATTTTCAGAGCCATGAGAAGCAACCCGGACCTGGTGGAAACGGACACGGTCTCATCATCTCAACCCGCCGATCAGCGGACAGGCCTATCGAGCCGAGCAAAGGGAGCGCGGGGAAAGTTGCCCCGGCACACGCCACAAAGTCCCCCGCCCCCGGCGCGATAGGCGCACCCGAAACCACGGTGATCCCCAGCAACGGACTGCGGCTCCCTGCATCTCGGCGTTGTTAGGTGAGCAATGCATCCCCAATCCAAGGTTGCGCGATGAGCTTCATATTTTGCAACATACCAACCTGTGGTTAAAACATCACATTGGGTTGAAATTTGTAAATGAAACAACCAGACGTTATTGTCCCCGGACCCGCGCACCGAATAGCATGGCTCGGGTCTGGTGGTGGGAGGTAACGATGCGTAACGCATCCATCGCAATCATTTCTGCTGTTTCAATCCTTCCATTTGCGCAGGCCGCGTCGGCGGCCGACCTGCCGCTAAAGGCCCCGCCCCTCGCTGCGCCGCTCGCCGTATTTAGTTGGACGGGATGCTATGTCGGCGCGAACCTCGGCGGGGGCCAGGTGAAACACAACCTGACGACCGACGCGCCTCCGTTCCCGCCCAATCTCATCAATGGCGCTGCAAGAACGGCAATCAACAATGCCGGTCTGGCGAACCTTAGTCACACCGGCATTACCGGTGGCGGACAGGTTGGGTGCAACTGGCAGCCAACAACCGGAGGCTGGTCTCACCTGGTCTTGGGTATCGAGGGCGATTTCAACGGCATTGACGGCAAAGTGTCGCGAAACACCGGCAATGTTGTCGAGCCGGTATCGGGGAGAACGGTTGCATCAGTCGACGACATTGGCATGAATTGGTTCGCCACGGTCCGAGGGCGCATTGGCTGGGCCTTTGACCGATTCATGATCTATGGCACGGGCGGCGCGGCGATCGCCAATGTCGACGCATCAAAGAGATTTGCGTGGGATTTTGCCGACGGCTGCCTGATCGTGAACGGCTTGAATGAATGTCATGTCGGCGGTCGCAGCAGCACCCGTGTCGGCTGGACAGCCGGTGGTGGCGTCGAATGGGCATTCCGAGACCATTGGTCCGCGAAGGCTGAGTATCTCTACGCCGACCTCGGCGACTTCTCCTATTCGACTCTCAACAACGGACCCGGATTTGGCTCCCCTGGACAAGTAGCCAACCATACGGTGAGCACGAAACTCCAGATCGTTCGCGTGGGCGTCAACTATCGCTTCTAACGGACTACGTTGAATGCGTACTGAACTCGCAGAGCAACGATGGCGCTCCTTGGTGGCGCCGCTTGCCAATTGATTGCACTGTCACTGCCCCCCGCAGGTGGTCCATCAACAGCGCGCACGATCTAGCGGCAAGTGGTTGGTCCGCTTATGGCAGGAAACGTAGGTCCCGCGATGGGAGGGCGTATTTCCGAAGCTGGAGGTACACCGTCTGTACCATCATCCGACCGGCAACAGCCGGATTTGCCCCCTGGGACGCCGATGAGGCGCTTCGCTCAGCATGGACCGTGGGCAATGGACGCTATTGCCCGAATGCCTCGATGATTTCATTGGCGAGAGTAACCCCCGTTCGCGTGATCGACGTGTTTGTCGATGCGCTCGATTTGGCTGAGATGAGCCTTGAGGGAGTGGAACCGGCGGCAACTGGCCGGCCATCGTACCCCCCTCGGTTCTCCTCAAGCTTTACATTTTCGGTTGTTTCAGCCGGGTGCAGTCGAGCCGCCGGCTCGAACGCGAGGCCGGCCGCAATGTCGAAGCCATGTGGCTGCTGGGTCGGGTCGTACCTGATCACAAGATCATCGCGGACTTCCGCAAAGATAATGGCCTGGCGCTGCGCACGGTATGTGCGCGCTTCGTCGAACTCTTCGGCGAGATGGGTCTTCTCGCGACGGCGAGTGTTGCCATCGATGGCAGCAAGTTCAAAGCCGTGAACAACCGCGACAAGAACTTTACGCGGGCGAAGGTAGAACGGCGGCATGCCGCAACTGGCGGAGAGCGTCGCTCGCTATCCGAGCCAACTTGACACGGCCAACCGACACGAGCTGACGGAGGCCCTGGCCGAAGGTGACGAGGCTTACCGAGAAACTGAATGCGGAATGAGCAAGTTTGCCGTTTACGAGAAGCAGATGCTTGCTTCTCCTGACCAGAAAATCTCACTGACCGATCCGGACAGCCGTTCGATGGCGACGAGCGGGCGCGGTTCCGGCGTCGTCGGCTACAACGTGCAGGTCGACGTGGATGCCGAGCATCATCTGATTGTGACACGCAAGATAACGAACAACGGCTCGGATCGGGCTCAACTGGCCAACATGCCCGCGAGCGACATCTTCCTCGATGAGAATGCAACCGAGGCCAACGTGAAGGGCAGCCCCCTCGCCGATTACAAGATCGCTTATTTCGCCACCCATGGGCTAGTTGCCGGAGACATTGCCGGCCTGAGCAAGCCTTCGCTCGCGCTAACCCTTCCTAAGAAGTCCGGGCCGGTGGACGACAGCCTGCTGACGGCAAGCGAGCAGAGTCAACTCAAGCTGAACGCCGCTGGGTGGTCTTGTCCGCCTGCAACACGATGGCAGGTGAGAAGCCGGGGCACAAGCGCTGTCCGGTCTCGCCCGGGCGTTCTTCTACGCAGCCGCGCGCGCATTGCTCGCGTCACAATGGTCGATCGATTCCGCCTGATACTTCCTGGCCCCGAGGAGTTAACGTCGAGCAGTTCTTGGAGCGAGCCTACGAGCACCAACCGCCGGCGTCCAACGGTTGTAGTAGTGAGATGCCCCGCACCGATCAGTTCGTAAAATTTTGTCCGTCCCAAGCCCGTAACCTTACATGCTTCGTTGATCGTGCAGGCGCGCCATTGGCCGAACGGAATCGACTTTAGTTCTTCAGATCGCGGCGCGGACGGAGTGATCGGCAACTCTCCTCTTCCATTCCTTCCTCACTGCTTCTCATGGCCGCTCCTACTTCGCTGAACTCGGCAAGATGAGTGCTCGCTGTGACGCGGTCGGCGTCAATGCGGACACCCGAGGACTCTCGCATGCAGCCGAGCACATTGACGTGCGATTCGAGAGCATTTGGATATCAACGACGGCAGGCGAGTTTTCTGCTATTGAAGAACACCGGCGAGCGTTGCAGCGAATTCTCTGAGGCTTCCGTCAGCTCCGAAGGGGACGGCGGCTGAATACCTTCATCTTCCGAATTGACGACGGGATCGATCAGCAGTGCCTGCAGTGCAAGCTCCTTCGAGCCGTGCATAGCCCCTTCAACCGCGAGATGTTGAACATTGACCTGGATGCCCATCAGCTTGGCGTCCGCATCAGGCAATGGTCCGAGAGAAACAGGGTGAATCCCCGGCGGCGTCGGCAACGACGGGGACATCGACGGCGGCGTTGGCTGGCGAGTTCGGGATCACGCCCTGATTAAGGACAGCTGCCGATTCGATCAGCTGCTTGCGGTCGTGAACCACGGAGGAGATGATCATGGCAGCGCGCTCGCCCGAGGCCTGCAACCACCGCGATGGCATCATGGCTCGGCCGGCAAGCACATCATCAATCAGCCGCACCAGTTTCGCGCGTTCGCCCAGCCATTGAGCAAGGCGCAGCGAGCGCCAAGCCGCCCGGCGTTCCTGCCCACGAGAACCAATTGACCACCGGCAAAGGTCGGACGAGGAGAACAAGTCGCGGAACATGCTCATCCCGAATGCCGCGCTGCTCGCGCCCAGAAATACGATCTTGTTCACAGCAGGCATGTTTGTGATCCGATGTCGTTTCGGATCGGGATTCGCTCCTGGCTGAAGCCGATCTTGAGCAAGATCAATTTGCGCCGCGCCGGGCGCCATATTTTGTTGGAATTCAGATGAGCGGAGACCGCCATGCCCCACAAGCAGGTTCTGTTTCACTCGGCTGCCCGTGAAAAGGTGCTGCGGGGGGCTACCCTTCTGGCCGACGCAGTGCGGGTGACGCTGGGGCCAAAATCCAAATCGGTCCTGATCCAGAAGAGCTGGGGTACGCCGGTCGTCTGCAATGACGGCGTCACCATTGCCAAGGAATTCGATCTGAAGGATCCGGAGGAGAACCTGGGTGCGCAGGTGCTCAGACAGGCCGCCGAGCGCACCGGCGATGTCGTCGGCGACGGTACCAGCACCTCGACTATCCTGGCTCATGCCATTCTCGCCGACGGCGTTCGCAATGTTGTCGCCGGCGCAAGCGCGATTGATCTCAAGCGTGGTCTCGATCGCGCGGCGCGCGCGGCTATCGACACGCTACGCGCAATCTCGCGACCGGTGAGGACACAGGAGGAGAAGGCGCAGGTCGCAACGATTTCCGCTCACAACGATGCGTCGATCGGAGCCCTCGTTGCCGAGGCGTTGGAGAAGGTTGGCGGTGACGGCGTGATCTCGGTAGAGGAATCCAAGACCACCGAAACGGCGCTCGACGTCGTCCAGGGCTTGAAATTCGATCGCGGCTTTCTTTCGCCCTATTTCGTGACCGACGCTGAGCGGATGGAGGCCGTACTCGAGGATCCGCATGTGCTGCTTTGCGATCACAAGATCGGAGCGTTGCGCGATCTGGTCGACTTGCTCGAACAGGTTGCGAAGTCGGGACGCCCATTGTTGATCATCGCTGAGGACATCGAAGGCGAGGCTCTGGCCACTCTGATTGTCAACAGGCTCCGAGGTATCCTCAAAGCATGCGCAGTCAAGGCACCCGGCTTTGGCGATCGTCGTAAGGCAATGCTGGAGGACATCGCGATCCTGACCGGCGCACAGGTGATCTCGAACGACATCGGGCTGAAGCTCGAGAATACCGGCGTCTCCCAGCTAGGCCGCGCCGCGCGCGTGGTCGCGGATACGGAGAGCACCACCGTCATCGGCGGCGGCGGCGACAAGAGCCACATTGAGGCCCGGATACAACAGATCCGCCGCGAGATCGAGCGGACGACCAGCGATTATGACCGGGAGAAGCTCCAGGAACGATTGGCCAAGCTCTCCGGCGGCGTTGCCGTCATCCGCGTTGGGGCTCCGACGGAAACTGAAATGAAGGCCAAGAAGGAAGCGCTGGACGACGCTATCAGCTCGACCAAAGCAGCAGTCGCCGAAGGTATTGTACCCGGTGGCGGACTGGCGCTCCTGCGTTGCATCGAAAAGGTCCAGCAGGAAGAGGCACAGTGCGAAGGGGATGAAAGGACCGGCGTCCAGATCCTCAAGCGCGCACTTGAGGCGCCTGCACGCCAGATCGCAGAAAACTCCGCCACGGATGGCGGCGTCGTCGTTGCTCGGATGTTGGCGAGCCAGGACAACACCGGATTCGACGCCGCACGCAAGGTCTATGTCGATCTCGTTGCGGCCGGGATCGTGGATCCAGTCAAAGTTGTGCGAACCGCCCTCGAAAACGCGGTTTCTGTGGCAAGCGTACTGCTGCTCACGGAAGCGACGATGACGGAGATTCCAGAGCCGAGGCGAGACCGACTGCCCGAAACGGAGATGGCCGTCTGATCCGAGGTGGCCGGTCAACTTTATCCTGGATGATCCTCATGAAGGAGTTGTGAGGGGCGTGGGGTGCACAACTCGGCCGTCCTATCGTCCAGCGTGGCGTGATCCAGCGCCAGCAAAAGGCCTGCGCCCCCTGTTCGAGCGGGGACATCCAATCTGCCGTGGTTGTCGAGGGCCAATTGAATGGGGCTGGCACGAGCGTGAACGCCGCGGCAGCCTGTTTGCTATCGCTTTAGCAGCTTTCGTAACCTGGATAGCGGCTGCGTATTGATCACATCGGCCGGCTCCAGCCAGCCGCGCCGCGCCTGATCGACGCCAAATCGCATGTTGGCGAATCCAGCCGCGGCATGCGCGTCCGTCGAAATGGCGAGCCTGACGCCGGCTAATTTGGCGGCGTGGGCGTTTATGTCCGTAAGATCCAGCCGGTCGGGGTCCGCATTCAGCTCGAGGCAACAACAGCGAGCGGCGGCGGCCGCGGCCATCGCCTCCACGTCCACCTCATAGGGCTCGCGCTCACCGATGAGTCTTCCCGTCGGATGGGCAATGATGGACACATGTCTGTTGTCCATCGCACGAACGATGCGATCGGTCTGCAGTCTGCGGGACAGATCGAACTTGTAGTGCACGGCGGCGATCACGATATCGAGCCGCGACAAGACCTTGTCAGGCAGGTCGAGGCGCCCATCGGCGAGGATGTCGACCTCCGCGCCCTTGAGGATGGTGAAGCCGGCCAGTTTCTCGTTCAGCCGGTCGATCTCATCGATCTGCCGGCCCAGCCTTGCGGCATCCAGACCATGGGCCACCGTAACATGCTGGCTGTGGTCGGTGATGGCGATGTAGCTATAGCCTCGCGCTTTCGCTGCGGCCGCCATGTCGGCAACCGGCGCCGTACCATCGCTCCAGTTGGAATGGACATGCAGGTCGCCCCTGATATCGCCGAGCGCAATCAGCCTGGGAAGATTGCCGGCCCTTGCAAGCGCGATCTCGCCGCGATCTTCACGCATTTCCGGCGGAATCGCCGCAAGGCCGAGCTTGCGGTAGATGTCCTCTTCGCTTGCGCCTGCAATGCGTCGCTGACCGTCAAACAGGCCGTATTCATTAAGCTTCCAGCCACGGTCGTTGGCAAGGCTGCGCAGGGCAATGTTGTGTGCCTTGGAGCCTGTGAAGTACATCAGCGCCGCCCCGTAGCTCGCCTTCGGAACCACCCGCAGATCGACCTGGAGACGGGAGTGGAGGACGACGGTCGTTCTGGTGGGGCCGTGTGCAAGAACATTGGCGACATTCTCGTACTTGGCGAGCTTGCCGCCGATCGCCGCGCCGTCGCGCGCGGCTACGACGAGGTCAAGATCGCCCACGGTCTCACGCCTGCGGCGATAGCTTCCGGCAACCGCCATCTCACTCCGCTTGGCGTCACGTAGATAGTTGAGCAGCGCTTCTGCTTCAGCCTCGGCCTCCGACAGCTTGAAACGCTTTTCCGCCTGCGGCTTGGCCAGGGCCGCCGCGAGCTTCTGCTCGCTCTTGACCCCGAACCCTTTCAGCTCGCGCAGTCGCCCCGATCTGATCGCGCGTCGCACATCCTCGAGTGAACGGACGCCCAGCTTGTCGTAGAGGAGTTTGATCCGCTTGGGCCCGAGCCCGGGAAGCGCCGCAATCTCACCGAGGTCACCCGGCAGCTCGCGCTTGAGCCGGTCAAGCACATCGAACTTGTGCGACGTTACGATGGCCTCGATCTTGCCCGCGAGGTCCTTGCCGATCCCAGGTAGCTCGGAGAGATCCTCGCCAGCCTTCAGCAGGCTGGTGATGCTCTTGGGCAGGCGCTCGATCAGGCGGGCTGCGTTACGATACGCGCGGGAACGGAAGGGATTGTCGCCCTTGATCTCCAGGAGCTCCGCGGTTTGGTCGAACATCTTGGCAATTTCGGCATTCTGAACCGGCATAGGCGCTCTCCATGCCTTCTAGGTGCACACCGCGCGTTCCGCTCTTGACACAGATGACGAGAATTAGCCGCAGCAACCTACTTCGTCTTCAAGTCGACAGCAGCGGCCAATTCTCGGAGCCGTGCCGCCACATGGACCGGATAGGACGAGCCGACCTGGAGTCCCTCAAGAGCTCTCGGCAGTCGCTCCAATTGAGTCCGGGCGTAGGCGCGGATATCCTGCAGCGAGGGCTGATGCGTGACCGGACGCCCTTGTTGCAAGACAGGGACGATCAGGGCCTCTCCCTCTCGGACATCATCGTCCGTCGAGAGCACGTCGGATGCCATGTGGCCGTCGGGATCATAGCGACGCCACACCTGCTTGCGGCCCGGCCAAGTCGCTTTGCCAGTCGAACGCTTTCGTCGCGGCGTGCCTGCATACTCTTGCAGCTTATAGGCGCAGTCGAGGGCGGGGGCATCGGAGGATGTCGCCAGGCTGGTGCCGATCCCGACACCGTCGATGGGGGCGGCTTCGCAAGCAAAGGAAGACAGAGCTTCTTCATCGATGCCGCCGCTGACGAAAATGGTCACGTCCTCGAGACCGCCCTCATCAAGGATGAGCCGGACGCTTCTCGAGAGCGCCACCAAGTCACCACTGTCGATCCGCACTCCACGGATGGAAATGCCAAGGGCCCGCAGCCGGGGAGCCAAGGCCACCACCTTTCTGGCCGCCATGTCCGTGTCGTAGGTGTCGATCAACAGCACGAGATCCTTCGGTCTTGCCCGCGCAAAAGCTTCAAACGCTGCCGTCTCGTCATCGAACGACTGGACGAACGAATGCGCCATCGTGCCATAGGAAGGGATTCCGAAGCATTTCTCTGCGAGAACGGTCGCAGTCCCGGCAAAGCCCCCGATATAGCTGGCGCGGGCTGCCAAAAGACCGGCTTCCGCGCCATGAGCCCGGCGCAGCCCGAAATCGACCAACAGCTTGTTCGGCGCAAGCAGCGCCATGCGGGCGGCCTTGGACGCGATCAGCGACTGGAAATGCAACAGATTGATCAAGCGGGTCTCGACGAGTTGAGCCGCGGGGAGAGGCGCCGTGACGCGGAGGATAGGTTCGTTGGCGAAGAATACCGTGCCCTCCGGCATGGCGTGAACGTCACCGCTGAAGCGGAAATCTGCGATATAATGGATTAAGCTCGCGCTGAACCGGCCGCTTCGTATCAGCCAGCTCAGTTCGTCGTCGGAAAAGCGCAGACCTCGCAGGAACTCGAGCGCCTGCTCCAGACCGGCCGCCACCAGGAAGTTGCGCTGGGGCGGCAGCTTCCGGACGAAGAATTCGAAGACGGCGGTCTGCGTCTGGCCCGCTTCCAGATACGCCTGCACCATGTTCAGTTGGTACAGGTCCGTCAGGAGCGCGCTTGACGACGTATTCATGAGCAACCCCGAGATCAGGAGGCCGGTGTCGTCATCTTCTTCGCCGGGAACCGCTTTAAGGTTGCGATGACCTCGTCATCGCTGACTTGGCCGAAGTCACGATAATAGTAGCCGATCGCGCCGAAGTCTCGCGGCGTGTCCAGGCAAACGACTGCATCGACCTCCGTGTGCAACCGCTGCAAGGTCTCGAGCGGCGCGACCGGGACGGCTAGGACCAACTCCTTCGGCTCTCGTCTTCGCAGCGCGCGGATCGCTGCGAGCGTCGTCGCCCCCGTCGCAATGCCGTCGTCGACGATGATCGCGACCTGCCCTTTGACGTCGGACCGCAGGCGACCGCCAAGATAAAGTTCGCGCCGCCTGTCGATCTCGGCAAGCTCACCGGCGCAGATGGCGTCGAACGTCTTCTCGCTCACGCCGGTCAGATCGATGACGTCCTGATTGCGAACGATAATCGGATCGTCTCCGTCCACCACCGCCCCGATCGCGAGCTCCGGCTGCATGGGCGCGCCGATCTTGCGCACCAGAACCAGATCGAGCGGCGCTTCCAACCGTTCGGCCACCTCAGCCGCCACGGGAACGCCGCCGCGAGGCAACGCCAGAATCACGGGATGGCGGCTCTTGTACTTGAGCAAGGTTTTTGCCAGCTGACGGCCGGCGTCTTCCCGGTCCTGAAACAACATGTCCGCAGATCCGCTTGAATTTTTTTCAGATTATTGCTCCGGCGCCCGGGATCGTTGATCGGTGTCAAACTGTCTCGGTCTTCGTTTGGCAAGTGAGTGTCATGCTGGACCGCCAGAACGAGCTCACGACGGACGGTGCCGAGAACGTCAGCGTTTCTGCCCTTTCCGGCAAGGTCGCATTCCTGAGCCGCCCCGAGGGCTACACTCCCGTTCCCGACCGCCTTCAGACGCGCGAGACCCACATGTCCTGGGTCTTCATGAATGGCGGGCGGGTCTACAAGCTCAAGAAGCCGGTCCGTTTTGCCTATCTCGATTTTTCGACTCTGGCTCGCCGCAGGGCGGCCTGCCTGGCAGAAGCCAGCCTCAACCACCGGCTGGCGTCCGACGTCTATCTCGGCGTCGTTCCGCTGACCGAGACTGCTTCGGGGTACGCGATCGGCGGCTCCGGTCCGGTGGCTGACTGGCTCGTCGTCATGCGCCGGCTGAACGAGGACGAAACGCTCGAGGCCATGCTGCGCAACGGCACGGCTCGCCAGACCGATGCCGACCAGCTCGCAGCGGTTCTCGCCGGGTTCTATTCGCATGCTTCGCGGGTCCTGATCGACCCAGAGACCTATTTGGCTTCGTTGCACGAAGCCGCCGTCCTCGATTTGCAAGTCCTGCTGAATCGACGCTTCGCCCTGCCGCACGGCATGATCTTGCGCGTTGCGTCCGTTCAACGACGATTTCTCAAGCAGAACGCCCGGATCCTCATCGATCGGGTCTCGCAAAGGCTTATCGTCGATGGTCACGGCGACCTGAGACCAGAGCACATCTGGCTCACGCCTGCCCATCCGATCATCGACTGTCTCGAGTTCAATTCGCGTTTGCGAGCCAGCGATGCACTGGACGAGATCGCGTTTCTGCACCTCGAATGCGAGCGGCTTGGCAGCCGATGGTTCGGCGACACGATCCGACAAGGGCTGGCACGCACGCTGCACGATGATCCGGCAAGCGGCGTATTCCTGTTTTATCGAGTTGGTCGCGCGATGCTACGGGCGCGCTTGTCCATCGCGCATTTGCTCGATGCCCGGCCGCGCACGCCGGAAAAATGGCCCCGCGTCGCGCACCACTATCTCGCCCTTGCCGAAGCCGATGCAAAGCGGCTTGAACGGCTGCTCGCCCGATGAATCGAGCAAGGTTTCATCAAGCCTGATACATCATCAAATCGGCCAGCGATTCGTTCTGATGCAGCCGTCTGATGGCTTCTGCCAGCAGCGGAGCCGCCGAGATCACCTCAAGCTTGGCAAGAACCGGACCCGGGCGCAGCCGAAACGGCGGAACGGTGTCCGTCGCGATAATGTGATCGATAGACGCGTCCGCAAGTGCCGCTTCCGCCCCCGGCATGAACAGGCCGTGAGCGACGCACGCAATGACACTTCCTGCACCGTGCGCGCGCGCCGCTTTCGCCGCACGCACCAGGGTTCCGCCACTGCTGATGAGGTCGTCGACGACGACGCAGAACGCATCAGCCACGTCGCCGGCAAAGAGGTCGCCGGATACCCGGCCGGAGCTGCGATGTTTCTCGACGAAGGCCTTGCCTATGGGTCTCTGCAAGGCCTTTTGCAATGCCTCCCGCAACAGATCGGCCCGCTTGCCACCACCGAGGTCGGGAGAGACGACGCTGATCGGCCTGTCGCCGGCGATTGATTTTATCCTTCCGATCAGCAGCGGCGCCGTGGTGAGTGCAATCGAAGGGCAGCGGAATGCATTCTCGAAGGCAGCCTCGTTATGCACATCGAGCGTCACCATCCTGGCCGTGCCGACCGCCTCGAACAACGACGCCAGGTAACGGATCGTCACGGGATCATTCTCTTTCGTTCTGCGATCCTTTCGCGCATAGCAAAGATATGGCGTGACTGCGGTCACGCTCGTGGCACCTGCGTCTTTCAGTGCGCCGATCATGAACAACAGACGACAAAGCTTGTCGTTCGGACTCTCAATCGGACCTCCGTGAAGACTGTGAACGACAAAGACATCGCACCCGGCAACCGTATCGAGTGGCCGGACCTTGTGTTCGCCGTCTTCAAAGCTGCGCTCTTCGTGGGCCGCCAGCTTGCAGCCCAATGAGGACGCAATCCGCTCGCCCAGCTCCGTGCTGCCATTCAAGGCAAAGAGGCGCAACCGATCGCTCCGCGTCCGTGCGGTACGAGGCGTCCAGCTACTGTCCATTGTGAGCACACCACCAATTGAGATGAGGAACCACCTACGTCCGCATGCCGTGTTTGCTCAGGAGCCTGACCGTGCTGGCCTGAGGCCCCTTTTCTCCGAGCTCCTCGACATAGCTGACACGCGCGCCGACGGCGATATTCGCGCGGCCTTCCAGAACACTGTTGCAATTGAAATAAACCTCGTGGCCGTCGTCCGCCTCGAGGAACCCGAATTCGCCGCTAGGATCGATCCGTAGCACGGTGCCGACCGGCTCTCCTTGGTGGTGCTTCGTCTCGCGGTGCATCACAAGCACCTGATCCTGCAGTTGCCGCCGCGCCCGCTTGAAAGCGTCGTCCACTGCAAAGGTCGGGTCGGCATACCTTTCATCCTCCTTGGGCGTCCGGCCCACGTTGACTTCGCGCCCGTCGGGAAGAACGAGCCGGATGTTTACCTGGTACTGACCGCCCGTCTTGTGACGCTCGCCAGGGCCTCGCACGATGACGCGACCTGCGGTCGCTCGACCGAAGCGCTTTTCCAGCTCGGAAATGTGCTGGCTAATCGCAGCTTGCAGCTCAGGAGACGGCGTCAGATTCTCGAATTCGATTTGAGCCGGGGTTTGCATGATCTTGCTCCTCAGAAAAGGCGACCGATCTGAGCACGTCGCCCGCGCACGGCCTTGCGCGAAATCAACCCGGCCCGACGCCCTCAACCAGGTAACTAGCTGTGGAGCCTCAGGAGGTTGTCCTCGGTTAAACCGAGTCTGCTGATAGGCGGCTGGGAGTTTATGCCGCCG